>NZ_JAETXM010000099.1 GCF_024494465.1 Bacillus sp. V3B | reverse complement strand
CAAGCTATTAAATTTAAAATGGAGGATTAGCTCAGCTGGGAGAGCATCTGCCTTACAAGCAGAGGGTCGGCGGTTCGATCCCGTCATCCTCCACCATATTATATTTATGCGGGCCTAGCTCAATTGGTAGAGAATCGCAGTGTCCTGAAGAGGATGCGATTTGCGAAAAAAACCAAAGGATTTTGGAGCACAAGACCACAATAATAATTCAGGAAACTAAATAATATTAAGCCGGCCTAGCTCAATTGGTAGAGCAACTGACTTGTAATCAGTAGGTTGGGGGTTCAAGTCCTCTGGCCGGCACCAGTTTTACCTTTGAATTAATAG
>NZ_JAETXM010000098.1 GCF_024494465.1 Bacillus sp. V3B | reverse complement strand
AGTTTTTTCATGGTTAAATTTACTGATGAAGAAAAGTTAGCTGTAGTACAACGCTATAAAACTGGTATGGAGAGTTATTCAACGATTGGGAAGTCGATTGGTACATCTGACAGTGTTGTTAGAAACTGGGTGATGCAATACGAACGTAACGGTGTAGAGGGTTTATTGAAAAAGTCATATACAAACTACTCAGCACAGTTTAAACTAGACGTACTTAATTTTATGAATGATAATGGGACGTCTCCGAATGAAACTGCAACACTATTCCACATCACCTCTCCTGCCTTAATCAGAAAGTGGAGAATTCAATTCGAATCTCAAGGAGTGGACGCCCTCAAATCTAAGAAGAAGGGACGTCCAACCATGAAAAAAGATAGTAAAAAG
>NZ_JAETXM010000097.1 GCF_024494465.1 Bacillus sp. V3B | reverse complement strand
ATGATAAAAGGTGCATTCTATCAACCTTTTTTCACTGATACTGTATATAAGCATGCGTTAGTTAAATAATAAAATCAAAAACATTATCCGAAGCTATTCCGTCAAAAGGGGCTTGGCGGACTAATTTCTTTTGAAACCTCTTTTATAAAAACGCGCATTTTCTCAATGAATTCCAAACAAAATGTATCGTCTAAAATAATCCTATTTTCAAAGAAATTTTTATCTAATCGAATGCCTTTTATAGATTCGATTTCTTTGATTTGCTTTTCGTTGTTCCCGTCTATATATCCGCCGTTATGTATTAAAAGATTCCGTACTTTATTACATTTTCGAATATAACTCCAATCAGGTGATTTATCGGGAAAATTTACCCCCGCAACCTTTTTTAAATAAACTTGTGCTTTTT
>NZ_JAETXM010000096.1 GCF_024494465.1 Bacillus sp. V3B | reverse complement strand
GACATATTGTGAACATACAGCCTCATCTTCAGAGAACAATTTACGTACATTCGACCAAATCCCATCTGCCCCAATGACAGCTTTTCCACTATGTTGATCTCCATTGGCAGCCGTTACCGTGACAATACCTTCACTTTCTACGGTTTTGACGATTGATTGATTTGTCACGAGCTCAATATAGGGGTTTTCCTCGCAAGCTTCTACAAGAATGTGATGAAGATCAGAACGATGTAATACAATATAAGGTGCACCGTATTTCTCTTTATAGACATCCCCAAGGTCTAAAGCAGATAATTCTTCACCGCTAAAAGCATCCATTAACACCAGTCTTTTTGGAAAAACGGCGATCTCGTTAATCTTTTCCATTACACCTAAACGCTGCAATACATTTGTGGCATTCGCTGCCAGCTGAATTCCTGCCCCCACTTCACCG
>NZ_JAETXM010000095.1 GCF_024494465.1 Bacillus sp. V3B | reverse complement strand
TACATATTGAGAACATATAGCTTCATCATCAGAGAACAGCTTACGGATATTAGACCAAATTCCATCTGCCCCAACGACAGCTTTTCCAGTGTGTTGATCTCCATTCGCAGCTGTTACCGTAACAGTGCCTTCGCTTTCTACGGTTTCTACGATCGATTGGTTGGTAACCAGCTCAATATAAGGGTTTTCTTCACAAGCCTCTACAAGGATATGATGAAGATCAGAACGATGTAATACAATATAAGGTGCACCGTATCTCTCTTTATAGACATCCCCAAGGTCTAAAGCAGATAACTCTTCACCGCTAAAAGCATCCATTAACACCAGTCTTTTTGGAAAAACGGCGATCTCGTTAATCTTTTCCATTACACCTAAACGCTGTAATACATTTGTGGCATTCGCTGCCAGCTGAATTCCTGCTCCTACTTCACCA
>NZ_JAETXM010000094.1 GCF_024494465.1 Bacillus sp. V3B | reverse complement strand
TACTTTGGTTCATACTCTTTACATGCTTCTATAAATAGAAACAAAAATAAAGAAAAAAATCTAATGTGGCGATTACTCGGTTATTCTTGTTATCTTCTTCATAATCATTATCTAGTTTTCAAAGAACAAAAAACACCAAAAAAATGATCTAGTAGAACAATCAAGTTATGGTAGATTAATTGGTGGAGCCTAGCGGGATCGAACCGCTGACCTCCTGCGTGCAAGGCAGGCGCTCTCCCAGCTGAGCTAAGGCCCCGTTATAGAGGAAAAAATGGTGGGCCTAAATGGACTCGAACCATCGACCTCACGCTTATCAGGCGTGCGCTCTAACCAGCTGAGCTATAGGCCCTCATAACGGTAGTATATCATTATAAATGAAATAACTCCCTCAAAACTGAACAACAAAACCATCAACTTTTAACCTTGGTATAAA
>NZ_JAETXM010000093.1 GCF_024494465.1 Bacillus sp. V3B | reverse complement strand
TCATCATCCCAAATTTGATGTCGATGAACTTAGTATTCTTCAGATCGGAAAAATGTTTATTTCACTTGTGTTTGATTACTTGAACAGCCCGAGCATGCAGGACCCAAATAAAGAGATTGTCTAAATGGAGGGTGTTTTTATGGCTGTTTCTGAAGGAGCATTTAAGGGTCAAAGCACAAACAGAAAGGAATTAAGGGAGTGAAGACAATGGAAGAAGCAATGAGGCTTGCTAGTAGTCCGCTAGTTTGGACCGTTTCTGTACTTATTTTAGGTGTGGTTATTTTTCAAGCTATAAAATTTATTCTGTTAGCTAAGAAAACAAGTAAGGAAATTGGTATGACAAATGACGAAGTAAACAGTGCACTGAAAACGGGAGCTATTGCAGCAATTGGCCCTTCATTCGCCATTATTATTGTTGCCTTATCTTTAATCCCATTTCT
>NZ_JAETXM010000092.1 GCF_024494465.1 Bacillus sp. V3B | reverse complement strand
CAATGTTTCCTCCTTTCTTTTTATTCTTATACAATTATTATAACAGAACCAATGTTCGCACGACAGTCAAATTGATTAAAAATTAAAAAATCGAACCCTTAACGTATCATAAAACACGCCTGGTTCGACCTCACTTTCATCCCACATCTGAAGAAGTGGGCTTTCTCGTTCGGGAAATCTGTAATCTCATTTTCTATCTCCCTCATACAAAACCATGAATTGTATTAATCTTTTCTTATCTTCATTGTT
Source organism: Bacillus sp. V3B (assembly GCF_024494465.1). Classification (GTDB taxonomy): domain Bacteria; phylum Bacillota; class Bacilli; order Bacillales; family Cytobacillaceae; genus Bacillus_BD. The sequence goes on along the minus strand of NZ_JAETXM010000092.1, from coordinate 265 downwards.
TCTTGTTGTGCTAACCTCCACAATAGTTGCACCACTTTTAACAGGTACCAAATATTGTTGAGTCAATGAATTTAGAAACTCCTTCAAATTATCATCATAAAAGACGTGTTAAAAAAACTATTTTTGCAACAATTACTGCGATAGCTTGCAGTGCTTTATTTATCATTTTAGGCGAGAAGACTCCCACTTCAATTTTGTGAAGGGCAACGCCCAAAAATAAGTGGGAGATGAATCGTCTTTTTGCGTAGCGAAACATGTGTTTGCG
>NZ_JAETXM010000091.1 GCF_024494465.1 Bacillus sp. V3B | reverse complement strand
TGAACTGCACCCCAAAAGTTAGAGTAAAAATCTAACTTTTGGGGTGTTTTATTTTATGGCTAAATATAGTGAAAAATTTAAATTTATGGTAGTAAGAGAATATCAAGAAGGACAACTTGGATTTAAGCTGTTGGCTAAAAAACATGGAATTAAGTCACATAAGCAGATTATTAATTGGGTGAAAAATTACGAGAGGTTCGGACCTGAGGGGTTAATGAGGAAAAAACAGAATAAAACTTATTCTGTTCAATTCAAGCTGGATGTATTAAGCTTTATGAAAAGAACAGGATCTTCAGTAAACGAAACAGCCCTGGAATTTGGGCTAACAAATCCTCCTATGATAACGGTATGGAAGAAAGCTTTTTTGGAGGATGGTGCTGAGTCCCTGGATAGACCGAAAGGACGGCCACCCATGTCTGATAAATCTAAGAATAAAAAAAGTAAAAAAACCATAGATGATAACGAAATAACCTA
>NZ_JAETXM010000090.1 GCF_024494465.1 Bacillus sp. V3B | reverse complement strand
ACGAGCCTATCATACCCACCTCTCCAAGTAAAGTCCTATCGTTGTTTACGTTGAAAACTATAATTACTTACTGAATATAATAAGTAAACAAAGTTAGAAAATAGGCTGTTTTTGTTTCATTATTAACGATGAATACGGTCAAAAACCATACTGTATATAATTTGCAGGTTAGTGCAAGAAGATAAAGAGGAGTAATTATATGTTAAAAATTTCACGTTATGTTTTATCAGTAATTGTTCTTTTATTTGCTGCTTATGGACTAATTACTCAAAACGCAACTACTCAGCCACCCTCATAATTATGAGGGTGGCTGAGTAGTTACGTTTATTTAATGTTTTAACTCGTAGTTGTGGAAAGGCATGATTTTTCATCTTTTTAAGAGGAATTATTTTCTTCACCTGAACACCCTTATACAGATGCTTTGGCTCCGTTTCTTTTCTCTAACCATAGACAGATACCAATTGTCAATAAAATACAAAGTAACATTTTGATATATACG
>NZ_JAETXM010000009.1 GCF_024494465.1 Bacillus sp. V3B | reverse complement strand
CCATTTTGTTTATTTCAGCAGGACACCACTTGTTTCGACTCCTTCTAAACTACAATAACGTCATAAAATCGACACATTTTTAAAAAAATTGCTGATTTAGCAGGAGATTGAAAGGCCAAAATAGAAATGTAAACATATAAGATTTTATAAAGATAGACAGCGGGAATTGATAAGGTTATCATAATGATAAAGGTAAGAATTAAAACGCTTACTTAATCATTTCCCCCTTATAAATTATCCGTAGGGAAAAAGAAAAGGAGGAGTTCACTTATGAACTACAACATTCGTGGTGAAAACATTGAGGTAACTCCAGCAATTAGAGAGTATGTCGAAAAGAAAATCACAAAGCTTGAACGCTACTTCACAGAAACACCGAATGCAAACGTAAACGTCAACCTAAAAACTTACAATGATAAAACAGCTAAAGTAGAGGTAACGATTCCAATGCAAAACCTTGTGTTACGTGCAGAGGAAACTCACAATGATATGTATGCTGGGATTGACCTCATTACAGACAAGCTTGAGCGTCAAATCCGTAAACATAAAACAAAAGTGAATCGTAAGTTCCGTGAAAAAGGCGGTATAGAGGCGTTCTTCACAAACGAGATTGTTGATGCAGACGAACCAATCATTGAAGAAGAAAACGATCTAGAGGTTGTACGTCAAAAAAGCTTTGATTTAAAACCAATGGATAGTGAAGAAGCCATTCTTCAAATGAATATGCTTGGTCACAACTTCTACGTCTTTACAAATGCTGCAACAAACCTAACAAACGTTGTCTACAAACGAAAAGACGGTCGTTACGGTTTAATTGAAGCTCAATAAGAAACACAACACTTGATTCCAATCAAACACAGGTCGCAGACCAAACAAACGCAGCTCTTTTCAAAAGGGCTGCGTTTTACTATCCTTCTTTTTACCTGAGTTAAACCGATGTATCATAAATCATGCAAGACAAGAATCATACATATGAGAAATACCATTCAAGAATGCTAAGCACTTCTTCTCACATAAGTTGTCACTGTATAGAGGAAGTGGTAAGATAATGAAGGAAAATAGCGATTTTTTACAGAAGGATTCGTCATCTTTAAAGCGAATCTTTTTTCATTAACACAAAAAATAATGTAACGGATAGGCTCTTAGGTCTTGGAGACTCACTTTCCGATCCATATGCAAAGGAATGTTGTTTAACATAGATTTTAAATCACCAAGTCTATTTTACATGTAAAGAAAAACTTTGCCTCTATACAAGACAAGAGATTTTTTATAAAAAGGAGCGTTTTTATGGCCGGCATTTTAAGTAAAGTGTTTGATCCAAATAAGCGAGAAATAAAACGTCTCACAAAAATGGCTGAGCAAGTGGATGCATATGCATCCCAAATGGAAAAGCTATCTGACGATGAGTTACGTGGGAAAACAGAAGAGTTTAAAGCTCGTTACCAAAAAGGAGAAACCGTCGACGACCTTCTTTTCGAAGCATTTGCGGTCGTTCGTGAAGGTGCGAAACGAGTACTCGGCTTGTATCCATACCCCGTTCAGTTAATGGGTGGTATTTCTCTTCATGAAGGAAATATTTCTGAAATGAAAACAGGGGAAGGAAAAACCTTAACCTCGACCATGCCTGTTTATTTAAATGCATTAACAGGAAAAGGCGTTCATGTCATAACCGTCAACGAATATTTGGCAAGTCGTGATGCCAGTGAAATGGGTCAACTCTATACGTTTCTCGGGTTAACGGTGGGGTTAAACCTTAATGGACTATCTAAAGAAGATAAACAAGCTGCTTATGCTTGTGATGTTACATATAGTACAAACAATGAACTAGGCTTTGATTATTTACGTGATAATATGGTGCTTTACAAAGAGCAAAAAGTACAGCGCCCCTTGCATTATGCGGTCATTGATGAAGTGGACTCCATCTTAATTGACGAAGCCCGTACCCCTTTGATTATTTCAGGTTCTGCTCAAAAGTCAACCCAGCTTTATATACAAGCAAATGCTTTTGTTCATGTTTTGAAAAAAGAAGAGGATTATACGTACGATGAAAAAACAAAAGGTGTTCAATTGACCGAGGCTGGAATGACAAAAGCAGAGCGCTCTTTTGGTATTGAAAATTTATTTGATATTAGCCATGTGACACTGAACCATCATATTCTACAGGCATTGAAAGCCCATGTGAGTATGCATCGTGATGTGGATTATGTTGTGCAAGACGGAGAAATTGTGATTGTTGACCAGTTTACCGGTCGTTTAATGAAGGGACGTCGTTATAGTGATGGTCTCCACCAAGCCATTGAAGCAAAAGAAGCTTTAGAAATTCAAAATGAGAGTATGACACTTGCCACGATTACGTTCCAGAACTATTTCCGTATGTATGAGAAATTATCGGGTATGACGGGTACAGCGAAAACAGAAGAAGAAGAATTCCGTAACATTTATAATATGAATGTTATCGTCATTCCAACGAATAAGCCGATTGCTCGTGATGACAGAGCTGATTTAATTTATGCGAGTATGGATGGTAAGTTTAAAGCCGTTGTGGAAGATATTGCAGAGCGCAATGAGAAGGGACAACCAGTTCTCCTTGGTACAGTGGCGATTGAAACCTCAGAAATTATTTCAAATTATTTATCGAAAAAAGGAATTCGTCATAGTGTCTTGAATGCGAAAAACCATGAACACGAGGCAGAGATTATTTTAAATGCAGGACAACCAGGTGCCGTTACGATCGCGACGAATATGGCAGGGCGTGGTACCGATATTAAGCTGGGTGAAGGTGTGATAGAGGTCGGTGGACTTGCGGTCATTGGTACCGAGCGTCATGAGAGTCGCCGGATCGACAACCAGCTGCGTGGACGTTCTGGACGTCAAGGAGACCCAGGTGTCACACAGTTCTATCTTTCAATGGAAGATGAGCTGATGCGACGTTTTGGTTCGGATAATATGAAAGCGATGATGTCAAAGCTGGGCATGGATGATACTCAGCCGATTCAAAGCAAAATGGTTTCAAAAGCTGTGGAATCTGCGCAAAGACGGGTGGAAGGAAATAACTTCGATGCCCGGAAGCAATTGTTGCAATACGATGATGTGCTTCGTCAGCAGCGTGAGATTATTTATGCACAGCGAAATGAAGTGTTAGAATCAGAAAACTTACGAAGCATTGTAGAAAGTATGGTGCGATCTTCGATAGAACGCAATGTGTCCGCTCGTACTCTTGATAGTGAAGAGGCAGAACAATGGGATTACCAAAGTCTAATAGACTATATTAACGGCAACCTTCTTCCAGAAGGCGATCTGATGGTTGACGACCTTCGTGGAAAAGACCGGGGAGAAATAACGGATACTATTTTCTCCAAAGTGAAAGAGCATTATAATGAAAAAGAAAATCAACTTGGCGAAGAGCAAATGCGTGAATTTGAAAAAGTCATCGTATTACGTGCTGTTGATTCCAAGTGGATGGACCATATTGATATGATGGATCAACTTCGTCAAGGAATCCATCTGCGTGCTTACGGACAAGTCAATCCTCTGCGTGAATACCAACAAGAGGGATTTGCGATGTTTGAAATCATGGTGGAATCGATTGAAGAGGATGTTGCGAAATATATTATGAAAGCAGAAATTCGCAATAACCTTCAAAGGGAAGAAGTGGTAAAGGGGCAAGCCGTTAACCCAAAAGAAGACGGTGAAAAAGTGAAGAAAAAGCCCGTTGTAAAAAAGGTTCAGATTCGTCGTAATGATCCATGTCCATGTGGAAGTGGAAAAAAATATAAAAATTGTCATGCCAATGTAGAGTAGGTTCTGGTCGTTTTAATGATGAACTATGAAAAGGGTCATGAAAAGTGCGGGCATCGCATGAAGTTATAATATGTGAATATCCATCCTGTATGGACATTCATAACTGTTTTGTCTTTTTTCGGTGCCTGACACTGCTTTTGGTTTAAATTATATTGTAGAGGTGGAGAACGAATGGAGTTAGCAGAGATTCGTCACGAGTTAGAAAAAACAGCTAAGAGTTTAGCTGGATTTAGGGGGTCTCTTTGACTTAGAAAACAAAGAGGCACGAATGGCAGAGTTGGATGAAGTGATGCTTCAGCCGGATTTTTGGAATGATCAACAAAAAGCACAAGGCGTGATCAATGAATCGAATGCCTTAAAAGATCAAGTCAATGAGTTCTATGATTTATTCGGGGCTTATGAAAATTTAGAGTTAACTTATGAATTGGTTAAGGAAGAAGCCGATGAAGAGCTTCAACAGGAGCTTGAAGAGGAGCTAACACAATTAACCGATCGTTTAAGTCAATTTGAGCTACAGCTTCTATTAAGCGAACCATATGATAAAAATAATGCGATTCTAGAACTACATCCGGGTGCGGGTGGAACGGAGTCCCAGGATTGGGGTTCGATGCTTCTTCGAATGTACACTCGTTGGGCTGAGAAACAAGGATTCAAGGTAGAAACGCTTGATTATTTGCCTGGTGATGAAGCGGGAATTAAAAGTGTAACACTTGCGATAAAAGGCCATAATGCCTATGGCTATTTAAAAGCAGAGAAGGGTGTTCATCGACTTGTTCGAATTTCTCCATTTGATTCATCAGGTCGTCGTCATACTTCCTTTGTTTCCTGTGATGTTATGCCTGAATTTAATGATGAGATTGAAATCAATGTTCGATCAGAAGATTTAAAGGTCGACACATACCGAGCAAGTGGTGCGGGTGGACAGCATATCAATAAAACAGATTCGGCTATTCGGATCACCCATCTTCCAACTGGTGTTGTCGTTGCTTGTCAATCTGAACGATCACAAATCAAAAACCGTGAATCCGCGATGAAAATGTTGAAGTCCAAACTTTATCAATTGGAAATTGAAAAGAAAGAGGAGCAACTTGCTGAAATTCGCGGTGAGCAAAAGGATATTGGTTGGGGAAGCCAGATTCGTTCATATGTATTTCACCCCTACTCGATGGTAAAAGATCATCGGACTAATACAGAAGTAGGAAATGTACATGCTGTCATGGATGGCGATCTAAATGACTTCATTAATGCATACCTACGTTCAAAAATTTCGTAAAGAAATGATGCAAGGTGCGGTTTTCTTGAAAAAAGTATAGTGTATATGAATAGGCTATTTAGTAGAAAGTATTTATAAATATAACACTATTGTTTAACTTCATTCAGCAAATGCTTTTTGTACCGAAAGCTTGCGACAGGTACAGAAGTCTCCACTTCTGTAAGTGGGGGATGAATGCAAAAATCTCTCTGATTCAGTGGGGGTTCGAACCCCCGCTGAATGAAGTTAAGCCTCCGGCGGATGCCTCGGATTCTTTAAAGGTAATTGATCGAGCGAGCTCGACGACGGACAGGACGTCCTAGTCAGGCGAAAGCCACAGGATGTGGCTTTCTGAAGCGTGATAAAAATCCGGGCGCAAATTCGGCGGGGCGAATTTGATCAGATCAATCTATTAAAATTAGCCTTTTCCACCTGGTGGGAAAGGCTTTTTTATATGTGAAATTTACGAAAATCAACCCATTCATGTAGAATATTTATTATATGAAAAAACTTCTATTGAATATTGTAGAGGGTTTTTAGTAGTCATCGTATGGTATAATATAACTGAATTATGAAGTAATTTACAAAGGGGAGATTTTATGAAGGGGGAACTATTCGCCTTGCTTATGGGGGTCTCGCTTGTTCTAGCAGCTTGCGGTGGAAGCGATGATACGACAACGACAGAAACAGCCGATCCAGAAAAAATTTATACCCAAAGTTGCTCCCGATGTCACGGTGGAGATCTAAAGGGACGCGGTCCTGCTGCTGATCTAAGTGCCATTGGTGCAAGACTGTCAGTAGAAGATATTGAAAAAGTAATTGCAGAAGGAAAAAAAGGAATGGCACCTCGATTAATTGAAGGTGCTGAAGCCAAAGCTGTTGCAGAATGGTTAGGGGCTAAAAAATAATCGTATATCGATAAAGGTCTGACTCCCACTGACTATTCCATATCTAATCTAGGTACAACTTATTTTTACTAGATATTGTATTGTGGGGTCTGCCACTTTTCTTCTCGAACAAACTCCAAGTATGATCTACCTTTTTATCCCACTCTTAACAGGCAGTAAAACCCCCACCTCAAAATTCAGAGTATAACAAAGAAGATAGGTAGGGGAACAACTGCCCGTAAAGGTCCGATAAGTGGGCCTAACCATCAGTGCGGGATGAAGAAAAACCTCACTGATGGAAGTCTTCTTTATACGATTTAGAATCTTATCCTATCCTTCAAATCCACAAATTACCAATCCCATCTTAAAAAAAGTCAAACGGTCTTTATAAACCCTATTTTTCTGCCCTATTCAGAAGCTTTCAACGCTCTAAGTAAAAACTGTTTTTGTATTTGAAAAGAAACTGTAATATTTTTTACGGTTATTTTAGCGAATTATGATGGTATAATGGGATGTGTGGAAAAAACAATAGAATTTTGTAGAAATTTGTCGATTTTGTCGAGAAAAATTGTTGCTTTTTCCAACACAAAATACATTGGGTGATAACATGATTAAAATGGAAAATGTATACAAAAAGTATCCTAATGGAGTTGTTGCTACCAATGGGATTAGTGTGCAAATAAAGCAAGGCGAGTTTGTTTATGTCGTAGGTCCGAGTGGTGCAGGGAAAACGACGTTTATAAAAATGATGTATTGTGAGGAAATGCCTACAAAAGGAAGTATTGTGATTAACGGGATTAATTTAGCAAAAATAAAGCCGAATAAGATTCCGATGCTTCGTCGTCAAATTGGTGTGGTTTTTCAAGACTTTAAATTGCTTCCGACACTTACTATATTTGAAAATGTAGCATTTGCGATGGAAGTTATTGAGGAGCATCCGGATCATATTAAAAAACGAGTGATGGAAGTTTTGGACCTTGTTGGTCTGAAGCATAAGGCTCGTATGCATCCAAAAGAACTATCAGGTGGGGAACAGCAGCGTGTTTCGATTGCACGTTCGATCGTAAACTCTCCGAAGGTAGTCATTGCAGATGAACCGACAGGAAACCTTGATCCTGATACAGCATGGGACATTATGAAAACATTTAAGGAAATCAACATGAGAGGGACAACCGTGGTCATGGCAACCCATAATAAAGATATCGTGAACGCGATCAAACATCGAGTCATTGCCATTGAAAGCGGTATGATTGCCCGTGACGAACAGAGAGGTGATTATGGCTATGAAGGCTAGAACATTTCGCCGGCATGTAAGAGAAAGTTTTAAGAGTCTTGGTAGAAATGGTTGGATGATGTTTGCGTCTGTGAGTGCAGTGACCATTACCCTCCTATTAGTTGGGGTCTTTTTCGTGATTATGATGAATCTTAATAACGTGGCCACAAATATTGAAGAGGACGTAGAGGTTCGTGTTCATATCGATGTTGCCGCAACAAAAGAGAATCAACAAGTACTACAAGATCAAATTGAAAAGCTTCCAACTGTTAAAAGTGTGGAATTTTCACCAAAGGAAGAAGAACTAGATAATCTGGTTACTAGTTTTGGTGAAGATGGACAAGCCTTTAAGTTATTTGAACAGGATAACCCGCTTAACGATGTATTTGTCGTAAAAGCGAAGAACCCAACAGATACTATGCAAACGGCTGAGCAGATCAAAAAAATGGATTTTGCAGCAAAGGTAAAATATGGACAAGATAGTGTAGAAAAGATTTTTGAAGTAACAAGTATTGCTAGAAACATAGGAATGGTTTTAATTCTAGGTTTACTGTTCACAGCAATGTTTTTAATTTCTAATACGATTAAAATTACTATTTTTGCTCGGAGAACAGAAATTGAGATTATGAAATTAGTAGGAGCAACTAATGGGTTTATCCGTTGGCCATATATCTTCGAAGGTCTGTGGCTTGGTTTACTAGGGTCTGTCCTTCCGATTGTGATTGTGGGGGCGTCCTATTACTATTCATATAACTACTTATCTGAAAAGCTGAAAGGTAATTTTATTCAATTACTAGAGTTTAGCCCGTTTATTTATCAAGTAGCTGGACTACTTATTTTAATGGGTGTGTTGATTGGTGTGTGGGGCAGTTTAATGTCCGTTAGAAAATTTTTAAAGGTATAGAGTAAAGGGGATCAAGAAGCTCAAGTTTCTTGTCCCTCCTTACATATTAAAAAAATAGAGATCGTAAACGGTTGGCCTGTACATATGACAGATGTGTTCAGTGGAAGGGAGAAATTGAAGTTGAAGAAAGCAATTCTTACATTATCGGTGGCCGCTACAGTGGGGCTAAGCACAGTTTTTGCAGGAGTACCAGCAGAAAATGTATGGGCGGAAAAAATAGAAGATTTAGAAGCAAAAAACAATGAGATTCAAAAAGAGCGCTCTGGCATTGAGAGCGAGCTAAATGAGGCTACTAGTCAGATAGAAGAAATTAACGCCGAAATGAAAAAAGTTAATGAAGATATTAATAGTATTGATTTAGCGATTGGGGATACAACTACGAAAATCGCTGAAAAAAACCAGCAAATTGATGAGAAAAATGAAGAGATTGATATATTAAAAAGTGAAATTGACGTACTGATCGAACGAATTGAACAACGAAATGAATTGTTAAAAGATCGTGCCCGTGCTTATCAGGAAGGCGGGGGAATGGTTAGTTATCTTGATGTATTAGTGGGTGCGCAAAGCTTTGGTGACTTTATTGACCGGGTTGGAGCTGTTGCGGTTATTCTAGAAGCTGACCAAACGATTATGAAAGAGCATAACGAGGATAAAGAAGCTTTAGAACAAAAGAAAGAACAAGTAGAAACGGATTTATCGGATCTTGAGAAAATGCGTCAAGAGCTTGAAGCCTTAAAGGTCGAATTAGATGGTCAAAAGGAAGAGAAAAATCAATTAATGCTATCACTTGAGCAAGAAGAAGATGAAGCAAACCAGTTAGTGACGAGTCTTGAAGAGGAAAAGGATATTCTTGCATCCCAAGAGAAGGCTATTAAACAAGCCATTCAATTGGAACAAGAGAAACAAGCAAAAGCAGAAGCGGAAGCCGCCGCTGCTAGGGCAGCAGAAGCAGCAGAAGCAGCAGAAGCTAAGACTACCGCAGCCGCTCAAAAGAGTAGTTCATCGACAAGCAAGAGTACAACTAAAAAGAGCAGCTCAACAAGCGGAAGTACAACAAGTCAAACTACAGTAAAAACAGCTCCTGTATCGAGTGGTGCTTTTACAAGCCCAGCAGAAGGATATATGTCATCTAACTTTGGTTATCGTAGTTTTAACGGTGGGGACTTTCATTATGGTGTAGACATTGCTAAAAACGGAACAGTGCCAATTGTCGCTGCTGCTGATGGGGTCGTGATCCGTTCACAAGTGATGGGAACTTACGGAAATGTAATTATGATCTCGCATTCTATCAATGGACAGATTTACACAACGGTATATGCTCACTTAAACAGCCGTTTAGTTAACAATTTATCTACTGTTTCAAAAGGACAGATTATCGGGTATATGGGAACGACCGGTAGATCGACTGGTCAACATTTGCACTTTGAGTTACACCGTGGAGAATGGGTCGGTGGAAGAACGAATGCCATCAATCCTATTGGAATCGTTCCGATGTAAAAGTAAAACAGATAATAATGAAAAGAAAAACGGAAGGGCAGATTCATGCTCTTCCGTTTTTTTCATACATGTTTGAAAGCTAATATAAAATTTTAGTTTAGCAGTACCTCTTGTTAAATCATCCTTTTTCCCCATTTTCGAAATATCTACTTCCCTTTCTACCAATACATTGTATTTTTTACATCATGCAATGAGAGATTTTTTCATAACTCGTCCTTTTTTACATATATTGAACTAAGGTAGACCGGAAGAAATATAAAAATATAGGTAAATCAATCAGATGGAGAGTCTTTTTTTACAAAAAGGCTTGAATCCTTTGAAAGGTTCATAGAGATGAAGTGTAGAAGGGGAGATGGAAATGAACCGTAAATGGATAGCGCTCCTTATGACAGGCTCCTTGTTAACTGGAGCCGGTGGTACATATGCGGCGATAACGTGGACAGCTGAAAAAGATAAGGTCTCAATGCAGTCAGAATCGGAATTAGAATCAAATGAGCATGAACAACCACTCATCATGGAAGTAGCGATTGAGGAAGAGAGTATGGAGAAAGTCGTGCAAGCCTATCAACTGATCAAAGGGAATTATGTTGAAGAAGTGGGAGAAGAACAGTTAATCGAAGGGGCGATACAAGGGATGCTCACGACCTTGGATGATCCGTATTCCGTTTATATGGACAAGGAGACAGCCAAACAATTTAGTCAAGCATTAGATTCTGCATTTGAAGGAATTGGTGCCGAAGTCAGTATGGTCGATGGAAAGATTGTCATTGTAGCTCCTTTTAAAGATTCCCCTGCTGAAAAGGCTGGGATTAAACCGTATGACCAAATCTTAAAGGTTGATGGAGAGAGTGTTGAGGGATTGGATTTGTATGAAACAACGCTCAAAATTCGTGGAAAAAAAGGAACATCCGTGAAGCTAGAGCTTATGCGTCAAGGGTTAAAGGAGCCAATTACGGTTTCTGTTAAGCGTGACGAGATTCCGCAAATTACGGTTTATTCGAAAGTAAAAAAGGTAAACGACAAGTCGATTGGATATATGGAACTTACTTCATTTTCAAAAGAGACAGCATCCGAATTTAAAAAACAATTAAAAGAATTGGAGAAAAAGGATATCAACGGCTTGGTGATTGATGTTCGTGGTAATCCAGGCGGGCTATTAGAAAGTGTCCAGGAGATTCTCAAGGAGTTTGTTTCAAAGGAAAAACCTTATGTGCAAATTGAGAAGCGAAATGGTGAAAAAGAACCGTTTTATACCACTTTAGAGAAGGATAAACCCTATCCTGTAGCTGTTCTAATTGATAAAGGGAGTGCATCTGCTTCAGAAATTCTTGCGGGGGCTTTGAAGGAAGCGGAGGGTTTTACCTTAATTGGGGAAAAAACCTTTGGAAAAGGGACGGTTCAACAGGCGGTACCAATGGGTGACGGAAGCAATATTAAATTGACTCTATTCAAGTGGCTTACACCTGACGGCAACTGGATTCATAAAAAAGGAATTGAACCCGATGTGGAAGTAACGCAGTCCGATCTTTTTCATACACATCCAATACAGTTGACTGAACCTTTAGCAAAGGATATGAATAATGAAAAGGTGAAAAATGCGCAGCAAATTCTAACAAGTCTTGGATATGAGCCGGGGAGAACGGATGGTTATTATAGCGGTGGTATGGAAATAGCGGTTAAGGCTTTTCAGCAAGAGAATGATTTGAAAGTAGACGGAAGAATTGATGATAAAACCGCAGCTGCTCTTGAACAGGCGGTGATAAAAGAGTTGAAAAAGGAAAAAAATGATCTCCAATTACAAGCTGCACTCAAAATTACAGCACAGTAAAAGAATCAAGGGAAAACTTTTAGAATCATCAATTTTTGGACCGCACGGGACGTATGGGGATAACGTTCACGTGCGTTTTTTTGTTTGATGCAGGGGGAATAAGTCGGATAAGAAAGATAAATAAGCTCACGCAATATGTATTCTAGTACTTATGAATAAGGTCCAAGATTCCCATTTTACTCCAAAGGAAGTATTAGCCAATTTACTGCCCTCTTTTAATTTGATAGAATAGTCTTAATAGAGATTAGATAATAGAATAGATTAATAGAGGTTGGTGGCAGGTTTGGCACTAGAGTGGGTTATTGAGCTTTTAAAAGGATTAGAGAAATTAATTCTGAATCCGGTGTTTTATTATGTTTTTTTCCTTGCCGCAATGTTAGGTATATCAAGAGTGAAGCGGGAACGAAAAAGTTTTCATGTTCGGGCCGAGAATGCTTATTTTGAACTACGACAGCTTCTTCCGTTAGGGATAGGGATCGGCTTGATCCTTTCTGTTGTGGTCATTGGTCTAGGACTGGTGATCCCGATTGAAACCATTATTTTTATTGCTCTTTTTACCTTATTATGGAGTTTTCTTGCAAAGGTCCGATTGCTATCTCCCATTTACACGGTTGGTTTTGCCTTTTTCGCTACACTTTTCTTTCTTAGACAAAAGTGGTCATTTCCCTTTATTCAAAGTCAAACACCAGAATGGAGTCCAATGATTCTGCCTGCGATTTCTGTTCTGGTGTGTTTGTTAATCGTAGCAGAGGGTATTTTCATTTTGCGGAATGGAAGTAAGGGTACCTCGCCAAAGCTCATCAAAAGTAAAAGAGGATTACAGGTTGGTGTCCATGAAGCGAAACGATTATGGATGTTGCCCGTGTTTTTAATCATTCCAGGTGAAGCATTGTCCGCACCCTTTGAATGGTGGCCAATCTTTTCTATTGCAGGCGAAACCTATTCGCTGATGCTTGTTCCATTTGCGATTGGATTTTCCCAACAAGTTCAAGGGATGTTACCTGTTAAAGCAATCAAGCAAGTTGGAAGAAAGGTTATCGTATTCGGTATTTTGCTCACATGCTTGTCAGCGGTCGGTTATTGGTATCCGCTTGCGTCAATTGTCGTTGTGGCACTTGCGATCATTGGACGTGAGGTAATTTCGATGCGTCAACGTTTATTTGAAGACAGTCTTCCGTTTTATTTTTCAAAAAGAAATCACGGTCTTATGATTCTTGGGGTCATTCCTAATTCACCTGCTGCGAAAATGGGTCTTGGGGTTGGAGAACTGATTACGAAGGCTAATGGTGTTTCGATTAATAATGAGGAAAGCTTTTATGAAGCTCTACAAAAAAATCGAGCACACTGTAAACTCGAGGTACTTGATGTGAATGGACAAATTCGCTTTGTGCAACGAGCTCTTTATGAAGGTGACCATCACGAACTCGGTATCCTCTTTGTCCAAGATGAAAAAAATTGGGACGATGCAGCTGTTTAATAGGTGATTTCATATAACCTAGCTTAGTCTTTAACCATAAAAAGCAACCTACTTCATTGAATCAGTAGGTTGCTTTTTACATATATGAAGAAATACAAGCTCAGGTAAAGGCCTGGTTTTTAGTAATAAAAAGGGTAAGGGTAAAAAAATGGAAATCCGAAGAGAAAGAACGGGAATCTCCGGCGGCGATATCTACGGAATCTTCGTCTACCATACCCGCCATATCCTCCATATCCAAATTGCCTTGTATCCTCTTCTATGTCTTCAGGGACTAACATGGTTACACCTTCATCGTCGACATCATCAATAATTCCTTCCATTTGCGAACCATCATTCATTTGAGCAATGATATGAAAGTTCATGTATTGCATACATATACTTTTGACATTTCTAAAATCCTGATTTTCTTGCTGGTCATATTGTGGCATATTTTCTAATGGAACACCGTTATGATTATACATTTTCATCCCTCCTTCACCCAAAATATGCATTTTCATCTGAGATGTTACTCTAGATGGGAAGTTCAAATGATGAGAGAACGTATAACTCCAATGGTCAGTATCGTTATGCTGGAAGTTTTTTTGTATTTTTCAATATATGTTCAAGCTTTTTACCCTAGAATAGACTTGTACATTACTATCATATATATCTTGAAAAAGCGTGGCAGAAGGGGATCAAAAAAGAAAGTCAGGTATTATCAAAAAGGAGCTACATGGCAATTGCCAAATAGCCCCTTTAAATTTTTTTAACCGGGTTCAATATGAATAGTTGAATTGTTAATTTGATGTTCTTGATTTAACCGCTCTTCTACTTCTTCGGCAATTTGATGGCCTTCGATTACTGTTAAGGTGGGTTCAACGAAAATAGTAGCATCAACGATTGCTTGATTTCCATGTAGCCGTGCTTTAATGTCCTTCACGAGCTTCACACCCGGTGTATGACTAATGGTGTCTTCGATCTCCTTTAGTTTTGTTACCTCAAATGCATCTGTTAAATCGAGTACCGCTTCTTTAAAAATCCCCCAAGCTGTATAACAAATAATGACTCCAACAAGGGCAGCGGTTAATGGATCAAGCCAAACTAGTCCAAAATAAGATCCGGTAATCCCTATAGCTGCACCGATACTTACTAATGAATCGGAGCGATTGTCTTGGGCAGCGGAATAGAGCGATTTACTCTTTACTTTCTTGGATAAATTAAGGTTATATCGATAAATTCCAAACATAAAGACCGCAGAAATGAGGGCAACAAAGGCTGTGATGATATCAGGACTACTTTCTGTTCTGTTGAAAAAGGATTGTGCTGATCCTATGATGACTTGGATTCCGACTGTGGCCATGATGAATGATGCAACTAAGGAGGCAATGGTTTCTGCTCTCGAATGACCATAGCGATGATTTTCGTCAGGTGGCTTTTGCGAGATTTTTAGACCAATTAAAACCGCTAAAGAGGCAATGATATCCGTTAAATTGTTTAATCCATCTGCTCTCAATGCTTCTGAGTTTCCGATATAACTCATGATCAGCTTAAATGTGGATAGTATAATATAGGCTGAAATACTTAACCAAGCACCAGATTCTGCCTTTTTCAGATTGGAGTTCCCCATCGTATATTTCCGCCTCCCGTTCACATGCAAATTTCACTTATTTAGTATCCATTGTGATCGTTAATAATATACTTGGATTGTTTTTTGTAAAATGGTTCAAGCACTAGATGTTTTTAGTTGAACTTTTTATCTTTATGCAACATAATATATATGAGCACATAATCATATAATAAAAGAAAACGAAAGAAGGGATCTCTAATGGGCCACCAGCACGGACATGGACACGGACATCATCATGGACATCATCACTCACATGGACATTCTGCAAATAAAAAGGCATTACTCGTTTCTTTCATCCTCATCACGACATTTATGGTCGTCGAAGTCATTGGGGGATTACTCACAAATAGCCTCGCTTTACTCGCTGATGCTGGTCACATGCTTAGCGACGCCGCTGCACTAGGATTAAGCTTCTTTGCCCTGAAATTAGGGGAAAGAAAAGCATCCCAATCGAAAACATTTGGGTACAAACGATTTGAAATCATCGCCGCAGCCCTAAATGGTTTCACGTTAATCCTCATCTCCTTGTATATCTTTTACGAAGCTTTCCATCGATTTGCTAACCCACCTGAAGTGCAAAGCTTCGGGATGTTGGCTATTTCAACCATTGGTTTGCTTGTAAATATCGTAGCAGCTTGGATCTTAATGAGTGGGGACAGAGAAAACTTAAATGTACGAAGCGCCTTCCTTCATGTATTAGGAGACATGCTTGGTTCTGTTGGGGCAATCGTCGCTGCCTTACTCATGATTTTCTTCGGTTGGGGAATTGCCGACCCGATCGCCAGTGTCGCCGTAGCTACCCTCATTATCATTAGCGGGTGGAGAGTCACGAAAGAATCCGTTCATATTCTTATGGAAGGAGCACCGGCCCAAATCCAATTAGAAGACGTTAAGATCTCTTTAGGAAGCATTCCAAATGTAAACGAAGTACATGATTTGCATATTTGGTCCATTACTTCAGGGATGCCGATGCTTAGTTGTCATCTATCCATTACAGAAAAAGGGACACATGATCAAATCTTACAACAAGCACAGAACATCCTCCATGATGATTACGGGATTGAACACAGTACCATCCAAGTGGAAAAGAATGAGAATGGGTGTCCAAATCCCCATCAAGGCTGTAATTAATGATGGGCGTGCTCGATCGTTTGTTTTAAAATATCCATTACATGCTCATCATCATACGTATAGAATAAAGTTGTTCCTTCTCGTCTAAATGTGACTAGCCGTAAATTTTTTAAAAATCGTAGCTGATGGGACACAGTCGATTGTAGTAATGATAGTTTTTCAGCAATGTCATTAACGGAATGCTCACCGGAAAATAATAAATGAAGGATGCGGATGCGGGTAGGGTCTGATAAAGCTTTAAAGGTTTGTGAAACAATAAAAAGGGTTTCTTCATCAAGCTCCTTTATTAAAGCAGGTTGTTTATCTTTTTCCAATCGAATCACCTCCTGGATCTATTATAACGAATCCTTCTAAAAATAAAAATCATCGGCTTACTGAAAAATAGTCGGTGATTTTTATTTTGTTCACCAACTTGGATTGCGAAAAACAATGATTAGAGACTCTCTCTCTTTTCATCCTGAAACGTAAGTAGTAAAATAGGGGTAGTATATACATAATTAAAAAGGTTCTGATTAGTTTTTCTAGATCGTTTCTCGGTAGTTATTTCTATTTTTTAGAAAGTGGAATACTACATATTCAAGGAGGTGAACCTTCACAATTAGTGAAGGCAGTATTGGACAGTTTTCATTTACTCATTGTTTTTATTTTAATTGCCTCAACGGCTTTTTTTGTTGCAGCAGAGTTTTCGATTATTCGAGTAAGGGGTACAAGGATTAATCAACTGGTAGAAGAAGGACATAAACAGGCATTGGCTGCGCAAAAGGTGACGTCCAATTTAGATGAATATTTATCAACTTGTCAATTGGGGATTACCATTACAGTGCTTGGAATTGGTTGGCTTGGAGAGGAAACCCTATCGTATTATATTGCTCCTATTTTAACCAACTTGGACATTTCAACTTCTATGTTAGTTCCTATTTCATTTATTATTTCCTTCTCTATTATTACTTTTTTAAACGTAGTAGTTGGAGAACTAGTACCAAAGACGTTTGCGATTCAAAAAAGTGAGAAGATCACATTATTGATTGCAAAGCCCTTAGTTTGGTTTAATCGATTGACATATCCCATCGTTTGGGGGATGAATCGTTCAGCCCGTTGGATTACCGGGTTATTTGGTTTTAAAGCAGTAAGAGAAAATGAACTATCCCGCTCAGAGGATGAACTACGACTGATTCTGTCTGAGAGTTATGAAAGTGGTGAAATTAATCAATCATCCTACAACTATGTAACAAATATTTTTGATTTTGGTGAGCGAATTGCAAAGGAAATCATGGTTCCACGAACTGAAATGACGACAATAGCGATCGATGCCAGCCAACAAGAAGTACTAGAAATTATGGAGCGTGAAAAATATACAAGATATCCAGTGGATGATGGTGATAAGGATAATATTATTGGGATGATCCATATAAAAGACCCCTTAACAGGTTGGCTTGATCAGCCCGATGCATCGTTAGAAGGTTTTGTTAAACCAGTTGTCCGTGTCATTGAAAGTATTCCTATTCATGACCTATTGCTTATGTTGCAAAAGCAACGAAGCCATGTGGCCGTTCTACATGATGAATATGGTGGGACTGCTGGAATGGTGACAATGGAAGATATTATCGAGGAAATTGTGGGTGAGATTCGGGATGAATTTGATACAGATGAAGTTCCAGAAATTAGAAAAATAGGTGAAGGGCATTACATTTTCAATGCCAAACTGTTGATTTCAGAAGTAAACGAGTTACTTGATACCCATTTTGATGAAGAGAGTGTTGACACCATTGGCGGTTGGTTTTTAAATCAAAAATACGAGGTAGAATTAGGCGATACAGTGGAAGCGGAAGGCTATGTTTTTACGGTTAAAGAGATCAATTTGTATCATATTTTATTTATTGAAGTGGAAAAATCGAGAATTTGGACAGAGTCCCCTAAGACTTCTTAAAACATCACTAAAAGAAGGTGGTTGTGTTGGTTTTTAAATATATATTAGCCTTTATTTTGCCAGGGTTGTTGGTCTTGTTTTTTACGAGGGTCACCTATAATCAGGTACTTGGACTGGTTTTGACGGTGGCTTTAATTGCTACTTCTGTCTATAAAGGATATACAAGCTCGATGGGGCTAATTATTGTGGATGCTTTTTCTTTAACGACTGGCTTTTGGTACGCGAATCAGATGAAACATAGAATGAAACATAGTTTATAAAGAAAAACCTGTCACTGAAAGTAAAGTTGACAGGTTTTTTCTTTTAAATGGAAAGAGTGAGCACGTACTCCTTTATTTACTTGTTCACTCATGGTGTACGACTATCCATTTTCGGTGCCTGACACCGATCTGTATCAATCCCTATAAAAGGAATGTTTGTTCGTTTATTGGTGGTTAGTTTTTCTTTGTTTGTGGTAGAATGGGAATAGATAAAGTAGTCGGATAAAATTGAGTAAAGAGGACCCTTTTATGAAGAGGATCCTAAATTAGATCGATGAAGGAATGGAGGGAAGGTTTGTGAAGGATCAATTTCAATTAGTTTCCAAGTATTCGCCACAGGGGGACCAGCCAGAAGCGATTAAGAAAATTGTTGCGGGGATTGAAAGTAGGAAGCGTCATCAAACATTGCTTGGGGCAACAGGAACAGGGAAAACATTTACCATTTCAAATGTCATTCAAGCTATCAATAAACCAACACTTGTCATTGCACATAATAAAACCCTTGCTGGACAGTTATATAGTGAATTTAAAGAGTTTTTTCCTCATAATGCAGTCGAGTATTTTGTCAGTTATTATGATTACTTTCAACCAGAGGCCTATGTACCTCAAACCGATACCTTTATTGAGAAAGATTCAAGTATTAATGAAGAAATCGATAAATTACGCCACTCGGCTACATCTGCTTTATTTGAACGGCAGGATGTCATTATTATTGCGAGCGTGTCTTGTATTTATGGTTTGGGTTCGCCGGAAGAATATCGTAAGCTTGTTCTCTCCTTAAGAACTGGAATGGAAATTGAACGAAACCAACTATTACACCGTCTTGTAGACATTCAATACGAACGAAACGATATTAATTTTCAACGTGGGTCTTTTCGCGTTCGAGGCGATGTCGTTGAGATTTTTCCTGCCTCAAGGGATGAGCATTGTGTGAGGGTAGAATTTTTTGGTGATGAAATTGATCGAATTCGTGAGGTGGATGCGCTGACAGGGGAAGTCATTGGTGAAAGAGAGCATATTGCGATTTTTCCAGCATCCCACTTCGTAACGAGTGAAGATAAACTGCAAATCGCGGTTCAAAATATTGAGAAGGAGCTGGAGGAACGACTCGCTGAATTACGGGAAAATGACAAATTATTAGAGGCTCAGCGGCTTGAACAACGTACCCGTTACGACTTGGAAATGATGAAAGAAATGGGCTTTTGTTCAGGAATTGAGAACTATTCACGCCACCTCACCTTACGACCAGCGGGCTCAACCCCGTATACGCTACTCGATTATTTTCCTGAAGATTTTCTAATTGTCGCGGATGAATCACATGTCACTCTGCCACAAATTCGTGGCATGTTCAATGGGGATCAGGCGAGAAAACAAGTTCTCGTGGATCATGGATTTCGGTTGCCATCAGCTATGGACAACCGTCCGCTTACTTTTCCGGAATTTGAACAGCATGTAAAGCAAGCTGTTTATGTGTCTGCAACACCTGGTCCATATGAGTTAGAGCACACACCTGAAATGGTTGAGCAAATTATCCGACCAACCGGCCTCTTAGATCCGATTATCTCGGTGCGTCCAATTGAAGGACAAATTGATGATTTAATCGGTGAAATCCATGAACGTGTTGAAAAAAATGAGCGTGTACTTGTCACCACTTTGACGAAAAAAATGTCTGAAGACTTAACCGACTATTTAAAGGAAATCGGCATTAAAGTTCAATATTTACATTCAGAAATAAAGACGCTCGAACGAATCGAGATTATTCGTGATCTTCGCTTAGGTAAATATGATGTACTGATCGGGATCAATTTACTAAGAGAGGGGCTTGATATTCCAGAAGTGTCGCTTGTCGCCATCCTTGATGCGGATAAAGAAGGCTTCCTGCGTTCAGAACGTTCTCTAATCCAAACAAGTGGTCGTGCAGCACGTAATGCCAATGGGCAGGTGATCATGTATGCGGATAAAATCACAAACTCGATGGAATTAGCGATCAGTGAGACAAAACGGCGCCGTACCATTCAGGAAGAACATAATAGAAAGCATGGTATTACACCGCAAACGATTCAAAAAGAAATTCGCGATGTGATTCGTGCGACACATGTGGCGGAAGAACAGGAAGAATATAAGCCAGCTTCCCAGTTTATGAAACTATCCAAGAAAGAAAAAGAAAAAGTTATAAAAGAGATGGAAAAAGAAATGAAAGAAGCGGCCAAAGCCTTAAACTTCGAGCGTGCGGCAGAGCTTCGTGATCTTATTTTAGAATTGAAAGTGGAAGGGTGACCAATCAATGGCGATGGATAAACTGATTATAAAGGGTGCCAGAGCCCATAATTTAAAAAATATAGATGTTACGATTCCGAGAGATCAGCTTGTGGTAGTAACAGGGCTTTCTGGTTCAGGAAAGTCCTCCCTTGCCTTTGATACGATTTATGCAGAGGGACAACGGCGATATGTTGAATCACTGTCAGCCTATGCACGACAATTTCTCGGACAAATGGATAAACCAGATGTGGACTTAATTGAAGGACTCTCACCAGCCATTTCAATTGATCAGAAGACAACCAGTCGTAATCCACGATCAACGGTCGGAACGGTAACGGAAATCTATGATTATTTGCGTTTGCTTTATGCCAGAGTTGGGCACCCAACCTGTCCAAAGCATGGAATCGAAATTACCTCCCAAACGATTGAACAAATGGTAGACCGAATTGTGGAATACCCTGAAAGAACAAAGCTTCAAGTACTAGCCCCAATCGTTTCCGGGAAAAAAGGAGCACATGTGAAAATCCTTGAAGATATCAAAAAACAAGGATATGTACGTGTGCGAGTAGACGGGGATATGTATGACCTTGGAGAAGAGATTGAACTTGAAAAAAATAAAAAACATTCAATTGAAGTTGTCATTGACCGTATTGTTGTAAAAGAAGGTGTCGCCACAAGGTTGGCTGATTCACTGGAAACGGCCTTAAAGCTTGGAGATGGAAAAGTCATCATTGATGTCATTGGCGAAGAAGAGCTCTTATTCAGTGAACATCATGCCTGCCCGATTTGTGGTTTTTCGATCAGTGCCCTTGAGCCACGTATGTTTTCCTTTAACAGTCCTTTTGGTGCTTGTCCTTCATGTGACGGTCTAGGGTCAAAGAAAAAAGTTGATGTAAACCTAGTCATACCGAATAAAGATTTAACACTTAATCAGCATGCGATAGCACCTTGGGAACCAACGAGTTCACAATACTATCCGCAACTTCTTGCATGTGTTTGTCAGCATTACGGAATTGATATGGATACACCAGTGAAAGACATCCCTTCTAGTTTAATGGACAAAATCTTGCATGGTTCAGATGGGGAAAAAATTCATTTTCATTATGAAAATGAATTCGGGCAAGTCAGAGACAATGAGGTTGAATTTGAAGGAGTTCTTCGTAATGTAGAACGTCGTTATCGGGATACAAGCTCAGATTATATTCGTGAGCAAATGAATAAATATATGGCTGAACATCCATGTACATCTTGTAAAGGAAACAGGCTGAAAAAAGAAACATTGGCTGTTTTAATTGATGGAAAGCATATTGGAGAGATTACCGCGTATTCAATCGAGGAGGCTCTAGCCTTTTTTGAAAATCTCACTTTGTCAGAGAAAGAAATGAAAATTGCTCACTTAATCTTTCGTGAAATTAACGAGCGTCTCGGTTTCCTTGTCAATGTAGGACTTGATTATTTAACCTTAAGCCGTGCAGCAGGCACTCTATCTGGTGGAGAGGCACAGCGAATTCGTCTGGCTACGCAAATTGGTTCTCGTTTAACCGGTGTTCTCTATATTTTAGATGAGCCATCGATTGGACTTCATCAACGCGACAATGATCGTCTGATCGAGACGTTGAGAAATATGCGTGATATTGGCAATACGTTAATTGTTGTTGAACATGACGAGGACACGATGCGGGCGGCTGATTATTTAATTGATGTCGGACCTGGAGCGGGTGTCCACGGTGGAGAGATTATTGCAGAGGGTAAACCGGCAGAAGTGATGGAAGATCCTCGGTCTTTGACAGGGCAATATTTGTCAGGTAAGAAATTCATTGCGCTACCCGTTGAAAGACGGAAACCGGATGGTCGCTACATTGAAATAAAAGGGGCAAAAGAAAATAATTTAAAAAATATAAGTGTTCAATTTCCGCTTGGATTATTCATGGCTGTGACAGGTGTTTCAGGTTCTGGAAAAAGTACATTAATTAATGAAATTTTACATAAAGCACTCGCTCAGAAATTATATCATGCGAAAAGTAAACCTGGGGCATACCAATCTATTAGCGGAATAGACTATGTAGAAAAAGTAATTGATATCGATCAATCACCAATTGGAAGGACACCACGGTCAAACCCTGCGACATATACAGGTGTGTTTGATGATATTCGAGATGTATTCGCCACAACAAATGAAGCAAAGGTACGGGGGTATAAGAAAGGTCGCTTCAGTTTTAATGTTAAGGGTGGAAGATGTGAAGCGTGTCGCGGAGACGGTATTATCAAAATTGAAATGCACTTTTTACCGGATGTGTATGTTCCATGCGAGATTTGCCATGGGAAACGTTATAATCGTGAAACGCTTGAAGTGAAATATAAAGGAAAAAATATTTCCGATATATTAGAGATGACAGTGGAGGAAGCCGTGACCTTTTTTGAAAATATCCCGAAAATTAAGCGTAAGATGCAAACTCTTTTCGATGTCGGTCTAGGCTATATTACGCTCGGTCAATCGGCGACAACTCTTTCAGGTGGGGAAGCACAGCGGGTTAAGCTAGCATCTGAGCTTCATCGCCGTTCAACTGGTCGCTCCTTTTATATTTTGGATGAACCGACAACAGGTCTGCATGTTGATGATATTGCAAGACTACTTGTTGTTCTTCAGAGACTCGTTGAAAATGGGGACACGGTGCTTGTGATCGAACATAATTTAGACGTAATCAAAACCGCTGATCACCTGATTGACCTTGGACCAGAAGGTGGTGACAAAGGGGGAACGCTTATGGCAACAGGAACCCCTGAAGAGGTGGCCAAAGTTCCTGAATCCTATACAGGTAAGTATTTAAAGCCGATTCTTGAGCGCGATCGAAAGCGAATGTTAGATCGGATTGGTGTAACGAAATAAAGCGATCACCCTGAAGTTCATTTCTCAGCAATGGATGAAAGTGAAACTTGTTGTGGTTTAGTTCGTAATACTTATAAAAGAAGTTACCTAGAGGAGGAACTGAGATGAAGGAAGAACGGAAACGGATTCTCAAGATGGTTGAAGAAGGAAAGCTAACAGTAGATGAGGCACTTAGTTTATTAGAAGAGCTTGAAACATCGACAAAAACGATGGAAGAAAAGCAAGAGCAACTGGTCAATGAATTGTCAACGGTTGTGATGTTTAAGGAAGAGCAGAAAGAAAAAAGTCAAGGCTCACATTACAACTATCAGTCGGCAAAAGATAAAATTTTTGGTTTCGTGGATTCAGCGATCAAAAAAGTGAAGGACTTTGATTTGGATTTAAACTTTGGGAAACGGATTGATATCTCGCATATCTTTCAGCAAAAAGATGCTTTTGTGAAAAAAGTCGATCTTGATATTGCCAATGGAAATGTTCGGGTCGTTCCATGGGATCAAGAAGATATACGGGTTGAATGTCAAGCACAAGTGTATCGAGTAGAAACGCAGGAAGAAGCAAAAGAGAAGTTTTTAAAGGAAGTTCTTTTTAAAGTAGAAGGAGAGCATCTTCTTTTTTCAACTGAACAAAAGTGGATCAAACTCGAAACGGTCGTCTATCTTCCGCAAGTGGAATATGAGTATGTGGAAATCCGAATCTTTAACGGGGCGATGGAAGGAAAAGACTTAGCTGTAAAACAGTATAAAATGAAAACAGCTAATGGGAAAATTACAATGGATGGAATTAAGAGTCAAAAGGTTGAGGCTGAGACGGGAAATGGAGCCATCCAATTTAATCACTGTAAAATAGATGAGATAGATGCTGAAACATTAAATGGAGCGATTGTGATGGATGGGGAGCTTCGTAAAGTTGAACTGCAATCGTTTAACGGGAATATTCAGTTTCAAGCGATTAATAATAGTTGTGAAGTGGTTGAAGTAAAAACGACAACAGGAAGTATTGACCTGGTGATTCCTGAACTGGTTGCAGTCAATGGAGAGTTGAAATCCAACTTAGGGAATTTCACTGTTGATCTAGATGGAATCCAAATTGTTGAAGAGAAAAGTGAACTTATTCAGAAAACGATGACATTTAAATCTGTAAAGGATTCAATCCAGACTGTCCGCCTGCATGCTGATACAAAAACGGGCTCTATCGTAATCCGTAAAGCATAATAGATCCTATTAAGAAACCGAACCATCCAGTGAGGATTCTCTAATGGATGGTTCGCTATATTGATTTTAATCAAGTTTTCTCAGAGTTTACGTTCAGAGATGTAAAGGAGTGTAAAGTTATGAGGTGGTTGCTAGGAATTGTCATCAACGCGGTTCTATTTATCGCCCTAGCTGGTTTTTTTAAAGAGTCTTTTTACATAGAAAGTTTTTTTGCAGCACTTGGGGCGAGCTTTGTGTTGTCGGTGTTAAATATATTTATTAAACCGATCCTCATCATCTTGACTCTCCCTGTTACGGTTTTTACATTGGGTTTATTTCTATTTGTCATTAATGCCGTGACGTTATTGTTGACCGACAGTATTATGGGGAGTTCTTTTGAAATTGATGGTTTTGGAACATCTTTCTTGATTGCCATAATCATGTCGTTCGTTAATATCATTATTCAACAACAATTGATGCAAGAGAGTAAAAATAAAAAAGAATAAAAAACGGATTTTGAAGTTAGCTAATAGGAGGACAGTAGTGGACCTCTTGTTAGCTTTTTTTTGTTGACTATATTAATGATTATGGTTGATAAATAGCCTTTAGTGTATGCGACCATGTGTTGGATTCAGGATGAATAACGTAATGGACACGTACACCAAAGGCTATTAGAGGATCAATACAATTGTTTAATAACATAGCCTTTTTGTTAAAAGAAAGCTATTCTAGACATAAACAAGATTGTCATTTGGTTCTTTAAAAAAAGATGATAAAATAGTGTGAAACTTGATATAATAGGGTTTATTGATTTCCGTAAACGCTCAAAATTAATTTCGTAAATCTATTCTATCGTTTATCATACTGTTTATTAGAAGGGGGCATACTTTTGGTTAAAGTACGCACGAAAGACGTAATTGAAAAATTTGACCTTGAACTAATTAGTGGAGAAGAAGGAATTAATCGTCCGATTTCAACAAGTGATATATCAAGACCTGGAATCGAGCTGGCTGGTTATTTTGACTATTATCCAGAAGACCGAATTCAAGTAATGGGCATGACAGAGTTAACGTTTGCTGAGAAATTAACAGAAAGTGAACGTAAATATCGTATGGAGAAGCTTTGTACAGACGTAACTCCAGGAATTATTATTACAAGAGGGATGGAGGTTCCTGAGGAGCTAATCGAAGTATCAGAACGAGAATCAGTACCTCTTATGCGTGTAAAACAAAATACAACAAAATTCTCTGGTTTATTAACCAATTTCCTAGAAAGTAAGCTTGCGCCGACAACCGCGATACATGGTGTTCTTGTTGACGTATATGGTGTGGGAGTCATGATAACAGGTCAAAGTGGTGTTGGTAAAAGTGAAACGGCACTTGAACTTGTGAAACGTGGTCACCGTCTTGTTGCCGATGACTGTATTGAAATTCGTCAGGAGGACGAGGGCACTTTAGTGGGGACCTCACCAGACTTAATTGAGCATCTACTAGAGATTCGCGGGTTAGGGATTATCGATGTCATGACTTTGTTTGGTGCAGGGGCTGTTCTCAGTCATAAAAAAATATCCCTTAATATTAACCTTGAGATTTGGGATGAAACAAAGCAATATGATCGTCTTGGCTTAGATGAGGACAAAGTAAAAATCATTGATACGGATATTACGAAAATCACTATACCTGTTCGACCTGGTCGAAACTTAGCGGTTATTCTAGAAGTAGCTGCCATGAATTTCCGTTTGAAACGAATGGGTGTAAATGCAGCCGAGCAATTTACACATCGTCTTACAGATGTGATTAGTGAGGGAAACAAAGGAGATCTATAGAGGAAATAGTCTGAGTCAGGGTTGTCCGAAACGTAAAAGTGTTCGAAAGCACAAGACAATATCTCGTGTAATCGAGTTGAACTGGATTTTAGATAAAGGTGATTTTGTCGATGTCAGACACCTTTTCAACTAGTAAATTCTTCTAATTTTTATGGTTTTTATGCTTAATAATGGTGAAGAAGGAATCAATCTACCATTAGAGTTGTCAAAAGTTTGTTCATCCTGCATAGTTAAGAGGGAACTTTTCATGTTATATTCATATAATATAGAATTTTAAAAGGAGATGTGAGAATGGAGGAAACGATACAGCCAATCAATCCAGTTGCGCTTTCACTTGGGCCTATAGAGGTTCATTGGTATGGAGTCATTATCGGTGCAGCGATTGCACTTGGATTATATATAGCTATAAAAGAATCAACAAAGCGCGGACTTGGTAGTGAATTATTTACTGATCTCATGTTGTGGGCTATCCCAATTGCCATTCTTTCGGCACGGATTTATTATGTTTTATTTGAATGGGATTACTATGCGCAAAATCCAGGTCAGATTATTGCCATTTGGAATGGGGGCCTTGCGATACATGGTGCTTTAATCGGATCGATTATTACGGCTTATGTGTTTGCTAAGAAGAAAAAGATTTCGTTTTGGCAACTGGCTGATATTACAGCTCCTAGTCTTATATTAGGACAAGCAATCGGGAGATGGGGGAATTTCATCAACCAAGAAGCACATGGTGGAGAAGTAAGCCGTGCCTTTCTTGAAAACATACAATTGCCTGAGTTTATCATCAATCAAATGTATATAAACGGGGCCTATTATCATCCTACTTTCTTGTATGAATCGATTTGGAATTTGCTAGGTTTTATTCTACTCATTTTATTACGTCGAGTGAATTTACGTCGTGGTGAGATGTTCCTTTCTTACCTAATCTGGTATTCAATTGGACGTTTTTTCATCGAAGGAATGCGGACAGATAGTTTAATGTTGACTGAAACGATCCGTATGGCACAAACGATTTCGGTCATATTGATCATCGTTTCCCTGATTGTCTTATTTTACAGACGAGCAAAAGGGTATGCAAATAAGAGATATTTAGATCGTAGTGTTTAATAGGATGGTGTTGAACCATTACTTGACTAACGTATAAGACATTTGTAAAGGAAGATAACAATGATTCATACTGTAAAAAGAGGACTTATGGTTGGATTAAGGGTAACGTGGACACTAGGGAAAATTATTTTCCCTATCACATTGTTGATCGCATTACTTCAGCATACCCCTATCTTACCGTGGATCATCGAAAAGATTGCTCCATTAATGAATATATTCGGTTTATCTGGTGATGCAGCGATTCCGCTTGTTCTAGGAAATTTTCTTAATCTATACGCAGGAATCGGGGCCATTTTGACGCTTGATCTCACCGTCAAAGAAGTATTCATCATTGCGGTCATGCTATCTTTTTCCCATAGTATGTTAATAGAGTCGGGTGTGGCGATCAAGACAGGCGTCAAGCTGTGGGTTGTGCTTGTGGTCCGAATCGGTTTAGCGGTTAGTTCAGCTCTTGTCATTAATTTCGTGTGGCAAGGTGGATCAGATGTTGCTCAATATGGGTTGATTCCTTCACAAAATGAGGCCGTTGTAACCGGCTGGTTTCAGATTGGAATGGATGCCTTGCAGCAAGCCTTAATCGGGGTGGCTCAACTAGCCATTATCGTCTTCCCCCTTATGGTAGGGATCCAAATTTTAAAAGAAAAGAAATGGCTGGATGTTTTTGCAAAATGGATGGGACCTGTTACTCGTTCATTAGGAATGAATGAAAATACATCAACAACCCTTGCAGCAGGACTTTTATTTGGTCTTTCCTACGGTGCAGGTGTGATGATACAGGCTGTGAGAGAGGACGGGGTCAGTAAAAAAGATTTAACAATTGCGTTCATTTTTCTTGGTTCCTGTCATGCAGTGGTGGAAGATACGCTTATTTTCATCCCACTCGGAATCCCTGTACTGCCACTATTGATTGTTCGTTTAGGAATTGCTATTTTATTAACCGCAACAGTCGCCATCATCTGGAATAAATCCGAAGTGGCGAAGGCGAGAAAGGAGATTACGTATGAGCAATAAGATTACGACTTTATTATTTGATTTAGATGGAACACTAATTGATACAAACGAATTAATTATTTCATCGTTCTTGCACACGCTTGAGCAGTATTATCCAGGTCAATATAAACGAGAAGATGTATTGCCATTCAATGGCCCCTCTCTTATAGAAACATTTTCTAAGATAAACGCAGAAAAAGCAGAAGAAATGATCGAAGTGTATCAAGTTCATAATCATGCCCATCATGATGCGATTGTAACAGAATTCCCTGGTGTGTATGAAACGATCCAAGTATTAAAAGAGTCAGGATTTAAGCTTGCGATTGTGACAACTAAGAGACCAGGTGTTGTAGAAATGGGGCTTCGTCTGACAAAACTCAAACCTTTCTTTGATACGGTTATTACGTTTGCGGATGTCACTAATACAAAACCAGATCCAGAGCCTGTTCAAAAAGCACTTGATGCTTTAGGGTCTCGTCCAGAAGAAGCCATCATGGTAGGGGATAATTACCATGATATATTAGCAGGGAAGAATGCTAGGACGAAAACAGCAGGTGTTGCTTGGGCGCTAAAAGGCAAAGACCATTTGCAAACGTTTGAACCAGATTACATGCTGGAGTCAATCGAGGATATGCTACAAATTGTTGGAGTCGAAAAAGGATGAGGAACACGCAACGGTATCCTGTTGAGGGAGCCAATTCTTTATGGCATGTATACAAAACAGTGCCATTTTGGAAGGTTGTTAAGAACTTTATTGTCATTCAATGTGCTCGTTATAGTCCTTTTATTGGGTTGAAAAACTGGATGTATCGGACTTTTTTACGAATGAAAGTGGAAGAACAAACGGCGTTTGCCTTAATGGTGATGCTTGATATTATGTTTCCGGAAAAGATCTCTGTAGGTCGTAACACGGTTATCGGCTATAACACGACGATTCTTGCTCATGAATATTTAATTAAAGAGTACCGACTTGGAGAAGTGAAAATTGGCAGTGAAGTGATGATTGGTGCTAATTCAACGATTCTCCCGGGTGTGACGATCGGGGATGGTGCGATTGTGTCAGCAGGGACCCTTGTTCATAAAGACGTGCCTGCTGGAGCCTTCGTTGGTGGAAATCCTATGAAAGTTATTAAAGAAAATATTCAAGGAATTCAGGAATCTTAACAGAACCATCTCTTTGGCGCTTGTTTCTGTGTATCTCCTGTACGTAAAGAGAGACGCTGATATCGGAACCGATTAAGGTGACGGACGCCCATAGGGTGACTGTCGCCTTTTTTTCATAAAATAAGAAAGTGTAACTTTTCCGAACTGAGATAGCGGTTGAGCTCTAGGATCCATCGCTTTGAGGTTACAAGCATGGCTAGTTGTGGCTCCTAGGGATTCGAGTCATAAGCCAATCGGACATGAAGGTTAAAGAACAACCTTCATGCCGGCTTGTCTTGTGCTATGCCCAAGGCTGAACAAGGCGCTTGCGCTTTTCTTATTTTTCTTGACAACTATTGTTAGATAACGATACAATAACTTCATCTTACTAACACATTAGCGAACTAAAGTAAAAAGGATATAGAGTAAAAAGATAATGAACTGAGGTGTTCTTTGCGGATGAGCCGTTTATTTATGTTTGAAAAGCCATTAGGAATGAGAGATACATTGCCAGAATTGTACGAAACAAAGAATCGTATTCGTGCAGTGATCGGAAATGAAATGAAAAAGTGGGGCTATCAATTTATCGAAACACCTGCCCTTGAATATTATGAAACAGTTGGTGCAGCTTCGGCTATTTTGGATCAGCAACTGTTTAAATTGTTGGATCAAGAAGGCCATACACTTGTCTTAAGACCAGATATGACTTCACCCATTGCTAGGGTCGCCGCTTCCAAACTTTTAAAAGAAGATTTGCCACTTCGTCTTGCCTACTCAGCCAATGTTTATCGTGCTCAACAGCGTGAAGGTGGACGTCCGGCAGAGTTCGAACAAATCGGTGTGGAATGTATCGGGGATCATACTGTGAGCGCGGATGGTGAAGGGATTGCTTTGTTAATCCAATCTTTACAAGAAACAGGATTGGAACATTTCCAGTTATCTGTTGGACATATCGGCTTTGTAAAGGAGTTTTTTATTGATATATTAGGTACAGAAGAACGTGTTGAAGCTTTAACAACCTTCTTATATGAAAAAAATTATGTTGGCTATAGAGAGCATGTTCGTGAATTACCGTTATCATCGATTGATAAACAGCGTCTCATTGACTTTTTAAGTTTAAGAGGTGGAGAAGAGGTTCTTGAATCGGCCTTACGTCTCCTTGAAAATGATAAAGGAAAAAGTGCGCTGGTAGAATTAAAGCAGTTATGGGATATTCTTGCTGATTATGGTCAAACAGGAAAACGGGTCAAATTCGATCTAACCCTTGTGAGTCATATGAGTTATTATACAGGAACTTTATTTGAAGTGTATGCCGATCAAGTTGGATTTGCGATTGCTAGTGGTGGTCGATATGATCAACTTCTTGAAAAGTTCGGGAAAGATAAGGATGCTACTGGGTTTGCTATCCGCTTAGACCGTTTGCTTGAGGCGCTTGGGAAAATCGTGACAAAAGAGCCAGTAGAATGTATTTTATTTAGTGGAGAACGCCGAAAAGAGGCTTTTCATTTGGCTGCTGAAAAACGAAAAGACGGGATACAAGTGGTATTACAAGATATTAATGGTGTAAAGAATCTTGATGCGTGTACGGAATTATACGAAGAAGTGACGATGCTAGTCGGAAAAGCAGGGAAGGAGACATCACAATGAAAGAGCCGTTAACGTTTGCGATGCCAAAGGGGCGAATTTTTGAAGAAGCGGCTGCATTGCTTCGGGAAGCTGGTTTCAAGCTACCGCCGGAATTTGATGATTCGCGAAAATTAATTATTGACGTGGAAGAAGAGAACTTTCGTTTTATCCTTGCTAAGCCGATGGATGTTCCTACCTACGTGGAGCATGGAGTAGCAGACCTCGGGATTGCTGGAAAAGATGTCATGCTTGAAGAAGAAAGAGACGTCTATGAAGTTCTTGATTTACATATTAGCGAATGCTATTTAGCGGTTGCTGGGTTACCGAATACGAAAATGAATGATGTGGCACCAAAAATTGCGACCAAGTATCCGAAGGTAGCTTCAACCTATTTTCGTGAACAAGGAGAACAGGTGGAAATCATTAAGCTTAATGGATCGATTGAATTGGCACCAATGATTGGTTTAGCTGATCGAATCGTTGATATTGTGTCAACAGGTAGAACGTTAGTGGAGAATGGACTTGTTGAATATGAGCATATTGTCGACATTACATCTCGCTTGATTGTGAATCCTGTCAGCTATCGCATGAAAGATGAGCGAATTAGTGAAATTGTTGAACGAATTGCAAATGTATTGGAGCAGAAGACTACTGTTTAACTGCATTCATCCTATCCTGATATAATTCTATTAGGATAGGGTTGAGCTTTAAGTAAAATGACCATTTAACTTCATTCAGCAAATGCTTTTTGTACCGAAAGCTTGCGACAGGTACAGAAGTCCTCCACTTCTGTAAGTGGGGGATGAATGCAAAAAGCTCTCTGATTCAGTGGTGGTTCAAACCCCGACTGAATGAAGTTAAGCCTCCGGCGAGCCTTTCGATTTTTTAAAGGTCATTTATCGAGCGAGCTCGACGACGGACAGGACGTCCTAGTCAGGCGAAAGCCACAGGATGTGGCTTTCTGAAGCGTGATAAAAATCCGGGCGTAAATTCGGCGGAGCGAATTTGATAAAGTGATCAATCATTAGAGTTAGGGTGAGAACGGTGAAAATCATAAGAGTAAATGAAGACATTTCAATAAAAAGATCAGTTGATAGCGGAACAGAGGAGCAACGGACGGTTGTCAAAGAAATTATCGCAAAAGTGAAAAACGATGGTGACCATGCTCTTAAAGCGTACACAGAAAAATTTGATGGTGTTCTACTATCATCCCTCGTTGTGACAACAGCTGAAATAGAGGAAGCCTATAACCAAGTATCCGTGGAAATGGTTGAAATCATTAAAGAAGCAGCCGATAATATCCGTTCTTTTCATGAAAAACAACTACGAAATTCATGGATGACAACAGAAAGCAATGGAACGATACTCGGTCAAAAAGTAACACCACTTGATTCAGTCGGTGTATATGTACCCGGTGGAACAGCTGCTTATCCGTCGTCGGTTTTAATGAATGTCATTCCGGCACAAGTGGCGGGTGTTGAACGAATTGTGATGGTCTCCCCTCCAGGTGAATCAGGAGCCTTACCAGCAGGTGTTTTAGTAGCAGCAAAAGAAGCAGGTGTAAAGGAAATTTATAAAGTCGGAGGCGCACAAGCGATCGCTGCCTTAGCATACGGAACAGAATCGATTCAACCGGTTGATAAAATCACAGGACCAGGGAATATATTTGTGGCTTTAGCAAAACGTGAAGTATTTGGTGATGTGGACATTGATATGATCGCTGGACCAAGTGAAATTGCGGTCCTTGCAGATGAAACCGCAAAAGCAAATGAAATTGCGGCTGATTTACTTTCACAAGCAGAGCATGATGCCCGAGCTTGTAGCGTGCTCGTTACCCCTTCTCAAACATTAGCTGAGGCTGTTTCTGCTGAAGTAGACAAACAGCTTGAAACATTACCACGTAAAAGTATTGCCGAGCAATCAATCGCCGATTATGGGGTTATTTATGTAACAGAGACCGAGGAAGAAGCGATTGGAACGATCAATCGGTTGGCACCTGAGCATCTTGAAATCGTGATGGAAAATGCGATGGAGAAAGTCGGAAGAATTCGCCACGCAGGGGCTATTTTTATTGGAAGATACAGTGCTGAACCCGTTGGTGACTATTTTGCTGGTCCAAATCATGTCTTGCCTACAAATGGAACCGCACGTTTCTCCAGTCCGTTAAACGTTGATGATTTTCAAAAAAAATCAAGTTTGATTATGTATAGTGAAGAGGCTTTTGCTGAAAATGGGGCGAAAATTGCCGCATTTGCTCGACTGG
This sequence comes from Bacillus sp. V3B, assembly GCF_024494465.1. Taxonomy (GTDB): domain Bacteria; phylum Bacillota; class Bacilli; order Bacillales; family Cytobacillaceae; genus Bacillus_BD. The sequence continues at coordinate 98,498 of NZ_JAETXM010000009.1, read as the reverse complement.
AAGGCCTTGAAGCACATGCTAGAGCGATTGAAGAAAGAAATAAGAATAATCTATAATAGGGAGATTTGATTATGACGAGAAGCGCTTCGATAAGCAGAAAAACAAACGAAACCAATATAGAGCTTGCACTGAACATTGATGGATCAGGCGAATCACAATTAGAGACAGGAGTTCCTTTTTTAGACCATATGCTCGACTTATTTGCCAAGCATGGTCAATTTGATTTAACGGTCAATGCACAAGGTGATACAGAGGTAGATGATCATCATACAACTGAGGATATTGGGATTTGTCTCGGGGCTGTTTTAAAAGAAGCTCTTGGTGATAAAAAAGGCATTAAGCGCTATGGGAATTCTTTCGTACCAATGGATGAAACACTTGCCCAAGTCGTTGTTGATTTAAGCAATCGCCCACATTTGGAAATCCGTGCTGAGTTCCCAAGCCAAAAGGTTGGAACATTTGATACCGAACTTGTTCATGAATTTCTTTGGAAGTTTGCCTTAGAAGCGAGAATGAATCTTCATGTCATTGTTCACTATGGTCAAAACACGCACCACATCATTGAAGCCATTTTTAAAGCAATGGCAAGAGCACTTGATGAAGCAACAACCATTGACCCACGCATAAAAGGTGTTCCGTCATCAAAGGGGATGTTATAAAATGATCGGGATTGTTGATTATGGAATGGGAAATCTGTTTAGCGTGAGCGAAGCGCTGAAACGGCAGAATGTTTCTTATTTTATTTCAGAAAAAGGGTCCGAATTAATGAAAGCAGATGGACTGATTCTTCCTGGAGTCGGTTCGTTTAAGGATGCGATGGTTCGATTGAATGAATCAGGTCTTACGACAATGATTCGCGATTATGTTGGAACAGGTAAGCCGCTTCTTGGGATCTGTTTGGGTATGCAGTTATTGTTTGAAGAAAGCGAAGAAAACGGGATTACATCAGGTCTTTCGCTACTACCAGGTAAGGTTGTGCGCTTTCCTGGAGTAGCAGAGAATGGGGAAAGTTATAAAGTTCCACATATGGGCTGGAATCGTTTGGAGTGGGTTAACAGCTCGCCCGTTACAGAAAACCTAGAAGAAGATTATGCGTATTTTGTCCATTCTTATTATGTCAGTACCAATAATCAAGAGATTGTGATTGCAAAGGCTTCATACCATGAAGATGTTCCAGCGGTTGTTGGAAAAGACAATGTGTTTGGCATGCAGTTTCATCCAGAAAAAAGTAGTAAGCTTGGCGTCGAATTATTACAAAACTTTACGAAGCTTGTTTAAGGAGAGGGGGATTTAGTCTATGGCTTTTACAATATATCCTGCCATTGATATGAGAGGCGGAAAGTGTGTACGATTGATTCAAGGTGATTACAATCAGGAAACGGTTTATGGTGATTCTCCATTTGCGATGGCCAAAACGTTCAAGGAAGCTGGGGCCCAGTGGATCCATATGGTGGACCTTGATGGAGCGAAGGATGGGAAGCGTGTGAACGATACGTTCGTCATTCAGGCAGCCAAAGAGTTGAATGCAAATGTGCAAATTGGTGGAGGTATCCGTACGGAAAACGATATTGTTCACTATTTGGAAAATGATGTAGCAAGAGTCATTATCGGAAGTATCGCGATTTCCAATCCGGATTTTGCGATTGAAATGGTTAAAAAATATGGAAACAGAATTGCCATTGGAATTGATGCGAAGAATGGGTATGTCGCTACACATGGTTGGCTGAATACATCGGAAGTCAAGGCAGTTGATGTCGGCAAGCGTTTTGCGGATGCTGGAGCAGAGACCTTTATCTTTACAGATATCGCCACAGACGGCATGCTTTCAGGACCGAATGTAGAAGCTGTTAAGCTTATGGCAACAGAGACCGGCAAACAAGTCATTGCCTCGGGCGGTGTCAGCAGTTTAGCTGATTTAGCTCAGTTAAAAGAATTTGAAAATAGCGGCGTTAGTGGTGCCATTGTCGGGAAAGCCATTTATGAAGGACGATTCACAGTTGCTGACGCTTTGAAAGCGGTGGGTGTATAATGATTACGAAAAGAATTATTCCCTGCCTTGATGTAAAAGATGGACGAGTTGTTAAAGGGATTCAATTTGTTCAGTTACGTGATGCTGGCGACCCAGTTGAACTGGCTCGATTTTATGATCAAGAAGGGGCAGATGAACTTGTGTTTCTTGATATTTCGGCTTCCAATGAAGGTCGAAAAACGATGGTCGAAGTTGTAAAGGCGGTTGCCTCTGAGCTGGCGATTCCATTCACGGTTGGTGGTGGGATCAACTCCCTTGAAGATATGAAACGAATACTGCGAGCGGGTGCGGACAAAGTTTCTTTAAACACAGCGGCCGTTAATCGACCTGAATTGATTACAGAAGGATCTGCTTTCTTTGGTGCCCAATGTATCGTTGTCGCGATTGACGCAAAATATGACGAAGAGCTTGGATCTTGGAGAGTGTATACACATGGGGGCAGAACACCTGTCGATAAAGAAGTGATCTCATGGGCGAAGGAAGCTGTTGAACGAGGTGCAGGTGAGATATTGCTCACAAGTATGGATAGTGATGGTGAGAAAAAAGGGTTTGATCTTGCTTTAACAAAAGCTGTCAGTGAAGCGGTCACAGTTCCGGTCATTGCTTCCGGTGGGGCAGGGAATGCGGAGCACTTTGTTGAATCTTTTGTCGAAGGAAAAGCAGATGCAGCATTGGCCGCGTCCATTTTTCATTACAAAGAAACCTCTGTGCACGAAGTGAAGGCCTATTTAAGGGAAAAAGGTGTGATTGTCAGATGAACATCGAAAAGATTAAATTTGATGCACAAGGATTAATCCCAGCTATTGTTCAAGATGCCACAACAAAAGAAGTATTAACACTTGCCTATATGAATCGTACATCACTGGAGAAATCCATTGAAACAAGAGAAACCTGGTTTTATAGCCGCTCACGCCAGGAATTATGGCATAAAGGGGCAACAAGTGGAAACACGCAAACGATTGTTGACATGAAACTTGATTGTGATCGTGATGCCATTGTTGTACTCGTTCATCCAGCAGGTCCTGCTTGCCATACAGGCGCGATCAGCTGTTTTTCGGAACGGATTTTTAAGGAGGAAGAAAGAATGAAAAAGGAAGCCAATCTAGCTGATTATCAAATTCTCATCGATCTTGAACAAATCATTGATGAACGTGAAAAGGAACGTCCAGAAGGAGCTTATACGACTTATTTGTTTACAGAAGGAGTCGATAAAATCCTGAAAAAGGTTGGGGAAGAGGCATCTGAGGTTATTATTGCTGCTAAAAACCGTGACCAAGAAGAATTAAAATGGGAAACTTCCGACCTTTTGTATCATTTATTGGTCTTGTTGCGTGAACAAGAGCTTCCATTCAAAGAAGTTCTAAACGTCTTGCAGGAAAGACATCTACAAAAGGAAAAGTAATCATTTTATTGGTGCCTGACATATTAAGAAGACATTTGTCTTTTTAGCCTGTCAGGCACTATTTTTTTGAGGTAATCGTGTGATATACTAGATTAGTTAGAGTTTTAATTTGACTGGCAGATCATCCACTAAACGGACGGCTATACTGACGCCATTGTCGAAAAAAAGCTAGACAATTTGTGAACAGTTGGAGGATTACATGAGTAAAAATGCTCAAGCTAAAAAAACAAAGGGACAATTATTGTCATTTATCCCTACGGGTGAATATTATTTTTCTAAAGGCTTGAAGGCTTTTCACCGTCGTGATTTTCATAAAGCATTGAAATATATGCAGCGTGCTATGCAACTTGAACCAGGAGAGCCGATGATCGTGTGTCAGCTCGCAATCATTCATACAGAATTAGGAGAGTATCAACAATCCAATCGACTATTGCAACTCATATTGGAAGAGCTTGATGAAGAGATGCTCGAGTGTCATTATTTTTTGGCGAATAACTTTGCTCATTTAGGCTTTTTTAAAGATGCGTATACCCATGCCACTTTATATTTGCAAGAACAAGAAGACGGAGATTTTGTAGAAGATGCAGAAGATCTATTGGATATTCTTACATTTGAGGCAGATGGTCTTGAGGAAGAGCTTTATGAACAAGATGATTTGATGACAAAGCAAGAGCAAGCAAGAGAATTGCTTGATTCAGGAGACTTTCCGAAAGCGATTGAGTTATTAAAGATAGTGATAGAGGAATTTCCAGAATATTGGTCTGCTTACAATAATTTAGCATTGGCTTATTTTTATTTAGGAGAGCTAGAAAAGGCTTCAGAAATGTTAGAGCTTGTCATGGAACGCAATCCAGGAAATTTACAAGCACTTTGCAACAAACTTGTGTTTGCTCATTTTCAAAAGCATGAAGAAGAAGTATTTGCGATTAAGGAAGCTTTAAAGAAAGTGAAGCCGATTTTAATGGAACATCAATATAAACTAGGTGCAACGTTTTCTTTAATTGGAGAGTATGAGCAAGCGTATGGTTGGTTGCGCAAGCTTCATAAACTTGGATATGAAGGGGATGGTCCCTTTTATTACTGGTTATGCTACGCCTCTTACTTTACAGGAAAAGAACAACTTGCAAGGTCTCTATGGGAAAAGGTAGTTGAATTGAATCCCGAAAAAGAAGGCCTTGAACCTTGGGGGAATGAACATCCAACAGTCAACGGATTTGAAGAACATACGACATCTATTTTGAAAAGACTTCAAAGTGATCATATGGAGGAAAGATTATTTGCGGTTTTTCTTATTTCGCTTTCTCCTAAAAAACAATCGATTCTTTCATCAAAAGAAGTGGTCAAGAACAGTAAATTTTCAAGTCTTGAAAACCAGTATATCTCTATGGTGAAAATGGATAGGAAAACAACTAGTAATCAACTTGAGGTGGCCCATGAAACGGCTGAGATCTTATATCAACACCATCAACCGATTGGCACAGTAGAAGCAGGTCTTTATTTAATGTGGTTTTCTGTATTTATCGAGATGAATGCGGCAAAGGTAGCTTTAAAAAATAAAATAGCCTTGGCTGCTGCGATGGAATATGTCTGGAATAAGCTCAGAAGTGAAAAATGCTCTCAGCAAAAAGTGGCTCAACAATATGGTCTTTCTTCATCCACTCTACAAAAATATATTAAATTGGTCAGTGCCTATTTACATTGAGCAAATGGTTGGACTTAAGTAATATTGTTTTATAGGATAAGGATAAGAAAGCCATACTAAGTGTAACTTGTGTGCTATTTAATAGGTAAGTCTCTTTTAATGAAAATAGCTTGGATGGTTATCAATAAAGGAGTGAAAAAACGTGACAGAAGAGAAAATTTATGACGTGATTATCGCAGGTGCAGGTCCTGCCGGGATGACTGCTGCTGTGTATACTTCACGCGGAGGTTTGTCTACGCTAATGATCGAACGTGGAGTTCCAGGCGGACAAATGGCGAATACAGAAGAAGTAGAAAACTATCCAGGATTTGATCATATTCTTGGGCCAGAGTTATCAACCAAAATGTTTGATCATGCGAAAAAGTTTGGTGCAGAATATGCTTATGGTGATATTAAAGAAGTGATTGATGGAAAAGAATATAAAACGGTTGTTGCGGGATCGAAGCAATATAAAGCACGTGCGGTGATCATTACGACAGGTGCGGAATATAAGAAAACAGGTGTTCCGGGTGAAAAAGAATTAGGTGGACGCGGTGTTTCTTATTGTGCTGTTTGTGATGGTGCATTCTTTAAAGGCAAAGATCTTGTTGTGATTGGTGGAGGTGACTCCGCTGTTGAAGAAGGCGTCTATTTAACACGCTTTGCAAACAAAGTAACGATCATCCATCGTAGAGATGAACTTCGTGCCCAAAAAATCCTTCAACAACGTGCGTTTGATAATGAAAAGGTTGATTTCATTTGGAATCATACACTTAAACAAATTAATGAAAAAGATGGTAAAGTAGGCAGCGTGACCATTGTTTCAACTGAAAATGGAGAAGAACAAGAGTTCAAAGCAGATGGTGTATTCATTTATATCGGCATGCTTCCGCTTTCGAAACCATTTGAAAGTCTTGGCATCACAAATGAACAAGGGTACATCGAAACGAATGAAAACATGGAAACGAAAGTTCCAGGTGTTTTTGCTGCAGGAGATATTCGAGAGAAAACACTTCGTCAAATTGTAACGGCAACAGGTGACGGAAGTATTGCTGCTCAAAATGTACAACATTATGTTGAGGAATTACTCGAAGAATTAAAAGTAAAATCGTAAGCAGCTTGTTCCTTTATAAAACTTCACTTTGTTTTAATTATTTTGTAACCGTTCCGAAATATATTTGGGATATGATGAAATAGAAATTTACCCCCTTTAAAGATAAATGCTTTGAACGCACAGGTGTAGCCTGTGCTATTTTTTTTGCGAAGATGTTTCTTGTAAAAAATTTCGAGAGTCATATGGGTAATTTTTCCTTTAACTTCATTCAGCAGAAGTCCTCCACTTCTGTAAGTGGGGGATGAATGCAAAAAGCTCTCTGATTCAGTGGGGGTTCAAACCCCGACTGAATGAAGTTAAGCCTCCGGCGGATGCCTCGGATTTTTTAAAGGTAATTGATCGAGCGAGCTCGACGACGGACAGGACGTCCTAGTCAGGCGAAAGCCACAGGATGTGGCTTTCTGAAGCGTGATAAAAATCCGGGCGCAAATTCGGCGGGGCGAATTTGATTATAAAGTAAATTCTGTCATGTGGAGTACAATCACTTAATTTGATGTTGCCATATGGTGACTCTATCCATTGTGACGACTTCTTAAAAATAGTATAATAAATGAAATTAGTTAAGATTACAGCCTCTCAAAATGAATTCATATGATTCTTCAACTTTTTATATTGATCTATAAGTAGAGAATCATTCATCTAAGGATAATTACATGAATAGAATGAGCTAACATACTTTGACGTTGTTGTCTGATTGGAGTGGTCCATAATGCAGCGAGTGACAAACTGTGTACTATTGAAAGATAATGAAGTATTGCTATTACAGAAGCCGCGCCGTAATTGGTGGGTGGCACCTGGTGGAAAAATGGAGCCAGGGGAATCGGTGAGAGATTCTTGTATTCGTGAATTCAGGGAAGAAACAGGTATCTATTTACGAAACCCAAATATTAAAGGTATTTTTACTTTTATCATGAAGGATGGGGATCAAATCTTATCCGAGTGGATGATGTTTACATTTTTCTCTAAAGATGCAGATGGTTTGAATTTGGATGAATCTGATGAAGGAATTATTCGTTGGCAACCGATTGACGAAATCAGAAGTCTTCCCATGGCGGAAGGGGACTATCATATTTTGGAGTATATGATTCATGGGAATGGAATGATCTATGGAACTTTTACGTATACACCTGATTTTAAATTACTAAGTTATCGACTAGATCCGAGTTGAAAAAATAGGAGAGGGGGGAAAAAACAATGAGTACTGAATCGCTACATGATTCGCAAATAGTGATTATTACAGGTATGTCAGGAGCAGGAAAAACAGTTGCGATTCAAAGCTTTGAAGACTTAGGTTTTTTCTGTGTAGACAATTTACCTCCTACTCTGCTCCCGAAATTTCTTGAACTAATGAAGGAGTCTGGGAATAAGATGACTAAGGTTGCGTTAGTGATGGATTTAAGAGGGAGAGAGTTTTTTGATCATCTCTTTAAGGCGCTAGATGATTTAGTTGAAAGCTCTTGGGTAACACCGCAAATTCTCTTCCTAGAGGCTGATGATGAGACTCTCGTCAGAAGGTATAAAGAAACAAGAAGAAAGCACCCACTAGCTCCTACGGGTCTTCCACTGGAAGGGATACAGCATGAACGACAGTTACTGAGTGAATTAAAAGGAAGAGCACAGCTCATTTATAATACTTCCACCATGAAGCCTAGAGAATTAAGAGAAAAGATTTTGACGGAGTTTTCTGTTAATAAAAAGGCTATGTTTACGGTTAATGTCGTGTCTTTTGGTTTTAAGCATGGAATTCCAATTGATGCTGATCTTGTGTTTGATGTACGGTTTTTACCAAACCCTCATTATATTGATCATATGCGTCCATTGACAGGTTTGAATGATGAAGTATCAGGTTATGTATTGAAATGGACGGAAACACATAAATTCATTGAAAAAGTGACGGATCTTCTCACTTTTATGCTTCCTCAATATAAACGAGAGGGAAAAGCACAGCTCGTAATTGCCATTGGTTGTACAGGTGGCCAACATCGCTCTGTAGCACTTGCTGAAACGATTGGTCATACTTTCGAAAAAGATTATCATACCCAAATTTCACATCGTGATATCGACAAAAGAAAGGAAAAACTAACATGACGAAAACCGGACAGCCTAACATTGTCATTATCGGTGGTGGTACAGGGTTACCCGTCTTATTAAGAGGGTTGAAGAAATTCTCTGTTGATATTACGGCTATTGTAACCGTTGCTGATGATGGTGGAAGCTCGGGTAGACTCAGGAATGAATTAAATATTCCACCTCCTGGAGATGTTCGTAATGTTTTAGCCGCTCTTTCTGAAGTAGAACCCTTAGTCGAAGAAATGTTCCAACATCGATTTAAGGCATCGAATGACTTATCAGGGCACTCACTCGGAAATTTGATTCTAGCGGCGATGACTTCGATAACAGGAAACTTTATGTATGCGATTCAGGAAATGAGTAAGGTTTTGAATGTACATGGAAAAGTATTGCCTGCAGCGAATCAAAGTGTGGTTTTACATGCGGAACTAGAAGATGGAGTCATGATATCGGGAGAATCGAAAATACCTTATTCAGGAAAGAAAATTAAGCGGGTCTTTTTAACTCCTGAAAAGGTAGATCCACTTCCTGAAACGATTCAGGCGATTCAAGAGGCGGATCTCATTATTATCGGTCCGGGAAGTCTGTACACAAGTATTTTGCCTAATCTTCTTGTTCCACAACTAGGTGAAGAAGTGTGTCGTGCGAAGGCTAAAAAGGTGTATATCTGTAATTTAATGACACAGGCTGGAGAAACACTTGGTTATACTGCAAGTGAGCATGTGAGAGCGATTTATGATCATATGGAGCGACCATTCATTGATACGATTCTGGTGAATAGTGAAGAAATTCCAAATGAGATACAGAAAAAATACATTAAAGAGGCTGCAACGCCTGTTCATTTTGATGTTAATACCCTTTATGAGTTAGGTCTTGAAGTCATTTATGGTGAAATTGTTAGTCTTGAAAATGGTGTTATTCGCCATGACACAAATGAAGTAGCACAAATTTTATATTCTTTGTTATTAGATGAAACTAATAGGCGACATCAAGCGTAATACTTATTATGAGTCGTTGTTCTAGGGGGTGAAGCAATGTCTTTCGCTTCGGAGACAAAAAAGGAATTAACAAATTTAGAGGTAAAAGACTGTTGTGGAAGGGCTGAACTTTCAGCGCTTATCCAAATAAACGGCTCACTCTCTTTTACAAATAAAAAATTAGCGGTCGATATTCAAACAGAAAATGCTGCTATTGCAAGAAGAATTTACACGTTGATTAAAAAATATTATCCAATTAGTGTTGAACTTCTTGTTCGAAAAAAAATGAGATTGAAGAAAAATAATGTATACATTGTTCGCTTAGTGGAAAGAGCTCGTCATATATTGGAAGATTTAGGTATTATAGGAGAAGGTTTTGAATTTTTGAATCGTATTTCTCCTGATTTGGTTAAGAGGAACTGTTGTAAGCGCTCTTACTTGCGAGGGGCCTTTCTTGCAAGTGGTTCGGTAAATAATCCAGAAACGTCCTCCTATCATCTTGAAGTTGCTTCTCAATATAAAGAGCACAATGACTCGTTGTGTGAATTAATGAACTCGTTTGATTTGAATAGTAAAACACTAGAGCGCAAAAAAGGTTTTATTACGTATTTAAAGGAAGCTGAAAAAATTACCGACTTCTTGATTATTATCGGGGCCAACAATGCTCTATTACGATTTGAGGATGTCCGTATTGTCCGAGATATGAGAAATTCAGTAAATAGACTCGTCAATTGTGAAACGGCAAATTTGAATAAAACCATTGGGGCTGCCATTCGACAGGTGGAGAATATCAAGTATATTCAAGGATCTGTTGGTTTAGAGGTGTTGCCTGAAAAACTACGGGAAATTGCTGAACTTCGCGTTGAGTATCAGGATGTAACATTGAAAGAATTAGGAGAGATGGTATCTGGCGGTACGATTAGTAAATCAGGAATCAATCATCGATTGCGAAAGATTGATGAAATTGCTGATAAATTAAGAAGAGGTCAATCGATTTAATCGAATGTTTTCGAAAACTTTGTGTATATTAGAACAATAGTAATAAATTCAGCGGGGTGTTGAGGCTTTATAGCTGGGAGAGAAATCAGGTCAAACGCCTGTATGTAAATAGGTTGGATACAATAAGGGTTTTTACCCATTTATACAGATAAATATAGTTTTATATAGGAGGAAAAAGAGAAATGGTAGAAAAACAGGTTGAAGTCAAATTAAAAACAGGTTTACAAGCTCGTCCCGCTGCTTTGTTTGTACAGGAAGCAAATCGATTTTCATCAGATGTATTTTTGGAAAAAGATGGTAAAAAGGTAAATGCCAAAAGCATCATGGGTCTGATGAGCCTTGCTGTTGGTTCAGGAAGTATTGTTCAATTAAGTGCTGAAGGAAATGATGAAAGCGAAGCAGTTGAAGAATTGGCAAGATATATCCAGCAGGAAGGATAAACTCTACAAATATAAATAAATTAGCAAAAAAAGAAAACCCGCAACAGATGCGAGTTTTCTTTTTTGGTGAAAGAAGATTAATCTTCTTTCTTTTTTGTAACAGCTGTACTACGAGTAATAATATGGTCGATTAATCCATATTCTTTTGCTTTTTCAGCAGTCATGAAGTTGTCACGGTCAGTATCTCTTGAAATAACTTCAAGTGGTTGACCAGAACGATCAGCAAGAATCTGGTTCAATTTCTCACGCAAGAATAGAATACGTTTCGCAGCAATCTCAATTTCTGTTGCTTGACCTTGTGCGCCACCAAGCGGTTGGTGAATCATCACTTCAGCGTTTGGAAGGGCGTAACGCTTACCTTCTGTACCAGCAGTAAGTAAGAAAGCACCCATGGAAGCAGCCATACCAATACAAATGGTTTGAACATCTGGCTTAATAAATTGCATTGTATCGTAAATCGCCATTCCAGCTGTTATACTTCCTCCAGGACTGTTAATATAAATAGAGATATCTTTCTCTGGATTTTCTGCTTCAAGGAAAAGTAATTGTGCTACAATAGAATTGGCAACATTGTCATCAATCCCACTACCTAACATAATAATACGGTCTTTTAATAGTCGGGAATAAATATCATAAGCTCTTTCCCCGCGGTTTGTTTGTTCAATAACTGTTGGGATTAAATTCATCTTACATCCTCCTTCTCGTTATAAATAAAGTTCCGCAGCAATAGAAAAAGGTTCCCCACATCCTAAAGCTGTTTGTAATTTCATCATACACTGATGGTCAAAAAAGGTCAAATGATAGACTTGAAATTAAACAAGATATTGTTCGACATATATTTTGTTTTTCTCTATATCCAACTCGGTTATATAGGATATACTATCGCCAGCATTAGTATGGTCATCAATTAATCACCCTCTAATCTACACAGGCTTGTATATTTGTTGGGATAGAATTATGCTTTTCATCCTCCATCATAACCAAAAATCCTTTCTGATAAACAATAACCTAGATGTCTTCGAGCAAAACTAGATCAATAGAAAACATACAAAAAACCTTCTATCCGTTTGAGGATAGAAGGTTTTTTGAAAAAAAGTTAGTCAACGAAATAGATATGCCCTCGGCAGGAATCGAACCTGCATTTCAAGCTTCGGAGGCTTGCGTGCTATCCGTTGCACCACGAGGGCAAAGTTAGAACTTAAAAAACAACGCTTTTCTATTATATGATATGGATTTGACCTTTGCAAGTACGTTTTTCTTGAAGTTTTTGTGAAATACAGTCATAAAATGATCATGTTGATAATATTTGTAATAAACAAGATTCTGGTTCACGAGTTATGCGTCTTATTGTAATATAAATAGAGGAGTGATTAGCATGGATATGAAAGTAGGATTAGGGCAACAGCAAACCGTGAAATTAGCTATGACGCAAGAATTAACACAGGCAATTGCACTGCTACAATATTCCACCCAAGAACTGGTAGAATTTCTCGAAAATAAAGCGATAGAAAATCCACTCCTGCAAATAGAATCTAGAAATATACAAACAATGGACCCTCAGTATGATCGCGTGAAAAAAGTAAAAAAAGCGACACAAGTCGATAAGCAAAGTTGGCTAGAGCAAATCGCCCAAAAGGAAACATCGTTAGTAGATTATTTGTTTTCACAAATCGATTTTCGTTCTTATGATGATTCACTCAAAAAAGTTCTTACTTTTTTAATTAACAGTCTTGATGAAAATGGTTACTTACATATCAGTTCGGATGAAGTAGCTACTATTTTGTCTATTTCCTGTCAGGAAGTTGAAGAGGCTGTTCGGATCATACAAGGTCTTGAACCCGCTGGAGTTGGGGCAAGAAACTTACAAGAATGCCTTCTTTTCCAAATCAATCGTGAAGAGGACAAGAATAAACTAGCAGCTACGATCATTTCAGATTATTTTCTTTTATTTGCTGAAAAGAAATGGAAGTTAATTGCAAAAAATCTCGGGGTTGAGATGAAACAAATTCAGCAAGTATTTGACTATGTACAATCACTGAACCCGAGACCAGCAGCCGCTTTTTACTACGAGCAGGCTTCGTATATTGTTCCAGATATCATCATTAAATGTGACAGCACGACATTTTCTGTTAGTGTCTTTGATGAAGTACTGCCGAAAATTCAGTTTAATAAAAGATATTTTCGTAAATTTCATGCAATAGGTGATGAAAAAGTTAAGCGTTTTTTACAGGAGAAGCAGCAGGATTACCAGTGGATTATGCGGAGCATTGAGCAAAGAAAAGAAACCCTTATTAAAGTGGCCTTAAAAATCATTGAAAAGCAACCAGATTTTTTTATCCATGGACCTAATCATGTAAAACCGATAACGATGAAGGAGGTTTCTGAAGAACTAGGCATACATGAATCAACTGTAAGTCGAGCTGTTCGGGAGAAATATGCTCAAACCCCTTTTGGTACGATTGAGCTTAAATCTTTCTTTTCAAGTACAATTAAAACAATCTCAAACGAAGATACGTCTGCGATTCAGGTAAAAAAGGAAATTTCTCTACTAATAGAGAAAGAAGATAAATTAAAACCCCTTTCAGATCAAGAGTTAGTTGCCTTATTGAAAGCGAATAATGGGATCGTTGTATCAAGAAGGACGATCGCAAAATATCGAGACCAACTAGGTATTCTAGCTTCATCTAAAAGAAAACGATTTAGATAAGGGGAGAATAGAAGAGGGATAAGAATGAAGAAAACACCAGTGATCACTCTATACACGCGAAATGGCTGTCATTTATGTGAACAGGCGAAAGATGTGATTGATGATTTGCGGAATCATATCGATTTTGATTACGAAGAATGCGATATTGCTTTAAACGATGACTGGACGGAAAAGTATGGTTTAATGATCCCGGTCGTTATGGTAGATAGAAAAGAAATACAATATGGTCATATTGACAAGATCACGCTACTTGGAGCGCTTACATACAAATAGTTAATAATTTAGACATAATTAAAGCGCTTACATGAAAATAAGTGATTGAATTAGTAAAACATTCCTGCTAGAATCATTTGTGCAGGGTAATTTTTTTTGTGCCAAGTGGGACATAATATGTCTAACCTGGACTAATGGTGACCATAAGTAAGGGAGTTACATAAAATGAAATCAATTATTGATTTACAAAAAAGATTATTACCTGATTTACTCTCTATTATTCAAAAACGCTATCATATTCTTCATATTATTGGATCTATGGAACCGGTTGGAAGAAGAACTCTTTCAGTAACACTTGATTTAACAGAAAGAGTTTTGCGTAGTGAAGTCGATTTCTTGAAACAGCAAAAACTAATTTATAGCACGAGTTCCGGCATGAGCTTAACAGAAGATGGAAAAGAATTAGTGGAAGAACTCGGAAGTGTCATACGTGATATTACGGGAATCGATGAGATGGAATCAGGCTTGCAACAAAGCTTGGGAATCAAGAAAGTATTCATTGTTTCGGGAAATAGTGATCTTCTCCCCTGGGTGAAAGAAGAGCTAGGGAAAACCTGTGTCACCTGCATAAATAAATATTTGAGTGGAAAAAATATCATTGCCGTTACTGGAGGATCTACAATGGCTTCTATTGCAGATATGATGAAGCCATACTCAAATAACCTGGACTTGCTGTTTGTGCCCGCACGAGGTGGAATTGGTGAAGATGTAAAGAATCAAGCCAACTCGATTTGTTCCAAAATGGCAGAACGAACAAGGTCGAAGCATCGTGTTTTATATGTTCCAGACCAAGTGAGCAAGGAAATGTATGAATTTATGATTAAAGAACCAGAAATTCACGAAGTATTATCCTTAATCAAATCTGCTAGCATGGTATTGCATGGAATTGGGGACGCTATTACAATGGCAAATCGCCGTAAGACGAACGAAGAAGAACTGAAGAAACTTAAAGAATCTAAAGCAGTTGGAGAAGCTTTTGGTTATTATTTCAATGAAGCAGGTGAGGTGGTTCATAAGGTTCAGACAGTGGGATTACAACTGGATGATCTTAGGAATGTTAAACACGTCATTGCTGTAGCAGGAGGAGCCTCGAAGGCCAAAGCAATTCGTGCTTATATGAAACAAGCTCCACCATCAACGATTCTCATTACAGATGAAGCAGCAGCCCAAGAGTTGTTACAAGGAAAATCCCTATAATATAAATTTTTTAAAGAAATAATCCTTACATTTTAAAGGAGGAACTTAAAAATGACAGTAAAAGTTGGTATAAACGGTTTTGGACGAATTGGACGTAATGTTTTACGTGCAGCATTGAATAATTCAAATATTGAAATAGTGGCAGTAAATGACTTAACAGATGCAAATATGTTAGCACATCTTTTGAAATATGATTCTGTACATGGAAGAATAAATGCAGAAGTATCTGTAAGTGGTAATACATTAGTTGTAAATGGAAAAGAAATTATGGTTAAAGCTGAGCGCGATCCAGCAAATATTGGTTGGGGAGAACTTGGTGTTGAAGTAGTTATTGAATCAACTGGTCGCTTCACAAAACGTGTAGATGCAGCGAAACACATTGAAGCAGGAGCGAAAAAAGTTATTATTTCTGCTCCAGCATCAGAAGAAGACATTACAATTGTTATGGGCGTAAACCACGATCAATACGATCCAGCTAATCACCATGTGCTTTCTAATGCATCTTGTACAACAAACTGTTTAGCTCCATTTGCAAAAGTATTAAATGATCAATTTGGAATTAAGCGCGGGATGATGACAACTATTCACTCATATACAAATGACCAACAAATTTTAGATTTACCACATAAAGACTATCGCCGTGCACGTGCAGCTGCTGAAAACATGATCCCAACAACAACTGGTGCAGCAAAAGCAGTAGCTCTAGTACTACCTGAATTAAAAGGGAAATTAAACGGTATGGCTGTACGTGTACCAACTCCAAACGTTTCTTTAGTTGACCTTGTTGCAGAGCTTGATAAAGATGTGACAGCTGAAGAAGTAAACGCAGCACTAAAAGCAGCAGCTGAAGGTGATTTAAAAGGAGTGTTACAATACACTGAAGAACCGCTTGTATCAAAAGATTATAACGGAGATCCACATTCTTCTTCTGTTGATGCACTTTCCACAATGGTAATGGAAGGTAATATGGTAAAAGTTATTTCTTGGTATGATAATGAAATTGGTTATTCTACACGCGTTGTAGACTTAGTCGATTATATTGCTCAAAAAGGTCTTTAATCTAGTCAATAAATAAATGTTCGCGCCAATATAATTATTGGAAAATTTCTTAGCGAACGTCTATAATGATAAAGGGTAGAGGGGAGCAGGGAACATTCCCTACTCCTTTTTCTTATGGGGAAAAGAGTCGAGCTACGTATGATTAAATATCTTGTAAGATAGACTAACTTTACATAATCCTATTAAAGGCCTTGCTTTCTCACACAGCATAACAGATAGTTACTCTAAACTTTGATCTTAAAGGAGGACCTTTACGTTGAACAAAAAAAGCGTAAGAGATGTCGATTTAAAAGGGAAAAGAGTTTTTTGTCGTGTCGACTTTAACGTACCGATGCAAGATGGAAAAATAACAGATGAGACTCGTATTCGTGCGGCTCTTCCAACCATTCAATATTTACAAGAACAAGGGGCAAAAGTAATCTTGGCTAGTCACCTTGGTCGACCAAAAGGAAAAGTGGTTGAAGAACTACGTCTAACTCCAGTAGCCACTCGACTGTCAGAGTTACTTGGTAAAAGTGTAAAAAAAGCTGATGAATCCTATGGAGACGCTGTCAAAGCACTCGTTTCAGATATGAATGAGGGTGATGTTCTCCTTCTTGAAAATGTTCGTTTCTACCCAGGAGAAGAGAAAAATGATCCTGAATTAGCAAAAGCCTTCTCCGAATTAGCTGATATATATATCAATGATGCATTTGGGGCAGCACACCGTGCACATGCTTCAACAGAAGGAATTGCTCATCATATTCCAGCTGTTTCAGGTTTCTTAATGGATAAAGAATTAGACGTAATCGGGAAAGCACTTTCCAATCCAGAGCGTCCATTCACAGCCATTATTGGTGGAGCAAAAGTAAAAGATAAGATTGATGTAATCGATAATCTATTAGAAAAAGTAGATAATCTTATTATCGGTGGTGGCTTGGCTTATACATTCATTAAAGCTCAAGGACATGAAATCGGTAAGTCATTATTGGAAGAAGATAAAATTGATTTAGCCAAGTCGTTTATTGAAAAGGCGAAAGAAAAAGGTGTTAATTTCTATATGCCAATTGATGGGATTGTTGCTGATCAATTTGCTCAAGATGCCAATACAAAGGTAGTTTCTATGGAAGAGATTCCAGCTGATTGGCAAGCGCTTGATATTGGTCCAAAAACAGCTGAACTTTATCGTGATGTGATTCAAAAATCAAAGCTTGTCATTTGGAATGGTCCAATGGGCGTTTTCGAATTTGAAGCATTTGCGAATGGAACGAAAGCCGTTGCAGAAAGCTTAGCACATGCAAAAGATACATATTCAATCATTGGTGGCGGTGATTCCGCTGCAGCCGTTGAAAAGTTTAATCTAGCCGATCAGATGAGTCATATTTCTACGGGTGGCGGTGCTTCATTAGAGTTTATGGAAGGAAAAGAGCTTCCAGGTGTTGTAGCTCTTAATGACAAGTAATAGACAATTTGTCGAAGTCTGAAAGGGTGTGTACGTATGCGAAAACCAATTATTGCAGGAAACTGGAAAATGTTTAAGGTACTCTCGGAGGCAAACACCTTTATGGAACAAGTTAAAAGTTCAGTACCCTCAAAGGATAAAATAGAATCAGTTGTTTGTGCTCCTGCATTGTTTTTAGAAAGCTTAGTTTCGATTGCAAAAGAATCTGATGTTGAAATTGGTGCTCAAAATATGCATTTTGAGGAGAGCGGTGCTTTTACAGGAGAAATTAGTGCGGTTGCATTAGAAGCTCTTGGTGTAAAGTATGTGATTCTTGGGCATTCAGAACGCCGTGAGATGTTTAATGAAACAGATGAAGCTGTTAATAAAAAAATAGTAACGGCATTTAATCATCATTTAGTTCCAATTGTTTGTGTAGGTGAGACATTAGAACAACGTGAAAGTGGGATCACAAATGAGTTTGTTGCAGGACAAGTTCAAAAGGCTCTAGCAGGTCTTTCTCCTGAGCAAGTGAAACAAGTGGTGATTGCTTATGAACCAATCTGGGCAATTGGAACAGGAAAGTCTTCTACAGCAAAAGATGCGAATGTTGTATGTGCTCATATTCGTTCTGTTGTGGCAGAACAATTCTCAATAGACGTTGCAGAAGAGGTTCGAATCCAGTATGGTGGAAGTGTAAAACCAGCAAATATTAAGGAATATATGGCAGAATCTGATATCGACGGAGCATTAGTCGGTGGCGCAAGCCTTGAAGCCGTCTCATTCCTTCAACTATTGGAGGCGGGAAAAAGTGAGTAAAGCACCAGTTGCGTTAATTATTTTAGATGGATTTGGGTGTCGAGATGAACAAAAAGGAAATGCCGTTGCTCAATCGAACAAACCAAATTTTGATCGTTTATGGAAACAATTTCCTCACAGCCATTTAACAGCGTCTGGAGAAGCAGTTGGTCTACCAGAAGGCCAAATGGGAAATTCAGAAGTCGGACATTTAAATATTGGTGCGGGTCGTATTGTTTATCAAAGCTTAACAAGAGTAAATATTGCGATTCGTGAAGGTCATTTTGAACAAAATGAAACCTTCTTAAATGCCATTAACCATGCCAAAAAACATGACTCCGGCCTTCATTTATTTGGATTACTTTCAAATGGCGGGGTACATAGCCATATAAACCATATGTTTGCTCTATTGCGTCTTGCAGCTGAGAATGGTTTGAAGAAAGTATATGTTCATGGCTTTTTAGATGGTCGTGATGTCGGACAAAAAACAGCTGCATCTTTTATTAAGGAAACACAGGAAAAAATGACAGAATACGGTGTTGGAGAGTTCGCAACCATTTCGGGTCGCTACTATTCAATGGATCGTGACAAGCGTTGGGATCGAGTTGAAAAATGCTACCGGGCAATGGTGTATGGAGAAGGTCCGACCTATTCTGATCCACTAGAATTAGTGAACGATAGCTATGAACATGGCATTTTTGATGAGTTCGTCATTCCGTCTGTTATGACAAAGGAAAATGGTGAGCCTGTAGCAACGATCCAAGATAACGATGCAGTTATTTTCTATAATTTCCGTCCCGACCGGGCTATTCAAATTTCTAATACCTTTACAAATGAAGATTTTCGTTCTTTTGATAGAGGAGCAAAGCATCCGAAACCGTTACACTTTGTATGCTTAACGCATTTCAGTGAATCGGTTGATGGCTATGTTGCCTTTGAACCGAGCAATTTGGATAATACGATTGGTGAAGTATTAGCACAAAACAATTTAAAACAATTACGGATTGCTGAAACAGAGAAGTATCCACATGTTACATTCTTTATGAGTGGTGGACGTGAAGAGAAATTCCCTGGTGAAGAACGAATTTTAATTAATTCACCGAAGGTTGCGACTTACGATTTACAACCTGAAATGAGTGCATATGAAGTAACGGATGCTCTGTTAAAAGAAATCGAAGCAGATAACTTTGATGCGATTCTCTTAAACTTTGCTAACCCTGATATGGTTGGACATTCGGGAATGCTTGAACCAACGATTAAAGCAATCGAAACGGTCGACGAATGTTTAGGGAAAATTGTTGATGCGATTCATGCAAAAGGTGGGAAAGCGATTATCACAGCAGACCATGGTAATGCAGATGAAGTCATTACGAGTGAAGGAAATCCGATGACGGCTCATACAACTAATCCGGTTCCTGTTATTGTAACAAAAGAAGGTGTAGACCTTCGTGAAGGTGGGATTCTAGGCGATCTTGCACCAACAATACTTGATTTACTAGGTGTTGAGAAACCTGCTGAAATGACTGGAACATCGTTGATTAAATGATGTTTGGTGTCGGAAAGCAGCTAGTGTTAAGACGTTATTGAATAGGGTGTTACAGGCCAGAAACCTGTATAGAGATTTGATTTCATTTTAAAAAATAATAAAACGAACCATATTAAAGGAGAGATTTTAAATGCCAAATATCCAACATGTTTATGCTCGTGAAGTTCTTGATTCCCGTGGAAATCCAACAGTAGAAGTAGAAGTTTTAACAGAATCAGGATTCTTTGGACGTGCTATTGTTCCATCTGGTGCATCTACTGGTGAACATGAAGCTGTTGAACTTCGTGACGGCGACAAATCCCGTTACCTTGGTAAAGGTGTATTAAAAGCAGTTGAAAATGTAAATGAAGTGATCGCTGAAGAAATTCTTGGTATAGATGTTACAGATCAAGTGGGTATCGACCGTACCATGATCGAACTTGATGGAACAGAAAACAAAGGAAAATTAGGTGCTAATGCGATTCTTGGTGTATCTATGGCTTGTGCACATGCAGCAGCAGAATCTGTAGGTCTTCCATTATATCGTTACCTTGGTGGAACCAATGCGAAGCAACTTCCAACACCAATGATGAATATTATTAATGGTGGATCTCATGCTGATAACAATGTAGACTTCCAAGAATTCATGATTCTTCCAGTTGGAGCTCCTTCTTTTAAAGAAGCGATCCGTATGGGTGCAGAAGTCTTCCATTCATTGAAAAAAGTATTATCTGGAAAAGGTTTAAATACAGCAGTGGGTGACGAAGGTGGATTTGCTCCAAACCTTGGTTCAAACCGTGAAGCGTTAGAAGTGATTATCGAAGCGATTTCAGCAGCTGGTTATGAAGCAGGAAAAGACATCTACTTAGGAATGGACGTTGCGTCTTCTGAGTTCTATAACAAAGAAACAGGCAAATATGATCTTGCTGGTGAAGGACGCACAGGATTATCTTCAGAAGAAATGGTTAATTTTTATGAAGAGCTTTGTAATGAATTCCCAATCATTTCAATTGAAGATGGCTTAGATGAAAACGACTGGGAAGGCCACAAGTTATTAACAGATCGCATTGGTCAAAAAGTTCAACTTGTTGGGGACGATCTATTTGTAACAAATACGAAGAAGTTAGCTGAAGGGATTGAAAAAGGAATCTCTAACTCAATTCTTATTAAAGTAAACCAAATCGGTACATTAACGGAAACGTTTGATGCCATTGAAATGGCAAAACGTGCTGGCTATACAGCAGTTGTTTCTCACCGTTCTGGTGAAACAGAAGATGCTACAATTGCAGACATCGCTGTTGCAACAAACGCTGGCCAAATCAAAACAGGTTCTATGTCTCGTACAGACCGTATTGCGAAATACAACCAACTTCTTCGCATTGAAGACGAACTTGGTGAATTAGCGGTATACGATGGGTTGAAATCTTTCTATAACTTGAAAAAATAATATGCTTTAGGCGATGAGCCTTAAATAAAGTTATACAAAAGTTATTATCTATAGCCTTCTATATATGTGATCTTCTACATATATAGAAGGTTTTTTTGTTTTACAGAAGGGTTGAAGTGGTGGTGGGTTTCTCCATTCTACTCGGGTCTATTGATGCTTCCTGGTACCTTTATACCGAAGGAAAAAGTCAATGATTATAAAGTCGTATAAATTGATAGAGTTTGAAACAAAAGGTATAATGGATATACAGATTTTTCTATATGATTACGATAGATTGGAGAAAATGTGGGATATGAAAAAGAAAATAGTAACAATTCTACTAGTAGTTATTGGTATTTTCATTGTCTTTGTGGCATTTAATCTATCGAATAAACAAACGGTAACTGTCACGGAAAAAAATCAACCAACTTCTGAAGGTCAACCTGACGGTGGAACTTTTATTGAAATACAAGAGGAAAGAACTGAGTCGATTGAAGCAGAATTACCTAAGGATATAAGTGAAGAACAGGTGCAGCAGATTATTCATAATATGAGTCATCAAAAAATTAGAGCAGAAGATAAATGGGGGTTTACCCCATTAACCCTTGAGCGTGTTGAAAGATTACTAGAAGTTGTTAACGCTAACCAATATGAACAGGCAGATTTATATTTGGACATTCTTAATCGTTGGAAGGAAGCCGATTTTTCACAAGCAGATAGAGATCATAATGCCATCTGGAGACTTCAAAATGGAACAATAGGAGAAGCAACAGGACTCCTAACTATTGAAGAAGAGCAAGAGCTCATTAAGAAAAACTTCAAGGTAAAAGATATGGGGAAAGAAGAATAAAAAAATGCATGAAACTATTTGGATCAAATCGGGTAATATGATAAAATAGAAATATTGTAAAAGTGCGTTTTCAGGAGGATTCTTATATATGTTGCATACGATCTTACTTACATTACTTGTCATTGTATCGATTAGTCTTATTGTTGTTGTCCTTCTTCAATCAGGAAAAAGTGCTGGTTTATCAGGGGCGATTTCTGGGGGCGCTGAACAATTATTTGGGAAACAAAAGGCTCGTGGACTAGACTTAGTTCTCCATCGGATTACGGTTGTTTTAGGGGTTCTATTTTTTGTTTTAGCGATTGCAGTAGCATATTTTGTTTAATACAGTAAAAAGCCTGACCAATTGGTCAGGCTTTTTACTGTTCTTGGGAATAGTGTCGTAAGACTAAATAATGGCATGTTCCTTTATGTTTTGCTAAAACTAATAATATCAATGAAACGTTTGTTTAACTTCATTCAGCAGAAGTCCTCCACTTCTGTAAGTGGGGGATGAATGCAAAAAGCTCTCTGATTCAGTGGGGGTTCAAACCCCGGCTGAATGAAGTTAAGCCTCCGGCGGATGCCTCGGATTTTTTAAAGGTAATTTATCGAGCAAGCTCGATAAAAATCCGGGCGCAAATTCGGCGGGGCGAATTTGATAAAAAGAGAAGGAGTTTTTTATGATGAAAATGGTTGCGCCGAAGCCTTTTACATTTGGAGATGGGAAGAGAGCTGTCTTGTTATTGCATGGATTTACAGGCAATACAGCTGATGTACGGATGCTTGCTCGTTTCCTTGAAAAGAGGGGTTATACATGCCATGCACCACTGTTTAAAGGTCATGGAGTTCCACCGGAGGAACTTGTTCTAAGTGGACCTGAAGATTGGTGGGAAAACGCCATGGAAGGATATGAACTTTTAAAACAGAAAGGTCATAAAGAAATTGCGGTTGCGGGACTATCACTTGGTGGGGTATTTTCCTTGAAATTAGGATACACTGTACCTATAAAGGGAATTGTTCCGATGTGTGCACCCGCCCATATTAAAAGTGAAGAAGTCATGTATAAAGGAATTCTTGAGTATGCTCGTGGATATAAACAGTTAGAAGGAAAAACAGAGGATCAAATACAGCAAGAAATGATTGATTTTCAAAAAACACCGATGATAACATTGAAGGCATTGCAGGATTTAATTGCTGATGTTCGTGATCATATTGATATGATATACGCGCCATTATTTATTGTCCAAGCTCGTCATGACCATATGATAAATACAGATAGTGCGAATATTATATATAATAATGCGGAATCTCTTGAAAAAGAGTTAAAGTGGTATGAAGAATCAGGGCATGCGATTACACTAGATAAGGAAAAGGATATGCTGCATGAAGACGTATATCAATTTTTAGAAAAACTAGATTGGGAAGAGTAAGTAGGGTACTATCTGTCTAGCCCATAAAAAAGTTTACTATTCATTAACAATACTCAAATGATTTACTAATGATTGTCTAAAAGGAGGCGATATAATGGATGAAATTATTCAGCAACATATTAATCGACTATTGCATTATATGAAAGATGAGGCGTATAAACCGTTAACGGTTCAAGAATTAGAGGAAGCGTTAGGGGTAGAAGATTCTGCAGAATTTAAAGATTTTGTCAAAGCTCTTGTGCAAATGGAAGAAAAAGGTTTGGTCGTTCGTACGAGAAGCAATCGTTATGGACTACCAGAAAAAATGAGTCTTATTCGTGGAAAGCTTACAGGACATGCGAAGGGATTTGCCTTTGTCATTCCAGATGAACCTGGGATGGATGATATATTTATTCCACCGAATGAAACAAATAATGCGCTGCATGGAGACACTGTGCTTGCACGTGTTTCATCAGAAAGCTCAGGACAACGGCGAGAAGGTGCCGTTGTAAGGATTCTTGAAAGAGGGATTCAACAAATTGTTGGTACTTATACGGAGAGTAAGAGTTTCGGCTTTGTGATTCCAGATGAAAAGAAATTCGCTGGTGATATTTTTATACCGAAGGCGGATTCAAATGGTGCCGTAGAAGGTCATAAAGTGGTTGTGAAGTTAACAACCTATCCTGAAGGAAGAATGAGTGCAGAAGGAGAAGTTATCGAAATCCTTGGTCATAAAAATGATCCTGGTGTTGATATTCTTTCTGTCATTCATAAACATGGGCTACCACAAGAATTTCCTGAAGAAGTTCTACAGCAAGCCAATGAAACGCCTGATACGATTGACGACAGTGAGATTCAAAACCGTCGTGACTTACGAAATGAAACAATTGTAACGATTGATGGAGCGGATGCAAAAGATTTGGATGATGCTGTTACTGTTACTAAGCTTGAGAATGGAAATTACAAGTTGGGTGTACATATCGCCGATGTGAGCTATTATGTAACAGAAGGTTCACCTATCGATCGTGAAGCGGCTGATCGAGCGACGAGCGTGTATTTAGTGGACCGGGTTATTCCAATGATTCCGCATAGACTATCAAACGGGATTTGTTCCTTAAATCCAAAGGTAGATCGGTTAACACTTTCTTGTGAGATGGAGATTGATTCGGATGGTGAAGTGGTTAATCATGAAATTTTTCAAAGCGTGATTAAAACAACGGAGCGGATGACGTATTCTGATGTGAACCGTATTCTAACTGATCAAGACGAAGAACTGATGAAACGTTATGAGCCGCTTGTTCCTATGTTTCAATTGATGGGAGAGCTCGCACAAATATTAACGGCGAAGCGGAAACACCGTGGTGCCATTGATTTTGATTTTAAAGAAGCGAAAGTATTGGTAGATGAAGAGGGAAAACCAACAGATGTTGTTCTAAGGGAAAGATCGGTCGGTGAGAAATTAATTGAGGAATTTATGCTTGCAGCTAATGAAACGATTGCTGAACATTTTCACTGGCTTGATGTTCCGTTTATTTACCGAATTCATGATGATCCGAAAGAAGATAAACTACGACGGTTCTTTGAGTTTATAACAAACTTTGGTTATATCGTAAAAGGAACGGCTAATTCTGTTCATCCTCGTGCTCTTCAGGAAATTATTGAAGATGTACAGGGGAAACCGGAAGGAATGGTCATTTCAACGGTGATGCTTCGCTCGATGCAACAAGCTAAATATGATCCGGAAAATCTTGGCCATTTCGGGTTATCGACTGAATTTTATACCCATTTTACATCGCCGATTCGTCGTTATCCGGATTTAATTGTTCACCGTTTGATCCGAACGTATTTAATCGAAGGAAAATTAGATCATGCAACAAGAGAAAAGTGGGATGCGATGCTCCGAGATATTGCGGATCATTCTTCCAAAATGGAACGTCGCTCTGTTGATGCTGAACGGGAAACGGATGAATTGAAGAAAGCTGAATATATGGAAGATAAAATTGGCGAAGAATATGATGGAATTATTGGTTCGGTTACCAATTTCGGTATGTTTGTTGAGCTTCCGAATACGATTGAAGGCCTTGTTCATGTGAGCTATATGACAGATGATTATTATCGTTTTGATGAGCGTCATTTAGCAATGATTGGGGAACGTACAGGTAATGTGTACCGAATTGGCGATGAAATCACAGTTCGAGTTGTCAACGTAAACAAGGATGAAAGATCCATTGATTTTGAAATTGTTGGCATGAAAGGTACACGCAGACGTGATCCAAATGAAGGTGGACGTGTTTTCAAAACAGGCAGTTCTGAACGTAAGCCTCGTAAAGGGAGCGGAGAAGCAAGTAGCTCGAGACGTAATAGTCGAAATAAAAAAGATAGTAATGGCAGCAACAGCAGTAAAGCGCCAAAGAAGAAAAATAAGAATAAAAAGTTCTTTGAAAATGCACCAAAAGCAAAGCGAAAGAAAAAACGTTAAGACATTTTGCTAAAAGCAAATCAAAACGCCCGAGAATCAGATAAAGATAGGAAAAACGGACATGAAAATCGAATAAGGGGAGAAGGCTGGTCACGAAAAGGGGGAAATATTATCCCCTTTTCTACCGATTTGTGAGATATGAAAATTTTTGTTAAAATAGAGCAATAGAAAGTGGGGAAGCTCTATGCCAAAAGGTGCAGGTAAGGTTATTGCGCAAAATAAAAAAGCGAATCATGACTATTTTATTGAAGAAACCTATGAAGCAGGGATTGTGCTACAAGGAACTGAGATTAAAGCCATCCGTGCTGGTCGAGTGAATATGAGGGATTCTTATGCTCGAATTATAAATGGGGAAGTATTCTTGGTCGGAATGCATATTAGCCCATATGAACAAGGGAACCGTTATAATCATGATCCATTGCGGACGAGAAAGCTATTGCTTCATAAAAAGCAAATTGATAAACTGATTGGTGAAACAAAAGAAGTGGGTTATGCGCTTATCCCGCTAAAAATCTATTTGAAAAATGGGTTTGCTAAAGCATTAATCGGTTTAGCAAAAGGGAAAAAGAACTATGATAAACGTGAAAGCTTAAAGAAAAAAGAAGCGAAACGTGAGATGGAACGTGCCTTTCGTGATAGACAAAAGATGTAGTATTTAACGGATTGGAAGGTTATCCAGTAACTTACAATTGAAGTTGCCACAGTGTATGCTATAATAGGTTTATGTCAGCAACGACTGACACAAATGGATTAGAAAGTTATCCAGTAACTTACAATTGAAATCATCACAATTTATGTTATAATAAGTTTATGTCAGCAGCGACTGACACCATCTTTACAAGCTCGACCTTCGAGCATTCCTAACGTCAGCGCATAAAGCGCGAATCGTACAGATGATTAAAACAATAGAGCATACAAGTTTGTGTGAACATCTATTCCATTCATCGTCGATTTTCTTATTATGGGGACGCTACGGATTCGACAGGGGTAGTTCGAGCTTAGGTGGCGAGTCGAGGGGATCGGCCTCGTTAAAACGTCAAAGCCTATAACTGGCAAACAACAAAACAACTTCGCTTTAGCTGCTTAATAGCGCTTAGCGGTTCCTCCCTCCATCGCCCATGTGGTAGGGTAAGGGACTCAAATGAAGTGGGCTACGCTGGATTCCACCGTCTGAGGATGAAAGAAGAGAACAACCAGACTAGCTGCCCGGACGCCCGTCGATAGGCATATGATGCAGTGAATCGCTAATATATCGACTACACTCGTAGAAGCTTAAGTGTCGATATTCTTGGACGAGGGTTCGACTCCCTCCGTCTCCACCAAATACATATTCTTGGTGGTTAAATACGAAATCAAAACGGACTTACCGATAATGGTAAGTTCGTTTTTTATACTTAAAAATAGCAGGTTTTTAATATAAAAAGGATGTGCGAAGTGTGCACATCCAAGTTTTTTAAGTTAAGCCATCTGGACAGCTTCATTTAATTTTTCGGTTGATTCAACGATTTTTTGTGTAGCGGAGCCAATTTCCGTGATGACGGTGACAAGATTTTGAATCTCTGAATCTGTTTTTTGAACGGTAACAAGATTTTCGTGTGCTGCTTTTACGATACGGTCAAAGGACTCTTGCATCAAGGCCGATTTATGTTGCCCATCATTTGTTAATGTTTCGACTTCTTGTAAGCTCACACTGACATTGTCTTTTTGTTCGGTAATTTGTTCAGTGAATGTTCGGGTTAATTCAACGGAGTTCTTTGTTTGTTCCGAAAGCTTCCTTTTTCATTTCCTCAATCGTAAGACCAATAGCGTTTAATTGATTTTGTATATTTTCGTCTGAAATGGAACATACGACCTCTTGTTCACTTGCATCTTGAAGCCAGTTTGTTTCATTTTTTTGTTTTAATTTAAAGATAGAATTAAGAAGAACCATTTTGAAAACTCCTTTGCTTATATGTAGAAAATCAATACCTTTATCCGTTTATGAATCTACTACCATCTACTATCTAACTATTTAGGGAAAATAAATATGATTGAATTTACTCTAGCATTAAACAAAAACATAGGCAATTCCATGGTGTACTTATACATGAAAATTCCCGGCGTTTTAAGAAATGCTGGGAATTTTTTAATAGACTAAAAGCCGAATCAAATTTTGATCCGGCTCTTACTTTCATTAATATGTCAAGCTTCCTGCCACAACTAAACCAACGGTAATTCCTGCGGCAAATAGGCTGAAGCCGACCGCAATATTGCCTTCTTCAACTTTTTTCGCTAAATTCGTTTTCGGCGTTAAAACATATTCGATGATCAAATAGACAATCACTTGTGTAACAATCCCAATTAAGCCCCAAATAAAGGCATCTAGTAAATGGACGCTTCCACCCCAAACGGTGTAGAGAGTAATTCCCAAACCAATTACCTTTCCCCATAGCTTTAAAGCAACCGCTGTATTCCCGGCTTTAATCAATTCCCATTCAGAAAATTTGGTTGTAAGGGCAAAAACGATAATACCGAGTATAATAAGTCCTAAGCCTGTCCCCACATGGGCTAAAAAATTCAAAAAACTATGTGATGAAATAAACTCCATTATTATTCCTCCTCTTTCTTTAAACCAACTGGCAAGAAATATGATTCATTATCGGTTATTTGTCTTCCTGCTCGAATTCCAATCGCACTGGCTTGACCATTCACGTAAAAACATCCATACATATAATGAACAGTCTTTTTACCTTGTTCTGTTTGAACGACCATTTGGGGAAGCTTGATAAATTGTTGAAAAACAGGCAATGAATGTTCATAGGTTTTATGACGGTCCTCATCGATCTTCTTGCCACTAGCCTGATAAATTTCAATGCTATCTCCTTCACGGCCGAAGGAGGGCTTTTTCACATAAGAAATCCCTTGTTTTTGAAAAAAATCCGCATCAAGATACGTAGGTAAAAAATAAGTAGAAATCCAATCATGTTCTTCTTTTGTGTAAAAAGAATGCTGGGTTTCATGCAATCCCCATATAAGTGCCATAACCGCTTTTGATTGCAGCAAAAATGCAGATGGGGGATTTAAAATAGCTAATTCCTTCTCTTCCACAAACTTCATTAACAACTGTCCTACTTTTTCTTTTGTAACTGGATCCTCATCATCAATGAGATGTTCGATTGGATAGGTTTGTCGGTATAAAACATCAATCTTTTTGCCGTTAGTATCATAAAGTCCCTGTTCAAAGATGACTTCCCCATTCTCGATTATGGGTTCAGACACAAGTTGTAGTCGATCAAGACTCAAATACTGACTATCCAGGCCATATAATTCTTGTAAATAGAGGGTTGTCAAACGGTCTTCATCATGCTCTGTGTGTGAAGTAAAAACAATATTAGGTTTTTTTCGTTTTTCAAGAGAATCAGCTGCGGTATGAACAGCTTCTTGAACGGCCTTCCGAAGTTTTTGCTCGCAACCTTCATTTGGGTTGTTCCATCCAAATTCTTTGCAAACGGCACCATTTACAGAAAAAGCTTCCTTAATAAAAGTGGGTGT
Source organism: Bacillus sp. V3B (assembly GCF_024494465.1). Lineage (GTDB taxonomy): Bacteria > Bacillota > Bacilli > Bacillales > Cytobacillaceae > Bacillus_BD. Next base: position 69,133 of record NZ_JAETXM010000009.1, on the reverse strand, counting down.
ATCGGAATTGACTTCAAGTAGTTTCACATCCTCCTTAGTGACGACTAAATCAAGGCGTGCGATGACACTTTCGAAGGAGGGGATCGTTTGAAGACGGATAAAAGTAAGTGATCCTGAAGGAAACCCAAGTTGTAGTAATGTTTCATCATCCAATTGCCGCAAGAGAGGAGCGGTTTTCAAGAGAATATGGCCGATTATTTCGGTTGCTTGCCTGATGCGTTTGACATTTGTAAGTGGTTCGATTTTTACGTCCCATAAGGCATATTCTATTCCAAATAAATCATGCCAAAATCCTTCAATCTGTTTGAAAAACTGTTGCCGGTCATGACGGAAATGGTTCATATTATCCTCCATAACCACCTTTTGAACCGCTTCCGATCCCTGACTTAAATGATTTTTCATAAGATTGATAATTAGAGCTACCTCTTAATGCGTTTTTATTAGAATAAAAGGCTCCGCCATAGTAGTAATATCCAGAACGAGAGGAGGTACGATCATCACAATAGTACGTTCCAGTATCGCTATCCCATTCCCAATCATTACAATCGGTTCCGGACGGTTGGGCCGGACGGTTTTGTCCACATGCGGTTAAAGACGAAACGAGGGCAGCGGCTATGACACCTTTCATCATTTTCTCTGTCTTCTTCAATCTAGGTTTCATCTCCTTGTGCTGATAGTTGATAGCCTGTTGAGGTCATGTACAAAATATACACTTGGCGGTCTTCGTCAATCTCTGCCGAATCCCGTTCCCATTCCATTCCATTATAGTAGGTATAGACGCTCCCGATTATACTTAACACATCTATATGATTGGTAAAATGTTCAGATGTAATGAGAGGGTGATCCCTGATGCTATTCAGTTCGCGTATTTCAAGTGCAATTCCTTCCTGGGAAGGCCGTTCCTTTTCGATTGGATTTTCTTCGTGAATTTCAAGATAAATGATAAATAAATCGTCCTCAATCGCAGAAGAAAGTTGTTTATATGTAACACCATCTTTAACGAAAAACTCGCATTCTCTTCTTGCTAAAATTTGTTCCAGCTCAATTTCTGGATAATGATAAATCGGAACATAGTGTTCCTTTCCTTTTTGAAGTCGATATTCCAAAACAGCTTTTTGAAATTTCATTAAATACCTCCCTTTTTATATTTTCAGTTATTTATTACGTCTTATTATACAAAAATGTTTCAAAGTATAGGAGAGCAATAATCAAAAATCTAATTTCACGACTTCTTTCCTATATATTATACAAGAATCTTCATTAAACATAAAAAGACCCAATTTCAAATGAAACCGGGCTTAGTGTTATATTTATATTTAACTATTCAAGATATGTCTGTAATCTCTCTGTTAATCGTAAGAAATCTTTTTCGTTTCTGTCGCGTAATGAGAGGTCGATTTCCTTTAGTATTTGCTCTTTTTGGAAATCACGTAGTGCCTTGTCTAACACCATTTCAGCGATTTTCGAGTCATCAGTTACCTCAGGTTGTTGGGGTGCATTTAGAAAATACTTTTTCATTGGAAATCAACTCCTTAACCTTTTTTAAATTATAACAGAAAATATCAGATAATTCAAATATTTTTTAAGCGTAAATATTAACAAATCCATTAGTTATCAAATATGAAGACAAAAGGTACTAATTTTGTACTGTAATAGTCTGATTTTAGAGTAATGAGAGTTATACTCCACTGTACTTTATATAGAAAGAGTGTTCTTATTAAAGGTAATTAGTGGTAAATATTTATGTAAAATAAAGGATAGAAATATTGATTAATAATTCTTGACGCAATATATTTTTTCATGATAAAATAGAAAATTTGATTTAAAATATTTAATGTGATACTATATAAGAGTAAGTACATATGGAGGTGGATGATTTGTTTCAAATCGGCGATAAGATTTTTTATCCTATGCATGGTGCAGGGATCATTGAAGCCATAGAGGAGAAGGAAATCCAAGGGAAAGCACAGGAATATTGTGTCATTACCATACCTATTAGTCGCATGGACATTATGCTTCCAATGAAGAAAATGGTTGAATTCGGTGTTCGTTCTATTATGGATCGGGAAACATTAAGTCATATTTTATTTGATTTTCACCATGATATACCAACTGATGCTCTTCCATGGAAAGAACGATATAGCTTGAATATGGAAAAAATGAAGACAGGAGATTTACATGATTCTGCTGAAGTCGTTCGAGATCTCCTGTATCGCAATAAGGCAAAATCACTTAATTCAAGTGAGAAACAAATGCTCCATCAAGCTCAAAGAAATATGATCAGTGAGATGGTTATGATTAAAGATATCACTGAAAATCAAGCGGCAGACTTATTAAAAATTTCGAGTTAGAGGGAGTTTTCCACCATTGATAATCATTTGGTGGTTTTTATTTGAATATATTCTGATTATCAATAACTAGAAATAAAAAAACAATGGCATAAATTGCTCATTGTTTTTTTGTTTTTTCATAAATCTTTTGGAAAACCTAAATTTGACCACCTTGTATTAGATACTCATGTAAAAACCTAGAAAAATTATACATATAGAAAATGAATTTTGTATGAAAGTGTTTTGTACTTTAGTATGGTGTGGGAATAAGAGTACTATCGCTCATTATCACAGTAACGTTTAACTTCATTCAGCAAATGCTTTTTGTACCGAAAGCTTGCGACAGGTACAGAAGTCCTCCACTTCTGTAAGTGCGGGATGAATGCAAAAAGCTCTCTGATTCAGTGGGGTTCAAACCCCGACTGCATGAAGTTAAGCCTCCGGGCGCAAATTCGGCGGGGCGAATTTGATGTATAAACAAAAGTTTTTCATAAGATAAGATTAATAAATCAGCCATATAAGGGAAATATAACACCCATGGAGCTAATGGAATGATTAATTAGAAAAATAATCATTCTCGTAAAATTCTCTTGATTTTTATGAATGATATAGGGGTTATTATAATTTTTATCGTGCTTTGTGAACAAAGATTTAGGAGGAATAGACTATGAGTATGGACCAACCTACTCCAAAGCAAAATGATTTAGGTGGAAATGAAAAAAATGTACGTCCTTTTGGTATAAGAGATAAATTCGGTTATTTGTTAGGTGATTTTGGAAACGATTTTTCGTTCATACTTGTAAGCGCATTCCTAATGGTATTTTATACAGATGTTTTTGGAATTAGCGCAGCTCAGGTAGGGACCCTCTTTTTAGTAGCTCGATTATGGGACTCCGTTACGGATGTATTCTGGGGCCGGTTTATTGATTCAAGAAAACAAACGAAGATTGGTAAATTTAAACCTTGGATTTTCAGGATGTCTATCCCGCTTGTTATCTCAAGTGCCCTAATGTTCGTACAGATTCCAGGTATGTCGAATGGATTCTACTTAGCCTATGCGTATGTAACCTATATTTTATGGGGAATGTTGTACACGAGTGTAAATATTCCTTATGGTTCCATGGCTTCTGTTATTTCTGGTGATGCCGTTGATCGAACTGCTTTATCGACTTGGAGAACGATGGGGGCGATGTTGGCAAGTTTAATTATTAACGTACTTGGTCCGCTGCTTATATTTGTAGACAACCAGATTGATCCAAATCGCATGTTAATGACAGCTATTGTATTTAGTATTCTTGCTTTTGCTTGTTATATGGGCTGTGTTCGATTATCAACAGAACGGATTAAACTTCAAGAAAAGCAGGAGGGGGAAAAAGGTGATTTAGGTGCAACAGCAAAGGGATTAGTAAAAAATAAACCATTAATTACGATTCTTATAGCCTCTCTTTTATTTATGATGAATATGTTGCTTATCGGTGCTATAAACATATACTTATTTAAGGATTATTTTGGTAATACAACTGCACTAAGTATTATTGGTTTTATTCAAACAGCCGCCGTATTTGTTGCTATTCCGTTGTTAAAGCCTCTTGTCGCAAGGTTTGGTAAAAAAGAGGTTGCGTCGGGAGGGATGTTGCTTGCATCCACTTTCTATTTTATCCTATATTTCATGTCGAATGTCTCAGTAACGCTATTCTTGGTATTTTCAGCAATTGCTATGTTTGGGTTTGGTTTCTTCAATTTAGTTGTATGGGCATTTGTAACAGATGTTATTGACTATCATGAGTATTTAACAGGTTTACGTGAAGATGGAACGGTATATGCAGTTTATTCATTTGCACGTAAAGTAGGACAAGCCTTAGCGGGTGGTCTCGGTGGTTTCGCCATTGCTGCTGTTGGTTATCAAGCAGGGATTGATACGCAGCAACCTCAAGAGGTACTTAATGGCATCTATACATTAGCTACATTAATTCCAGCGATCATCTATCTCGTGATTTTTTTAATTTTAGTTTTCCTTTATCCACTGAATAAAAAACGAGTGTCTCAACTTGCTTCTGATATATCTGAAATAAGAAATAAGAAATAAGGATGTTAATGACTGTACCGCAATACGAATCATGTTAAAAGCATGTATCTTATGTTAGAAAAGCTTCTAACTAAGATACATGCTTTTTTTCTGTGTAAAAATAAAGTGTCGACCGGCTTACTTGAACAAACCTTTATGTACTTAGTAAAACATAAGCAGTAAAAATAGATTGACTAACATTTACATATTGGTTTGAGAGTAGACGCTTATAAAAGCCTTATATGTATATTTTGTGACATTTTAAAATTCCTTGTTGTCTGAAAGCGTTTTAAGATGCTAGTATACTTGAATGCAAAGAGAGGTGAAAATCAAGGGTTAGGATGTAATAGAATTTTAAGTGTGCTAGCAGACTGTTTAATGAATAGATTCATGAATCTATGACCGGGGATATATGAAGATGCTATAAAATAGAGCATTTTCCACGTTCAACTCACTTTTATTAAAAATGAAAGCGTTATTTGAAATAATAGAAAAATGTAAACTGCAATGAAATTTTACTTTTTAGGAGGAGAAAATAATGAGTATGGTGCAACCTGATTTAAAATATAATCCACCAGAGGATAACAAAAAAAATGTTCGACCTTTTGGGATAAGAGATAAGCTTGGTTATTTATTTGGTGATTTTGGAAACGATTTCTTCTTTATGTTAGTTAGTGCGTATTTAATGGTTTTCTATACAGATATTTTTCATATTAATGCAGCAATGGTCGGTTTGCTCTTTATGGTGGCACGTTTATGGGATGCTTTTGCTGACGTCGCCTGGGGACGTTTCATTGATACAAGAAAATCAACAAAAAATGGTAAATTTAGACCTTGGGTGTTAAGGATGTCATTTCCGCTTGTCATTAGCGGTGTGTTAATGTTCGTAACCATTCCAGGCATGTCAGATGGATTTTATCTAGCATGGGCATTTGTTTCTTATATTGTATGGGGAACATTATATGCTACAGTCAATATTCCATACGGCTCCATGGCTTCGGTTATTACAGATAACCCTATTGAGCGTACTACTTTATCGACTTGGAGAACAATGGGATCGATGTTGGCAGCTTTAATTATTAATGCTGTTGGACCATTAATTGTGTTTATTGACGATAAACTTGATGCAAATCGTATGTTTTTGGCCGCTGCTATTTTTGGTGTGTTGGCTATTGTTTGTTATATTGCGTGTTATAAATTAACAACTGAACGAGTTGTTGCACCAGAAGGTAATAATGAAAAAGGAAAATTCGGTAAAACGATGAAAGGTCTAGTCAAGAATAAAGCATTGCTTTGGATTCTTTTAGCATCATTGATGTTCATGGTAAATATGATGCTAGTTGGTGCGGTTAACGTATACTTATTTAAAGATTATTTTAGTAATGCTGCTGCATTAAGTATTGTGGGGATTATTCAGTCGGCTTCTGTATTTGTGGCTATGCCGTTAGTAACACCGCTTGTCGCGAAATATGGAAAAAAGGAAGTTGCTTCAATCGGTATGCTTCTTGCAGGTAGTGCTTATCTTCTTTTATACTTCTTCTCAGATATAGGTGTAGCAGGATTCTTAATTGGTACAACTGTTGGGATGTTTGGATTTGCTTTCTTTAACTTAGTCATTTGGGCATTCGTAACAGATGTCATCGATTATCATGAATATTTAACAGGGTTAAGAGAAGATGGAACGGTTTATTCTATCTATTCAATGGCACGTAAAATCGGACAAGCCATTGCCGGCGGACTCGGTGGTGTGGCAATTGCAGCCGTTGGATATAATGCCACTCTTGATCAGCAAACAGAAACAGCGCTTAACGGAATCTATACACTTGCTACGTTAGTACCTGCTTCTATCTATTTTGGAGTTGCGATTATCTTAATCTTCTTCTATCCTTTAAGTAAAAAACGTATCAATCAGCTTACAGCTGATTTAGCGGAAAGAAGAAACAATAGTTAATAAACATTTAACTTCATTCAGCAGAATTCCTCCACTTCTGTAAGTGGGGGATGAATGCAAAAAGCTCTCTGATTCAGTGGGGGTTCAAACCCCGACTGAATGAAGTTAAGCCTCCGGCGGATGCCTCGGATTTTTTAAAGGTCATTTATCGAGCGAGCTCGACGACGGACAGGACGTCCTAGTCAGGCGAAAGCCACAGGATGTGGCTTTCTGAAGCGTGATAAAAATCCGGGCGCAAATTCGGCGGGGCGAATTTGATAAATAATAGGTTTAAATAAAACATGTATCTCAGCTAAGCTTTCCTTTTCTGAGATACATGTTTTTATCATTTTAGGCGAGAAGACTCCCACTTCAATTTTGTGAAGGGCAACGCCCAAAAATAAGTGGGAGATGAATCGTCTTTTTGCGTAGTGAAACATGTGTTTGCGTGGTATAATATACCTGTACAAGTTGTTCTTTGAAAACTGAAGATAGGAGGTTCTAGCAGGAAAAACGTCTGCTAGGTAAAATCTTCAACGTTCTTTCGTCCCACACGTACCGAAGTTGCTAATCCTTAGCTAAAGTAGGACGTGTGGCGAGTCAACGTACAAGTTTGCATGACTGGCAGGAGGCTAAATTAGTCGTTTGTACTGCTAACCGTCGGTGCGACGGGGTTAGCCTGCTCAATATCTGTTCGATAGAACGGAGTTCGCAGGAATCCCCCACTTCAAATTTCGTCAGAAATTAAGTGGTGGGTAGTTCAATTGTCTTTTTTATATTCCTCACTATTTCTGTTTGTTCTATATCTCGAAAGGGTTTCGACCCCGTCAATTTATTTCCAAAAAATACATTAGAATAGAATCTACTTTTTCTAGTAATCTTTAATCTTGTATGCTAGAATACTTGTTTAGAAGAGAAAACTCTTTTATATTCATTGATCCGTTTCAAGCGGTTGAATGCAATTATTTTATTTAAAGCTATTATCTAATCAATCATATTTTGGAGGAAAGAAAAATGGAACAACCTGATCGAACTGTTACAGAAACTGTAACACCGTTAAATACCAAAACAAGAAAATTTGGTATGAGAGATAAATTTGGTTATTTGTTCGGTGATTTTGGGAATGACTTCTTTTTTATTTTAGTAAGTGCATTCTTAATGGTTTACTACACAGATATTTTTCATATTAGTGCAGCTACAGTAGGGGTTCTCTTTTTAGTAGCACGCTTATGGGGAGCGGTGGCCGATGTAACATGGGGGCGTTTCATTGATACAAGAAAGACGACCAAAAATGGTAAATTTAAACCTTGGATTTTAAGAATGTCTTTCCCGCTTGTCATAACAGGGGTATTAATGTTCGTACAGATTCCAGGCATGTCAGATGGATTTTACCTAGCATGGGCTTTTGTCACCTACATTGTCTGGGGAACGTTATATAGTACAGTCAATATTCCTTATGGCTCTATGGCGTCGGTTATTACCGATGATTCAGTTGAACGTACTACTTTATCGACTTGGCGAACAATGGGTGCCATGTTGGCCAGTTTAATTATTACTGTAGTAGGACCATTAGTTGTGTTTGTAGACAATAAGATTGATGCGAACCGTATGCTTATGACCGCTGTAGTCTTTGGTGTTCTTGCTATTATTTGCTACATTGGTTGTTATAAATTAACGACTGAACGTATTGTGGCACCTGAAACGATAAAGGTAAAAGCAAATATGGGTCAAACACTGAAAGGTCTTTTAAAGAATAAACCGTTAATTTGGATTCTTGTAGGATCACTCATTTTCATGGTAAATACGATGTTAATTAGTACAGTTAATACGTATTTATTTAAAGATTACTTTGGAAATACAGCAGCATTAAGTATAGTTGGTTTAGTACAAACGGCAGTGGTATTCATAGCTATTCCGTTAGTCAAACCACTTGTGGCGAAGTTTGGTAAAAAAGAAGTAGCATCAACAGGTATGGCATTAGCAGCTATTGTATATCTTATCTTATTCTTCTTAAAAGATTTAACTGCTATGCAATTTGTTGCCATTGTTGCTATTGGTATGTTTGGCTTTGCTTTCTTCAACATCGTTGTTTGGGCGTTTGTAACAGATGTGATCGATTATCATGAATATTTAACAGGTTTAAGAGAAGATGCAACAGTTTACTCTATCTATTCAATGGCTCGTAAAATAGGACAAGCGATTGCCGGTGGTGTTGGTGGTTTTGCGATTGCCGCGGTTGGCTATAACTCAACACATGCAGTGCAAACACAAGAAGCACTTAATGGTATTCATGCACTAGCTACTTTAGTGCCTGCTATCATCTATATGATGATTTTCCTTATTCTAGTATTCCTATATCCGCTGAACAAAGAACGTACAAATCAACTTACGATTGATTTAGCCGAAAAAAGAAAAGAATAAAATGAATCATCTAAAACGTTAAAGTAGAAAAAGGATAGCTAATCTATGTTAGTTATCCTCTTTGATGATGATAAAGCATAAATAAATATTGTATACAAGTATATTCTATTATTAGGATCAAGGTGCTATAATGGAATATAAAGACAATCCGAGAAGTATATTACTATTAATATGTCGTAAAGTATTGGGAGTGTAATGCGCATGTTTACAGTGTCAGCCAGATTATCTGGAGAAAATAATAAAGATTATTCTTACAGAGTCATCAAGGATGCAATTATGTATTTAGAATTACAACCAGGTCAAACAATCAGTGAAATAGAGTTAGCAGAGGCGTTGCAGATTTCACGTACACCCATAAGAGAGGTCATGGCAAAGCTAAGAGAAGAATACTTAGTAGAGGTATTTCCTCAAGTAGGAACGTATGTGTCAAAAATTAAATCTCAATTAATTGAAGAAGCTGCATTTATGCGTGTCACTTTAGAAAAAGAAGTATTAAAGGAGTCTTGTGAATCTTTTCCTAAGGAAAAGTTATTTGAACTCAAAAGAAATATTTTTCTTCAAGAAGAGTTGTTAGGGCAAAAAGGAACGGAACGAACATTTCATAAATTAGACACCGATTTCCACCATATTATTTTTCAAGGAAACAATAGAGAGAATGTTTGGGGTGCGATTATTCGATTAAGTACACATTACAATCGAATCAGGCTCCTTTCTGAGATGAAGGAGCATAATCTTTCTGACAAGATTGCCCAACATAAAAATATTGTTAAAATTATTGAAAATAAAGAAGTAGACCAAGTGGAAGAGAGTGTTAGAGAACATATTATTGAACCGATCAAGCATTGGGGAGATTTATATGACCCCAATAGTGTTTATGCACATTATCTTGACCTTACCCATAAGATGCCAGTATTCCAATAGACTCAGTGGATACTGGTCTTTTTTATTTTCTCCCTATTTAAAATTTCTCGCATAACCTTTTAGAATTCTCATTGTGTCGCACCTCATGATACTGAAATTCAGATCAGTCATTGATAACTTTATAGAAAATAAATTTATCTTATCCATTGAAATATCATTTAGCGTATGCTAGTATACAAGTATACACAGATATGGAGGTGTCCCGAATGGAAATGATATTTCAGTGGTGTAAAAGATCGTATTCACTTTGCTCACTTACGTAATGTGAAGATTACAGGTGAAAAATCATTCTGGGAGACTGAACATCTATCTGAAAAGGGCTCTTTAGACTTTTATGAAATTGTCAAAGCCTATCTGGATTATGGCTTCGATGGTCCATACCGTCCAGATCATGGTCGTATGATTTGGAGAGAAGAAGGTAGAGCAGGTTGCCGATTATATGATCGTGCATTAGGAGCTGTTTATATTAATGGTTTAATCGAAGCCATTAAGAAATCTTCCTAACAACTACATAAGCAAGAAAGGATTTTGCTTCTCCTGTTTCAAGTATAGAGCGAATCTCCGTATATTTTAGCGCATTTTATATATCCTAAATTACGAGATAGTCCTTAAGTATTCTACATGAAAATAGTGTTTTCATATAAAGTTTTTCATTGTTAGACAGTAACGTGCTTAATGAAGAAATTGAAGTTTTACTATTCGAAATAGATGAGGTGACCAAGATGTTACAAAAATTTGAAGTATTAAGTGAAATGCACAAAGGTTACGCAGTTGCCGTTATCCGTGGAAAAAATAAAGAAGATGCAGTTGAAATTTCAAAACATGCATTCAAAGGTGGTATTCGCTCTCTTGAAGTAACTTTCTCTACACCGGGAGCTGAAGAAGCAATTGCGGAACTTTCTCGTTTAGGTGAAAGTCAAATGATCGTAGGAGCAGGTACAGTCTTAGATGCAGAAACAGCAAGAATCTCCATTATGAATGGAGCGCGTTACATCGTTAGTCCGCATTTTGATAAAGAAATTTCACTCATGTGTAATCGTTATGCGGTTCCATACTTACCAGGATGTGGATCTGTAACGGAAATCCTAGAAGCCATTACTTATGGTTCGGATGTTGTGAAACTTTTCCCAGGTAGTTTAATGGGACCAGGTTTTATTAAAGATGTGAAAGGCCCAATCCCACATGCGCAATTGATGCCATCTGGCGGCGTAAGCATTGATAATGTTGACAAATGGATCAACAATGGTGCCTTTGCTGTTGGTATGGGTAGTGCTTTAACAAAAGGTGTAACAAATGGTGATTACAGCTCTGTTGAAAAAGTTGCTCGTGAATTCATGGATAAAATAGCATCCATAAAGGGTGAATAATAAATGAAAAAAGTTGTGACAATGGGTGAAATTATGTTGCGTTTGTCAGCCCCAGTATACCAAAAGCTTGAACAAGCTCACTCTTTTGATGTGATATATGGTGGAGGAGAAGCAAACGTAGCGATTTCTTTGGCGAATTTTGGACTCTCTAGTTCGTTTGTTAGTAAGTTGCCTACGAATGCACTTGGTGAAAGTGCCAAACAGCATTTAAATCGATATAATGTTTCAACAGATCATATGGTGTATGGCGATGGTCGACTAGGAGTTTATTACTTGGAAAAAGGATTCTCTCTTCGATCTTCTAAAGTCATCTATGACCGGCATCATTCGGCCTTCGCTCAATCAAAAGTGGACGAATACGATTTGGATGCGATATTCGAAGGTGCGGATTGGTTCCATATTAGTGGGATTACACCCGCTTTAAGTGAAGAATTATTCCACCTTTCTAAAAAGGCTTTAAAGGTTGCGAAAGAAAAGGGAATTACAACAAGCTGTGATTTGAATTATCGAAGTTCCTTGTGGACATTTGAGAATGCACGAGAAAAAATGACTGAATTAATTCAATATGTTGATGTATGTTTAGGTGTTGAACCATTGCAATTACTTGATAAGAATGGAACAGATATAAAGGATACCTATTCAAAGCCACTAAGTGTCAAAGATTATCAAGAAATCATCACCGAAATGCATAAACAATTTGATTTTAAATATATGGCTATGACATTTAGAGAACATTTATCCGTTAATCGAAATCGCTTATATGCCTTGCTTTCAGATGGAAATAAATTTTATCAATCAACAGAAGTTGAAGTCGAATTTGTTGACCGAGTAGGAGCTGGTGATGCTTTTTCAGCCGGAATGATTTATTCGTTAATTACCGGTTTCCAACTGCAAAAAGTAGTTGATTTTGCCACAGGTTGCTTTGCCTTAAAGCACACAATAGAAGGCGATGCTAATGTGCTTAGAACAAGCGATATTGAGCAGTTTTTAGCACAAAGAGGCGCACTTACGATTAATCGATAAGAAGTTTGACCATGTAAACCTAAAAAAGAATGCATTATAGATAAAGGAAGGAAGTTCTCAATGGGATCATTTATCCATGAAAATTTTATTCTACAAAGTAAAACGGCCCACAATTTATACCATCAATATGCAAAAAACATGCCGATCTACGATTATCATTGCCATCTCTCTCCAAAGGATATTGCGGAAAATAGAAAATTTAACAATATCACCGAGCTTTGGCTAGAAGGTGATCATTATAAATGGAGAGCCATGAGAGCGCACGGGATTGATGAGCAATATATTACTGGTGATGCAAGTGCAAAAGATAAATTTGCTGCATGGGCGAAAACCGTTCCATACACACTTGGAAATGCATTATATCATTGGACACATATTGAGTTAAAAAATTACTTTAGTGTTGATGAATTACTGAATGAAGAGACATCTGAGAAAATTTGGAATCAATGTAATGAATTATTGAAGCAAGATGATTATTCTGTACAAGGTTTAATCAAACGTTCCAATGTAAAAGTGATTTGTACAACAGATGATCCAACAGATGATCTTAATTATCATGAACAAATCGCTAATCTACCAGATTTCGATGTTAGAGTACTTCCAACATTTCGTCCTGATAAAGGATTAGAAATTAATAAAGAAACCTTCGTTCCATTTGTAAAAGAGCTTGAGAAAGTAACCAATACATCATTTTCTTCTTATGGAGAATATGTACAAGCTCTTGAAGGAAGAGTTCAATATTTCCATGAAAAAGGTTGTCGAGTTTCTGACCATGGCTTATCTGAGATCCCGTTTGCTACATATGATAACAGCGAATTAGATTCTATTTTCCAAGCTGGGCGTAACGGAGAAATAGTGAGTATAGAAGATGAAAAGAAATTCAAAACAGCGATCCTAATCGTTCTTGCAAAAGCTTATAAAGAGAGAGAGTGGGCGATGCAAATCCATTTTGGAGCAATTCGTAATAATAATACGAAAATGTTCAAAAAATTGGGTCCTGATGCAGGGTTTGATTCGATTAGTGACCAAGGTGAAGTAGCTGCACCATTAAATGCCTTATTAGATGCTTTTGAACAAGGTGATAGCTTGCCAAAAACCATTCTTTATAATTTAAATCCAATTTATAATGATTTGATTGGTACAACGATCCAAAATTTCCAAGCAGGATCAGGCATAGCAGGTAAAATTCAATTTGGATCAGGCTGGTGGTTTAATGATACGAAACCAGGTATGATTCGCCAATTATCATCATTAGCCGATCAAGGTTTATTGATGCACTTTGTTGGGATGCTGACAGATTCACGCAGCTTTATCTCATATAGCAGACACGAATATTTCCGCCGCATACTATGTAATTTAATCGGCACATGGGTAGAAGATGGAGAAATTCCAAATGATCCTGCGCTACTGAAAATGATGGTGGAGAATATTTGTTATAACAATGCAAAAAACTATTTTAGTATTGATGTGAACTAAAAGGAGGAAATAAACTATGGAAATGGGTTTCCGTTGGTATGGTAAAACTGATTCAATTCCACTGGAATATATTCGTCAGATTCCAGGAATGAAAGGGATCGTTACAGCTATTTATGATATCCCTGTGGGAGAGGCTTGGCCATTAGATAAAATTGAAGAATTAAAAGCTGCGGTTGAAGAGGCTGGTTTACACATTTCAGTTATTGAAAGTGTTCCTGTACATGAGGATATTAAAATCGGTTTACCAACTCGTGATAAATACATCGAAAATTATAAAGAAACATTACGTAACCTTGGTAAAGTGGGCATTCCAGTTGTATGTTATAACTTCATGCCTGTATTTGACTGGACACGTTCTGATTTAGAATATCGTCTTCCAGATGGTTCAACAGCTCTTATTTTTGAAGAAGACGTTATTAAAAAAATGGATCCGTTATCTGGTGAATTATCTCTTCCAGGTTGGGATAGTAGCTATAACAAAGAAGATCTAAAAACATTATTTGATCACTACAAAAATGTAGATCATGAAAAGCTTTGGGAAAACTTAGCGTATTTCATTAAAGAGATTATGCCTGTAGCAGATGAAGCAAATGTTAAAATGGCGATCCACCCGGATGATCCGCCATATGATATCTTTGGATTACCACGTATTATTACAAATAAAGAAAATCTTGAAAGATTCATTAACTTATATGACAGTCCAAACAATGGACTTACAATGTGCAGTGGTTCATTAGGTGCTGAACCTGATAATGATTTCCCTGAAATGCTTCGTTATTTCCTTGAAAAGGGTCGCGTAAACTTTGTTCATGCAAGAAATATTAAGCTTACGGGAGGAAAATCTTTCCAGGAGTCTGCTCATGTATCTGAGTATGGTTCTGTCGATATGCATGCAGTTATTAAGGCAATTACAGATTTTGATTATACAGGACCGATTCGTCCAGACCACGGCCGTATGATTTGGGGAGAAACAGGTAAACCTGGCTATGGCTTATATGATCGTGCATTAGGTGCAACTTACCTATACGGTTTATGGGAAGCAGAAGTAAAGAATAAAAAATAGAAACTAAAGTTTGATCACTTTCGAGGAGGAAATAAAAATGACAATACCATTTAAAGCTAATTTAGACGGAAAAGTAGCAGTTGTAACAGGCGGAGGCGGAGTATTAGGAGCTTATTTTTCTAAAGCTCTAGCAGAAAGTGGAGCAAAAGTAGCAATCCTCGATCTTCATCAAGAACCAGCTGATAAAGTAGCAGCAGAAATCAATGAAGCTGGTGGAAAAGCAGTTGGAATTGCAGCAAATGTACTTGATAAAGAAAGTTTAGAAGCAGCTAGAGCCATTGTTGAAAAAGAACTTGGTACATGTGACATTCTTCTTAACGGTGCTGGAGGAAATAATCCAAAAGGTACAACAGATGATGAATATTATAATGCAGAAGCAGTAAAGAACAATCCGGAATTAAAAACATTCTTTGATTTAGATCCAAAAAGTGTAGGGTTTGTATTTGACTTAAACTTCTTAGGGTCATTACTTCCTTCACAAGTATTTGGTAAAGGAATGACTGAGAAAAAAGGATGTAATATTATCAATGTATCTTCAATGAATGCTTACACTCCTTTAACAAAAATACCAGCATACAGTGGTGCAAAAGCAGCAATCAGCAACTTTACACAATGGCTTGCTGTGTACATGTCAAAAACAGGCGTGCGTGTAAATGCGATTGCACCTGGATTCCTAGTAACAAAGCAAAACGAAAAATTATTGCTTAATGAAGATGGAAGTTACACAGCAAGAGCGCAAAAAATCATTAACAGCACGCCGATGGAAAGATATGGACAACCAGAAGAACTTGTTGGAGCAATCTTGTTCTTAGCTGATGAAAAAGCAGCTAGCTTTATCAGTGGTGTTGTACTACCAATTGATGGTGGATTCTCTTCTTACGCTGGAGTTTAATCGCTCTTCGATAAAAAAATAAAATTAAGGTTGCTAGTTCATTGTTATTTGAACTGGCAGCCTTAAATTAATGTTTGGATGTACATATATTCCTGGGATAGAATCCCGTTTTTTTTTTTAACAGTAGAACTTTGAAAGAGGAGGTTAACAAATGAAAGATAAAATTGAGGATTTTCAAAAAACAAAGGATTTTCTAGTTTGTGTGGACTCTGATGGTTGCGCGATGGATACGATGGACGTAAAACACGAAGAGGCATTTGGTCCAGAAGCTGTTAATGTTTGGAACCTTCATCATATCAAGGATCATTTCCTTGAAGTATGGAACGATATCAATCTTTACACCAAAACTAGAGGAATTAACCGTTTTAAAGGGGTTGTTCAGACTTTTGCAGCGCTTGAAGCAGAAGGTATTGAAATGCCGGATATCTCTTCTTTTAAAAAATGGACAGAAACGACAAATGAACTTTCAAATCCATCTCTTGAGAGAGCAATTGCGGAAACAAATGATGAGCAATTAAAGAAAGCACTGGAATGGAGCCATGCAGTAAATCATGCGATTGAAGAGAAATTAGCTGGCAATGACAAGCCAGTTGAAGGTGCTAAAGAAGGATTAGAGGCTGCTAATCATGTTGCCAATGTAGCCATTGTTTCTTCAGCAAACGGTGCGGCAGTTTTGGATGAGTGGACAAGACATGAACTTGCTGTGCATGTTGACGTTATGCTTGGTCAAGAAGCTGGAACAAAAGCATATTGTATCCAAGAAATGAAAAAGTTTGATTTTGACAATACACATGTATTAATGGTCGGAGATGCACCTGGAGACTTGGATGCAGCTGTGAAGAATGGCGTATTCTATTATCCAATTCTTGTTGGAAAAGAAAAATTCTCATGGGAACGTTTTAAAAATGAAGCCTTAGGCAAATTTTTAGATGGTAGTTATAAAGGCGAGTATCAACAGCAACTCATCGATGAATTTAATTCTAATTTGAAATAAGCTAGCCGGGGGTAGAAATAGAAATGATGAAACCAAAAATCGCACAAAATATTTCCATGCCAAAAGTTGATCTAAAAGCAAAACCCTTTAACTTATCTGATGAAGATATTAAATGGGTAAAAGATACAATCTCTGGCATGTCAGATGAAGAAAAGATTGGTCAATTATTTATTAATTTATTCTTCTTTGGTGAAGATAAGTTTAGCGGAAATAATTTTACAAACAAAGAACTTCTTGAAAAGTTCCACATTGGTGGAGCACGTTATCAAGGTGGAACTTCAGAACAGGTTCAAGATCTTATTAACAGCCTGCAAAAAGATTCAAAAATACCATTGTTAGTTGCGGCAAACTGTGATGCAGGTGGTAACGGTGCGATGAATGATGGTACATATGTGGCTGCAGCTGCGATGTGTGAAGCTTCAGGAGATGAACAAGTATCATTTGATGCTGGCTATGTCAGCGGTCGTGAAGAACATGCAATCGGTGTTAACTGGAATTTTGATCCATGTGTAGATATCTTGGAAAACTGGAGAAACACAATCGTTAATACTCGCGCTTATGGTACAAACGCAGAAACGGTTATTAAACATACCAATGCTTATATTAAAGGGTTAACAGAGAGCAATATCGGTGTATGTATTAAACATTGGCCTGGTGATGGTACGGAAGAACGCGACCAGCATTTAGTATTAGGTGTGAACGAATTATCTGTTGACGAATGGGAAGAATCATTCGGTCAAGTATATCGTAACCATATTGATAACGGTGTTCATTCCATGATGGCTGGACATATTGCTTTACCTGAATATCAAAAGGCCTTGGTACCAGGTTTAGAAGATAAAGATATTTTACCAGCAACGCTAGCTCCAGAATTAATCAATGGTCTATTAAAAGGGAAATTAGGCTTCAACGGTTTAGTTTTAACAGATGCTACGCATATGTTAGGGATGTCTTCAGCTATGCGCCGTGAGGACTATGTACCACAAGCGATTGCCGCTGGTTGTGATATGTTCTTGTTCTTTAACAATATTGAAGAAGATTACGGATTCATGATGAACGGTTATAAAAATGGTGTGATTACAGAAGAGCGCCTTCAAGATGCCTTAGAAAGAATCTTAGGTTTGAAAGCGACGATTGGCTTACACAAAGCACAAAAAGAAGGCACTTTATTACGTACAAAAGAAGATCTAAAAGTAGTTGGCTGTGACGATCATATCGAACGTGCAAAACAAGCGGCTGATAAAGGGATTACATTAGTGAAGAATACGTTTGATCAACTGCCAATTCGTCCAGAAACGCATAAACGTATTCGTTTGTACTTCTTAGAAGGTGAAGTAGGCGGTATTTACGAAGCAAATGATAAAACGTTAAAGTTCATTGTTGCAGAACTAGAACGTCGCGGCTTTGAAGTGACTGTAAACGAGGGGAATAGTCGTGTTAAAGGTCCTACTTTAAAATATCGTGAAGAAGTAGATGCAGCTCTCATTTTTGCAGATATTGTTGGATACGGTGCAGAAAACAACTACCGTATTAGATGGAAAACAGCAATGTCAAATGAAGTACCTTGGTATGTACAAGAAGTGCCAACTGTGTTCGTATCGTTAAACTTTACAACACATTTAACGGATGTACCAATGGTGAAATGCTACATTAACGCATACAAAGATTCTGAAATCACGATTGAGAAAGTAATTGATAAAATCATGGGTGAATCAGAATTCAAAGGAACACCTAACGAAAATGTTTGGTGTAATAAATGGCAAACTAAACTTTAATGACTCTGATAACGGAACGGTCTAAAAAACTAACGAAAAAAAGAGGCTGCTATGCAGCTTCTTTTTTTCGTTAGTTCGTTTCTTCAAGATTTGTTAGAATAAGTTCTGGAACTTCTAAAAACCGTTGAATAGCTAATGCACATGCACCCATAATAGTCGCTTTATTTCCAAAGTTCGAGAGACTGATTTTGCAATAATGACTAACTGAAGAAGATAAATAATGTTTAATTTTTTCGAGTGCATTAGGGGTAATTTGTAAAATTTCACTATTTAACACTAAAGTTTCTGGATTATAGGAATTAATGATGTTATTTAGACCGATCGATAAGTCGAATATATAGGGATCAATGTGATCTTGAATAAAAGCATCATCTTCATTTATTAATTTTTTTACATCTTTCATTGTTAGATTCGTTTGATTAAGCTGATTTGATAATTTTGAAAGGAAGCTTTTTGTAGAAGTGTATAGTCCCCAACAACCCTTGTTCCCACATTTACAAGGCTTTCCACGAGGATATAAGATCATATGCCCGACCTCACCCGCATAGCCATGGTATCCCTTTTGAATTGTACCATCTACAATAATTCCTGCTCCAACACCTGGTGAAAATTCTATGGAAATCAAATGTTGGCAAGAATAATGTTTGTATACTTTTTCAGCATAGGCTGATAAATTGGCGTTATTTTCAATATGAATATTCAAATCAAGTTTCTTTTTTAAATCCGCTTTCAAATTTTTATTGTACCACTGATATTCCGTCACAAAATTAACACTTTCATTTTTATCTACTGTGCCGTGCACCCCGATGACTACATTCACTAAACCAAAACGAGTATCTAAGCACATTTTATTATATTTTTTTATATGCGTCATGAGTATATTAATAATTTCTTCGTATTCATCTGTTTGAAGCTGCTCGATATGATTGAGGACAGGATTCCCTTGTAAATCAGACAGGTTATATTCAATTTGTTTGTAGTTTAGATCAATTCCTAAGACATAGCCCGCATGAGCATTAATGGAAACCATGATCGGACGTCGGCCAACTGTAGGATTCACTTGCTGAGTTTCACAAACTAATTCTTCTTCTAATAGATCGGCTATCTGTGCGGAAATGGTTGCTTTATTGAGATTCGTAATTTTTGATAGATCCGCACGCGAGATCATTCCATGTTTAATAATATTCTCTAAAATAATTCTTCTATTTATTTTTTTAATATAGGCACTGTCACCAGTAATCAAGGTTTATCCCCCAATATCTTATTTAAAATTATATTGTAAACACTAGAATTGATAGCGTTTGCAATATAGATTAACTTCATTCAGCAAATGCTTTTTTTTGTACCGAAAGCTTGCGACAGGTACAGAAGTCCTCCACTTCTGTAAGTGGGGGATGAATGCAAAAAGCTCTCTGATTCAGTGGGGATTCAAACCCGGCTGAATGAAGTTAAGCCTCCGGCGAGCCTTTCGATTTTTTAAAGGTAATTGATCGAGCGAGCTCGACGACGGACAGGACGTCCTAGTCAGGCGAAAGCCACAGGATGTGGCTTTCTGAAGCGTGATAAAAATCCGGGCGCAAATTCGGAGGGGCGAATTTGATATTCATTAATTAGTAGTCATTATACTATAAAACACAATAAAGAAGGGAAGATTTATTGTGTACTTCTTTATTGTGTTACCGCTATCTTTTTTAACTAGTCAAACGCAAATCAATATGCTAGTATACAAGAGTGAGCTAGCAAAGTTTAATAGACAGAGAATGATGCGCATAAATGAAGTTTTAACTTCATTCAGCAAATGCTTTTTGTACCGAAAGCTTGCGACAGGTACAGAAGTCCTCCACTTCTGTAAGTGGGGGATGAATGCAAAAAGCTCTCTGATTCAGTGGGGGTTCAAACCCCGACTGAATGAAGTTAAGCCTCCGGCGAGCCTTTCGATTTTTTAAAGGTAATTGATCGAGCGAGCTCGACGACGGACAGGACGTCCTAGTCAGGCGAAAGCCACAGGATGTGGCTTTCTGAAGCGTGATAAAAATCCGGGCGCAAATTCGGCGGGGCGAATTTGATAAAAATGGAATAATTAGTTTAGTATAAATGTAAGCGTTATTTTATTGAGGAGATCTTATTTTTATATTTTATGAGGGACATTATAAAGCGTGCTTGAAGAAATTCATACACTATATAAATCCAACTTGTTAAATTGACAATGGAGGAAACTAATTATGTTTAATTTTACGAAGAAGAGAGAATCGGATCAAGTTGAAGTTTTTACAAGCCAATTAATACAGGAACTAGAAAGAATTTATGAAGCAAATGCAAACTTTGGAATATCGGGTGAAGCATACTTACCAGGAAATAATGAAGTAGAAAAAATGATTAACAAACTTCTAGAATTAAAAACTTCTCAAGTACGGGAACAATTTCTATTAAATAGTGATTTGATCGAATTTGTTACAGGGATGGATTATGTGAAAGATATGGTCGATAGTATATCTTTACAAAAAGAATCGGTCGATGAAGTAGCAGCCAGTAGTGAAGAAATGAGCCATTCAATTGAAGAAATCTCCCATTATGTGCAAACTACTTTAAATAATACGAAGGAAGCAGTGACTATCTCTACAAATTCTATAGGTACCATCAACGATTCATTTCAATATATTAATGAGTCATTTGAAAAGATTCATGTTGTGCAAAATAAAATGCATAATGTGGTAGAAGGAACAAAAGAAATTGATTCATTAGTGAATATTATTAATGACGTGGCAGAACAAACGAATTTATTATCTTTAAACGCCAGCATTGAGGCGGCGAGATCAGGTGAATCAGGCCGAGGATTTGCTGTTGTTGCTAATGAAATCAAAAAACTCGCAGAGAATACAAAGAAATCTGTCAACTATATTAAAGACAAAGTACAGAATTTAAGAGATGAAATTGGCATTTCTGAACATGCCATCACAGAAGCTGTAGATGTGTTCTCTAAAGGGAAGAATCACATTGATCAAGCAGTTGTATCAATGGATAAAATGGAAGGATCTTTAAACGGTATTAATTCAGTTTTTGAAAGTATCTCTGCCAATGTTGAAGAACAGTCTGCTACCACTCAAGAAGTAACAGCAAGATTAAATGAAATTAACTACCAGACCGGGAAATTAAGTGAAGTGTGTATGCGAACAGGCCAAGGAATTTATACAATCAGTACAATGGCTGAAAATTCAAGAAGCACGGCACTCCCTTATTTTAAGGATTTCAAAGGAAATCAAATGTTAGTACCTGTGGCTGCAGAACATTTACTATGGAAATGGAAAGCCTATAATGCGGTATGTGGATTCGTTCAACTTGATGAACATAGTATCGAGGATCATATAACGTGTACTCTTGGAAAATATATGAGAAATTTAGATCCTTCTCATGAGATGGTTGTAAATTTGTATGAACCACATAAAAAAGTCCATACTCTTTCAAAAGAGGTCATAAAGGCCGTAAATAGTGGAAATAGAAGCAATATAGACAGTCATTTAAGAGAGCTAAATGATGCTACAACAGAATTAATAAATGGATTAAAAATGACGAAAATGTAAAGTAACAAGGCAATCTATATTTTTATTGGAAGAAAAGGCTTTGTTCAACAATCATATTGATGCTTTAAAGGCCCTTGGTGTACGCGAACAATTAAGGATTTAATAGTAACTGTCAGAAAATCAATCTATATTTGTATAAAATGTGAACGTTTACAAAAAACTATTTGAAAACGCTTTAAAATATGCTAGTATTCTAGTATAAAGAATAAGAGATAGGATTTCCGTGGTTGATGAATGAATCATTAAGAAAGAAAATAATGTAATTTTTGAAACCGTTTTCCAATATTTAAGGAGGCTATTTTATGTAAAGTTTATCAGTGTATAAGGATAGCAGTATAGCTAAGCAAAAGAATGATATTTGGATGGTTTGTAACGAAATAACTCAGCATTCAATTTATGATTGATTTTTTGTTGTCAATATAATAGTTGCCAATAGAAGATAAATCGAACGAACTAATAACATTTTTTTATACTATTAATCTCTTGGATACATTCCGGAATTCAAGAATACTAGTATTCTTGAAATGGTGGTATCACATAGAACATCTTTCAAGGAATAGATTATAGCCATTATGTAAGATCAATTACTTAAATATATTGGAGGGTTAAACATGGATCAAAATACTGTGAGGGCTCAAGAACCAGCAGCTGCAACAACAGGAGGAAATTCCATACGTCCATTTGGCATTCGAGATAAATTTGGTTATTTATTAGGTGATTTTGGAAACGATTTCTCATTCATACTTGTGTCTACATTCTTAATGGTATTCTATACCGATGTATTTGGCATTAGTGCTGCTGCAGTAGGTACACTATTTTTAGTCGCTCGTTTATGGGATGCGGTTACCGATGTATTATGGGGACGTTTTATCGATTCCAGAAAGACAACGGCAAAGGGGAAATTTAGACCATGGATTTTCCGGATGTCATTTCCACTTGTTGTATCAAGCGTTTTAATGTTTACACATATTCCTGGAATGTCTGAAGGATTCTATTTAGCTTATGCTTATGTAACCTATATTTTATGGGGAATGTTATATACGTCAGTTAATATCCCTTATGGTTCAATGTCTGCGGTTATTTCTGGAGATTCAGTTCATCGAACAGAGTTATCGGGTTGGAGAACGATGGGCGCTATGGCAGCCAATTTATTTATTAACGCCCTTGCACCACTGATTGTATTTGTAGATAATGGGATTTCTGCAAACCGTTTGTTTATGACAGTTGTTGTCTTTAGTATTTTGGCTCTTGCTTGTTATCTAGGTTGTGTTAATTTATCAACAGAACGACTTTCAAACCCAGATAAGAAACCGGGAGAGAACATTAGTTTCAAAGAAACATTAAAAGGACTTGCGAAAAATACACCATTAATTACGATCTTAATCGCATCCCTTCTGTTTATGATGTGTATGTTACTTGTTGGTACGATTAACGTCTATTTGTTCAAAGACTTTTTTGGCAGCGCGGCCGTATTAAGCTTATTTGGTCTCATGCAAGCAGGTATGGTATTTGTTGCTATGCCATTTCTAAAACCACTTGTTAGCAAATTTGGGAAAAAAGAACTTGCTTCAGGGGCCATGCTGCTAGCTGGTTCATTGTACTTGGTTCTATTTTTCATACCAAATATTTCTCTAACCTTGTTTTTAAGTTTAAATGCAATAAGTTTGATTGGATTCGCCCTATTTAATTTAGTTATCTGGGCTTTCGTAACAGATGCGATTGATTATCAAGAATATTTAACGGGTACACGTGAAGATGGTACCGTTTACGCGATTTATTCTTTTGCTCGTAAAATTGGTCAAGCCTTTGCTGGTGGTCTTGGAGGATTTGCCCTTGCATTTATAGGATATGATTCAGGTCTTTCAGCTCAAACACAAGAGGTTAAAGATGGAATCTATATGGTAGCAACACTTGTGCCAGGCGTCATGTATCTCATTATCTTTTTAATTTTGGTATTTGCCTATCCATTATCCAAAAAACGTACAAATCAACTTGCGATCGACTTAGCTGAAAAAAGAAAAGCAAATCGCTAAAGCTACGTATTGTTTAACTTGGTAAACCAATAAATACGCATAATGAAAACAGCGACTGATGCAAATCAGTCGCTGTTTTCATTATGCGTATAGTTACTTTTACTATATTGAGAGGGTGTGACAGAGGTGATCTTTTTAAAAACTCGACTAAAATAATTGAGATCATTAAAACCTACTAAAAAGGCAATTTCGGTAATGGATTTATTTCCCCTATGTAGATATAATTTTGCTTCTTCCACTCTTTTATGATTAATATATTCAATGATAGTCATGTTCGTATCCTCCTTAAATTTGCGTGAAAGGTAGGTAGGATTTACGTGAATGGCAGTTGCAATATTATTTAATAGTAATAGATTTTCTAGATTAAATTGGATATAATCGATAGCTTTTTTCACAATAGGGCTATAGCCACGTGTGGAAAATACATTAACAGCCTCACAATATTCATTCATCATTAACATTCCTAGACTGTTCAATTGATTCAGGTTTGGCGCTCTTTCAATTAAAATGGCAAATCTCTCTGAAATATGATGAATATAAACAGGATGTACTCCACCTTTTTCAGCAGCACTTCTGCATAGAGTGTTCAACACTAATGATATATTTTTGGCTGATCGAATAGGGCTTCCTGGTATTCGATTGGAAAAATCTAAAATGGCCGCAGACTCTTTTGAAAGTTGAGCAACTCCACTTTTATCTCCCTTTGTAATCGCACTTATTAATCTCTTCTCAAGCTCGTATCTCCTCTCAATAATATGTATACTTTCATCCATACTATTTTTTAATTCTTCTTTGTTCATCGTCGGTTTTATGATATCAGCGGTGATTAGTTGTGGCTGAATATATTCATAATGACACATATTTACAAGACATTCTCCTATTGCTTCGTATTCATTGCTTGTTATAACAGGTAATGCTTTGTAAAAGCTCTCGAGTTGTTTTCTCCCGCTAATTGGCAGGTTGTTAGTTGCAATAATGTCACTCATAAACTCGATAACAGAAATACTTGAAATAAAAGGTCCTATGACAATAGATCCTTTAAAAGAGTGATGATTCCAAACACCAGATGCAATGTATTCGAGACCGTATGAATTGGAATAGTAATAGTAGGTATTGGTTTGATTGTTTTGGAGTATATGATTGATTGTATGATACGTATCGTTCGAATTTTGTAATACGGTGGGAATATAATGGTCCACCATTTGTAGAATGACATTTCCATCTTGATCGATGAAGCGAACATCCATTTTTGTAATCGTATTTAGAATGTGACATATTTTAGTGAAATCAAATGTGTTTTTTTTAAACATAGTATCTCCTCTGAGTTAAAATCATATAAAATCTTAAAAAAGTAGTATTTATGCTAATCAAGATAAAATAGTACGATAATTAATCGTAATAATATCATATAATTGATTTAAAGCGTATTCAAATGATATGAGGAAGATAGCAGTGAGATTACTTATAGCTATTAGTAGTTTGGGGAATGAATAACTTGTAATCGCTTCATCAGTGAAAAGAACACTCTAGGAGGAAAAACAAGAATGAGAAAGACTATTAATATTAACAATGGATGGAAGTTTATTAAACAAAATGAAGAAAATGCAATGGATCGAGCATATAACGATGAAAACTGGGAAGCTGTAAATGTTCCACACACATGGAATGCCATTGATGGAGCAAATGGTTTTGACTTCTATAAAGGAGCATGTTGGTATCGTAAACAATTTACTGTTGAAACTCTAGAAGGAGATAACAAAGTATTTATTGAGTTTCATGGATCAAATAGCGTGACGGATGTATATGTAAATGGTCACCATTTGGGACAACATAGAGGCGGCTATTCGACTTTCCGTTTTGATATTACGGATGCTATTGAATTTGGAAAGAACAATACCTTAGCCGTAAAAGTCGATAATACGGTTGTGGAAGATGTTTATCCACAAATGGCGGATTTCACGTTCTATGGTGGTATTTATCGTGATGTGAACCTTGTGATTGCGAATCCTGTTCACTTTGATTTAATGGACTATGGTTCACAAGGTATTTATGTGATTCAAGAAGAAGTAAGCCGAGAAAAAGCTTCATTAACCATTAAATCAAGATTAGTCAATGACAATGCTGAAGAGAAGAAAGTAAGACTTTGGGCAGATCTACTAGATGCAGAAGGAAGCAATGTTGCTTATACAGCAAAAGAAGTTGTACTAGCTGCAGGGGAAACAAAAGAAGTCGAAATGCCAGTTGTGATCAAAAAGCCAATTTTATGGAACGGTAGAAAAAATGCTTATATGTATGAAGCAAAAGTTTCGATGGTTAGTTTTAATGATACTGTTGATGAGATGTCCATTCCTGTCGGTGTGAGATACTTTGAAGTCGATGCTGATAAAGGATTCATTTTAAATGGGGAACCACTTCGTTTAAATGGGGTTTCAAGACACCAAGATAGAAAAGATATGGGTTGGGCGATTACGAAGAAAGAACACAGTGAAGATATGGAATTCATTAAAGATGTTGGAGCTACTTCCATCCGTTTAGCACATTATCAGCATGATCAATATTTCTATGATCTTTGTGATAGAGAGGGTATGGTGATATGGGCTGAAATTCCATTTATCTCTGTCATGTCCAAAACGGAATTAGAAGGTATTAATGCTAAGCAACAAATGACGGAGTTGATTCGCCAAAACTTCAACCATCCATCGATTATGTTCTGGGGTGTCCAAAATGAAATTCAAATTGGCGGCGAAAGACCAGAAGTTCGAAAATTGGTAAAAGAATTAGAGGCATTAACAAAGAAGGAAGATCCAACTCGTTTAACAACGATGGCGAATGTGATGTTTGTGCCGGATAAAGATGAATATAACTACATGACAGATATCGTTGGTTATAATAAATATTATGGTTGGTATCAAGGGAAAGCAGAAGATTTCGCTGGCTGGCTTGATGGATTCCATGAAACAAATCCAACTGTCAAAGTAGGGATATCTGAATATGGGGCAGAAGGCATTTTACAATATCATAACAATGATCCAAAAGTAAAAGACTACTCAGAAGAATATCATACGTTATATCATGAAACAGTATGGAAAATATTTGAAGCACGTCCATATCTTTGGTCAACTTATGTATGGAATATGTTTGATTTTGGTGCCAATATTCGTGATGAAGGCGGCGTAAAAGGAAGAAACAATAAAGGGTTGGTTACGTACGACCGTAAGATTAAGAAGGATGCTTTCTTTATGTATAAAGCGCATTGGTCAGACGAAAAGTTTGTTCATATTACAAGCAAACGCTTTGTTGATCGCGTAGATGCTGAAATCAGTTTAAAAGTGTATTCGAACTGTCCAGAAGTTACTCTTTATGTAAACGGACAAGCACAAGAAACAAAAATAGGTGATAAAATCTTTATTTTTGACGGTATTTCCTTACAAGATGGTGTAAATGAGGTTAAGGTTGTTTCTAACGAAGATGGTGTTGTACTGCAAGATGTGGCGAGATTTAATAAAGTTGCTGAACCAAATCCAAGTTATGTGGCTCCTGAATCAGAAACAGGTGGAGTCGTAGCGAATTGGTTTGACATGCCAGACTTAGGTGATGTAGAAATAGAAGAAATTGAAATTACAGATGATGTCTATTCAACACATAGTACTCTGGGAGATCTTTTGAGAAATGAAGAAACAGATGCTGTGTTGAAAAAGTATTTAGGCGACAAAATGTCAGAAGACAATCCGATGTTTGGCATGATGGAAGGAATGACGCTTGAAATGCTTGCGACCATGGCAGAAGAAATCTTTACGGATAAAGTGATGTACACGTTAAATAAAGAACTTACGAAAATTAAAAAGTCATAATAAATGAATGAAGGAAGAGGCTGTTCTAATCGAACAGCCTCTTTTGTCATTTAGTTTGGGCTCTTAGCATGAGTTCAGGTACTTCTAAAAAATATTGAATAGCTAGTGCACAGGCACCCATAGTACAAGCGCTGTTCCCAAGTTCAGATAGGACAATTTCTGAATATTGACTGACAGATGAATGTAAATGGCTTTGAATTTTCTCGACTGCGTGTGGTAACATCGTTAAAATTTCACTATTGATCACGATTGTTTCAGGATTATACAAATTAATGATATTATTTAATCCAATTGATATAGAAATGGTGAAATCTTCAAGTTGTTCAATAGTCATAGAATCTTCTAGTTCTAATAATTTTTGTACATCATCCCGAGTTATATTTTGTTGATTAAGCATTATAGACAATTGTTTTAAAAGACTTTTTTCTGAAGCATAGAGCTCCCAACAACCATCATTCCCACATTTACAAGGTTTTCCTCCTCTGGATACAATCATATGTCCCATTTCACCTGCATATCCATGGAATCCTCTATGAATCTCACCATTAATCATAATTCCAGCACCAATACCTGAAGTTAATATTATATTAATAAGATTATGGCTCTCATGGTATTTATATACTTTTTCCGCAAATGCTGATAAATTGGCGTTATTTTCAATATGAATATCTAAATCCAGTTTCTTTCGTAAATCAGCTATCAAATTTTTGTTACGCCACTGATATTTAGGAATGAAAAAAATTATTTCATCTTTATTAACCGTACCGTGGATCCCGATCATCACATTTACCAAACCATAACGGCTGTTAATACATTTGTTTTGAAATTTTTTGATTTGTTTTATGAGTAAGTGAACCATTTCGTTATAATCTTCTATCTTGGTATTCACTGTAAGACTTTGAACAGGGTTACCTTGTAAATCAGCTAGAGTATAGTGGATTTGCTTATAGTCTAGGTCGATTCCTAAAACATAGGCAGCTTCATGGTTAATCGAAAGCATAATGGGACGTCTGCCAATTGTATGATGCTCTTGTTGCGTTTCAACTATTAATTCCTCCTCTAATAGATCAGCCACTTGAACAGAAATAGTTGTTTTATTTAGCCCTGTAATTTTTGCTAAGTCGGCACGTGATATCATTCCATGTTTAATGATTGTTTCTAAAATAATACTTCTATTTATTTTTTTTATATAGGCGCCATCACCTGTTACCATTGTTTATCCTCCTAGATGAAAAATCAAAAAAGTATATGTTTTTCCTTGAAATTGTTTGATAAAGATGTATAATTTTTGATCATCATATTTATTGATTGATTAGTAGTATACATTTCGGTATCTAAAATCAAAGTGATAACGTTTTCATAGTTTAAGTTTGTTAGATAAGGTAATTAAGTATAGTATATCAAAAAGAGTAGGCTTTTTATAAAAACTTATTATTTTATTTTTAGAGTAAAGGATAAAGTGATATAAATTTGCAACCATAAAAAAACAGAGAGTACCTATAAGCTATAGGTACTCTCTGTTTTTTGAGTAGCACAAGCTACTATGCAATATTTCCTTTTTGTTCCTTCGCTTTAATTTCAGCAATTTCAGTTTGGATTTCCTGCATTTTCTTATCATCCAATTCGTAGAACTTCATCGCGATAAGGGAAGCGATCCATCCAAGGAGTGGGATACCAAAGAACAGTATCATTGTCATCACTAATAGTCCTGTAGTTAATGCATCTCCAACCTGTGGGAAGACTTCTTTAAATCCGATTACTGCAAGTAATACTCCAACCATAGTTGCTGCAAAAGAAGAGATGATCTTATCAACAAAGGAGAACACTGTGCCTAACATTCCTGGAATGAAACGTCCTGATTTATAAGTTTCATAGTCTGCACAGTCTGCAATCATCGGAATAACCATATTACCTGTTAAACTTTCAAAGCCTTTCATCAAGCTGTATAAAACAATAAACGCAATCGTTGCAAATCCAAAATTACCCATCGAAATGTTTGTAGGATCTATTGTTAATAAGAACGCTATCATTATAACGGCAGTAAAGATGGATAACCATGTACCACCTACAAATGACCTTTTCAAACCACGTTTTCTGGCAATTCCAAGACCGATATACGTAATGATAAGAGTAGGAATAATCGTTACTAGTCCCATTGTTCCACTAAGTGTATAATCACCAATTAAGATGCCAAAAAACATGATCGGTAATGCTGGTTGTTGTTTAATTGTATTAGCTAGTTTATCAGTTGAAGCTGCGATTACAAGCATTTGCATCGGTCTGTTACCTTTAAGAATAGGCAAATAATCTCTGAACTTTGTTTTTACAGTATTTGCACCTAAACCAAAGAACTCTTTGCGATCTTTTTCCCAAACTCCAACAACTGCTAAAGCAGTAAAGATACCTGAAACAATAATTGCGTACGTCGTTATTTCTGTGAATAGATTTAGTGTAAAGCCACCATGCTTCGGAACTAAATAGGAAGCAACAACAACTTGTAAACCTGTAAATAAGATTGCATTATACGTTGAATCAAAAACTGAGAAAAGCGGACGCTGTTTTGGGTTATTTGTTAAAACCGTTTGTGCCCCTTTTGTACATGCTGTCTGGAAGGTATATCCAATAATATATACTCCGTAGATCGCGACAAAGAATATCAATCTAAATGATTCAGGAATCAGATGTGTAAACTGGTACATAACGACTACTGAGACCGCTAAAATGATGTTTCCGATCACCATTAAAGGTCTAAATTTACCAAACTTTGTTTCTGTTTTATCAATTACAAAGCCGATGATTGGATCTGTAACTCCATCAAAAAGCCGCATAGCGGTTAAAATAGTACTTATAAGTACTACCGCTAACCCAGCCACTCCTGTCGCATAATAGGATACAAATAGCATGACAAACATATACAGATTTGTTGCCGTATTATTTAAAGCAAAAAGACCAATTTTCCAAGGTTTTGATGAATGATACTGTTGGTTTTGGAGTACTTGTGATGTAGACACTACAATCGCCTCTTTCCACTATTTATAATTTTTAATAGGTTTACATTCTAAAAATGGATGACAGGGTATCAATTTTTAGCTACAATTTATTCTGAATATTTAGAAAATGTGAGAAAGACTTCCCTCTCTGCTCACTGACAATCCTCATCTTGGTTCGTTGTAAGCATTTATATTTTTTTATTAGGAAGTATTATACTGTTTAACTACTACTCATAGATTATGAATGCTTCAATAAGATAACGCTTACAATTTAATCATTTTTTTAGGACTAAGAAATAATCAATTATTTTGTCGGCCCAACAAATTAACTTTGTGACTTTATATTAAATGTAAGCGCTTCAATAAGCAAGAGTTTTTTTATTTTTTTATTTGTGAATATATTTAGCCTTTCCCTTTTAGCAGCCTCGTTAAAGTATAGTAAGACGATCATTTTTTGATCAGTAGTGTATATTCTAGCGTTAAACGCGGGATGATAGTATTTTTAATTATATTAAAAAAAGCAGTAACTACTCAGCCACCCTCTTAATTAAGAGGGTGGCTGAGTAGTTACCATTTTTGGGAGTAAGAATGATTACTAAAAAGGTTTGAAAAATGCTTTTGTAAAAGCAACTTGGTTGTCTTTAATTTCCTTTAGTATTCTTTTTGCTATATTCTTATTGATTGAACCTTCCGCTATATTTCTAGAAAATATAGGAATTGTAATGATCGCCTTCCTAGTCTTGTATAGTTTAGGTATGGGATTAACAAACTTAATGGGAGCTCTTGTGATTCCGATCAATCGCCTTTTTCTATATTCACTGGTTTCATTTTATATTTCTTCCCTTGTCTATATGTTGAAGGTGTAATTCCTTTCATCTTCTTAAATACCTTCGTAAAGTAATTTACATCATTAAAGCCAACCATTTGAGCAATATCTGTAATAGATAGATTTTGATTTTCCATGATCGAAAGAGCTTCGTTTATTCTTAGTTTATTAATATATTCTGTGATCGTGTGGCCTGTCTCTTTTTTGAATTTTCTTGAGAGTTCATAAGAGCTTGAACCAATCGCCTCGGATATCGTCGCAAGACTTAAATCTTGATCTAAATGAATTCTGATAAATTCAATTGCTTTTCGAATCAAGTAGTTGAAATCTGTTAAGGAAAGCTTTCTGACTGCCTCGCAGTATTCATGAGTCATTTTCGTTTGTAAATCTGAAAGTTGTTGGACCGTAGATGTTTTTTCAATCTGGATGGCAAATTTCTCGGACATGCTATGAATGTATACAGGATGAAGTCCGCCTCTTTCTGCAGCTATTCGTAACGATGTGTTAAATGTAAAGGCTAAATTTTTTTCTGAACGTAAGGGATCATTAGGAATTCGGTCAGGTATTTTTTCAATTAAAGAAAGATCTTCATGAAGTAATTTTTCTGCTTTTTCGATATTGCCATGTTCAACAGCAGACAACAGGTCATTTTGTAATCTATACCTTTTCTCTATTAATTCAACGGAAAGTTCAGTACTATTGTTTATTGTATCTGGAAGAACTTCATATTCAGCTTGAAAGTTATAGGTAATGTTGCCAATACTTGTCCCTCTTAAATGAGTAGAATGTATATGTGCTATAGAGTATGCAAGGAATTCAGCAATTGTTTTGGCTTTATATGTACTGATTAAAGGTAGAGATAAATAATACTGGGTAATAATATGTTTCAGTGATATCGACAGATTATTTTGAAAGAGTACATCCTGAATCATTAAGGCAGTAGGTTCTTCTAAAAGGTAAGGCCCCGTAACAACGCTCCCTTGATAATTTCCTTCATCATCATATATTCGAGCAGAAATATAGTTAATCCTTGAGGTACTAGAGTGAAATAATACATCATGGTTAGATTGTGATTCATGAAGGTTTAATTGATCATGTATATTTCCAAAATAAGCTTCTAATGGTTCTGGTAATTGATTGTGACCGAATTCCCATTTGATCTGTGAAGATGGATCAATAAAAACAGTATCCATATTCGAAAAGAAAAAGGCAAATCGGCAAATTTGTTCAATGGCTTGTTCCTGTAAAGACATATAAAGACACTCCTCTTCTCTCTTATCGTTAAACTTTATCAGATTTTGTATTAATTTTACTATTTTACGCAAGATATTACGAGATTTTGTAACCGATTTCACTTAATATATAAATATAACAACGCTACACCTAAAAAAGGCCACCTAATTTGCAAACGTTATCAATTAGGTAAAAAGGAAAGTATGTTATATGATCGCAAAAAATATAAGTGAATTGTTCAAACATGGCAACAGTCCAGTCTAAAAGGAGGAACAATTATCAATGAACCAAGACTTAATGATTTCAGGATTTTCAGATGAAATATCATCTGACTTTAATACGCAGCTTGAGGTTGTAGCAAAACTAGGAATGCGCTATATTTCATTGCGCGGTATCGATGGAAAAAATATTGGCGATTTTACTGTGGATGAGATACAAGAAACGGTTTTGCCACGGTTACAAAAGGCAGGTATCGGTGTTTCTTCCATTGGAGCGCCTATTGGTAAAGTGTTTATCAATGATGAAGAGGGATTCGAAAAACAAAAAGTGATGTTAGATACGCTTTGTCAAATTAGTCATGTATTAGATTGTCAATATATTCGCATCTTCAGCTTTTATATTCCAAAAGGGGAAGAGGCTGATCTATATAAAAATGAAGTAATAAGCAAGCTTAAGCAATTTGCTGAGATTGCGGGAAAATACGATATTATTTTATTGCATGAAAATGAAAAGGATATTTACGGTGATATTTCAAGACGCTGTCACGAAATATTAAAAGCGGTTAATTCACCGTATTTCAAAGCTATTTTCGACTTTGCTAACTTTGTACAATGTGGTGAAGACACGCAAGATTGCTATGACTTGTTAAAAGATGAAATAGTCTATATACACATAAAAGATGCTGTTTCGACTGATAGCCAAAATGTGGTTTGTGGGACAGGTGAAGGGAAGATCCCTGAAATTCTTACCCAAGCGATTAATAGCGGATACAAAGGCTTTTTAACGCTGGAACCCCATTTAGTTTTATTTGACTCATTAAAAGATTTAGAGCTTGAGGATGCAACAGAAGTAATTAAGGATGATAAAGGATTAGATGGTGCAGGTGGCTACAAGCTTCAATATGAATCACTACTAAAAATTCTTAAAAATATAGAAAGCGGGGTAACATTATCATGAAAAAAGTGAGATTAGGGATTATTGGAATCGGTGCACAAGGCGGAACATATGCTGGATTTATAGCAGAAGGAAAAGTGAAAAATGTGGTCATTGGAGCGATCTGTGACATTGACCCAGCAAAAAAGGAAATGTGTGCAGAAAAATATCCAGATGTACCTTTCTATGATAACTATATTGAGATGATTGAAAGCGGTAATGTTGATGCAGTAGTAACAACTGTCCCACATTATCTGCATCCAGAGATGGGGATTGAAGCACTAAAAAGAGGTATGCATGCACTGCTAGAGAAACCAGCAGGTGTTTACACAAAACAGGTAAAGCAATTAAACGATTTTGCTGCAACAAAACCAGAGTTGACGTTCGCTATTTTCTTCAACCAAAGAACAAATCCACTTTATCAAAAAGTAAAAGAAATTATTGATAATGGTGAAATTGGAAATATTCGTCGGACGAATTGGATGATTACCAACTGGTGGAGACCACAAGGCTATTACGATCAAAGTGCATGGAGAGCAACATGGGGTAGTGAAGGTGGCGGTGTCCTTGTCAATCAAGCACCACATCAAATTGATTTGCTGCAATGGATTTGTGGGATGCCTAAAAAGGTTTATTCGAATGTAAAGTACGGCTATCAAAGAGATATTGCTGTTGAAGATGATGTAACGACCATTCTTGATTATGGTAATGGAGCAACAGGTGTTTTCATTACATGTACACATGATGTTATTGGTACTGACCGTTTTGAAATTGTAGGAGATAAAGGGAAAATTGTTGTTGATGACAGCAAAAAAGTGACAATCAAACGACTTCATAAATCTGAGAATGAAATGAATGCTACAATGAGCTGGGATGATGCAATGAAAGTCTTCATGGGTGGAGATTTAGGTGAAATCTATAGTGAAGAAGTACTTGAATTTGCAAGTGTTTGGGGAGCGCAACATATCGCGGTTCTAGAAAACTTCGCTGATAATATCTTGGAAGGAAAACCATTACTTGCACCAGGTAGCGATGGAATTAAGGGCGTTTCATTAGCAAATGCTATTCATTTATCAAGTTGGTTAGGAAAAGAAGTAGAGCTTCCAATTGATGAAGAATTATATTTTGCTGAATTAAATAAAAAGATTGAAGCAGAAAAGAAACAACCTGTAGAAAAATAATCCTATGGAAAAATGAGGGTGATTCATAAGAGTTTGACTCTTTGTTATGAATTTCCCTCCTTTTTAAGGAGATGGTCATATGTTAAAAGTTGCCGTTATTGGACTTGGAGATGTTTCTACCATTCACCTATCTGCTATAGAGGCCAACCCTAATGTTGAGCTGGTAGCTGTATGTGATATTGATGAAACCTTAAAAGATACTGTATCGGATGTAAGATTTTATTCTGACTTCCACATGATGATAGAAAAAGAAAAATTAGATTGTGTCCATATTTGTTTGCCACATTACCTCCACTTACCTGCCACTAAAGCTTGTGTTGAAAAGGGGATACATGTATTTCAAGAAAAGCCGCTTGCCTTGAACACAGATGAAGGGTTAGTTCTAGCAAAACTTGAGGAAGACCACAAGGATGTAAAAATTTGTATATGCTTTCAAAATCGCTATAATGAGACCTTTGAAAAGCTACAAGACATTGTTAAAAGCGGACAATATGGAAAGATCATTGGAATAAAGGGATTAGTTACTTGGTTTAGACCGAAGGATTATTACGAACTGAAGCCATGGCGAGGGAAAATGGCGTATGCAGGTGGCGGTGTGATGATTAACCAATCCATTCATACCCTAGATTTAATGCAGTTGCTCGGTGGTGAAATCGAAGAAATTAGAGGATCGATCGATCATTTATTGGATTATGGGATTGAAGTGGAAGACACGGCAGTAGCCAATATTAAGTTTAAAAACGGTGCGACAGGATTATTTTTTGCAACAAACTCCAGTTTTGGAAACTCTAGTGTTGAGCTTCAAGTTGTCTTTGAAAATGAAAAATTTACGATTAAAGATAGTAGTCTTACTAGATTGAATGAAAATGGTAAGAAGGAAAAAATGATAGAAGACGCAAAACTGCCGGGGGCAAAATTCTACTACGGGGCTAGCCATGTGAAATTAATCAATCAATTTTATTCCTGTATCGCAAATGATACGAACGATTATGTTCATGTTAAGGAGGCTTTACCCTCTATTCAAATCATTGATAATATTCGTAAGTCTTCAGAAATAAAAAGAGAATTAAAAATGGAGGTTTTAACATAATGAAAAAAGGTAAAATTGGCGTTCAAATGATGATGCTTAAAGAGAAAGTGGAAGAGCTTGGCGCATATGAAACAATGAAACAAGTAAATGAACTTGGCTATCATGCTGTAGAAGTATCACAAATCCCAATGACAGCAGAAAATGTAGCTGAGTTAAAAAGAGCAAGTAATGATTTTGATATCAAAATTGCCGCTATGTCAGCTGGTCTAGAGCCAATGCTACCAGATGCACCGGGAGAAACGTTGACAAATGATTTCGAAAAAATTGTGAGCGATTGCAAAGCGTTAGGTTGTAATTTCTTACGTATCGGTATGATGCCATTACATCTAATGGGCGATAAAGATAAGATTATGGGATTTGTCGAGAGAGCTGAAGCAATGGCACATCGATTAGCAGAGCATGGAATTGAACTCTACTATCATACGCACCATCTAGAATTCCAAAAATTTGATGGTGAATATTTATTAGATATTATCAAAAATAATACAACTAAACTCGGTTTTGAATTAGATGTTCACTGGATTCAAAGAGCTGGCGTCAATCCTGTGGAGTTTGTTAAACAATATAAAGGGCGTATTTCTCTATTACACTTGAAAGATTACCGAATTGGACAAATGGATTTAAGTAAAGTAGATTTCAACGACATGGAAGGATTTATGCAAATCTTTACGAATACGATTGAATTTGCAGAAGTGGGTGAAGGGAACCTTGATATGCCAGCGATTATTGAAGCAGGTCTTGAAAGTGGTGCCCAGTATTTCTTAGTCGAGCAAGATGCTTTATACGGACGCGATCCTTTTGATTGCTTGAAAACATCTGCTGACAACTTGAGGAAGATGGGCTACGCTGATTGGTTTTAAAGATTAACCTAAATCTATACGAATGAAATCTTGAAAAAGGAAGAGGCTGTTCTAAAGTGTAACTTATAGAGCAGACCTCTTTTTTGTGTATGCTTTATAGGATACATTTAACTTCATTCAGCAGAAGTCCTCCACTTCTGTAAGTGGGGGATGAATGCAAAAAGCTCTCTGATTCAGTGGGGGTTCAAACCCCGACTGAATGAAGTTAAGCCTCCGGCGGATGCCTCGGATTTTTTAAAGGTCATTTATCGAGCGAGCTCGATAAAAATCCGGGTGCAAATTCGGCGGGGCGAATTTGATTGGAATCATATACCAAAGGTCATTGGAGCATCAACACGATTGTTTATTTGTATGGCGAAAATTGAACTACTCACCACTTAATTTCTAACGAAATTTGAAGTGGGAGATTCCTGCGAACACCAGTGTATCCACCAGTTTTTTAGCAGGCTAACCCCGTCGTCCTTGTACGTTGGACTCGCCACACGCCCTACTTTAGCCAAGCATGAGCAACTTCGGTACGTGTGGAGGCGATTAGAACGTTGAAGATTTTACCTAGTAGACGTTATTCCTGCTAGAACCTCATATCTTCAGTTTTCAAAGAACAACTTACAGAAATATCATACTATACAAACAAGTGTTTGTCTACGCAAAAAGGCGATTCATCTCCCACTTATTTTTGGGCTTCACCCTTCACAAAATTGAAGTGGGCGTCTTCTCACCTAAAATGATAAAATCGTTACCAATGAATCTATGAATCGTTGAAATTTGTCTTATTTTATTCACAAAATGGAAAAAAAAACCTCTTGATTATTAAAACGCTTACATGTAGTATGTGGTTATAATATTAGTTTGGCTAGTCAACAAACTAAATATACCTAAATAGCTCATATAGGCAAAGAGGTCATTTTTTGAAAGCGTTTTAAAATAAACTGGCTTTTAAGGGGGAAATTACATGTCACACGTCAAAGCAGAAAATGGGCAACAGTATAATTCAGCTAAGTTATGGCAAGTTGGATTCTTTGCATTAAATAACACGGCAACAAACCTTTATTTATTTATCATTGGTTTTGTATCCTACTATGCTACAGGGATAGCTGGATTAACGGTTGTAGCCGTTACTGGAGTTATTGGAGCAAGCCGGTTATTTGATGCTGTTACAGATCCAATCATTGGCTTTGTTATTGACAAAACGGAGTCTAAGTTCGGGAAATTTAGGCCACTTATGATTCTTGGGAATATTGTTTTAGCGAGTTCTGTATTAATTATCTATAATGTCACTCATTTATTACCTGACGTAATGCAATTGCCATTTTTTATTCTTATGTATGCTATTTATATCGTTGGTTATACATTCCAAACTGCTTGTACAAAAGCAGCTCAAACAGTTTTAACGAATCATCCAAAGCAACGACCACTTTTTAGTATTTTTGATGCAGCCTATAATATTGGTGTATTTACGGGCGGACAAGTTTTTGTTGCTTCCTATTTAGTTGCGAAACACGGTGACTTTACGATGGCATTATTTACAGAGTTAAATACGTACGCCATTATTGTTGCAGGGATCTTTACTATTTTAGCTGTAGTGGCAATTTGGGAAAAGGACCGTAAAGAATACTTCGGTTTAGCAGAAGAGACTGTACAAACAAGAATGCGTGATTACTGGCCAATTCTTAAAGGAAACAGACCATTACAAATGCTAGTGATCGCTGCTTCCACAGATAAGATTGCTACAATGGTACTTAGACAGCCAGCTGTTTATATTATGTTTTTTGGGATTATGATTGGAGATTATGCACTTAGTGGTACGATATCATTAATTACGATTATTCCATCTCTTCTTATCACATTTTTGGGAGCAAGAATTGCGACCAGAACAGGTTTGAAGAATGCTTTAGTAAAAGCAACTTGGGCAGGTTTGATTTCAGTTAGTGTTTTACTTGTCTTTTTCTTCCTCGTTGATCCGACAACCATCTCTCTTGAGAATGTAGGATTAACGACAGTCATTTTCTTAGTTATTTATAGTATATTAATGGGGATAGAAAAATTAACACCAGCGATTGTTATTCCAATGATTGCAGACGTTTCAGATTATGAAACTTATAAAACAGGACGCTATGTACCAGGAATGATTGGAACAATCTTCTCATTTATTGATAAGTTGATGTCATCCATAGCTCCGGCACTTGTTGGTTTGTTGGTAGCGATCATTGGCTATAAAGATGAGTTTCCGCAATTAGGAGAAACATTAACAACTCCATTGCTGATCATGACATTAGTATTAATGTTTGGTGTTCCGATGGTTGGATGGATTATTTCACTTATTGCAATGAAATTCTATAAATTAGATGATAAGAAGATGGTAGAAATTCAAGCTTCTATTGCTGAAGTGAAAGAAAAAGCAAAACAAAATAATCCTTCAAAAATTGTAGGATAGTGAAGAATAAAGAAAAATATACTAGTCAATATCAGGAATAGATACTATGTGATCATTCGAAAAGAGCAAATGAAGGAAAAGCGGTTGGCGGGAGCCAACCGCTTTTCCTCTTTGGTTTTATCCCACTCTTAACGAGCAATAAAACCCTTGCTGATGGAAGTCTTCTTTTATGGAAGGTACTACGGCAGTTAAAGAAGATCATGTCGTTTATCTTGATCCAGATTATTGGTATCTTTCAGGTGGAGGACTTGTTTCTGTAGCAGAAATGGTGAAGAGTGTTGAAGAAGCTTTGGAATAAAGAAAAAGAAGAAGAGAATAAACCCTTCTTCGAAAGAAAAAATAACTACATGAAATAGATATATATATAGACTGAGTGTTCACAGCACTCGGTCTTTATTCATTAAATCGTTAGGTGAAATGTCTTTGCAAGTGAAAGAGATTATAAGATTATGCTTGACATTTTTGATAAGAGCCTATATTATTAATTTATTATAATAAGAGTGTATCCCTAAAGGGGAGTAGCTTTTACAGCAAAGTCGTCATTACGGAGCGAGTCTCCCGGCTTTGTTGGCAACGTAAAGTTGTTAGCAAGACCTTTACCAATAGGTAAGGTCTATTATTTTTTAGAAACTAGGCCTTTACCAATATGGTAAAGGTCTTTATTTTTTGGTTTGTTAGAGAGGGGTGTTGGGAAATGACAAAGGAAAAGAAAACGTTAAAGGCATTAATTGAGAAAAATAAGCAGGAGTTATTGAAGGATCGTCTTGCAGTCGAGAGGATCGAACAGAGAGTTGAAAAAAGAATTCAGCAACATGTAAAATAAATAATTGAAATTTCAAGAAATCAAAAGGTTCAGTTTTTCTATCAAAGATATTTATAACCATTTTTCCTTTTGAGCAGTAGAGGACAAGGAAATAAAAGGAGGTACAATATGGAGTTTTCAATGTTATTAGAATATGGTTGGGTTTTATTAGTTTTAATTATTTTAGAAGGTCTACTTGCAACTGATAATGCACTAGTACTAGCTATTATGGTCAAACACTTACCTGAAGAGGAACGAAGAAAGGCATTATTTTATGGATTAGCAGGAGCCTTTGTGTTCCGTTTTGGTTCGTTATTCATTATTTCCTATCTTGTTGATATTTGGCAGGTTCAAGCGATTGGAGCACTTTACCTTCTCTTTATGGCCTTTAACCATTTATTCAGAAAATATGTGAAGCATAAATCGGGTGAAAAAGAAGAACAAGAAAGCGAAGAAAAGCCAGCAAAAAAACAGAGTGGTTTTTGGGTGACTGTGTTAAAGGTTGAGATAGCAGACATTGCTTTTGCCATTGATTCGATTTTAGCGGCTGTTGCCTTGGCGGTCACACTTCCTGCGTTACCAATTGGTACGATCGGAGGCATGAATGCCGGTCATTTCATTGTTATCTTTTTAGGTGGGTTTATTGGGTTGGTCATCATGCGTTTTGCCGCCAATATGTTCGTGAAACTTCTTGCGAGAAAGCCTGGATTAGAAGTTGCTGCTTTTTATATTGTTGGTTGGGTTGGAGTAAAGCTCCTTGTTCTAACACTCGGACATCCAGCAGTATCGATTATCTCAGAAGACTTTGCTCATTCTACAGTATGGAAAGTGACTTTCTATATTGTATTAGTTGGAATCGCCGTTGCAGGATGGTTCTTATCAAAGGAAGAAACCGAAACAGAGTCAAGTTCAGACAGTACAGAGAAGGTTAATGCTTAAGGAGTTCCGTTTGACATCATATAACGAGTTAGCGCATAGTGTGACGTTTGCAAGGAGAGGGGAAAAAACAATACTAACAAGCAAGCACGAGAGTTTGGAGTTTGTTGGTGCTGGCAGAAGTGCCTTTGTTTTTAAAATAAAATCAACGAAAAAAGTGATGAAAGTGTTTTTCCCTCCTTTTATAGCTGTTGCGAAAGAAGAAGCACAAATTTATCAAAAACTACAGGGAATTGAATATTTTCCGACGTTATATGAGGCAGGGGAAAATTATTTAGTGATTGATTATCTTTGCGGACTTACTTTTTTCGAGTGTTTAAGTAAGGGGCTTGTTATTTCTCCCCGATATATAGAAGAAGTGGATCAAGCTCTTTTGCTGGCTAGGCACAGGGGCTTGAACCCTTCTGACATTCATTTGCGAAATATTTTTCTAACCGGCGATGGTGTGATTAAAGTAGTTGATGTGGCTCGTTATGGGCAAAAAAAAGAGTGTATGCAGTGGAGAGATTTAAAGAGAGCCTTTTATAGATTATATAATAAGGGTTTCTGTCCTAAGAAAATGCCGGTATGGCTGTTAAATTTGATTGCTGCTCTTTATAAGAAAAGATGGTTTTCAAGGTTAAATGTTACTACGAATAAAAACATTTAACCAGTGTATGGCTATTTAACTTATTATATGACTA
The DNA here is from genome assembly GCF_024494465.1 of Bacillus sp. V3B. Lineage (GTDB taxonomy): Bacteria > Bacillota > Bacilli > Bacillales > Cytobacillaceae > Bacillus_BD. The sequence continues at coordinate 27,227 of NZ_JAETXM010000009.1, read as the reverse complement.
ATAAATAAAATGGATCCGGTCTATAGAAAAAAACCTCCTAAAATAGGAGGTTTAGAAAAAAGGGGGGGTTTACACTTTAATAAAAGTGTTGACCATTTTCAGTGATTTTATACATGAAAAGGGAAGACTTTTAATCTCTAATGAGAATAACGAAAAGAGCCCTTTTTTTCTTCTAATGGTGATAAGCCTGTACAAAGAGTTAACATCCATCATATGTAATAGTAAAGGACAACTTAGTTTGTACTTATCTACTAACCCAGACCTCCTATATTTAAAAGCCGTATGACAGTATTGAACTACTGTACACGGCTTTTCTTTTTATTAGGCTTTGTTGAATAATCTTGTTGATGCTTTAAATGCCTTTGGTGCGTCCATTAAGTTATTTCATGGAATAAAAAAACATGGTGGCGTGCACCAAAGGTGAATTTTTAGGTAATAATCATTAACACTTTTATTAAGGATGTAGGTAGGCCTTCCACTCGTTAAGGAAGGAAGCTGTCGTTTCATTTGGATTTTCGATCACATCGTTTGTTTGTCCATGTTGTTGTAATTCACCGTTCATCAAAATAAATAATTCATCTGTTAAAGACTTTATTTCCAGTAAATCGTGGCTAACGAAAATAGCCGTTGTACCGGTTGTGGTTAAAATGGATTTAAAATCGTGAATTAATTTCATTTTAGTGGGAAAATCAAGGGCCGAAAATGGTTCATCTAAGCAAAGTACTTCTGGCTCAAGGATCATCGCTCTAGCTAAATTCACACGTTGGGCCTCCCCGCCTGAAAGCTGGTAAGCGTGTTTCGTTGCAAGATGTGTAATGTTGAATTTTTCAAGCCAGTCATTTACCTTTTGTTTAATCTCTTTTCTTGGAAGCTTTCGGATTTTCAGACCGAGAGCAATATTTTGATAGACGGTTGTATCAAGCAGTAGAGATTGCTGAAGGGCGATGGCCACTTTTCTCCTTTGTTCAAGGGTTATATGTTTAGGTGATACTTTATCATGATTGAAGAAAAGCTCTCCCTTTGTCGGAGCATCCAAAAGGGAAAGTAACTTAAGGAGCGTGCTTTTCCCTGCGCCATTCGGTCCCATAATGCCATAAGTGTTCCCCTTCTCGATCAAAAGGTGGTGAAGTGAAAGAATTTTTCGCTCTGCGACACTATATTCAATCTGTTCTAATCTAATCATTTCAGTCATCCTATTCGCTTCCTTTGCTGTAGTGTTGTCAAGCAGAAGGTAATTAAAAAGGCTAAGGACATTAAAATAAAGGATAAGGCAATCGCAACATCAAAATTTCCTTTTGAAACTTCCATCATGATGGAAGTTGTTAAAATACGTGTTTCACCTAAAATATTGCCTCCGACCATCATTGCTGCTCCAACTTCTGCAATAACACGGCCAAATCCTGCCATGATCGCAGCTAAAATAGCGATCCTCATTTCTTTTAATAAAATCAGTAAGGTTTGCATTTTCGTTGCGCCAAGTGCTTTGATTTGCAGGAGCATTTTTTCATCGATTTGTTGAAACGTGGAGCTTGTTAAACCAATGACAATTGGTAGGGAGACAAGTGTTTGTGCCATGATAATGGCTGTTGGAGAGTATAATAAGGCAAGGTCTCCAAAAGGACCAGAGCGCCAAAGGAGCATGGTAATGGTTAGACCAGCAATGACAGGGGGTAAACCCATACCAATATTAATAAAAATAAGAATTAAATTTCTTCCTCGAAAACGGGTTAAACCTAATAAAATCCCGATTGGAATTCCAATAAGTGTGCTAATCAGGATGGCTGTAAAGGAAACTCGTAGTGTGAGGAGTGTAATTTCAAAGATTCCTTTATCACCTGATGTAAGTAATTCAAGTGCTTTACTTAATCCTTCTAAGATGAGATCCATGTTACCAACCAACTTCCTACTTTAAAAATATAATAGTAGCGGTAAAGAACGAAGCCCTTACCGCCACAGTATTAAACAAACTATTCAGCATCAGGGAAGAATAGAGCTTGGCCATATTTGTCTTTACCAAATTCCCCAATTGCTTTTTGGGTATTTTCATTGATCATGAAATCAACAAAAATTTCGCCAGCCTCACTATTTACTTTATCATGTTTTTCAGGGTTGACTTGCATGACATGATAAATATTTTTTAACTCTTCGCTACCTTCAACCACAATTTGAAGATTAGTTAAGTTCTTTTCTTGGGCTAAAAATGTTGCTCTGTCTGTTAGCGTATAACCGTCTTTTTCATTAGCAATTTGTAATGTATTACCCATTCCTTGTCCAGATTCCATATATGATGCGTTATCTGCAGGAGTAAGTTCTGCTGATTTCCAAATACCTAATTCTTTCTTATGTGTACCAGAGTCGTCTCCTCTAGATACAAATACAGCTTCCTCAGACATTATTTCTTCAAATGCCTTCGTTATAGGTAAACCTTTAATTCCTGCAGGATCATTAGCAGGACCCACTATGATAAAATCATTATACATAACACGTTGGCGATTAGTGGCATCTCCACTTGCAACAATTTCTTCTTCGGATGTAGGAGCATGTACTAATAGAACGTCAGCCTCTCCTTTTTTCCCCATTTCAAGGGCCTGTCCAGTTCCAACGGCAATCGTTTTAACATTAAGGTTTTCATTTTGTTCTTCAAACATAGGAATAATGATTTCATCAAGTAAGCCGCTATCTTGTGTACTCGTTGTTGTAGCTAGGATAAGATCTTGTGGCTCTTCTGTTTCACCTGTTTCGTTTGTGTTATCTGGGTTTGAACAAGCCCCTAGGAGTAGTAGTGAAATGGTGAAAATACTGGTTAATAAGTAATGATTACACTTCATGGTTTAAAATCTCCTTGTCTTTATTGATGTTGATAAATAATTTTTCCGAATTCTGATACATCATAGCCTTCTTTATTCTGTAGACTATCCTTAAAAGACGTGAATTCAAGTAAGTCGATCAAATGTTGCAGAGATTCCTTGTTGTGGTCTGTCCAGCGAAATACGAGATCAAACTGTTCCTTTATAATAGGAATAAAGTCTAAATGAAGATGGTTTGCCGCAGACTGAATTCCTAATGCTGCATCCGCATTCCCTCCACTTATGAGGGAAGCAGTGGAAAGATGAGTCCATTCTTCATTATCGTAGCCGTTAATGGTAAGGGGATCGAGTCCTTCTTCGGCTAGAAAGTAATCTAATAAATACCGAGTTCCTGAACCTTTTTGTCGGTTAACAAAAACAATATCGTTACGACAGAGGTCCTGAAATCCACTTATATTTTTGGGGTTTCCGTTTGCGACAATAAGCCCTTGATCCCTTGTAGCAAAACGCATGACGGTAATCGGTTCATGGACAAAAAGTTGCTTGATAAAGGGAAGGTTGTATTCCTTCGAAGCAGGATCCAGTAAATGAATAGCAGCCATGTCACACATATTTCGATAAAGCATCATTACTCCTTCGAGACTACCTATGTAAGTAGGTTGAATCGTTAAACCTATGTTTTGATTGGCCACATATTTGACTAAATGTTCGACGAGAAAATCATGACTGCCTGCAAGGTGGATGGAATTGGAGGTTGACGGTCTTGTCTTTGGTGTCGTTTCCATTTGTTGTTTATACCGATTGACTTCCTCTTGTTCAATCCGCATTTTATTGCCAACTTTAAAGGCCCGAAGTTCCTCTCGTTTAATCAACTCATAGACGGTGTGTTTAGAGATTTTAAACAGCTTAGCTACTTCATCAGGTGTATATGTTTCATTCATAGCCTTTTCCTTTCAATCGTTTTTGACATGAAATAGTACTTTATAAAAGTCATTCTATCGTATCATATCATGTTAAACTATGATTTTCGTTTCGTTTTGTTTAGTTTTGTTATGGTGATATACAAAAGTTCACAATTTGTTCATATAATAAAAATTTTTTCAAAAATGGGAATTTAACTAATATGCATGATAGAGTTGTGATTTATTCAATATAAAAATATAATGAAGAATTGTATACTAGAATTTTTAGTAGACAAGAACAATTGCCTGTCTTTTGTGAAAGGCAGAACTTTTTAGAAGGTGAAACAGCATGACAACAAATAAACAATCGACTTCGAAACTAGACTTCGGTCTTGTTCTCATTTTATTGCTCTTATTCCTTGCGAGCTGTATTGCCATATACAGTGCACAGACAACTGGACAATATAATGATAACTTTTTTCTGAAACAAGTGATCTGGTATACGGTCGGTACAGGCATTATTGCGGCTGTTATCACACTTGATTCTGACCAATTAATGAAAATATCCTGGTATGTGTACGGGATAGGAATCCTCTCGTTAGGACTTTTAATTGTGGCACCAGACAGTATCGCCCCGGTTATTAATGGGGCAAAAAGTTGGTATAAGGTACCTGGTATGGGGTCTTTGCAACCATCAGAGTTTTTTAAAGTGTTTCTTATTTTGGCACTTGCAAGAGTAACTGTCGAACATCATCAAAAATATCGTCTCAAAACCATCCAGACGGATTTATGGTTGATGCTTAAATTAGGGATGGTAACGATGCTGCCTCTCTTACTTGTTATGCAACAACCAGATTTGGGTACGTCTCTTGTACTGATCGCTATTTTACTTGGGATCATCTTTGTTTCTGGTATATCATGGAAAATTTTAACGGTTATTTTTGGTAGTGGAACTGCGCTGATTTCGATTATTTTCTATTTTATTCTATGGCAGCCTGAGATTTTAGAAAAGTATCTAGGGGTAAAACAGTACCAATTTGGGCGAATCTATTCTTGGATTGATCCGTATAACTATCAAGCTTCATCAGGATATCAGTTAGTGCGTTCACTATTGGCAATTGGTTCTGGGGAAACAACAGGAAAAGGGTTTGGTACGCGAGAGGTTTATTTGCCTGAAAGTCATTCCGATTTTATTTTTAGTGTGGTGGGAGAAGAGTTCGGCTTTATTGGAGCGAGCATTCTTATTAGTTTGTTCTTTCTCTTGATTTATCATATAACGAAGGTGGGGATGGAAACAAAAAATCACTTTTACTCCTATATTTGTGTAGGTGTTATTAGTATGATTACGTTTCATGTATTTCAAAATATAGGGATGACGATCGGCTTGTTGCCGATAACCGGGATCCCACTCCCATTTATCAGTTATGGTGGCAGTTCGTTAATGGGAAATATGTTGGCACTAGGTCTGATATTTTCGATTCGCTACCATTACAAAAAATATATGTTCTCGAGTAATGATTAAAAAGAGGCAAGGGTCAGTTTCATTTTGACTCTTGCCTCTTTTAGTAAGTATTTATTGTAGCTGCTGTCCACTATATGGGAATTGAGTGGTGGTGTAATTTTGGAATTGTTGATATTTTTGCTGGAGCTTTTGTTGCTCCTCTTGTTCAAGTTTATACCAACCTTTTTGGAACATCAGATTATATAATTGACGTTGTTCGTTCTGGGTTTCAGTAAAGATAGCAAGAATATCTTGATATAATGCTTCGTGACTAGCTTCATTTAATGCCGAATTATAAGAGTCGGTCATATATTTTTCCGTCGTTAATAAATCGTTTGAAAAGTCTCGATCATTCATTTGTGGTGTCTTTGGTACCTGTGATTTAGGATTTTTAATCTCTTGTGTATTTTGGTTTTGATTCAATTTGTCTACACCTCCAGTAATATGGCTACATCATTCCGTTAGATGCTTGATTTTGTCCATTAAGATGGGTAAGGATTTTTTCGTAATGGCGTTGATGCATCTGTCCACAACGATCAAATTGCGCTTTAAGTTCAGGGTCTTGGCATTGCCCAGCATAGAAATGAGCTTTTTTCATCGCTAATAGATTCCATGAGAGCATATCCGTTAAATATAAACTATCTTTTGTTGTAATGACTGCTGGCGGTTGTTGAAACGTACCTTGTTGATTTTGTGTATTCATACTTTGTTGCTGTTGCATGGTTCAACCTCCCTAATAATGAGTAATTTTTGCAAATGCTACTTCTTGAATTGGTTATTTTGACTATTCACTTTTCCTCCACCATCTAATTCAACAGTCGGTCCTGCATCACCTTTTACACTTGCAGCACTAACGCCTGCTTTAGAAGGGTTCTTTTTTCTCTTTGCCATGAAAATCACCTCCGCTTTTTATTTTGTCCAGATATGTAAAATTCATTGCACATGATAAATCAAATTATTATTGGAATGATTACGTGAATTTTCAATATATTTTATAGGTAAGAAGTGATAATTGATATGAATGTATTTCCTATATAAAAGGAGGAAGTATTATGATCCAAAGCATTAGAAAAGCGGCAGTCCTTGGATCGGGTGTCATGGGTTCAGGAATTGCCGCCCATTTAGCCAATATCGGGATTGCGACCTTGCTTTTAGATATCGTCCCTTCCGAATTAATGGAAATAGAAAAAGCGAAAGGCCTAACACTTGAAGATAAACAAGTTCGAAATCGGTTAAGTGAAAATGCCCTCCAAAAGCTGTTGCAGCAAAAGCCAGCACCCTTAACAACGGTAAAGAATCTTTCGCTACTAGAAGCAGGTAATTTGGAAGACGATCTCTCACGTCTAAAAGAAGTTGATTGGATTATCGAGGTGGTCGTTGAAAATCTTGATATTAAAAAACAACTATTTGAAAAGGTGGATCAATATCGCAGACCTGGGAGTATCGTTAGTTCTAATACATCTGGAATATCAGTTGAAGCAATGATAGAGGGGCGTTCAATGGATTTCCAAAAGAATTTTCTTGGGACCCATTTTTTTAATCCACCCCGTTATCTGAAACTGCTCGAAGTGATCCCTACAAAGCGAACAGACTCTAAGGTCCTCACTTTTATGAAGAAGTTTGGTGAAGATGTACTTGGTAAAGGAGTTGTCGTAGCAAAAGATACACCGAATTTTATCGCCAATCGTATTGGAACATATGGACTCTTAGTAACGATAAAGGAAATGCAAAAAGGCGGCTATAGCGTAGGTGAAGTGGATTCTGTAACAGGACCATTAATTGGCCGTCCGAAGAGTGCTACGTTTAGAACACTTGATGTAGTAGGACTCGATACCTTTATCCATGTGGCCAATAATGTCTATCAGCAAACGGAAGGCAGGGAAAAGAAAATATTTGAAACACCAGCTTTTATGAAAGAAATGCAGCAAAAAGGCTGGCTTGGCAGTAAATCAGGGCAAGGGTTTTTTCTGAAAAAAGGGAAAGACATATTGGAGTTAAATCCTTCCACTTTAGAATATGGATCACGCAAAAAATTAAAAACGACTTCTACCGAAATAAGCAAACAAGAAAAAGAGTGGTCGAAAAAAATGGAAACGCTTCTATATAGTGAGGATAAGGCTGGAAATTTACTATGGAATATTCTAACTCCTGTTATGGTCTATTCAGCCCAAAGGTTAGGTGAAATTGCGGATGATATTGTTGCAATTGATCAGGCCATGAAATGGGGGTTTGGTTGGGAGCTAGGCCCTTTTGAATTATGGGATGCGATTGGCTTAGAACGATCCGTTAAGAAGCTTGAAGAAAACAATGTAGATTTACCATTTTGGGTAAAAGAAATGCTAGAACAAGGCTATTCCTCTTTTTATAAAGAAGATGCGGGTAAACGGTATTTTTACGATAAAGAGGAATATCACTTAATTGAAAGAAATCCAAAGGTGCTAAATTTGCGAGAAATAAAGCAGCAAAAAGGTGTGATTAAGAAAAATAGTGGTGCTAGCTTGATCGATATTGGGGATGATGTCGCTTTATTAGAGTTCCATTCCCCGAACAATGCAATTGGGCCGGATATTTTGCAAATGATCCAATACGCTGTCGATGTAGTGGAGGAAAATTATAAAGGACTTGTGATTGGAAATCAGGGTAAGAATTTTTGTGTGGGAGCGAATTTAGCGATGATTTTAATGGAAGCACAGGATGATAACTTATTTGAGCTTGATTTAACGGTCAAGACCTTTCAGCAGGCAATGATGAAAATAAAATATAGTAGTAGACCTGTTGTAGTCGCACCGTTTGCCATGACTCTTGGAGGAGGTGCTGAAGTTTGCTTGCCAGCAGCACATATCCAAGCATCGATGGAAACATATATTGGACTCGTTGAAACAGGTGTTGGGCTTATACCAGGTGGTGGGGGAAACAAAGAGCTTTATGTAAAGCATCTAGACACGATGTCCGGAGCGGTCGAGTGTGATTTGCAAAAGGTGGCTAATAAAGTTTTTGAATTAGTTGCCATGGCGAAAGTTTCGACTTCAGGTGCAGAAGCACGAGAAAATGATTACTTGAATCCGGCAGATGGAATTAGTGTGAATGGGGATCATTTACTCTATGATGCCAAGCAAAAGGTGCTAAGCCTGTATCAAAATGGCTACCGGCCACCAATTAAACGAAAAATTCCTGTTGTAGGTGAAACGGGCTATGCCACATTGTTGCTTGCTGCCCAGTCGATGCGAAATTCAGGCTATATTTCTGAACATGACTTGAAGATAGCGAAAAAATTAGCGTATGTGATTGCAGGTGGAAAAGTACCTTTTGGAACAGAAGTAGAGGAGCAATATTTGCTTGATTTGGAAAGAGAGGCCTTTTTAAGCTTAGTGGCTGAACCGAAGTCGCAAGAACGCATGCAACATATGCTTTTGAAGGGAAAACCTTTACGTAATTAGGCTGATACTTGGATCTGACAAGAAAAACAGTGGCGAAAATGAGTATAAAGATAATTTCTGATCAAAAATGGTTATTTTCTAATCGAAAATCCCAATTCATCGATTTTCGATAAAATCCCTCATCTTTCTATCTTCAAAGGGATCTATCTAACATAGAAAGGAGTCATCTAAATGAACGAAGCCGTCATTGTTGCTGGTGCTCGAACTCCGGTAGGTAAGGCCCAAAAAGGGACACTTGCAACCGTCAGACCAGATGATTTAGGTGCGTTAGTTGTAAAAGAGACGCTTAAACGTGCCAGGGGTTATGAAGGGAATATTGATGATTTAATTATGGGGTGCGCCATGCCTGAAGCAGAACAAGGCATGAATATGGCTCGTCAAATTGGGGCTTTAGCTGGTCTCCCGCACACGGTTCCTGCCATTACGATTAACCGCTACTGTTCTTCCGGTCTTCAAGCCATTGCCTATGGTGCGGAAAAAATCATGTTAGGTCATGCAGATGCGATTATTGCCGGTGGAGCGGAATCGATGAGCCTTGTCCCCATGATGGGGCATGTTGTTCGACCCAATGTAAAGTTGGCTGAACAGGCACCTGAATATTATATGAGCATGGGGCATACAGCAGAAGAAATAGCTACAAGGTATAGCCTATCAAGAGAAGAACAGGATAGTTTTGCGGTCTCAAGTCATCAAAAAGCAGCAAAAGCCATTGGGGAAGGGAAATTTGTTGATGAAATCGTACCCGTAGAAGTGGTGCGACGCTCAGTTGAAAAGGATTACAAGCTTAGCGAAACGACCCTTTCATTCACCTTGGATGAGGGAGTTCGACCTGATACAAATCGGGAAACTCTTGCAAAATTAAAACCGGCATTTTCCGTTAATGGGACTGTAACAGCGGGAAATTCCTCACAAATGAGTGACGGGGCAGCTGCCGTGATGGTCATGGATCGTGAAAAAGCAGAATCACTAGGGTTAAAGCCACTAGCTAAATTTAGATCGTTTGCTGTGGGAGGGGTTCCGCCAGAAATAATGGGAGTGGGTCCAGTGGTTGCTGTTCCAAAAGCGTTAAAGTTAGCAGGCTTACAGCTCGCAGATGTCGGTTTAATTGAATTAAATGAAGCCTTCGCTGCTCAGTCCTTACAGGTAATCCGCGAACTAGGGTTGAACGAAGAAAAGGTAAATGTGAATGGAGGTGGAATTGCCTTAGGACATCCGCTTGGCTGTACAGGGGCAAAGTTAACGTTAACCTTATTGCATGAGATGAAACGTCGGCAAGTACAGTTTGGCATGGTTACGATGTGCATTGGCGGAGGAATGGGTGCTGCAGGAGTATTTGAACTAGTCTAGAAAGGGAGGAAAAGAAATGTCCAATCAAACGAATTCAGTTACGAAGGGTGGAAGTTTTTTAGTTGATGATGTTTCTTGTAAACAGGTGTTTACTCCAGAAGATTATAGTGCCGAACATAAAATGATCGCCAAAACGACGGAAGAGTTTGTCATAAATCGAGTCCTTCCTGAAGTAGAATATTTAGAAAATCAAGAATTTGAACGCTCTGTAAAACTTTTAAAAGAAGCAGGCGAGCTAGGACTACTAGGTGCAGATGTTCCAGAGGAATACGGTGGACTAGGGCTTGATAAAGTGAGCTCTGCTCTTATTACGGAAAAAATGTCCCGTGCAGGCGGTTTTTCCATTACACATGGAGCACATGTCGGGATCGGTACCCTTCCCATTGTTTTGTTCGGAAATGAGGTGCAAAAGCAAAAATATTTGCCTGAACTCGCAACAGGAGAAAAAATTGCTGCGTATGCATTAACAGAACCTAGCTCTGGTTCTGATGCACTTGGTGCCAAAACAATAGCAACGCTAAATGAGGAAGGGACACATTATATTTTAAACGGTGAGAAACAATGGATTACCAATTCTGCCTTTGCAGATGTCTTTATTGTGTACGCCAAAATTGATGGGCAGCATTTTTCGGCTTTTATTGTGGAAAGAGAATTTCCTGGTGTTTCAACCGGAGTGGAAGAAAAGAAAATGGGAATTAAAAGTTCATCAACAAGGACACTTATTTTTCAAGATGCAGAGATTCCAAAAGAAAATCTTCTTGGTGAATATGGGAGAGGCCATGTTATTGCGTTTAATATATTGAATATAGGCCGATATAAATTAGGAATTGGGGCAGTTGGAGCTTGTAAGCGGGCGTTTGAGGTAACTGTTCAATATGCGAATCAGCGTCAACAGTTTAAAACACCTATATCCCAGTTCAATTTAACAAAAGAAAAGCTCGCGACAATGGCAGCCAAATTATATGCAGCTGAAAGTTCTGTTTATCGGACAGTCGGATTGTTTGAAGACCGAATGAACAAGCTATCTACGGAGGAAGTGAATGATGGAAAAGAGGTAGCCTCATCCATTGCTGAATATGCCATTGAATGTTCATTAAATAAATTTTTCATTACAGAAGTACTTGATTATATTGTTGATGAAGGCGTTCAACTTCACGGTGGATATGGGTTTATGGCCGAGTATGAAATCGAGCGAATGTACCGTGATTCGAGGATTAATCGTATTTTTGAAGGAACAAATGAGATTAATCGTTTATTAGTTCCAGCTACTTTTTTGCGTAAAGCAATGAAAGGCGAACTTCCTCTTTTGCAAAAAGCCCAAGCGTTACAGGGAGATTTAATGATGTTTATGCCACAAGAGCCAGGGGATGAACCGTTGGCACAGGAAAAATATTTAGTTGGAAATGCCAAGAAAATCGGACTTCTAGCTATAGGGTTGACTGCACAAAAGTATGGAAAATTAATAGAGCAAGAGCAGGAAATATTAGTAAATATTGCAGATATTATTTCGAATGTCTATGCTATGGAATCTGTTGTTCTACGAACCGAAAAAGCGGTATCAAGACTAGGGATCGAAAAGAGTAAACAAAAACTATTATATACACAAATTTTTTGCCAAGAAGCTTTTGGGGAAATTGAACAGGATGCAAAGGAAACACTCATTGCAGTTGAACAAGGTGATACGCTTCGTATTATGTTGTCTGCTCTTCGCAAGTTTACCCGATATACACCAATAAACATTATTGCAAAAAAACGAGAAGCATCATTGAAACTGATTGATACAGAACGTTTTACTGTCTAAGAAATAATGGCTGACTCAAAAGGAGTTTGACTACCACGAACTTAGAGTTGTATGAAGTGAATTGATACTACACTTGACTTTGTGGAGTCGAACAATGCTCATTTTCAGTCAGCCCCTTCTTTCATAATGACTGTGTTAATCAGGATTATCTGCAAAATGGCCCTTTGGTGTATGCATAAGTAACATAATGATTGCAAACGCACAAAAGGCTTTTAAAGCATCAATCCTGTTGTTTAACAACGTCTACATAGATAAAGGAATTGTTTATTATTTTCTTTCATAGGAAGGATATCTTTGATAATAGTCGAATAATATAATGTAGTTGAGTAAGAGCCTTTCGATTTTGTAGCATAATATGTTAGAATGCTATTGAAGTTGGACAAGCTAATAATGAGGTGATGAGTTGGCGTTGACTTTTTATTGGTATCCTAAATGCGGGACCTGCCGAAAAGCAAAAAAGTGGCTTGAAGACCACGAATTATCGTATGATGAAGTACATATTGTAGAAAACCCACCGTCTCGAACTGAGCTAGAAGACCTGTACAAAAACAGTGGTCTTGAGATTAAGAAATTTTTTAACACAAGTGGTCAGAGATATCGAGATCTTGGTTTGAAAGATCGCATAAAGGATGCGACAGATGAAGAGTTACTCGGTTTATTGGCCTCAGACGGGATGTTGATCAAGCGTCCAATTGTAACGGATTCTAAAAGAGTAACAGTTGGTTTTAAGGAAGAAGCTTTTGAGAACACGTGGGTATAAGGCACAAGAACAAAACAATTTAAAGGGATGAAAATATCTTTAAATTTGGCTTTGTTAAACAATATTGTTGATGCTTTAAATGCCTTTGGTATACGCGTCCATTAAGTGATTCCATGGAATAAAAATACATGAACGCATACACCAAAGGCAAATTTTCAACATGAATCATTAACATAGCCTTAATTTTAAAAATTTGGAGGGATAAGAATGAGTACACCAAAAGAATTACGTTATTCTGAAGAACATGAGTGGGTAAAAGTAGAAGGGGATAAAGTGCGCGTTGGGATTACAGATTTTGCTCAACATGAACTTGGCGATATCGTTTTCGTTGAACTACCGGAAGTAGGAGACGAATTAAAAGCGGATGAACCATTTGGTAGTGTTGAATCAGTAAAAACTGTGTCTGAATTATACGCCCCAATCAGTGGTAAAATTGTAGAAGTCAATGAAGACTTGAATGACGATCCACAATTTGTTAACGAATCTCCTTATGAGAAAGCATGGATGGTAGTTGTTGAACCAGCTGATCAATCAGAATTCGATAAATTAATGTCTGCTGAACAATATGAAGAAATGACGAAAGAAGATTAAGTTTGATTAGAAAGCGCCTATAGGCGCTTTCTGTGTTTAAGGGAGGGATGGAAATTTTAGATCAAGAGAAGGTTATCATAGTCGAGGGGACTTCGGATAAGAGAAAAGTGAAGACGATTGTGAAAGAACCGATTGATATTATTTGTACTAACGGAACGATTAGTATCACGCGCTTGGATGAATGGATCGATACTTTATTTGATAAAGATGTCTATATTTTAGTCGATACGGATGAATCTGGAGAGAAACTACGAAAGCAATTAAAAAGAGAATTTCCTCTAGCAACACATCTTTATATTGATAAAATGTACCGAGAAGTAGCGAGTGCGCCGAAGTATCATTTAGCCACCATTTTACTCGGGGCTGATATTGAAATTTATACCGAATATTTAGATAGAGGGTAAGAAAATGAGTGATTGGAATAGAGAGGAATTAGAACATTTTATTGATCAAAAAGAATCAGGCTTCATCTACCTATATACACCTTTTTGCGGAACATGCCAAGTGTCAGGGAAAATGTTAACAATTGTAGAAGAGCTTCTACCGAACATAACGGTTGGAAGAATCAATTTAAATTACATGCGTGATTTAGCAGAAGAGTGGGCTGTTGAAAGTGTCCCATGTTTAGTTTTTCTAGACAATGGAAGGATAACAGACAAACTTTATGCTTTTCAATCAGTACCTTATTTAGTCGAAAAAATAAAATCAACCTTAAATTGATGGGAGTAAAGCGAAAATGCTTATACTCTTTTTTTTGTCTTCTCAACTTGATAGCGGCAACACCCTACTTCATGACATATTTCTCAGGAAATAACGACAATACTTAACTATAATTGTTGCTTTTTGAAGGATTAAGAGGAAAGTATTTGTATTCCTAAGGTAGGAATCCTCCGCCTTATAAGTGAATATATATAAATAGGGAAATGAGGATGGGGGCTTTACATGGTTAAGCTAATAAAATTATGGGTTATGGAAATTAATCGCAAAAAGAATCTTCAGTTACTGATGAGAGAACTTTGTTTTTCATTCTATATTAAAATTGAAAAGAGCGATATTCTCTTAAAAATTGAGAATGGACATATTTTGTTAGATGAAAAAGCAACGAATGAATGTGCTGCAAAAGTAATAGAAGGAAAAGAGGAATTGTTTCTTTCTATCCTATTAGGGGAACAAAAGCTAAGGGAAGCAGTGAAAAAACGAGAGTTATCGACGACATGTTCATACCGAGAACTTCTTCTCCTAGAATCTCTATTTTATTTAGCAAAACCAAATTTGTTTATGAAAAGTTAACACATAAATGTCATAAATGAAATGGATACCTATTTCAACAATATGGTAAAATTAGACTAGTGAATTGAATAGGTTCTTATCAAGAGCGGTGGAGGGACTGGCCCGAAGAAGCCCAGCAACCGAGGAAACACGGTGCTAAATCCAGCAGAGTGAATAGCTCTGACAGATAAGAAGAGACGACAAATCCCCTTCTTTCTGTAAAGAAGGCTTTTTTTGTTTCTTCTACTAAAAATAAGGCTGTGTTAATGGTTATTGTTTAACGATGGCCTTTGGTGTATGTGGCCATGCGTTTTATTCTGTCGCGTACACCAAAGGCTTTTAAATTATAAGTATTACTGTTTAACAAAGCCAAAAATAAAGGAGAGATAAGGATGTCAGAAAAAGAAAAAAACTATCGAATTGAAACGTTAGGTGTCCATGGTGGACTACAACCAGATCCTGTCACAGGTGCAAGAGCAGTACCAATTTATCAAAACAATGCCTATCAATTTAAAAACACAGAACATGCTGCAAATTTATTTGGATTGGCTGAACCTGGCTATATTTATACGCGTATTCATAACCCTACTACAACCGTATTTGAAGAAAGAGTTGCTTTATTAGAAGGTGGGGTAGGAGCACTTGCTGTTTCAAGTGGGATGGCTGCAATTACCCTTGCTATTTTAAATATTGCTGAAGCAGGTGATGAAATTGTTGCTGCTTCTAATTTATATGGAGGTACTTATAATCTATTCGCTGTAACTCTTCCAAAATACGGAATCAATGTTAAATTTATTGATCCTGTTGATCCGGAAAATTTCCGTTCAGCGATCACAGATAAAACAAAGGCTATTTTTGCTGAAACGATTGGAAATCCAAGTTTGAAGGTTCTTGATATAGAAAAAGTAGCAAGTATTGCTCACGCTTCAGGGGTTCCACTTATTATCGACAATACATTTGCTACACCATATCTTTGTCGTCCAATCGAATTTGGAGCAGATATTGTTGTGCATTCAGCAACGAAATGGTTGCTTGGTAATGGGACAAGCACAGGCGGTATCATCGTTGATGGTGGTGAATTTGATTGGAATTCATCAAAATTCCCTGGGTTCACAGAGCCGGATGCTAGTTATCATGACCTTGTTTATAGTGAAGCGTTAGGTGCTGCTGCTTATATCGTAAAGGCTCGTGTCCAACTATTACGTGATTTAGGTCCTGCATTAAGTCCACAAAATGCTTTCCAATTTGTACTAGGCCTTGAAACATTACATGTTAGAATGAAGGAACATGTGGCAAACGCTGTGAAAGTAGTCCAGTATTTAGAGAAACATCAGGCTGTCGAGTGGGTTCTATATCCTGGAAGTGAAAAGAATCCAGATAAAGTGTTAGTGAATAAGTATTTACCAAAAGGTGCAGGTTCCATGATTGTGTTTGGTATAAAAGGTGGAAGAGAAGCTGGAGCAAAGTTGATTGATAATATTGAACTATGGGCACATGTGGCCAACGTTGGCGATGCAAAAAGTTTGATCATTCATCCTGCCAGTACAACTCATCAACAATTGGATGCAGAAGGCTTGAAAGCTGCAGGTGTTGGAGAAGATTTAATTAGACTTTCAGTTGGAATTGAAAATGTTGAAGATTTAATTGAGGACTTAGAACAAGCCATTCATAAAGCAACAGGAGTGGCCTCACTTTAGGATAAATTTCTATTATAATAGGAAGAAATTAGTATTATTTTATTATATTAAAATATGAATTGTATCGTTGACACGTTTTACTGTCCATGTTACGATATCAATCGTAATTATCATACAATAATATTATGACTTTTAGAATTGAAATGTTAGGTATTCTTCTATTAAATTGAATAAATATTTTTTACTCTTATCAAGAGAGGTGGAGGGATGTGCCCGATGAAACCCGGCAACCGTCAATAATCAATTGACACGGTGCCAATTCACACAAAGCTTATGAGCTTTGACAGATGAGAGAAAGGCTTGCTAATCATTATGCCTTTCTGCTCATATGCGGAAAGGCATTTATTTTTATGAAAAAAATAAACTTGCAGGTTCTAGAAGTAGATTCTTAAATGGATAGTAAAGAGGGTGAACGTATCACGATGATTACAATCAAGAATGTGAAAAAGATATTTTCTACCAAGAAGGGTGAAGTAACAGCCGTCACGGATGTAAACCTTGAAGTAACAGGTGGAGAAATATTTGGCGTTATCGGATACAGTGGTGCAGGGAAAAGTACATTGATTAGGATGTTAAATGGACTTGAAATCCCAACAGATGGTTCGGTGACCGTGGCTCATAAACAAGTGTCGCATATAAAAGGGGCGGAGTTAAGAGAAGCGCGTCAAGAAATTAGTATGATCTTCCAACATTTTAACTTGTTATGGTCAAGAACCGTGAGGGATAATATTGCTTTTCCTCTTGAAATTGCAGGTGTACCGAAAAAACAGAGAATGAAAAGAGTGGACGAGCTTATTCAGTTGGTTGGACTTCAAGGAAGAGAAGATGCCTATCCCGCACAGCTCAGTGGGGGTCAAAAGCAACGGGTTGGGATTGCTAGAGCTCTTGCCAATAATCCGAAGGTTTTATTATGTGATGAAGCAACTTCAGCGCTTGATCCACAAACAACTGATTCCATTTTAGAACTTCTAGTTGATATCAATAAAAGACTAGGATTAACAATCGTATTAATTACACATGAAATGCATGTAATTCGCAAGATTTGTCATCGTGTTGCTGTCATGGAGGGCGGGGAAGTGGTCGAAATGGGTCCTGTTTTGGACGTGTTCAAAAATCCACAGCAGCCTATCACGAAACGATTTGTTCAACAAGTGACAGAACCCGAGGAAACAATCGAAACGATCGAACATTTACTTGGACTGTATCCGTCTGGTCAAGTAGTTCAGCTTTCCTTTGTCGGTGAAGGAGCGGAGAAGCCGCTAATGACGAATCTCATTCGAAACTATGATATTACGGTTAATATTCTTCAAGGGAAAATATCACAAACCCAAAATGGTGCATATGGGACGTTATTTATTCACCTTGATGGTGAAAACAGTGAAGTTTCAAAAGCAATTGAATTTATCCAAGCTCAGCAAGTGGGAGTGGAGGTGATTTCGAATGCTTAATCAATGGTTTCCGAATGTGAATTGGGAAAAAATGTGGGAAGCAACGAATGAGACCTTATATATGACAGGGATTTCCACGCTAGCTACTTTTATTTTTGGTATTATTCTAGGTTTACTGCTATTTCTTACAACTAAAGGAAATATGTGGCAAAACCATTTTACTAATAAAGTAATTAGTGCATTTGTGAACATATTTCGTTCAATTCCGTTTATCATACTAATTGTATTATTGATTCCGTTTACGAAATTTATATTTGGAACGATGATTGGTGAGAATGCTGCATTGCCTGCCTTAATTATCGGATCTGCCCCATTTTATGCCCGAATGGTTGAAATTGGGCTAAGGGAAATTGATAAAGGAGTTATCGAAGCAGCGAGATCAATGGGAGCAAAAACGAGCACAATTATTTGGAAAGTCCTAATACCAGAATCACTACCAGCACTTGTTTCTGGTATTACCGTTACAGCTATTTCGTTGGTTGGTTTTACAGCGATGGCTGGTGTTATTGGTGCGGGTGGACTTGGAAACTTAGCCTTCCTAGACGGTTTTCAACGTAATCGCTTTGATGTGACCTTAATGGCTACGATTATTGTTCTTATTATTGTATTTATCATCCAATTTATTGGAGATATTATAACCAACAAAATAGATAAAAGATAAGGAGTTGTCAAAATGAAAAAATGGTTATCACTATTATTTTCACTTTCATTCGTTCTTTTTCTGACTGCATGTGGCGGAGGATCAGACGATAATAAACTTGTCATAGGTGCAACGAATGTGCCCCATGCTGAAATTCTTGAAGAAGCCAAACCATTGTTAGAAGAAAAGGGTATTGAGCTAGAAATTGAAACATTTACAGATTATGTGCTTCCAAACCAAGCATTAGAATCCAAGGATCTTGATGCAAATTATTTCCAACATATTCAATACTTTGAAGGTCAAAAGAAAGATCATGAATATGATTTCGTCAACGCGGGCGGTATTCATTTTGAGCCAATTGGGATTTATTCGAAAAAATATAAAACATTAGATGAACTTCCAGATAAAGCAAAAGTTATTCTTAGTAGCTCTGTTGCTGACCATGGTCGTGTACTATCGCTCCTTGAAAAAGAAGGACTAATCACTTTAAAAGACGGAGTAGATAAAGAAAGTGCTACGATAGAGGATATTGCTGAAAATAAGAAGAACTTAGACTTTGATCCAAATTATGAAGCAAAGTTACTTCCTGAAATTTATGATAATGGCGAAGGTGATATTGTTATCATTAATTCAAACTATGCGATGGAGTATGGTATTAATCCGATTGAAGATTCAATTGCTCTTGAAGATACGGAGAATAATCCATATATAAATATCATTGCTGTTCGCAGTGAAGATGAAAGTAAAGAAGAAATCAAAACGCTTGTTGAGGTATTGCATTCAAAGGAGATTCAAGATTGGATTCTTGAAAAATATAATGGTGCTGTCGTTCCAGTCACTGAATAATGTTAGAAATGTAAAGCCATGGGTTTTTCCACTATTCGGTGGGAGGATCCATGGATTTTTCCATATTCTCTATTCAATCTTTTTTATCTAAACTTGTTAAAATCATAAATAAAAGTTAGTCTTGATTGGGAATAAAAAAAAGTAACTTTAGGTAATGGGCAGTTCAATAAGAAAAGTTGCTGATAAAAAGATATTTAGGATGACTACTGCCTGAGAGTACTTGGAAGGACAATATAAAGAAATACAATTGTGCTTGTTGCAGCATACTAAATGTGATTCGAGCTCGCACTTCAATATTCGTATGAAATAATTTATAAATACATTCTCAATACAGCACAGGGGGACTTTCTAAATGTTTTTGTTTGAAAAGCTCATTATTACTGCATAAGTGTTGCTAACATCTCTCATTTAGTATAAGATTGTAGTGAGAATAGAATGAGAATAAGAATAGCCGGTTTTAATACCGACAAGATACAAATTTTTTTTTGGAGGGTAAACAATTATGGCAGGATCTGTACTAACCGTAAAAGACTTACATGTCTCAATCGAAGATAAAGAAATTTTAAAAGGGGTTAACCTTGAGATTAAAGGTGGAGAAATCCATGCGATTATGGGACCAAATGGAACCGGAAAATCGACTTTATCTTCAGCAATTATGGGGCATCCAAAATATACAGTAACACAAGGTAGCATCACATTGGACGGTAAAAACGTACTTGAAATGGAAGTGGATGAACGTGCTCGTGCAGGCCTTTTTCTTGCGATGCAATATCCAAGTGAAATTAGTGGGGTAACGAACGCTGACTTTTTACGTTCATCAATTAATAGCCGCCGTGAAGAAGGAAATGAAATCTCGTTGATGAAATTCATCCGTGAAATGGACAAAAAAATGGAACATCTTGAGATGGATCCAGATATGGCACAACGCTATTTAAATGAAGGTTTTTCAGGTGGAGAAAAGAAACGCAATGAAATCTTACAGTTAATGATGCTTCAACCGAAAATAGCTATTCTAGATGAAATTGATTCAGGACTTGATATTGATGCATTAAAAGTGGTTTCAAAAGGAATCAATGAAATGCGTGGAGAAGATTTCGGCTGCTTAATGATTACACACTATCAACGTCTTTTAAACTATATCACTCCTGACCAAGTGCACGTGATGATGCAGGGCCGAATTGTTAAATCTGGTGGTTCTGAACTTGCACAAAAATTAGAAGCAGAAGGATATGACTGGATTAAACAAGAGCTCGGAATTGAAGACGAAACAGTCGGTCAAGAAGCGTAAAGTTAGGAGGATTAGATGATGACAACAGAAATTAAAAAACCTTTTGAAAAAGAGTATATAAGCTCTTTTTCAAAAGAAATGGGCGAACCAGGCTGGTTAACGGATCTACGTATTCATGCGTTCGAAAAAGCCTCGGATCTTCCTTTACCAAAGGCAGATAAAACAAAGATTGATAAATGGAACTTTTCTCAAATAGAAAAGCATATTGTAAAAAGTGAAGATTTCTCTTCTTTTAATGATGTACCTGATGCAGTAAAAGAATTGATTAATGTAAAAGAAAATAATCAATCACTATATATTCAACGCAATAACCGTCCAACACTATTATCTGTTTCAAAGGAATTACAAGAAAGTGGAGCTGTTTTTACTGATATATTTACAGCAGCTCGTGAACATGGCGATTTACTACAAAAGTATTTTATGACGAATGCTGTCAAAGTGGATGAGCACAAACTAACTGCTTTACATGCGGCACTAATAAACGGGGGCTCTTTTTTATATGTTCCGAAGAATGTAGAACTGAAAGAGCCAATCCAAGCAGTATTTCTTCATGATGATGAAGAAACAAATATGTTTAACCATGTATTGATTGTAGCCGAAGAAAACAGTTCTGTTACGTATGTAGAAAATTATATTTCAACTGTTGAATCAACTGATAACGTTTTTAATATTGTGACAGAAGTCATCGCAAACGCGAATTCACGAGTGCAGTACGGGGCAGTGGATCATCTTGCTAAAGGAATTACGACATATGTGAACCGTCGTGGAATAACGGAGAAGGATGCTCGCATTGGCTGGTCACTTGGTTTAATGAACGATGGAGATACGGTATCAGAAAATACGACAAACCTAGTTGGTGATGGTTCTTCCGCAGATTCGAAAACGGTTGTGGTTGGACGTGGTGAGCAGAAACAAAACTTCACAACACAAATTGTCCACTTTGGAAAAAATACAACAGCTAATATTTTGAAACGTGGAGTTATGAAGGAAAGTGCCACATCTATCTTTAACGGAATTGGTAAAATCGAACATGGTGCATCGAAGTCAAATGCCGAACAAGAGTCACGTTTGTTAATGTTAAGTGAAAAGGCACGTGGGGATGCTAACCCTATTTTACTTATTGATGAGGACGATGTTGTAGCAGGGCATGCCGCGTCTGTTGGACGGGTAGATCCAGTGCAACTGTACTATTTAATGAGTCGTGGGATTTCGCAGAAAGAAGCAGAACGTCTTGTCATTCATGGATTCTTAGCACCTGTTGTGGACCAATTGCCGATAGAAGGGGTTAAAAAACAACTGGTTGACGTGATTGAAAGGAAAGTTAAGTGATGGATGCAAAAGAAATTCGCCAATTATTTCCTATATTAAATCAAGAAGTGAACGGAAATCCCTTAGTTTATCTTGATAGTGCTGCTACGTCACAAAAACCAGTTCAAGTGATCGAAGCGGTATCTGATTATTACCGTCAGATTAATTCAAATGTTCACCGTGGCGTACACACCCTTGGTACAAGAGCAACGGATGGATATGAAGGTGCACGTGAAAAAGTACGAAAATTCATTCATGCTAAATCGATTGAAGAAGTTATTTTTACAAGAGGAACGACAACGGCACTTAATATGGTTGCCTCTAGTTTCGGAACAGCGAACCTTCGTGAAGGTGATGAAATTATTATCACATACATGGAGCATCATAGTAATATAATACCATGGCAGCAAGTGGCTAAATCTACGGGAGCGACATTGAAGTATTTTCCTCTTCAAGAAGATGGTTCATTGTCATTAGAAGATGTGCGTGCGACCATTACGCCAAATACAAAAATTGTCGCTACTACGCTCGTTTCGAATGTTCTTGGTGTGATTAATCCCATTAAGGAAATTGCCAAAATTGCTCATGAAAACGGAGCAGTGATGGTCGTAGATGGTGCTCAAGGTGCTCCGCATTTGAATATTGATGTGCAAGATTTAGATTGTGATTTTCTTGGTTTTTCCGGTCATAAAATGTGCGGTCCAACTGGAATCGGCGTATTATATGGAAAAAAACATCTACTTGAAAACATGGAGCCTGTTGAATTTGGCGGTGAAATGATTGATTTTGTTGGTCTTTATGAATCAACATGGAAAGAGCTTCCGTGGAAATTTGAAGGTGGAACGCCTATTATTGCAGGTGCGATAGGTTTAGGTGCAGCTATTGATTTTTTACAAGAAATAGGATTAGACAACATTCTTGAACATGAGCATAAGCTAGCTGCTCATGCACTTGAAAGAATGTCTACCATTGAAGGAATGACGATTTACGGACCAAAAGAAGCAGAAAAACGTGCGGGGGTCGTCACATTTAATTTATCCGATGTCCATCCACATGATGTTGCAACTGTCCTTGATACAGAAGGGATTGCTGTTAGAGCGGGTCACCATTGTGCTCAACCATTAATGAAATGGCTAGATGTTTCTGCGACTGCTCGAGCAAGTTTCTATCTCTATAATTCAGAAGAGGATATTGATAAGCTTGTGGAAGGACTCGTGAAAACAAAGGAGTATTTCAGCGATGTCTTCTAATAATTTAGATACCCTTTATAGGCAAGTAATTATGGACCATTATAAAAATCCCCGAAATAGAGGGGTTATTGAAGATAATAGTTTAACAATTAACATGAATAACCCTACCTGTGGTGATCGTATTCAGCTTACCATGAAGGTGGAAAATGACTTGGTTGTTGATGCGAAATTTGAAGGTGAAGGTTGTTCGATTTCCATGTCATCGGCTTCTATGATGACACAGGTGATTAAAGGGAAACCGATTGACGAAGCTTTAAAGCTTGCCCATATGTTTTCGGATATGATGCAAGGAAAAGATATCGAAGTAGACGAAGACCTTGATCTCGGTGATATTGAAGCATTGCAAGGAGTATGTAAATTTCCAGCACGAATCAAGTGTGCAACACTTGCTTGGAAAGCGATGGAGAAGGCTCTTCATGAAGATGAAAAGTAAGTGCCAGTAACCATCCGGAATTTAGGAGTAAATCATTTGCTCTAGATTGAAATGAAAAGCGGAAGTAACTTTCGCGGACAGAGGGAGGAATACGACAATGGCAAAAAAGGCGCCAGAAATCGGTGATTATAAATATGGCTTTTCCGATAAAGACGTTTCCATTTTTCGATCTAAGCGTGGATTAACGAAGGAAATTGTCGAAGAAATTTCAAAAATGAAAGAAGAACCTCAGTGGATGCTCGATTTTCGTTTGAAATCTTTGGATACTTTTTATAGTAAGCCAATGCCACAATGGGGTGGGGATATGTCTTCACTCAATTTCGATGAAATTACGTACTACGTAAAACCATCTGAGAAATCCGAAAAATCCTGGGATGAAGTTCCGGATGAAATTAAACAAACATTTGATAAACTTGGTATTCCTGAAGCAGAACAAAAGTATTTAGCAGGTGTTTCTGCCCAGTATGAATCTGAAGTGGTTTATCACAACATGAAAGAAGACTTGGAAGACCTAGGAATCGTATTTAAAGATACGGACTCAGCACTTAGAGAAAATGAAGACATTTTCCGTGAGCACTTTGGAAAGGTCATCCCACCGGCAGATAATAAATTTTCAGCATTAAACTCTGCTGTATGGTCTGGTGGATCTTTCATCTATGTTCCTAAGGGTGTCAAGGTAGATACGCCGTTACAAGCGTATTTCCGGATTAATTCAGAGAATATGGGACAATTCGAACGTACTCTCATTATTGTAGACGAGGGAGCATCTGTGCATTATGTTGAAGGCTGTACGGCTCCTGTTTATACAACGAACTCGCTGCATAGTGCAGTAGTAGAGATTATTATTAAAAAAGATGCATATTGCCGCTATACAACGATTCAAAACTGGGCGAATAATGTATTCAACCTTGTAACAAAACGTGCTACGTGTGATGCAAATGCTACGATGGAATGGATTGATGGGAATATCGGTTCCAAATTAACGATGAAATATCCAGCGGTTATTTTGAAAGGTGAAGGTGCTCGTGGCCTAACACTTTCTATTGCAATCGCTGGTAAAGGACAGCATCAAGATGCAGGTGCAAAGATGATTCACTTAGCACCAAACACTTCTTCAACGATTGTTTCTAAATCGATTTCGAAACATGGTGGGAAAGTAACGTACCGTGGACAAGTGCATTTTGGTCGTAAAGCAGAGGGTGCACGTTCCAACATCGAGTGTGATACATTAATCATGGATAATCAATCAACATCAGATACGATTCCATATAATGAGATTTTGAATGATAATATCTCACTTGAACATGAAGCAAAAGTATCGAAAGTATCAGAAGAACAATTATTCTATCTAATGAGTCGTGGTGTTTCAGAACAAGAAGCCACTGAAATGATTGTTATGGGCTTTATTGAACCATTTACAAAAGAACTTCCAATGGAATATGCGGTAGAAATGAACCGTCTGATTAAGTTCGAAATGGAAGGCTCAATCGGATAATATTGATTCTGAAATAGCTCTACAAAACCGCTTGCCGAACTGGCAAGCGGTTTTTCTTTATTTATTCTAAAAAAATGATCATTTGAGAGCCATGATTATAATTGAAGATTCATTTTCTGTATATCCAGTTCCATTTTACTTTTGTAAATGAATTAGCTATCCTTAATACGTACAGATAACGGTTGGGTTGCTCATTTTCTATAGGGTTTAAGAGCGTAACCTCACCTACATAGAAGGTGAAGAAATGGAAATTATTATATTGTTAATTCTTGGTTTACTTGCAGGAACGATTGGAAGTCTCATTGGACTTGGTGGTGGTATTATTATTGTTCCTGCGTTGCTATTTTTGGGAGGATCTACTTCTCTTATTAGTGAAGTAACACCACAGATTGCTGCTGGAACCTCTTTGCTCGTCATTATTTTTGCAGGGCTTTCATCCACGATTGCCTATTATAAGCAAAAAACGGTGGATTACAAAAGTGGATTGATCCTTTTTATTGGGGGTGGTCCTGCGGGAATCCTGGGGGCATGGGTCAATAAACAACTGAATGTAGATACTTTTTCATTTTGGTTTGGCTTTTTTATGATTTTTATCTCGTTTGTGCTTATGTTTAAAGATAAATTTAAACCTTTAAAAAGGAATTTAAATAAGGGGGTTTGGAGTACATATACGGATTCATTTGGAAATGAACAAACATATGGATTTCAACCAATTACAGGAATTATAATTGCCTTTATCGTCGGTTTTTTAGGGGGACTTCTTGGAATTGGTGGTGGTTCCTTAATGGTACCTACTTTGATCCTGTTATTTCGGTTCCCAGTACATACCGCAGTTGCGACTTCCATGCTACTGTTGTTTTTAACTTCGACAACGAGTTCAATTGCCTATATTTATATGGGTAATGTCAATTGGATATTTGGACTAGCACTTATTCCAGGAGCATGGCTTGGCGGGAAAATAGGACCGAAAATTAATCAGAAATTACCTAGTAAGACAGTTGTTATCCTTTTGCGAATCGTGTTAATCATTGTCGGTGTGCAATTGATCTATGAGGGGCTTTTTTAAAGGAGTTTTTTGATCATTTATCTAAAATAGACGAGAATACCCCTTCCTCAAGGAATGTGAAGGGAGTTAGCCCAATGAGTAGGGAGGGGATGAATCGCCTTCGGACAAGGGATGGCTTTCTTGCCATCTCGATTGTCCGACTGTTCGAGAGCACATATTCTGCTTAACTTGAAAAAAATCATCATATGAGTTCCAAATCACCCTTTGTTAATTCTCTTGTAAAAACAAGAACAAACGTTTGAATAATATTCATAAAAATGGTAAAATAGAAGCAGGGAACAAGGAGGTGTCAACGTATGTTGGTGAACAAATCCTATCAGTTTCGTATGTATCCTAACCAAAAACAAGCAGGGCTCATGAATAAGACCATTGGTTGTTCTCGTTTTGTATTTAACTTCTTTCTTGGCAAACAAAAAGAAAAAGACGCTTATTGGTCGATCGTAGAAGAAATGAAACAGAATGGTCAGCTTCCCATGAATCATTGGAAAGGCAAATGCTTAAATAAATATGAAACCGTTAAATCACTTCCTGAACTGAAGCAGCATTATCCCTTTTTAAAAGAAGTAGATAGTATTGCTTTGCAAAAGTCTGTTGAAAATCTAAGTGACGTCTATGAGCGATATGACAAAAAGCAAAACAAACAACCCCATTTTAAGTCTAAAAAGAATCAGGTTCAGTCTTACACAACCAAGCATACGAATGGAAATATTGCGGTAGTCGATCATTATATAAAACTACCCAAATTAGGACTTGTTCGTTTTGCCAAAAGTCGTGAAGTAGAAGGACGAATTTTGAGTGCTACCATCAGACGTAATCCTTCTGGAAAATATTTTGTTTCTTTAGGAACGGAGACAGAAGTCGTAGAATTACCTAAAACCAATTCGGCTGTCGGCATTGATGTAGGTGTCAAAGATTTTGCGATTCTTTCAGATGGAACACCCCCTTATAAAAACCCAAAATTTTTCCGCGCCTTAGAAGAAAAGTTAGCCAAAGCCGGGCGAATCATGAGTAGACGAACCATAGGCGGTGCGAACTGGTACAAAGCCAAACGTAAAGTGGCTCGTATTCATGAAAAGATTGCCCATACACGTAAAGATTACTTGGATAAAATCTCTACCGAAATTGTCAAAAACCACGACATCATCGGAATGGAGGATTTGTCAGTATCTAATATGTTAAAGAATCACAACCTTGCAAAAGCCATCAGTGAAGTATCTTGGTCACAATTCAAAACCATGATTAAATACAAGGCAAAATGGTATGGAAAACAAGTCGTTACAGTAGCGAAAAACTTTCCTTCTAGTCAACTATGTTCTTGTTGTGGCTATCAAAACAAAGACG
>NZ_JAETXM010000089.1 GCF_024494465.1 Bacillus sp. V3B | reverse complement strand
GCCTATCGTGGTGCCATTCCGATTGAAGATATTACGACTCATGGGGACCTTGATGATGTATATATGTGGATTGGACCGGATCTGCATCTTGTTCAATATCCTGTTAGAAGAGGCGAGCTTTATAACCAAGTGGTTGTATTTAAAAGCAGTCAATATAGCCCGGAAATTGAAAAAACGGATCAATGGGGAACACCGGAGGAAATGGATCAAGTATTCGCTGGAACGTGTGAAGCGGTTCAAACAGGTATTTCCTACATTCAGCGTCAACGTCGCTGGCCTATGTATGATCGTAATCCAATTGACAATTGGACAAAAGGCCGCATAGCACTTACAGGAGATGCTGCCCATCCCATGCTTCAATACTTAGCACAAGGTGCTTGCCAAGCATTGGAAGATGCATCCTATTTAACAGATATGCTTCAAAAACATGGGGAAAATATTGAACAAGCATTTTTAGAATACCAAGAAGAGCGAATTCCACGGTCAGCTGATGTTCAAACAAGTGC
>NZ_JAETXM010000088.1 GCF_024494465.1 Bacillus sp. V3B | reverse complement strand
GGTATTGGATTACAACGGTATCTCGTTCTTCTTCTACATTATCTAGTTTTGAGAGAATAATTTTAAAAAAACTCTTGAAAAAAAATAAAAAGATAGTATAATAATACATGTCTTTAAAAATAGTTTGGTGACGATAGCGAGAAGGTCACACCCGTTCCCATACCGAACACGGAAGTTAAGCTTCTCAGCGCCGATGGTAGTTGGGGGTTCTCCCCCTGTGAGAGTAGGACGCCGCCATGCTATTTAAAATGGAGGATTAGCTCAGCTGGGAGAGCATCTGCCTTACAAGCAGAGGGTCGGCGGTTCGATCCCGTCATCCTCCACCATATTACATTAAGATGACCTAGCTCAATTTGTAGAGAATCGCAGCATCCTGAAAAGGATACAATTTACGAAAAAACCAAAGAGTTTTGGAGCACAAGACGACAATAATAATTTAGGAAACTAAATAATATTATGCCGGCCTAGCTCAATTGGTAGAGCAACTGACTTGTAATCAGTAGGTTGGGGGTTCAAGTCCTCTGGCCGGCACCAGTTTTACCTTTGAATCAATAA
>NZ_JAETXM010000087.1 GCF_024494465.1 Bacillus sp. V3B | reverse complement strand
TTGCCTGATGAAACCTTAGCTTTAGCCTTGCAAGACAAATCGTACCCATAGAGGCTCCAAGTCAAGTCCTTAACCACTTATCTATGGTTACATGTAAACAATGATAAAAGGTGCATTCTATCAACCTTTTTTCACTGATACTGTATATAAGGGTGCTTTAGTTGAACAACAAAAAATGGCTGCCACAGCAGCCGAATATATTGGACTCAAGCACCCGTTAACACAAGAAAGATAACTTATAAAAAACCTTCTTTAACTAGCACTTGTTTAAACTGTTCTTGAAACGCTTCTAATTTTATTTTGTCCTTTATAATAATTTCAATATCCTCTTTGTAAATAAAGTCTCTAAAGGCTTTATTGAAGATAAATAAATTCCCATTCTTTTTTACAAATTCCTTATACCAATCTTCTTGACTTAATAACTTGGTTTTTTTATTGATTAAAATATTTTTCTTAGAAGGTATTCCCTGTAATAGGCTACCAAATAAATCTACAAGCAATTAATCCACTCCCCACTCTAAAAATTAATATCCATATTAAAGTATCCTGCC
>NZ_JAETXM010000086.1 GCF_024494465.1 Bacillus sp. V3B | reverse complement strand
CGCCAATCCTAGATGGCTTAGAAAGACAGAAGAAAAATTAGCAAAAGCTCAACAAATCCTGTCGAGAGATAAGAAGACTTAACGCAAGTGGGATTGTCAAACAGGTCGATTCTTATACAATGAAATGATGCGTTTTCAAACAATTAAAGACAAGATTATTTTAAAGGAAACGCTGCAACTAATTGATGTAAATGGCAAACATATAAATGGACCAGTATTTATACGAGGAGCGTTTCTTTATGCATATGGTAAAGATGGGATATAAAAGGAATTTGAGAAGGATTGAACTTAAATGTAGTGTAATGCTTTATTAAGTATAAAAATCATATATAGATTATTTTTATATATTGTTCTTTATTATAAATCTTGCGATATTAATACTCTTATTAGCGTGCATAAATGCTTTCAAAGTGCATGAATGCACTATTCGTTTATAAGTCATATATTCCACTGCTTGTTGCATTAAATTTTTAAAATCTTATACATGTAAAGCTTTACTTTCGCCATTTTAATTAGTAAGCTCTACAGAAAGTAACGGATCAGGACAGTTTAATAAGAAAA
>NZ_JAETXM010000085.1 GCF_024494465.1 Bacillus sp. V3B | reverse complement strand
CTAATTGTTTCTAATTCATACCATATTCAAACGGATTTGCCTCCGCATAAGTTTCGAGCAATCATGATGGAATTTCGTCGAGGTGGGAAAGGGAGCACGGAAGCCTTCATTCAATATATGAAAGAACAATTTCCTAACAGCTTCCAACTGTTTGAGTATGATGATGTCGTACAGTGGGAGGCGGATCAGGAAAATTCTTCTATTCTTGCTAATTTATTAGATCAAAATGGCGCGACTTTAGATGACCTGACTTAGTTTTCTATTGCCTGCTTTCTCTACAATTAGTTCTTTCCAATACCGATTTCTTCAAACGGAATCTAGCCCAACCATTCATAAAAGAGTTTTTTAAAGAAGAGAAGATATATTTTTCCAGCATTGTTTCGAGCGTCGATTGAAGGGATTATTACTGAGATAAAAGAAACTATATCCGGACAAATATAAGTAGATGTAGCTTTATAACAACACAACCGCGATTATATGAACAACCGAATGATAAGTCACTCATTAAAGATATGCAAATTATTAGTGGCACAATAAGAAAAGCTGCCTTCGATGGCAGCTTGTACTTAAACATAA
>NZ_JAETXM010000084.1 GCF_024494465.1 Bacillus sp. V3B | reverse complement strand
TATCTGTTCGATAGAATGGAGTTCGCAGGAATCCCCCACTTCAAATTTCGTCAGAAATTAAGTGGTGGGTAGTTCAATTTACGGCATAACCTAGTAAAGAGTGAGACCCTTTATCACTGATTTCTTTCGGAGGCCATACACCATACACCATACACATAAGTCAAATGAATAATCCGATCCTGCAACGACTCGATCTTCGTCAACTGTTTTCACAAGAAAATCGATACTATCCTGATTCCAAAGAACCGTATCATACCAAAAACGTTTTAAATATTCAGAAGGCGGAGCTTGCAAATTAGAAGAAACTTATAATTTAATACAAACATTAGATAACTCTGAATAGAATTCAAAGCTGTGCATTCCGCCTTCACGGCCAATACCGCTTGCTTTCATTCCGCCAAATGGTGTACGAAGGTCACGAAGGAACCATGTATTTACCCAAATAATTCCGGCTTCTACTTCTTTGGCAATACGATGTCCACGGCGCATATCATTTGTCCAAATGGATGCGCTCAATCCATATTCCGTATCATTCACTTGATCAAGTACGTCTTCTTCTGTGTCAAACGGAATAACCGTCACAAT
>NZ_JAETXM010000083.1 GCF_024494465.1 Bacillus sp. V3B | reverse complement strand
CCAATCCTAGATGGCTTAGAAAGACAGAAGAAAAATTAGCAAAAGCTCAACAAATCCTGTCTAGAAGACAATATGGTAGTTCCAATTGGTACAAACAAAAGAAAAAAGTAGCGAGAATTCACGAAAAGATGGTGAATCAACGGAATGATTTTTTGCACAAAACGTCTTCTTCGCTTGTGAACGAAAACCAAGTCATTTGCCTAGAAAACCTTCGTGTGAAAAATATGTTAAAAAACCACCAGTTAGCTAAAGCCATTTCAGAGGTATCTTGGTCTGAGTTTCGTAGGATGCTTGAGTACAAATGTAAGTGGTATGGAAAACAATTCATCGTTGTAGGAGCGAATTTTCCGAGTTCTCAATTGTGCTCCCATTGTGGAGAGAAAAATAAAAGGGTAAAAGATTTATCGGTTCGTATATGGACTTGTTCGTGCGGTGTCATTCATGATCGTGACGAAAACGCTGCGAAGAACATTCTCCAAGAAGGGAAACGCCTTCTAACCGTTGGACAGACGGGGATCGCCTAATGGTTGCTATACAGCGTTCTAGAGCAGCCTTTTTGAGCCGGAGGTTCAAACGACATAGGAAAACGTA
>NZ_JAETXM010000082.1 GCF_024494465.1 Bacillus sp. V3B | reverse complement strand
ATTAATGATGCAGCACCTATCGCAAGAGTCGCAGTGATCTCTCCTTTCTCTGTACCAGGTTGTGCTCCAATTGCATTTTGTGCAGCGGCTGCAGATGGTAAACACATATTTCCTATATTACCTGTTAGAAAACTTATATAAGTGCCTGATACACCTAAAATTGGGTAATACATGATTGGTTCAAGTACCCAGACCACAGCAATAATTCCTGCATATGCAAGAAATCCACTAAGAATAACATTCCAACCAGGGTGATATCCGAGAACGAACGAAAGAACTATCGGTAACGATACGCTTAATATAATAGCCGCCCATACTGTTAACCGCCCCCAGAAGTGGGACTTTATATGAAATTGTTCCATCGCAGAACCACTAGTATTTCTAACTTTTGTCTCACTTTTTACGTTTACAATCATGGTTTTACCTCCCTGTCATTAAATGATAAAATAACCTACAACTAAACTAGAAAGGATGGCAATTCCAAGTGACCATTCACTTAACCATCTCATATGGAGTTTGTTTGCTAATGTTGTTAAAATGACCATTGTGATGCTTGCCGTAAATACAGCTATAATATATTCAAGGCCTTTCACCATTTCAGCACTTGCTAAGTTCCCGAATGCAGCAACGATCGCAGCTGTTGTGA
>NZ_JAETXM010000081.1 GCF_024494465.1 Bacillus sp. V3B | reverse complement strand
GTTTGATTGTGAATCACAAGAAGGTTCAACGCATCATGAATAAACTTGGACTCAAATGCGAGAAGTTCAGTAGAAAATCAAGAAAGTATAGTTCTTATAAAGGAACTATCGGAACTATTGCCAAGAACCGAATCAACCGTCGTTTTCACACAAGTGTGTGTCATCAAAAATTAACAACAGATATTACAGAATTCAAGTGCTCAGATGGTGTGAAACTATATCTAAGTCCAATTATGGATATGTTCAACGGTGAAATTCTTTCGTATGGGATAAGTATGCACCCAACCCTAGAATTAGCTCTCAAACCTCTCGAGGAAGCTTTAGAAATTGTAAAGGTATCAAAGTATAGAACCACTGTTCACTCTGATCAAGGTTGGCATTATCAACATAATAAATGGATAAAAACACTAACGAAACACAAGGTGTTCCAGAGTATGTCACGAAAAGGAAACTGTTTAGACAATTCCCCTATGGAGAACTTTTTCGGATTACTAAAACAGGAAATGTATTACGGAGAAGCACTCTGCTCATTTGAGGAATTAAAAAAGAGATTGGAAGAATATATCATTTACTATAATAACAAGCGCATAAAGCAAAAATTGGCAGGCATGAGTCCGGTTCAATACCGTATCCATGCCAGCCAATTAGCTGCATAATACAACTCTAACTTTTAGGGGTCACCTCA
>NZ_JAETXM010000080.1 GCF_024494465.1 Bacillus sp. V3B | reverse complement strand
TAGATAAAGGATGCATTCTATCAACCTTTTTTCGCTGATACTGTATATAACTGCCAGTTAGTCGAATAAGAAAAAGGGATCGCCGCAGCAATCCATTCTTGTACTCTTGCACCCGTTAATACAATATGTACACTGTAATTGGAAAGAAAAAGACTAGGAATTTTTATGAAGGTTTTTTTAGGCTTAACCTTTACGAACCATTGGTTTAAATAATCATATTTTGTTTATGTGGTAAAAAAAATTTAGTACGAAAGGAAGAGCAACCCCTTGTATCCTTATCAATATTTACCCAATTATCAATTTGCCGATCAAAGATTAACCCCTGTTGGTTGTGTAGGGAAATTTACATTAATCACATTAAAAACAGGTCAAACCTTTGGAATAGTTGTAGACACAGCTGATCCATTAGGATTTACAACTGGAAGGGTTCCACCAACAATGGCACCAACTGCATTTCCATCTAGCTCAATTGCTTCATCTATCTGTGTTTAAATTTATATTAAAAGTCATTTTCATATAAGGAATGGCCTTTAGTTCTTTTCTCTTTTATACAGATATTAAGGGTACTTGAACATGTATAAAGGAGAAACTCCCAAATTGAAACACTAGGTTTCGATTTGGGAGTTATATGTCTTTTTAACTTCATTCAGCAAATGCTTTTTGTACCGAAAGCTTGCGACAGGTACAGAAGTCCT
>NZ_JAETXM010000008.1 GCF_024494465.1 Bacillus sp. V3B | reverse complement strand
AACAGAGGGGTTTTTATTTTGTCATAATAAATAGGTGCCTTGCACCTGTTTTCTTTTCACGAATACAAGACAACTCCTACTAATCCAGAAAGAACAATGACATAGATTGGATTCCAACGCAGTTTTAATAGAACGAGTAATGAGAGTCCAAAGATCAGGAATAAACTAATTGTATGGAATGAACTATCAGATCGTAAGGAGATCATTAGACATGGAAAAACTGATAGCAGCGTAGATGATTAGACTAGTAACAATCGGTTTTAATCCATAAAACATGGATTGGACGATTGGATTTTGATGGAATTTCATGAAAAAAGTAGCTACAATGATGACTAAATTAAGGGAAGGAAGCAAAATACCAAGGGCAGATAGGTAGAGATATTATGAAGAAATATTGCGGTACGGCAGAGAAACGCCGCCATATTTTAGAGTTGCAGTGTTAAGAACGATGCTGGAAAGTTTTTAGAAATTATGGATTCTATGCGTGATATCTCTGTTCATACTGTAGAACGAATCCAAAATATAGCGGTTGCTTCAGAGGAGCAAAGCGCTACATTGGAAGAAATAGCCGCTGCTGTGAGCGAGTGTAGATTCACATGATTCTTTAAATAAGTTTAACTATTAAATAAAAACCAGGTGCCAGGCACCATCCAGAAATTGGATGGCGCCTGGCACCTATTTTAAATTGGGCGAATAGCATGTAGGCAGGAGGAGCTGCATATTTAAAAAGAAGAGAATATGAATAAAGGAAACAATCTGTTTCAGTATGGATGTATGTAAATGGATAAAAATAACGGTGATTTTTTCAAAAGGAATAGGGATGTTGGAGGGATTTAGATGCAACTTTTTTATACAGTCCGTCAAGGGGACACTTTGTATCAGATTGCCAAGCGTTGGGAGATTCCCGTCGAGTCCATCATTGCGGCAAACAATTTGATGTCGCCTTACACCATTTATATCGGGCAACAACTCTCCATGCCATCAGGTGTTGATACTATCACTGTAAAGCCGGGAGATACTGTTTATAAGGTTGCTCAATTTTTTAGAATATCAGAAAGTATTATTATTGAAGCAAATAGGCTGAATCCGCCTTATATGATTAGGGTAGGTCAGTTGTTAAAAGTTCCTCCTGGTGTCCCTTACTATGTTGTTCAACCAGGGGACACACTGTTTCAAATCGCCAGGCGGTATAACGTCATGACGGCTGGACAGAGTAACATCGACCTTCTTAAAACAGTTAACGAGCTCCCATCTAATAATATTTTTCCAGGTATGAAGCTGATTATTCCATATGCACCTCCTGGAGATCGCGGATTGATCGCCTATACATCCAACCGTGGAGGAGCATATGATCTATGGTTATATAATCCAATCAATGGTGAAAATATACAGCTTACAAATGGTTTAGGTGAATCTTATTCGGTAGCTTTTTGGTCACCTGACAGTAGAAGAATTGCTTTTGTTGGGAGGGATGGGATTCTCTATATTGTGAGGGTGAGGTTAACAGATGGTAGTATTGCTCGTATTGACCAGTTTGCAGGTGGGCTAGGAGTTTATTTAGATTGGTCACCAGATAGTCAGAAACTTGCGTACTCAAAACAGGATGGTATTTTTTTGTACAATATCTTTACACATCAAGTAGAAAGAATAAATGAGCGTGATGCATCTGATGTTGGATGGCTTCCTAATGGAAGAGAACTGCTGTATCAGGCTCCTGACAGATCTGGAATTAGTCAACTCTTTCGTATTGGAATCGATGGAACAGGTAAAAGACAAATGACACAGAATAAAGGTGGGCGTCTAAATCATGTTCGTCTTTCCCATGACGGTTTATTTGCCCTATATACGACTCCAGGTGTTAGTATCTCAATCATTTATACGGTCAATCTTTTAACAGGGAGCGTATATGAAGTAAGGGGAGGACCGCTCGCGAAAAATTATTTTCCAGTATGGTCTCCTGATTCATCCGCGATCGCCTATAGTGCGACTGCTTTTGATGACAGGGGATATTTTTCAATGATCAAACATGCGGGAAGACTGGGGGAGAATGATAAAACGAGGTCGATTTCAAATTGCTTTGCGACGCCCGTTACATGGTCACCCGATGGCAGAAAAATCGCTTATCTATCGGGTTGTCATAATGCGGGAGCTTCTAGAGAAATGTGGGTGATTGATGTTCATCATCCGGTTCCGATTCGATTAGTAGAAGGAGCATTTATTACATCTCTGCAATGGTCACCATCATCGGTTTCTCCTTTGAAAAAAACCTACATGAATTCTGTCTATCATGTTCAATTCCAATATCCAGCCCATTGGAAAAAAGTAAATGATGAGAGATATGAAGGTCCTGATGGATTCTTCCAAATTTCCGCCATCTTCTCCGAAGGAAGTATTCATGAAGTTTGCAATAATGAAGCGTTTCACCCACTAATGCCATATGGTTCCCAACCGCGTATTATGCCAACTCAAATTCAACATCAAGAAGCATGCCTAATAGTTCCTTCAGAAGACCAACCTTCTGAAATGAGAGGTCAAGCAGCGATGATCGTCAAGTATCCAACACCGATTCAAATTCAAGGAACAACCTACAATTATTTTATCATGTGGGTAGATCAGAATCATATAAACGAAATAAGCGCTACATTTTCTTTTCTATCGTAAAAAATGACAAAAAACGCTTGTGTACTTGAACTACACCTCCAATTGGTAGATAGTGTCTAACAATCGGGGTACAGTTCAACTTCAAGTGTTTTTTTGTAAAATTTGGATGGTGCCTGGTGCTTTTTCTTATGTATATAAAACTATAGTTAGAGGGAAATTAGTTGCAGAAACAGTTAAAAAGTTACACTCATAAAACCTTATTACCATAGAGCTGTGAGCGATAAAAGGAGGTTTCTTTATGAATTTTAATCATTCAGAAGATTTGAGCGCATCATTATTAGAATCAAAGGATAAAAGGCAACAATTAGCACGGCAAATTTTTCAAGAGATACAAGAAGGGTGTTATCAATCTTCGATGGGTTTTTTTCAAGCGTTAAACCAAGAATTAGGGAACACCTCAGATCAAGCGATTGATATCATGTTGCGTCAAAGAGGAATGTTTGATCAGTAGGCCTAAGGTGACAGAACAATATTTGTTATAATTACACCTAAAAAGGCGTTTCTACCAGGTGGAGAAACGTCTTCTATCGAGGTTGGTTTAATCCCTAAATTATAGCTATCATATAACGATGATTTACTATTGTTATCCAAACGGCAGCCTGTTGTAAGCGTCAAATCATCCTTATCTGGTTTTATCGGTAGGAATGATTTGACACTTACACTTTTAATTTAAATCAACAGTTGGTTCTAAAGCTCGTTTTTTTCGATAAACGATTTTGCTTAATGTAACGCTTAATTCGTATAAAAGTAGTAAAGGAATGATAACCAGAATATCTGATATAAAATCGGGAGGAGTAATTAAAATAGAAACAATAATTAATAGGAAATAGGAGATTTTCCTCATCTTTACTAGTTTATGCGGATTGATGATTCCTAATTTTGTCAAGAACATCAAGACAGCTGGCATTTCAAATAAAAAACCAAAAGGTAACGTAAGGTTTAACATAAACTTAAAATATTTATCAGCGGTAAAGAAGGTTTCAAATTGATCACCTGCAAGTCCTGTTAAGAAGGAAAGAACGATCGGAAACAGAATGAGGTAACCAAAGGTTAGACCAAAAATAAATAAGAAAAATAGACTTGGGATAAAGGCTAGAGAGATATTTTGCTCTGATTTTGTAAGAGCAGGTTTTACAAATTTCCAAATTTGAAAAGCGGCAATGGGAATGGTAACTGCAATGGCAATCACTCCTGTAATCAACATGTAAATCCAAATGATATCTCCAGGTCCTAGTAAAGCTAATTTACTATCAAGGTCCTTTACTAAAAATTGATAAATATCTTGAACGAACATAAAAGCCACGACAAAGGAAAGGACAAAGGCAATACCAGTAATAATAATCCGTTTACGTAATTCACCTAAATGTTCAACGACATTCATTTGAGACTGATCCATAATTAAACTCCTTTTAAAAGAGAACGATGCAAGCCGGTGTCATGTCCCCTGGTTTACATCGTTCCATTTGTTTAGCTTCCAGTCTTACTTTCAGATTTTTCAAGTTCTACTACGTTATTTTTCTCTTTAGTGGAAGACTCTTGTCCATTATCACCGTTTACCAGTTCATTGGTCGCTTTTTTGAATTCTTTTAAGGTGTTTCCAAAAGCTCGTCCAATTTCAGGTAATTTGGAAGGACCAAAAATAATTAAAGCGATGACAAGAATGAGAATGAGACCTGGGATACCGATATTTGATAGCAACGTATTCACCTCCTAAGGAATAAATCGTTTTCGCATTCATGTAATTTTTATCTTAGTCTATTAAAGAATAGGCATGCCGTGACGCTCATAGGCTGCTGCTTCTAATATAGACATCCCTTGTTCTTCTGCAAGTGCGGCAAGTTTGTCTGAAACGGCAGGTGCAAGATCGGCTGGAGGAGTAGCATAACTCATTGCACGTTGACGCGTTGCATTGCGGCGAGCGAAAGGACCCCAAATCGCAAAGGTAATGCCAGGTGTTTGCATATTTACAAAGAAGGTATTGCCATCTGTAGAAAATGTTGGACCGGCAAATTCAGAACCATTGAGCTTATTTTCAGCAAATGTATAGACATTTGCTTCAGGAGTTAAGCCGATGATTCGATCATTGCCTCCACCATCTTCTGCAATCCAAAGATCTCCCCAAGGAGTGATCGTAATATTATCCGGCATTTCTAAATCATTTTTATCTGTAGATTCATAGAAAAGTTCTAATGTATTCGTCGCTGGGAAGTAGCGGTAAACACGGCCAAGGTTTTTTGAGCCCGCACTCGTATCATCAAACCAGAGAGCACCTGCAGAAAAATAAGCTCCTTCTAATCGGCTAAATCGGATGCAGCCAAGATCTTTTGCATCTTGTTGAGCACGTTCAGGATTTACTTTCTTCCAAACAACCCCAATTTTTTGTCCGCTATTAAACTGACTTGCAGCTGAACTAGGTAACTCATCGATGGCAGCAGCTTCAAGAATACCGCCTTTTTGCAACGAGCCGAGAGTTTGACTACGATCATTTGGTGTAAAGCGATAAAGGAAGCTTGGGTTTGCATCTTCGGTTAAGTACCAAATACCTGTCGCAGGGTCAACATGTCCTGCTTCATGAGAAAAGTAACCCATGTCACGAATCGGTGTTTTGGACATTTCATTCTCAGGATCAAGTGGGTTTACTTCAAAGACAAAGCCATGTCCCATATTACGAGTTTCTTCCATTGTTAACCATGTACCCCAAGTAGTAGCTCCTCCTGCACAGTTTCGAATCGTTCCTGAACTTGATACATATTGATCAAGGAGTTCTCTATTTGGCCCTACGATAAGAGTTGTTGTACCACCAGCTGCTCCATTGCTCCAAGGATTTTTTCCGTTTACAGGATAATTAGAGTTTGTGCTGTTTTCATGGTTTCTTACGAGAATAGTCGTATTCTTCTCACCTTTAAAGGCCGCCATTCCGTCAAGCATGGCAGGAACTTTGTCACCGTTAGGCATGTTATCCCCTGTTTGTGAAATGATCTTGTAATGAAAACCTTTTGGAAGGTCAAGAATTCCATTCGGATCCTTTACTAGCGGACCATAGCCTCCAAATCCTCCGGTTGGATTATTTGAATTTATTTTTCCGGATGCTGCAAGACTTTCTGTAGCTCCAGTTAGTGACAATAACCCCGTTGTTCCTAGTGTTACCGCCAGCGTACTCATTCCACCAACTTTTAAGAAATCACGTCTGTTCAAATTCTTGTTACTACCATTCATCGAATGTTACCTCCAAATTGTTTTAGTGTGGATGCTATGTTCTCTGAAGCAATCTCTATTAAAAAAGTTAACAAATGAATATGAATAGTATGTTAATTGGATGTAATGATCTATTTTACTTTGAAGAATAGTCTAAAAGAATGGGTGAATAGGTAAAATAAAGGGGGTAATAGGAATGGTTTCAAACATAAGTAGCTTATTAATGTTATAAATACCTTTGGAAAATATTAATAAGAGAAGAAGGGACTAGGTATTTTGTTGTTGAAAAAAGAAAGATTATTGTCGTTTATTAATCGTTTGTTAAAAATATTAAATTGGTAGCAAATAAAGTCAACAATATAGAAAGATATGAAGAAAATGTTAATAAAAGGTCGGTATTTGTAAAAAAATTAAAATGAGAGAATTTACAGATGCTTTTTACCAGAATCTAGCAAACTTCGGAGATTATAAAGAGGTTATCGGAGTTCTAAAAATTATCATCAGATGAAGAAGAATCAGAACAGTGAATCTGTCCTGGTTCTTTCTGAAACTTTAGTGTTAGATATTTAATAACTGTCGGGTAGCATGGGTGAATCCATTTTCATCATTTGTCTTGGTGATGATATCTGCTTCTTGCTGAATATGAGAAGGGGCGTTACTCATGGCAACGGAGGTGGTTGCCACTTTGAATTGAGCGAGGTCATTTCCTCCATCTCCAAATGCGAAAATTTCATCAAAATGTTGATTTGTTAACTGTTGGTATTGTTGTATAGCTGCTCCTTTATTCGCTTTAATGGACGTAAACTCTACATTGTTAGGATGTGATGAAGCCATTGACAATTCGAATTTCCCCTTGATTGCTCTTTTGGCTTGATCGACTTTTTCAAGTTGATCCTCGCGTGACACAGCCATGACTTTATAGACTTTGAGATCATCTTTTTCAAGAATTTGATCGTAATCGTAATCATCGAAAATACGTTCAATCTCTTCAGGGCTTTTATCTTGAATCATTGGATTTCTGCATGGAAAACCGCCCTGATTGGTATAGACCATAATCCATAATCCGATTT
Organism: Bacillus sp. V3B; assembly: GCF_024494465.1. Lineage (GTDB taxonomy): Bacteria > Bacillota > Bacilli > Bacillales > Cytobacillaceae > Bacillus_BD. The sequence goes on along the minus strand of NZ_JAETXM010000008.1, from coordinate 146,972 downwards.
CCTTTAAAATGGGAAACAACTCTTTATAGATCGAAATTGGTAAAGAGGCTTCATATAGAACTTCTCTTGTTTTTGAGTATAAAACAGTCCCATTAATACAAAAAATAGGTGTTTCTAGCTTTTGTATGGCATCAAATTTGATCACATCTTCAAAAGCTCGACCTGTGTTAAAAATAATTCTATGTCCTTGTTCATGTAAGTAGTGTAGAGTTTTCAGATTTTCATCAGATATTTCGTGTTTTGAGTTTAATAACGTACCGTCTAAATCAATTGAAAAACATTTCATTTTTTCATTGTTCCCTTCTATTATTCATAATGTTTACTATATCAAATATTCCGTTTAGAAAAAAACTTTTTTTAGAATCTGTGTATTCTGCCATGTTTTGATTTTTGAGAAATAAATAAGCTTTGGGAAGTCGCCTTAGAGGGAATCTCTATAGATTGGCTTGAGTATGGATGGTGGTGTCTCATTGGAGAAGGTTATCTTTTTATTAAGTGGATGCCCATGGGCTAGCACATTCTGTGCTTGGTTGAAAACCAATTTAGGATATTAAAACGCATGGGAAGAGGAGGTCGAACGAGTTCGTATAATAAAGACAAGCAAAACCTACAGCACCTCGGAGGTGCTGTAGGTTTTGGTAGACTCTCTGCTACTTCTTACAGCCATGCATCAGCTGGTGAGGTATTGTCGGCGATTAAGTAGGCTGCATTCGTGATTGCTTGTGCTAATGTATCGCCGGTTGCACATATGTTATTAAAGCAAACTTCGGAATCACCTTTTGTTGTATATGTAAATCCGAATTTTTGCAATCTTTCAACGATGCGCATGGCATGGTCCAGGTTTTGCTCGGGTTGAAATTCAGAATCATGAATGAAAGTACACTTTTCAGGATCAAACCATTTATCCGCGCTATTTAATGTCCAACCAAGTATTCTACGTGCTATTGAGTCTGTTTTATTCATATCTTTTTCAGGATCAAGCCATTTATCCGTGCTATTTAATTTCGAATCAAGTATTCTACGTGCTATTGAGTCTGTTTTGTTCATATCTAATTGCCCCCTTGTCTGTAGATTTTTCTATTTTACCATTTTTATAGTGTAAAGCTCAACAAAATAGGTGCTTGGCACCATCCATTATCTGGATGGTGCCAAGCACCTATTTAAATTACGTACCTGTCGAAGTTAATTTGTTCTCACCGTCTTCATCATTTCTTTTTACATGTTTACCATGTATGAAATAATACAGGACCATACATATAAAAGCGAGTATCGTCATGGATAAATACAATCCGCGAAAACCAGTAAATGGGATGATGAACCCTAATAAAAATGGACCGACCCCGATACCTAAGTCGTAGAAAGTAAAATAGGTGGAGGTTGCTAATGAAATCCGATGATGTGGAGATTTTTTAACGGCAATTGCTTGTGTGCTTGATTGAAAAGTACCAAAGCCAATCCCGATAAGGGCTCCTGCTGCTAACAACATAATGCTTACTTGAGAGAGACTGAGTAAAAGATACCCACAAGCGAACAAGGCGATTGATGGATACATAATAAAATTGTCCCCGTATCTGTCAAACCAGATTCCTGTAAAAGGGCGGGATGCTAACAGAAAAATAGCATACATGACAAAGAAAAAGCTTGCAGCTGTGATTAAACCGATTTCCTGAGCATAACTCGTTAAAAATGTTAAAATACTTGAATAAATAAATCCGCCAAATCCCATTAAAAGAGAAATAGGGAGAGCTTTCTTTTCAAAGAAATCACTGAGTTTTAACCCTGTTTTCTCCTCGTGTTGCTGTTGCTGATGATGGGGTTTTTTTGGAACATTTGATGCTAGAGCAGCTAAGATAGCAACAATTGAAAAAACAGTTGCTGCTATAAAAATAGTAGGATCATCAAAATATTGCATAATAATTAACCCAATGAATGGACCAAAAGCCATGGCTAAGTTCATACTCATGGCAAAATAGCCTGTTCCTTCTCCGCGACGTTCATTTGGAATGATTTCAGAGGCTATTGATCCTGTAGCAGTTGTAGAAATTCCAAACGCAATACCATGGATAAAACGAACGAGAAACAACATCGATAAACTTGAGACATGTTGATAAGCAATACTAGAGAGAAGGAAAAGGATTAATGAGATCACTAACAATTTTTTGTGCCCAATTTTGGTAATCGTTTTCCCTGCAATAGGACGAACTATTACGGCTCCAAGTACAATAATACTGGCAGCGAGGCCTGCCGTGCTTTGTGAAGTATCAAAATGACCCATTGTATAAACTGCGAATGTCACCATTAATAAATAAAAAGTTAAAAAGATAAAAAAGTGTGCTGACGAAATCGTAATAAAATCTTTCGTCCATAGTTTTGGTTTCTGGTTCATAAGTTCTAATCCCCTTTTATGTTTTTCATTAGTTGTAGTAATATTTGTTTTGTTTGTTCTACATCTTTTTTTGGGATGTTGCTCATAATACTTTGTTCGAATTGATTGACGACATGTTGGCAGTCTTCATATATTTGAAGACCTAAATCTGTCAGTTGTATTCGGCGTTCGCGTTTATCCTTAGTTGGGATTTGTGTGATCAGACCCCGTTCATACAAGCGATTGACTGTTCGGGTTATTGTAGGCTTTTCCACATCAGAATAATGACTAATCTCAACAAGGGTTGCCGAACCGGTTTGGTGTAAGTAATAAAGGATTGACCATTGAGCATGATAGATATTTAGTTGTGCAAGATGCTCATTTAATTTTTTTGTAAAGCTCCTTGATAGTTGTAAATACTGATGGAAAAATTCATTATACATGAAGTTATCAAATCCTTCGAAAAATATGGTTACCTAGATAACCATATATCTGATTTAATCAAATGTCTAGGTTTCCAATGTAATTAGTTTGAAAGCTAGGTGCTTAGCGCCTAGTTTATAATTTTTTTAAAAATGCCCACATACTTTTATTAGAATTGTATATACTGTAGTATAACACAAGTCAAAAATAAAATACTGTATTACAAAAAAGGAGTGGTTACGATGTTGAAAAGTCCAGTTGAATTTTTTAGAGATTTACCAAAAAAGGAATGTGCTGAATGTGGCCAAATTATAGAAGAACAAGCTGAATCATATATGATGGAATGTGATCGTTGCTTAACTAAGAGAGCTGAATAATGAAGACAGGTGCCAGGCACCATCCATTATTTGGATGGTGCCTGGCACCTGTCTTTGTAGAAAACTTGAATAAAAAATCATAACAGCTTAAACTTAAAGGAAGTACTGGAAGAAGGAAGGTGGATTTGAATATGCAAAAACAATTATTTCACACTACAGACGCTGAGGAGTTAGGAAATTATTTTTTTCAAGATAGATTACTAGATTTCCCTAAATATTTATCCTTTTTAATGATGTATGTAAACGGTCAGAACGAACAAATTGAATTTATACAGGCTTTTGTACATTTGGAATCTCAGGATGGAGAAAAGGATGAAGTATTAACCGTAGAAACTGTATTTTTCAATACAGATAAAACAAAAATTTTACGAATTTGGGGAGCAAAAGACATAGAAAGCGGTGTCGCTTTACTCGTTACGATGGATGTAATTGACTCAGTTACCAAAGAAATAGAAAAACAATATAAGTTTATTGAAAATGATGTGGAACTTTTCCGTGAACCAATTGATAAAGAGTAACAAACACAATTAAAAAAAGGTGCCAGGCACCTTTTTTGGTGAACCAGTTGTTGAAACCAAGGATTTACTTCATCCTATTCAAGGGAGTAAAATCAAGTGTTTAAATAAATCAGGGTTATTGGGAGATGGGTTATTGTCGCCTGAATTTATGGAAATTCATGGAGAGAAATGCATTTGATCTGTTATTACGGATATAACAGATCAAATATCAGTCGAAAAGGAAATGGCAAGGTTAGGATGAAGGGAATGGAATTAAGCAAGAGATCATTGATAAAATGGGTACATCTTTCTTTAGTACAAAGGAAAATGGTACTGGATTGGGATTATCCATTTGTCAAAAAATTGTGTGAGAGCATCATGCGATTATGGATATAAAAACAAGTAGTGAAGGGACAACCTTTTTTCTTCATTTTCCTATTCAGAAACATCAAGTTGACATAAGGTGAAAAAATAGATTTGTTTGAAGCAAGAGTTTTACGTGTAGAGAGATGAAATTAAATGTAAATAATGACAATAAAGTGACAAAGAGCCAATGCCTCATTGACTAAAGGAAAAGTGTTTGCTATTTTAAATTTAGGCTGTGTTAATGATGATTGTTGATAAATGGTCTTGGGTGTATGAGGGAATGCGTTTTATTCCGTGAATAACTTAATGCCTGCGTACACCAAAGGCTTGTAGAGTAGCAACACGATTGTTTAACAAAGCCTAAATTAAAAATTAAAAATAAATAAAAGTAGTAGGTGCCCTTCGGGGAGAATAGGGAATGAAGTGTGAATCTTCAGCGGTCCCACCACTGTAACGGGGAGTTTCATTAGAAATGCCACTGGAGTTATCTCTGGGAAGGTCTGATGAAGTGACGATCCTAAGTCAGGAGACCTGCCTGTCTACTTGACTCTTATAGATGATGGAAAAGTCTGTAGTTTATTTGTTAATCAAATAAACTACAGACTTTCTTTATTTGATTAGAGTCCTAACACAAAAGGAGAAGGAAAAAATGAACGTATTACAACAAACGATTGAAAAAATTGAGGAATTAGATCAAGAGATGATGGCTCAAGCTAGGGGTAGGGTGGATAACCTCATTAAGCCTCCTAAAAGTTTAGGAAAGTTAGAAGACATCGCTATACAACTAGCAGGAATGACAAGGAATCTTTATCCAGCGATTGATCAAAAAGTCATTATTGTGATGGCAGGTGATCATGGTGTTTATGAAGAAGGCGTTACGCCCAATCCACAGGAGGTCACGATTGCCCAAACGTTGAACTTTGCAAAAGGATTAACGGGTGTTTGTGTGATAGGAAAAATGTCAGGAGCTAAAATTGTTCCAGTAGATATTGGGATTAAGAAGGATCTACCTAGTGATGCCGGTGTTATCATTAGAAAAATAAAAAAAGGTACAGATAATTTGGCAAAGGGTCCTGCTATGACGAGGAAGGAAGCGATCAAATCGATCGAAGTTGGGATCGAAATGGCGAATGAAGAAATCAAAAAAGGCGCTAATTTACTTGGTACAGGTGAAATGGGAATCTGTAATACGACTCCTAGTACAGCGATCTTATCTGTTTTACAAAATTGTGACCCTTTGGGAATAACAGGAAGAGGAGCGGGATTAAGTAAAAAAGGAATAGAGCATAAAGCAGGGATAATTAGGAAAGCGATTGAGATCAACCAGCCAAATCGGGCGGATATAATCGATGTTCTAGCAAAGGTGGGAGGATTAGAAATAGGTGGCATGGCAGGGGTTATGCTTGGGGCTGCAGCAAATCGAATACCAGTTGTGGTAGATGGTTTTATTTCAACCATATCTGCTCTCATTGCTGCTAATATTGAACCAAAAGCAAAGGCATACTTTATTACTTCTCATGCTTCTCAAGAACCAGGTGCGAAAATGGCCAGTGATCTGCTAGGAATCGAACCAATGTTACATATGAATATGTGCTTAGGAGAAGGTTCTGGTGCAGCCTTGGCTTTCCCTATCATAGAAGCAGCCTGCTCTATGATAAAGAATATGCCTACATTTGAGGAAGTAGGGATGAAAATATAATAGGAGAGGTTGTTCTTCTCTGCCCACTTTTAAGGTTTACATGTTCAAAATGGTTATTGGATAGAAGTGAATGAAGGCTGTTTACTTTCCCTTCGTTCTACAGCAATTTGTTTAGTAATTTGTAGAGACTAGAAAAAAGAGTTCAATATTTTTAGATCATTATATGGATAAACACTAGATGAAAAAAAGTGCTGTTCGATAAGGTGTCTAACATCCACAAAATTACATGTATCTAGAATCAAGTTTCACTTGATTGTACTAGAGATTGTATGGTGGTGTTGGACACCTTTTTTGTAATAACATTTAATATTCTAAATATACTGTTTTATGGTAGCGAATAAATTCGTTCGCTTTTGGAAAGGGGGAACATCTTTTTATTTGGTTAATTTTCATACCCTATTTGAAAGGACATGAAAATGATTGATTAAACGAGTATGCTTGATAATTGGAAGTGTCCTTATTTTGTTTTTGATTGTAGGATTTGCAGGAGCCAATCAGTGGATAGGGAAGGGCTCACGAGTTGTCTCTACCATAGAAAATGAAGTGTTGAGTGTGGTTCCTGGTTTTAATCTTGAAACAAGAAAGAAAAAAACAAATAGTTATAGTTTCTCCATTAGTACCCTTTTAACTGAAAGTGAACCTATTAATCAGGCGATTCAAACATGGATAAAGACGGAGGAGGATCAGTTTCTTGCTGATGTGGAGAAAAAAGAGACAAAGGCGTTTCATGAGGATCATCGTGCCAAATTACATATACATGTGAACATGAATAAAGTGACGAATGATCTATACAGTGTAACTCTTGACTTAGAAAAAAGATTCGATGAAGCAAAAAGGAAAAATGTGATCAAGACATTTAATATGGATCTAATAGAAAACAAGATTTTGTTTTTGGCAGATGTGTTGGATATAGATGGGGATAATTGGGATGAAATTTGTTCGATTATCAAAGAGCAGTTAGAAACGGAAGAGGAAAGTAGACAGGGAATGGATGAATGGCTAGACCAAGCTTTGAACCATCCTGATCAATTAGATTGGTTAATCACGCAAAACGTTTTGACTTTCTATTTTAATGATGTATCCAGCCCGATAAAGGTGGATATTCCAGTAGAGAATGTAGGCTCCTATCTAAAAGAAAATATTATTCAGCGATTGAACATCAAGATCGTTGAGAAGGAAGTGGTGGTATTAGATCCTAATGGAAAGTATATTGCGCTTACATTCGATGATGGACCAAGTCCTAGTGTAACTCCACGAATTCTTAAAACACTTAAAGAATACCATGCAAAAGCTACTTTTTTTATGTTAGGTAGTCAAGTAGAATACCATCCTTTACTGGCCAAGAGAGTAGCAGATGAAGGTCATGAGATTGGGAATCATACGAGAAGCCACTCGGTCTTAAATAAACTAACCGAAGAAGAAATTAGGAGAGAAATAGAAGGAACTAGTCAAACCATTGAAGAGGTAATCGGTCAACTTCCAACTTCTATTCGTCCTCCGTATGGAATTTATAATGAGATTGTGGAGAAAGTTGCTTTCGAGAATGACTTTCCCATTATTCTATGGTCAGTGGATTCACTAGATTGGAAGAATCGGAATGCAAAGGCTGTGAATAACTTGATTTTAGATGGGGTTTTTCCAGGTTCAATTGTTCTATTGCATGACATTCACCCAACGACAGCTGACGCATTACCAGCATTGATGAGAGCTCTAAAAAATGAAGGATACCAGTTTATCACTGTTTCAGAACTTCTTACGTTGCAAGAAACAAAAGAGACGGGTCCATACTATGGAATCGCATACTAAACCAGGTGCCTGGCACCTGGTTTGTATGGGGAATAACTTTATCAAAAGTAACTATTGTGGTAAATTTAGGATGACTATAGAATTATAATGAATAAATCATACTTTTTTACCGTGGCTAATATCATGTATAAAAAGAGAGTAGAGGTAATTTTAAGCAAGGCCAGAGGGAATTAGCTAAAGGAATAGATATCATGATTGGAACAGGCTATTAAATAAGAAGAATTTCTAATAGGACAAAAATGGATATAAAAAGTGAGTAAGTGAAAGAAACTTATTGTAAGGCTTCTATTCCTTTCCTTTTTCGTTAAGAGTATATTATATTGAGTTTTTTAAGAGCAAACCTTTTATCGGGTTTGCTCTTTTTTTAGTGATTGATATAATGTTGCAGTGGAAGACCTGTCGATTCCTGTTGTGCTTTGATTTTTTTGTTTTTATCAATTTGCTTGTAGTTGCTTATTATATTTTTCGTCAATCTGTTTTTCTATACGTGCTATTTCCTCTTTATTTGAAAGAATTTCTTTTTTATTGTTATTGATTAAAGTTTGCATGTTTAATTTTTGTTTTCTCATATCTAATCATTCCTTTCTTTCGATTTTTTTGTCGAATTTTGTCTGTGTTTTAAATATACCAAAGTTTCTGAAATAATGGAATAGTATTTCGAAAAAATTTTCAGATAGTTTTTCTAGTAAACGAACAGTTCCAGGTGCTGTTTTTCAAATTTAAATTATGAATATTTAAATATATATATATATTTAAATACTTCTAGTTTTCTTGTAAAATAATTATACATGAAAGAAAATCTGACAAATTTATTGACAAATTATTTAGAAAGATTGAGGAAAAAATAAGTTATGGATTTTGGGAAAAACCTTGAGAAAAGTTGGAGTGATCAACAAGTCGTAGGTTTTACGGCGTATTTAAAGAAAATGAAGGGGGAAGCTAGAAAAGAAGATAGAATTGATTATATTGATTCCTTTGTTTCGGCTATAGGTGGGCTTATTTCCATTATTATCATTAGTTTTATAGTGGTATATTTAGGGTTTCCTAGGGCACTAGCTCCTCTTGGTGCAAGCTGTATCATTGTGTTTGGTGCCCATAAAAGTCCTTTGTCTCAACCTCGCAATGTTATTGGGGGACATATAATCTCTACTACTTTATCCCTTATTATTTGGAGTATATTAGGAAAGAGCCTATTCATCATTGGTCTAGTATTAGCTATCGTATTAATTTTAATGACTATTACAAAAACAATTCATCCTCCTGCAGCAGCTAGTGCCCTTGTCGCTATTAATTCTCAAGCAGGGTGGGAATTTCTTATACCAATTATAATTGGTACCTTATTGTTAGTTATTATATCAACAATCTATAATAACTTATTTCAAACGAGACAATATCCAAAATACTGGTTATGATAAAAATAAGAGCAAAATAGGTGCCAGGAACTATCCAAATAATGGGTGGTGCCTGGCATCTATTTTAGTTGAGTGGCAATTTATAGAAAAGAAGTAATAGTTATTATATACTGATGGAGTAAGATAACTTTTAAGCTATGTTTAGGAGGAAATAACATATGATTCATTCTAAAGTAAACCCTAAAGTAGAACAGTTCCGTCAGCATACATACGAGATTGACCCTGTTTTTTTAAATAGATGGTCTCCTCGGTCTTTTTTAGAAAAAGATGTTCCAGCGGATGTATTACTGAGTGTTTTTGAGGCTGCGCGTTGGGCGCCATCTGCTTATAATATTCAGCCTTGGCGCTTTATTATCGCCCGTACGAAAGAAGATCGTGAAAAGTTTTATTCTTTTATTAGTGAATTTAATCGTACTTGGTGTGAAAAGGCACCTGTTCTCGCTTTAATTATTTCGGAAAAAACAAATGATGATAAGGGGCACAATATTTCTCATTCCTTTGATGCAGGTACAGCATGGGGCTATCTTGCTTTGGAAGCGACTAAAAAGGGGCTAATCACCCATCCCATGACAGGTTTTGATTTTGAACGAGCCCGTGAAGTGCTAAATGTGCCAGAAAATTATAGCATTGACGCTTTAATTGCAATTGGTTACCAAGGGGAGAAGGATGTTTTATCAGAAACGCTTCAAGAGAGAGAGCAACCTAGTCCTCGCCGCCCAGTGAAAGAATCCCTTTTTGAAGGTGCTTTTGGTCAAGCGATAGATTGATTGAGAGGTGCCAGGCACCATCCAGATAATGGATGGTGCCTGGCACCTCTTTTTCTTGAAAGTGGTATAGTAGAAGTTGATAGTGATACATATAAAGTAGAGGGGGATATAGACATATTATGAAACATGGAATAGGGCTGCTCCTCATTGCAACGATGCTTTGGGCTGGAAATTATATTAGCGGGCGTTACTTAGGGGATGCTTTACCACCAACACTCCTTAATACTGTTCGATGGGCTATTTCAACTATTATTCTCATAGGGATTTTAACATTTAATAAAAAGAAACTACCTATCTTTTCAAAATGGAAGGAGTTTTCTATTCTTGGCTTCACGGGTGTTTTTGCCTTTTCAACGTTAACTTACTTAGCTTTAGGAAGTATCAGTGCCTCCCAAGCAGGGATGATTTCCGCGGGGATTCCTATTGCCATTCTTCTATTTACTCCATTTATTTTAAAAGAAAAGATACATAGGAGAGAGTGGCTAGGTGCTGTTATTTCAATCTTAGGTGTGATCGTTTTGTTTCAGGGGAAAAGTGATACTGTTTCTTCCCAAGGGTCTCTGCTAGGGAATTCCGCAGTTGTGTTGTCCTGTGTGATGTGGGGGTTATATACGGTTTTAGGCAAACGATATGGAAAAGATATGGATCCACTAACCATGACAGCTGGTGCAGCTCTATATGGGACCATTTTTAGTGCGATTAGTTGTATTGGAACAGTGGAATTAGGTATGATTCATATGACAACAACAGCATGGATTTGTTTAGTCTATGTCAGTACGTTTGCTTCAGTTGTTGCCTTTCTAGCATGGAATGTGGGAGTGAAAATAGTTGGAGCAAGTAAAGCGGCCCCCTATATTAACATGCTTCCTGTTTGGACGGTCCTATTAGGGATAGTCCTTCTCCATGAACAAGTTTCTTGGGTGTCATGGATAGGAGGTGCCATCACGATCACTGGTGCAGTTTTGGCTAGCATGAAGAGACATTCCTCTTCAAGAAAGAATGCGATAAAAAATAGAAAAGAAGTAGGATAAAAACAAGTGCAAAACAAGTGCCAGGCAACATCCATTATCTGGATGTTGCCTGGCACTTGTTTTTGTTTTAAAAAACTAAAATTAATATTTTTTATGTGTAACACTTGAATCTGAAAAACATATTGTTATAATATAAGTATGATATTATATAAGTAATAGGTTATGTAAAGGAGGAAACCTTATTTGGAGAATATAGAATTGATGTCGAAGCAGTTAAAAGCTTTGAGTGATCCCAATCGTTTAAAGCTATTAGCGTGCTTAAAAAAAGGAGAAGTATGTGCTTGTGATTTTATTGATGTTTTACATATTTCTCAACCTGCTGTCAGTCAACAATTGAAAAAGTTAAAAGAAGCCGGCATCATTGTTGAAAGACCAGTAGGAACATGGAAACATTATCGATTAAACGATGTTCAACCACCCTATATTCAAGCCATTATTGATCACTTGGAAGAGATTTCAATTATAAAATGTGATTGTTAAAGAAAATCTAGAAAAAGTTATCATTATTCGATTGTTTTTTAACACTATGATTTTTTACCGTGTAAATACGGAATCTGCTATTTATTCTTTCATTAAAAATAGTCTAGCTTATTTTCTAGATCAGAAAGAATAAATGAGTGATCTTGAAAAAAAGAGGTTTAAGAGTGTGCGATGAATCATCAATTTCATGGTTAAATTAGTTATATATAGGAGGAATAGGATAATGGGTAAAGACACCCCAGCAATGGAAGGTAAAGGACTTGGTTTTTTTGAAAGATATTTAACGGTTTGGGTCATTCTCTGTATTCTCATTGGTGTCACACTCGGGCAAGTATTCCCAGCTGTTCCAGAGACATTGAGCAAATTCGAATATGCTCAAGTATCCATACCAGTTGCCATTCTCATTTGGTTAATGATCTATCCAATGATGGCTCAAATCGATTTTTCTAGTATTGTAGATGTAGGAAAAAAACCGAAAGGCTTAGTCGTAACACTCGTTGTGAACTGGTTAATTAAACCCTTTACGATGTTTTTCTTTGCCTGGCTCTTTTTTCGATTTATTTTCTCCCCTTTTATACCAGAAGATTTAGCCACACAGTATATTGCAGGGGCAGTGCTATTAGGGGCAGCACCATGTACAGCCATGGTTTTTGTTTGGAGTTACTTAACGAAAGGAAATGCTGGCTATACGTTAGTTCAAGTTTCTATTAATGATTTGATTATGGTCTTTGCTTTTGGCCCGATTGTCATGTTGTTATTACGAATTAATAATGTCGTTATTCCATTCGACACGATTTTCTTATCCATTGTCTTATTTATTATTATCCCATTAGCGGCAGGATACGTATCTCGTGTCATGTTAGTTAAACGTAAAGGGATGGACTGGTTTGAAAATGTATATTTGAAAAATGCAGGGAAATTTACGATTGTCGGATTATTACTTACATTAATTATTATTTTCTCTTTCCAAGGAGAAGTGATCTTAAGTAATCCGTTCCACATTGTATTAATTGCCGTTCCTCTTATTATTCAAACGTTATTTATCTTCGTTATCGCTTATTTTTGGGCAAAAAAGTGGAAGATCGAGCACAGTGTGGCAGCACCTGCAGCTATGATTGGAACGAGCAATTTCTTTGAATTAGCGGTTGCTGTTGCGATAGCTTTATTTGGATTGAATTCAGGTGCAACGCTTGTGACAGTTGTAGGTGTTCTTGTGGAAGTTCCACTGATGCTATTTTTAGTTCGAATCGCAAATAATACAAGACATTGGTTTCCAGATAGTCATTTAGTAAAGAATAAGTAAGCGATCTGTTGTAAATATTACAACCATTTATAGATGAAGGAGTTTTTCAAAAAATGAAGAAACGAACGATTTATTTCTTATGTACAGGAAATTCTTGCAGAAGCCAAATGGCAGAAGGCTGGGCGAAAAAATATTTAAATGATGAGTGGGAAGTTCGTAGTGCGGGGATTGAAGCACATGGATTGAATCCGAATGCTGTTAAAGCAATGAACGAAACAGGCATTGATATTTCCAGTCAAACTTCTGATATTATCGATCCTGAAATTTTAAATAATGCGGATTTAGTTGTTACATTATGTGGCGACGCAGCTGATAAATGTCCAATGACACCACCGCATGTGAAAAGAGATCACTGGGGCTTTGATGATCCAGCAAAAGCCGAAGGAACAGACGAAGAAAAATGGGCTTTCTTCCAACGTGTTCGTGATGAAATTGGTGAAAGAATCAAACGTTTTAGTGAAACGGGAGAATAATATAATCGAATAACCAAGAGAAGCTTCTTTTGGTTATTCTTTAAAATTGAAAAATAAGTAAATGCTTATTTAATAATCTATTGGAGGTTTTAACATGAACAAAGTTGAGATTTTTGATCCTGCGATGTGTTGTTCTACTGGAGTATGTGGTCCGAGTGTGGATCCAGAATTAACAAGAGTGGCGTCTGCTGTGTATTCATTAGAGAAAAAAGGCTTTGATATTAAAAGATACCAATTAACGTCAGATCCTGATAAATTTGTAGAAAATGATGAGATAACTCGTGTATTTAAAGAAAAGGGTCCCAACGCCTTACCTGTTATTTTAGTTAATGACCAAGTTGTGAAAGTGGGAAGTTATCCAACAAATGAAGAATTCGCAGAATGGTTTGAAGTAAAAGCGGAAGAGTTGAATGAAAAACCAAAAACTCGGATTTCGATCAATTTAGAACAACTATAATCATTTGGGAAGAAGGAAGAAATATGTATCCATCATTCAGTCCAAATCAGATTCAGACGCAATTTTTGTTTTTAACAGGAAAAGGTGGGGTAGGTAAAACATCAACAGCCTGTGCACTTGCCGTGGTATTAGCAGATAGTGGAAAAAAGGTATTGCTCATTAGTACAGATCCTGCCTCTAATCTACAAGATGTATTTGGCATTGAATTAACAAGCACACCAAAAGCAGTTCCAGCTGTTGAACATTTATTTGCGAGTAATATAGACCCTGAGGCATCAGCAAAAGCTTATCGTGAAAGTGTGGTCGGTCCTTATCGCGATAAATTTCCAGAAGCTGTTGTTGCAACAATGGAAGAGCAATTATCTGGTGCATGTACAGTAGAGATTGCCGCATTCGATGAATTTACAGGGTTTCTTACCAATTGTGAAATCGTGGGTCACTATGATCATATTATTTTTGATACAGCTCCAACCGGTCATACGTTACGACTGTTACAACTTCCAACGGCTTGGAATGGATTTCTAGAAGAAAGTACGCACGGTGCATCCTGTTTAGGGCCATTATCTGGATTAGCGGATAAAAAAGATCTTTATTCTAAAGCTGTATCGGCTCTTTCTGATCCAACTAAAACGACTCTCATACTTGTCACAAGACCAGATGTTTCAGCTCTTTTAGAAGCAGACCGTGCCTCAAAGGAACTGAAAGAAATTGGGGTCAAAAACCAAATGCTCATTGTAAATGGCCTTCTGCAACATCACAATGAAGAAGATGAGGTTTCATCCGCCTTTTATCAACGACAAAGAGACGCATTAAAGCAAGTGCCGGACCATTTAAAAGAGACTCTTACGTACTCGTTACCGTATGTTTCATACTCTTTAACAGGTGTGGAAAATCTTCGAAAGTTATTTACACCATATGAGGTTTCAACAACTTTGGATAGTGAATCTCAATCCGTAAATCTTCCAGGATTAAAAGTGGTCATTGATGATTTTTCAGCTAATGGTACAAAGTTGATTTTTACGATGGGTAAAGGTGGTGTAGGAAAAACAACCGTGGCGTCTGCGATTGCAGTGGGTCTAGTGGAAAAAGGGCATCGTGTTCATCTAACAACAACCGATCCTGCTGCACACTTAGACTATCAATTCCAAAGTGATCATCATAATCAAAATTTAACCATTAGTAGCATTAATCCAAAAGTAGAGGTTGAAAAATATAAAGCTAAGATTATAGCCAAATCAAGTGAGAGCTTAGATGAAGCGGGTCTAGCTTACTTAAAAGAGGATTTAGAATCACCGTGCACAGAAGAAATTGCTGTTTTTCAAGCTTTTGCAGAAGTCGTGGCGAGGTCAGAAAATGAAATTGTGGTCATAGATACGGCACCTACAGGACATACTTTGCTATTACTAGATTCTTCTCAGTCTTATAGTAAGGAGATTGAAAGGTCAACTGGTGATGTTCCAAAAAGTGCCAAAAAACTATTGCCTCAAATTCGAAATCCAAAAGAAACAGCTGTGGTGATTGTTACACTTGCGGAAGCAACACCTGTATTAGAAGCATCAAGGTTACAAGATGATTTAAGGCGGGCTAGTATTAAACCGCAGTGGTGGGTGATTAATCAAAGTTTATCTGCCACAAATACGAACGATCCTGTTTTAAAAAGGAAAGCCATGGCAGAACAGGAATGGATTCAAGAAGTGGATGAAACGAAAGCGGAGAAATGTGCGATTATTCCTTGGTTACCTGAAGAAAAGGTGGGGTACGACAAGTTAAAAGAGTATATTTGTTAAGTTTAAGCATTTTTCAAAAGGTATGTAGAAGGAAATATTATTTATAATTGGAATAAGTCCATTGTGTTGGAGGAGAAAAATGACAACAAAGAATTATCATGAATTAGTAAAAGGTCGTGTGTATATCGGTGGTGCAGATGATGTAGAAGATATGATGAAAAATGAAAAAGTAGATATTATTTTTGATTTAAGAGCAGAGGCACCAACAGAAGAATCAAAATATAATCGTGTGCATAGTCCAATTGTGGATGATGCAGATCAGCAAGATGACTCTGTAAAGAGATCGATTGATCGGGTAGTAAATGAATATCATGATGGAAAAGTTGTGTACTTTCACTGTCAAGGTGGTAGTAACCGTACAGGAACTGTTGCGATTGGAACACTTTTGGCTTTAGGGAAAGCAAGTACCATTGAAGAGGCAGAAGAAATGGCTAAGGTAGCAAGACCAAAAATTAATGTAAAAACAGAGATGAAAGAAACATTAAAACGAATCTTTCCAAGTGCATAGTAAATGAAATTCAAGGAGGAGAAACATATGAAAATTACAGATGGGGCTAAACAACTTTTAGAAAACTTTTTAAGTGAAAAAGGTGCAGAAGGTATTCGTCTAACTTCTGTTGCTGGTTGCTGTGGACCACAATTTGCAATTTCCTTAGATAAATCAGAGGAATTTGATACGATTGAAACTATTAACGGAATTAGAGTAGCGTTTGATTCACAAGTTACGGGAACGGCAGAGTTAACCTTAGATAAAGAAGAAAATCAAGAGGGTGCAGGATTGGTTCTATTAGGTGCTAGTGACTGTTGCTAACAACTAGGTGCCTGGCACCTAGTTTCTTATTTTTTCTAATAAGTCTTCTACATAATTGGGTTGATTCATTATTTTCCTGCCGAGGGCAATAAAGTCTACTTCTCCCTTTTCCACCATATCTGATGAGATTTCAATGTTCTCTAATTCACCTGCACCAATAACAGGAATAGTTAGATGTCCTTTAACCTCTCTAAGCATATCTCTTAACATGGCAGGACCTGGTAAGCCCAAGGGAGACATAAGCCCAGATGATACATCAAGAATATCAATGCCAGCTTCCTCTAGCTTTTTAGCGACTACACATCCTTCTTCCAATGTCGTCCCACCTGGTAAAAGATCATCCAAGCCTAAGCGAACCAAAAGGAGAAAATCTTCGCCAACCGCTTTGCGTACTGCTGTAACAATCTCCAAAAGAAGGCGACTTCGATTTTTCAAACTCCCTCCGTATTCATCCGTCCTTAAATTGGTGAGTGGTGAAAGAAATTGTGTTAACAAAAAGCCGTGGCAGTTGTGAATTTCAACACCATCAAAACCAGCTTTTTTAACACGTAGAGCAGCTTGGACGAAATTCTCTCTTATCTCATGAATTTCAGGTATAGTCAAGGCTCTTGGTAAAGAGCTCTCAATGGCGGGGTTGATTACGACTGAGGGGGCCAAAGCCACCATTCCTGTTAAAGAAGTATCTGCAGCGCTCCCGGCATGATTAATCTGTACAACCGCTACCTGGTTGTTACGATGTATGACAGCTGCAAGTTTAGACAAACCCTCAATACATTCATCACGGTCTACGAAAATCAGCTTTTCTCTATATTGACCAGATGGGGCAATGGCAGCTTGCTCTACTACGATTAATGAAGGACCTTTACGCTGTTCGTAAATGGACAATAGCTCCTCTGTAATGATCCCAGCTTTTGTTGCTTTTGAAATATCAAAAGGTGCACAAACATAACGGTTATGGAATACAAAATCTTTTACTGTCTGACTTTCTAATAATACAGAACCTTTTTTCACCTTTATTTCGCTATCCTTCAACTTCATACTTTAACCTCTTTTCAGTTTCTCGATGTTAAATTTCTTATTTATACTAAACTATACATCAGTTTTCATAGACTCTCCTAATGAAGTTTCTGTGAATTAACAAACAGGTGTCAGGCACTATCCAAATACTGGATGGTGTCTGGCACCTATTTTTCTGTTAATTATATGTTGACATTTTCTATAAACAAGAATAAAGTATATTTAAATTTAATAACCGAGAGATATTTATATATAATTTGAATAGAATAGAAGCTTTAGCATATCATTAATAATTTTTTAGTGACTATTTGAAAAAGCATTCTTTAAAAAGTTTAAAGGGAAAATAAGCTAAATCGGTATATTTCTTTGACTAGTTGATTAGTTTAGAGAGTATACCGATTTTTTGTTGGAGAGGGAAGACTATGGACAAATCAAAAGGTTCTATTGAAGCAAAAATAAGTAAAGCTATAACTCAATGGGAGAAAGACTACCTTGGACGCGGTTCTATATCTGTTAAGGCCGACATTTTACGAGATATGATTATTGTGACATTAAAAGGGATTCTTACACCAGCAGAATATTCAGTTTGTAAAACAAAAGAGGGACTCTTATCTATAAAGAAAATTCGATCTGAGCTAGTTGAATCAGGAATAGAGGATCTAAATGAAATTATTCTAAATATAACTGGGGTAGAAGTGAAAAGTTTTTATACTGATATAAGCTCTCGTACAGGAGAACGAGTGATGATATTTAAATTACTAAGTGATTATGAGAAAAGCTTTTAACATTGAATATAGTATGTTAAAAGGGAGGATTCAATAAAATAGGGAAATGAATGCACGTTCCTATAGGAAAATGTACATTTGATTCCTTAAATTATATTCGTCATGAATCGTCACGAATTAAAACGTTCGAAATATTGATTTGACATATGACACATTGTATCTTATAATGTAGAATAATATTGATAGCTTTTGCCAATGTCTTTGGACAAGGGGAAAAGAAGTCATTCATATTTTAATTTTAATCTAGTTTAATTGAATAATCGTTTTGGTGGCTTACGTAAACACTAAATGTGAGTGCAGAAGAGACCAACGTTGATGCTTTAATCCATCACCGTTGGTCTCTTTTTTTATGGAAATTGATTATTCTTACAATTTAATAGGTTAAGTTTTTAAGGAGGTTTTTATCGTGAATCGATGGTTAGTAGTTTTGGGTGCAGTTCTCATTCAATTGAATTTAGGGGCTGTGTATGCATGGAGTTTATTTAATCAGCCACTTATTGATAAATTTGGCTGGGCTAGGGAAGATGTTGTCGTTACGTTTTCGATTACGATTGCAGTCATGGCGTTTACAACGATTTTCGCAGGAAGGCTTCAGGATCAAATTGGACCTAGATGGGTAGCGACGATCGGCGGATTGTTACTCGGAATTGGGTTAATGTTAGCAAGTCAAGCGACGACGTTATTTCAACTTTATTTCTTTTACGGTATCATCGGTGGAATTGGAATAGGAATGACGTATGTTTGCCCACTTTCGGCATGTGTGAAGTGGTTCCCTGATAAAAGAGGATTTATTAGTGGAGTAGCAGTAGCTGGGTTTGGGTTAGGGGGACTCGTATACAAGCCGGTTATTAGCTATTTGATTGAACTTTCAGGAGTATCGTCCACCTTTTTATATTTAGGTGTTATTTATTTGTTACTAGTTGTTGCAGGTGCACAATTATTGAAAAATCCACCGACAGAAGAGCCATTGTCTACAAATCAGGCAAGTACTTTTGTTGATACAAGCAGTGAGTTTACACCGAAACAAATGCTAAGCACACATCAATTTTATTTATTGTGGTTTATGTTTTTATTTGGTAGCGTGTCTGGACTGCTGGTCATTAGTTTCGCAGTGGATATCGGTGTGGATTTAGTTAACTTAACTCTTGAACAAGCTGGAAATGCGGTTATGGTCATTGCGTTATTTAATGCAGCTGGACGAATTGTTTTAGGGAATTTATCAGATCGTTTCGGGCGAAAGAATACGCTGATGGTGATCTACGGTTTAACAGCCATAATCATGTTTTATATGAGTACAGGTATGATGAACTATCCGATATTTTTAATCGCTACTTCGTTAATAGGCTTTTGCTTTGGCGGATTTTTAGCGGTATTTCCTTCAATGACAGCAGATTACTACGGAACTAAAAATATGGGAAGCAACTATGGTTTTATGTATCAAGCATACGGTTTATCTGCTTTTGTCGGTCCGCTTGTCGTGAAAGTTCTTCCTTTCACTCAATCCTTTTTGTTAGCTGGTCTTATCTGTCTATTAGCAATAGTTATGGCCAAGTTTGTAAAAGTGCCAAAGAAAGCCCCTATAAAAAGACTACAGGAAAGAGAAGCTTAATTGAATCACAGTTAGAAAAAACAGGTGACAGGCACCATCCATTATTTGGATGGTGCCTGTCACCTGTTTTTGGTCACTGTGAATTTTTCGCTAGATATAAAAGCCAATTTTTTTCTTGATGAAATCGGCTTTTATATTCTGGTTTTTAATGAAGTGGTTTAGAAATTTGACTTAAAGCTTCTCCTGCTTCGTTGGCATAAATATTGACCGTTGCAAGATCACCAATAGCACAAATACCAATCATTTCTTCATTTTGTATAACAGGAATACGGCGTATTTGTTGGTCAGCCATCATTCGAGCGCATTCATGAACATCTGTATCAGGTGAACAAGTGATTACATCTGTTGTCATAAAATCACCACAATGAACGCTATTGCCATCTTTACCATCTGCAACACAATTTAATACGATATCACGATCGGTAATCATACCGACCACTTTTTTGCCCTCACAAACTGGTACAGAACCACAATTGATATCACGCATAATTTTTGCTGCAGCCGTTACAGAATCATGTGGTGTACATACCTTCACATCTTTTGTCATAACTTCAGAGACTGTTGTCATATTTGTCATCCCCTTTTCTCAATTGTTTGTACTTTGTTATTTTTCTCCTACTGCTTTCCAATTATTCTTAATTTCAAAATTAGATAAGAAAACCTGACAAGTTTATTGCAAAATTATTTAGAAAGTTTGATAATGGATCGTGCCTGTCACCTGTTTTTGCCAGAAGAGCTTTTATGGATATTGTGAGAACAAAGTTAGACAATATTGAAAGTGAACATATTTTAATTGTATGGAGACAATTACGATGGATAAAGGTACAGTTATTCGTACGATTGTTTTAGCCATTGCTTTAATTAATCAATTTTTGACAGCATTTCGTTTAACAATGATACCTAGGATAACTAAAGAACAAATTCTAGTACTCTCCACTGTGTTACTATCGTAACTGTGATTATTGTATGGTTTAAAAACAACTATAGTACACTATGGAAAAGTTCTGCGATAGTATGTGTACGATTTAGTGCACTCAATTTTTAAAATGTTAACTTGATATAAAGAAATAAAAGAATAATAATCGTTATTCATTACGAGATTTTATAGTAATCTTTATACCATTTGATAAACCTTTTGATTCCCTCTTCAATAGATACTGTTGGTTTATAATTAATATCTTTTATTAAATCATCAATAGCCGCAAATGTTTCTGGAACTTCCCCGGGATGGAGTGGTAGTAATTGCTTAACAGCTTTCTGCCCCAGTTGGTCTTCCAAAAGTTTGATCATGTCATTCAATTGGACAGGCTGATGGTTTCCAATATTATAGATTTTATATGGAGGTAATGATGGGTCTTTTGGAGGCCCTTTTTTTATTAAACGAAAGATAGATTCTATTATATCATCGATATAGGTAAAATCTCTTTTCATATTTCCATAGTTATAAATTTCAATCGGTTTCTGTTTTATAATCGCATTGCTAAAGGAGAAAATCGCCATATCAGGCCTTCCCCAAGGTCCGTAAACAGTAAAAAATCGTAATCCAGTTGTAGGCAACTTATATAATTGGCTATAGGTATAGGCCATTAACTCATTGGACTTTTTAGTAGCTGCATATAAGTTGATAGGGGTATCTGTACGGTCACTAATCGAAAACGGAATTTTCTCGTTCCCGCCATAAACAGAACTTGATGATGCATAAATAAGATGAGAGATTTGATGTTTTTGACAGCAGTCTAATATATTAAAAAAGCCAACAAGATTGGATTGGATATATGCGTGGGGATCGATAAAACTGTATCTTACACCTGCTTGAGCTGCTAAATGTAACACCGCATCCAGATCATATTGATCAAAAATACTTTCGAGTAATTCGAGATTTTCAATTGATCCTTTAATAAATTTAAAATGTGGATACTTTGTTAATATATTTAATCGGTCATGTTTTAAATCGGTATCATAGTAGTTATTTATATTATCTATTCCTAGAACTGAAAATCCCTCATCTAATAATCGCTTTGACAGGTGAAAGCCTATGAAGCCTGCACATCCAGTGATAAAGATTTGATTTGAAGTTCTCTTCATACTTCTCCTCCTTTCAAAACTCTAGCTTTAATAAGATCGTCTAATATACTATGTTTCAATAATGGAATGTGTACAAGTCATTCATCTAAATTTGAAATTCCTTTACAAAAATTAACAATCTAATTAACCTGTCCAAACAGATCACTGAATGAAAGCATAAAGTGATTAAGAGCAAAATCCTAAGACGTGTTGAATCTTCTATAACCTTTATCCCATCTTAATGGGCGGTAAGGTCCCTACTTCAAGACTTAGAGAAAATTGATTAAGGATAGGTAGGGGATTAACTCCCCAAATCTAGTCGCTCCTGGGCAGGTCGCCTCACTTTTTAATGTAAAGATCCGATAAGTGCGACAAGGTCTTTTCTTTGGGCTTCAGCCCTTAGAAAACTCAATGGGGCTCTTCACGATAACCATCAGTAGGGATAAGGAAAAAGACCACTAATAGAAGATGGAAGTCTTTTTTATAGTGAGATGACGCACACTTACTTACGGTAGTATGATTGTCAGTTGACGATTCATTGCTCTAAAAAGGAATTTCTTATTATTTTAAGGAGGGGTATTATGGAAGAGTTATTAATCGTTCCGTGGGAAGTCGATGAATCTGTTCATGAATTTTTTGTACCTGATTATATTAGTCAAATGGCAAATGAGGTTCTTGAATATTACGACTTTTCTGTACAGAGTATTGAAGTGGTTACAACAAAGCCAGACAAAGGGGGAGCTATTTGGAAACTTGAAACGAGTTCAGGTCCAAAAAGTTTAAAGTTATTACACCGAAGACCAACTAGAAGTTTGTTTAGCCTAGGAGCTCAGGAATATTTGGTTGAAGTGACGAAAGCTAAAGTACCACCCATTATAAAAACAAAGAGTGGAAATAATTACATTGAGGCTGGTGGCAAGTTGTGGTTTGTTGCTGAGTGGATTGAACCATTGGTCCCTGTAGCAAAAGATTTAGAAGGAGCTAAGCAACTTTGCTACGCTCTGGGGGAATTTCACCGCTTAAGCAAAGGCTATATTCCTCCAAAGGGTGCTGAAATTGCTTCTAGATTATATAAATGGCCGAAAACTTATGAAAAAACGCTCACTAAAATGGATTGGTTTCGAAACATCGCCAAAGCCTATGAAGAAATGTCCGCAAGCTCACATTTATTAAATGTTATCGATGAATTTGAAGAGCAGGCAAAAAGAAGTTTAGAAAGATTAAAGGAATCAAGCTATTTCGATTTAGTACAAAAAGGAAATGAATATTGGGGATTAGTTCATCAAGATTATGGCTGGTCAAATGGACAAAAGGGTGAAGATGGAATGTGGATCATTGATCTTGATGGTGTTGCCTATGACCTTCCGATTCGAGATCTAAGAAAACTAATTACAGGGACAATGGCTGATTTATATAGATGGGATACAACTTGGGTAAGAGAAATGATTAAGGCCTATCATGAAGCAAATCCAATCTCACCAGAATTATATGACATCTTACTAATTGATTTCTCTCTTCCAAATGAATTTTACAAAAATATTAAAGAAGTAGTATATGAACCAGAATTATTTCTTAATGATCAAACCCTCGCTATGATTCAAACCATTGTCGATACAGACCAGTCTAAGTGGCCTGTATTAGAAGAAATTAAAGATGACTGGAAAGGAGTAGAACAACTATGAAAATATTAATGATTTGTACAGAAAAACTGCCTGTTCCTCCAGTACTTGGCGGGGCCATTCAAACTTATATTTCCGGTATCCTTCCTTATGTAGGGAATAAGCATGATATTACCGTTTTAGGAGTGAATGATCCGTCACTTCCTGACACAGAAACAATTGATGGAGTTCACTATGCACGTATACCTGGAAAAGTTTTTGAAATTTACCGAGAAGAAGTAGTTCGTTACCTCCAATCTAATCATTTTGATTTGATTCACATTTTTAATCGTCCTCGTCTTGTTCTTTCTGTTAGAAAGGCTGCACCTCAATCAAAGATTAACCTTAGTATGCATAATGATATGTTTATGCCAGAGAAAATTGAGGCTGAAGAGGCAAGAGCAGTGATAGAGGAAGTGACAAATATTGTAACAATAAGCGAGTATGTAGGGAATGTTATAAAAGATTTATATCCACAAGCGGCTTCCAAACTTCGCGCCATTTATTCTGGTGTAGACTCGGAGCGATTCTTACCCGGAAGCGATCCGAAAATGCAAAAAATCCGTAATGAAATTAAAAAAACACATGGTTTAGAAAATAAAACAGTTCTATTATTTGCCGGAAGAGTATCCCGTAATAAAGGCGTGGACCGGCTTGTACGAGCATTGCCAGGGCTTTCAAGAAAATTTAAAGATTTGGCTTTAGTTATTGTTGGAGGTAAATGGTTTAGCCAAGATGATATAACGGATTACATCGCATATGTACGCGCATTGGCAAAAAAATCACCGATTCCGGTTGTCACAACAGGGTTTGTCTCACCTGATGAAATACAAAACTGGTTTGCAGCAGCTGATTTATTTGTTTGTACTTCACTATGGCAGGAACCGGTGGCACGGGTACATTATGAAGCAATGGCAGCAGGTTTGCCAATCGTGACAACGGCAAGGGGAGGAAATCCGGAAGTGATTCTTTTAGGGGAGAACGGTCTTATAGTAGAAAATCCAGAGGATCCGACTGGTTTTGAGGAAAAGATAACGGAAATTTTGTCAAACAAGGCATTAATGAATAAAATGAGGAAGAAAGGAAGGGAACAGGCTGTTTCGATATATAAATGGGAAAGAGTAGCTTCTGAGGTACTTGAAGTTTGGGAGCAATCTATACAAACTTCTATCCAAATGGTTCCTCAAGAAGAGGTCGGTGAGATCGTTGA
The DNA here is from genome assembly GCF_024494465.1 of Bacillus sp. V3B. Classification (GTDB taxonomy): domain Bacteria; phylum Bacillota; class Bacilli; order Bacillales; family Cytobacillaceae; genus Bacillus_BD. Next base: position 122,575 of record NZ_JAETXM010000008.1, on the reverse strand, counting down.
ACAATTTGATAGGGATGAACCACTAAATAAACTTGAGAGTGGGACCGAAAATAAATTAGAGAATGAAACAAAGGATGATAAGGAAGAAGAGATTGAAGAATAAATTAGAAAATAAGTTCGGTATATGACAATTACACTTATGGAACTTATAAAATAAAGAATTCTATCTAGCGTCTTTTGAGCCGGTCTTGGCCATGCCAGCAAGGTAGTACTAGCTGATATAGAGGATATTACTGATGCTTTTCAAGAAAGATTCCATTAAAAACAAAAGTTATATGGTTTCTTTCTTGAAAAGCTGATAATAAATTCAAATGTTCATCGAGTTGGTGAAGGACTTCAATCATGGTAAATGCCTCCTCTCTTTTCTATCATAATTATACCATGAAAGTATTTATAGGAAGCTTCACCAAAAATATCTGTAAGATCATGTTTATAGCATAGTAATTTCATCTATGCTATTCCTTGTTCTAAAAGCTATGAAAATGAAAAGAATCTCTAGAGCAAAAAGAGGGATAATTTAGGTTAGTATGAAAATTATAGTATCAATAATGTATTTAATATGTTAAATTATAAAAAAATACGAAAAATTGCTAGGGGAGCCTTATGGCTGAGACAAGGTAAATAATACCTTGACCCTTTGAACCTGATCTGGTTAGTACCAGCGAAGGGAAGTGATGTTGTTTAGCGTTTTAATCTAATGGATTAATTGTCAAATAGCAGTATCACTTTCGTGGTGCTGTTTTTTTATGCAATTAAATAACTGTAATGAGGAAGTGTATCAAAGGATAAAGAATTTCAAGAATAATTACCAAAACGGTTAGTGAGGAGGAAGAACATGGAAAAGATAAGATTTGGTCTTGAATGGTTTTTAAATCCAAACCATCTTCCATTTTTAATTGGAATCGAAAAGGGGTGGTTTGCAGAGGTTGATTTAGATGTTGAAATGATAGAACCAGAAGAACACTTTGATGCGATCGATGAAATTCATAATGGAAATATGGATCTGGCTGTTACAGAACCACTACATCTAGTACAAGATAAGTTGAAAAAAATGGATGTCATTGGATTTACTAGATTTCTAGAATCTGATAGTGGCGTCATGTTTCTAAAAAATAATGGCATTACAAGACCCAAAGATATGATTGGGAAAAGATTAACCTATCCAAGTGCTCCTGGGCCAACAGGGTTAGCCTTTATTAAATCTCTGATTGAAGCAGATGGGGGACAATGTGATGTTCACGATTTAATTCCAGTGAACAAAGGATTTTACCATACTGATGCTTTAATCAATGATGAAGCAGATTTAGCTTTTTCTGTACAAAAACATCATGAAGTCATCGAAGCACAGGTACGTGGGTATGAACCAGGATTCTTTTCATTAAAAGAATGGGGGATCCCAGCTGGAGGGAATTTAATTTTAATTACTTCATCTGATGTTTTAAGTAGACGACATCAAGTGATTAGTAGATTCTTAGAGGTTTTGACAAGAAGCAATGCATTCATTCTAAACCATCCAGATGAAGCAAAAAAGATTTACTACCAATTCACGAAAAGCAATCCAGAGGATAAAGTAGAAGCTGCCATTATGGATGCGACATTAAATTCCTTTACAAAAGATTTCTCAATGTCAGTAGATTATTTTGACCATTTACAAAAATGGCTTAAGAATGTGAAGCTTACCGATTCATTAGTAGATCCCGATGAATATTGGACAAACGAATTACTATTCGAAAAAGATAGAGGAGGAATTCATAATGGAAATTAAAGATCAAGTTGTATTAGTTACTGGAGCAAGTAGAGGATTAGGGGCAGAAATTGCGAAAGCGTTTGGACGTGAAGGTGCACGTGTCATCGTAAACTATCATCAAAGTGAACAGAAGGCAAAAGAGGTTGTACAGAGTATTGGTGATCGTACGATTGCGATTCAAGCGAATGTTACTGACAAAGAGCAGGTTCAAGACATGTTCGCTCAAGCAGAAAACCATTTTGGCCACCCGGTTACAACGGTCATTAACAACGCCCTTGTCAATTTTAAATTTGATGCGGTGAATAAGAAAAACGCACAGACAATAGAGTGGGAAGATTATCAAACACAATTAGAGGGAAGTGTGAAAGCGGCTTTACATACAACACAGGCTGCCGTCGAAGGAATGTCTGGATTGAAATTTGGAAGAATCATCAACATTGGAACCAATTTAGTTCAAAATCCAGTTGTCCCTTATCATGACTATAATACAAGTAAGGCAGCATTAATCGGTTTTACAAGAACTATGGCACGTGAGCTTGGAGAAAAAGGGATTACGGTTAATATGGTTTCGGGAGGATTGTTGCAAATGACAGATGCCAGTGCATCAACTCCTAGTGAAGTATTTGAGCTGATTAAGGAAAGTACACCGTTAAAACGCGTCACAACTCCTGCAGAATTAGCGGATGCAACATTGTTGTTTGCGTCACCTTGGAGTCGTGCAACGACAGGACAGAACTTAGTTGTTGATGGTGGATTGGTAATGAATTAAAGAATGGGCTTATTGTCTTTATCTTTTAACATGTAAATTTCAGAAAGAGTCAAATTTTGGGGTCATTGTACAAAGATTTAAAACCTATACGAATGAGGAGAAGGGTGAAAATAGATTATGGGGAAGAAAGCATTAACGATAAAAGAAGTCATACTAACTATCATTATTGCGATTATATTTGGTGTCGTTTATAAGATATGGGGAACCGTTTTTATAGCAACCAGTGCGGTTGTTCCTTTTTTAGGACAAATTGTTTATCCGATGTGGTTTATTGCAGGCATCATTGCTGCTTATATTATTAGAAAACCAGGAGTTGCCTTTCTTGCAGAATTTGTAGCTGCTTCAGGAGAGCTTTTAGTGGGAAGTCAATTTGGATTGCCTGTCTTGTTGAGTGGATTGTTACAAGGCATAGGGGCTGAACTTGTGTTTATGATTTTCAGGTACAAGAGATGGGATCTATCTGTTATATTGTTAGCTTCTTTAGCTTCTTGCGCAGGTAGTCTTATTGGGGACTATGCCATTCGTGGCTTTGGTGCAAAAACTGTTTTTATTCAAGTGACAACGATCATTTCCCGGGCTATTGGTTCAATTATCGTTTGCGGAATATTGGGTAAATGGATTTCCGATAAATTGGTGAAAACAGGTTCATTAAACAGTTATGAAATTGTTCATTCAGAACAAAAAGCACGGTGGGATCAATAATCATGGAATCATCCTACCTTGGGTGCAGTGGTTTACATGTTCAGTTTTATGATCGAACTGAGCCGACCCTTACCAATATTAATTTATCAGTTAGAAAAGGAGAAAAAGTGCTATTTCTGGGGCCTAGCGGATCCGGAAAAAGCACTTTCATTCACGTTCTTTCTGGATTAATTCCAGATGCGATTTTAGCGAGGATGAAGGGGAAGGTATGGGGACCTAAACAAAGAGGTGTCTTATTCCAAGATCCAGAGAGCCAATTTTGTATGTTAACTGTCGATGAGGAAATTGCGTTTAGTTTAGAAAATAGGGAAATTCCAGCAAATCAAATGCCAGAAATCATACAAAAAGTAAAAGAACAGGTTGGTCTTGGTCATTTGAAGGGGGACACTCCTATAAACTCCCTTTCAGGGGGAATGAATCAACGGTTGGCGCTAGCAACGATTTTAGCATTGGAACCAGAAGTATTATTTTTAGATGAACCAACTGCTCAGCTTGATCCTATGGGCACAAAAGAAGTAATTGATGTTCTTAAACAGCTTGATCGAAATCAAACGGTCCTATTGGTCGAGCATAAACTTGAAGGGATTTTAGATTGGATTGATCGCGTGGTTCTTTTTAATGACCAAGGAGAAGTGATTGCTGATGGAAACCCGCATACCATATACAAGGAATACGAATCGCTGATTAAACAGTATGGAATATGGAAACCGCGCTTATGGCCGTTAACATGGGATGCGTTGTTAAAAAAAGAGTGTTCGGACGTTACTCATTCGTGGAAAAAAATAAATTTACCAAAGCCATCAAGTTCAGAGCCGTTAATTACGGTTTCGAATGGAACTCTTTGTTTGAAAAATAACATGGTTTGGTCAAACGTAAATGTTGAAATCACCAAAGGCGATTGGGTGGCGATTATGGGACCAAATGGTGCGGGTAAGAGTTCTTTTTTGAAAACGATTATGGGACTCTACACGTTGCAAGAAGGTAGTATTACCTATCATTTTTTCAAAAAGCCACAGAGAAAGACGATAAAGCCAGAAATGTTGTCTAATCATATTGGATTTGTGTTTCAAAACCCTGAGCATCAATTCGTTACGGATTCTGTAGAAGATGAAATTTCATTTGTCGGTCAAGTTGAAAAGTGGTCTGAAAAGGAAACGTTGGAGCGGGTTGAGCAGTTGATTCAGGAATTTCGTTTATCTGACTTACGGACCGCAAATCCATATACGTTATCGATGGGTCAAAAGCGTCGCTTAAGTGTTGCTAGTATGCTGTTGAAAAAACATGAATTATTGCTGATGGATGAGCCAACTTTTGGTCAGGATGCGAAAATGACGGATGAGTTAGCGAAGCGTATGAGAGCTCTTAATGAAATGGAGACAACGATCGTGATGACGACACATGATGTGGAGTTTGCTTATCAATATGCCACTAAGCTGATTGTACTGACTGAAGGCGGACTTTTATTTGCAGGTTTACCTGAAGAATTCTTTTCTAATTCTTCATTTATGAAACGTGCTAAATTACATGCACCTCTTTACATGGAGTATGTAAAACGGAAAAGGGCTTTGGAGAAAGGTGTGACGTTGTCTTGAAAACGGTTGGATATAGTCCGTTTTTATCTCGGGTAAATCCGTCAGTTAAACTAGTCTTTCATTTAATCATGATGGTCCTCATATCTGTCATTAGTGATCCTCTGACGTCCTTCTTGTGCATGCTGATCCCAGCAATGATTACGTTTATCTTTATTAGAATCCCGATTAAACAGATGGTGATGTATGTGATTCTGCCGTTTTTCATTCTTTTTCTATTAAGTTTTTGGGGGATTTTTGCGTTTGCCAAGGGAGAGACGGTTTGGTTTTCATGGGGCTGGTTTCATATTACTGAGGAAGGTCTTTTTAATGGATTAACGATTGGGTTTCGTACACTAAGTTATTTGTTTTATGGCCTTATTTTTGTCTTAACAACGGATGTAACCGAATTTATTTTAAGTTTAATGCATCAATTGAAAATGAAGCCGAAATGGGCTTACTCAATATTAGCGGGAGTCCGTTTTATTCCTATATTTAAAGCGGAGTTCGAACAAATTCGTGCAGCACATCGTATAAGAAGAGTTCACCGTGTAGGAGGGTTAGTTGGTAAAATGAGGTCAATGATACGGTTTACGATTCCGCTTCTCTCACAAGGAATTCGTAAATCTGAACGTGTAGCGATAGCGCTTGAAGCACGTAATTTTGATGGATCTTGGAATCGTACTTTTTATCGTAAAATGGGTTTGGGTCGAGTAGATGTATGCTATATTTCAATATTAACCCTAATGCAAATGATTATCATTTTCCTATCATCATATTTTGGATTTATACAGTGGGGTTTGCTGACTTAACATTAATAGGTGCCAGGCACCATCCATTATTTGGATGGTGCCTGGCACCTATTTTTTATTATCGAAAATAGATGAATCAAATATTGGAAATCTTAGTTTTAGTTTACGTTTTAGGTATAAAATTCCTTTAAAAAAACAACTCTAAAAAAAACAGGATTTTGACTGGAGAAAAAACTAAGATGAATAGGATGATACGAAAGCTATTCAAAACGAATAGGACGGAAAAAAAACAAAGTATAGAAACATCTATTCAAAAACAGGATCTTCTATCTAATAATTTACTAGAAAATGAAAACAAGCTTCGCTCTATTTATAAAAATGGTTCGGATGTGATCTTTCGCTCCTTTTTCATAGGTGGAAAAGAAAAGGCTCTTTTGATTTATATTGATGGTCTGTCAAACATGGAAGAAATAGATGAAAATGTTCTTTCCCCGCTTATGCAGATAACAGATGAGAAATTTGATCATGTTAACGATTTAATCGAAAAAAAAATATCTGTTTCCGACGTCAAAGAAATCCGTGCATTTTCTGAATGCACAAACGAAATTTCCTTAGGAAATCCAGTGATTGTAGTAGACAAGAGGAAAACTGGTTTTGCATTAGGGCTTTCAAAATGGGAGATGCGATCTGTTGAGGAACCATCAGCAGAGATGGTTGTCAAAGGGCCACGTGAAGGATTTGTTGAAACAATCAGGATCAATACCTCGTTACTGCGCAGAAAAATTAGAAGCCCTGATTTAAAAATGGAATCAATGGAAATTGGCCGGTACACGAAAACAAATGTTGTGATTTCTTATTTGGAGGGAGTCGCAGACAAGACATTAATTGAAGAAGTGAAAAATCGACTAAGTCGAATTGACATTGATGGAATCGTAGAAAGCGGAATGGTTGAAGAATTTATAGAAGATAACCCGTATTCGCCTTTTCCACAGGTTTTATCGACAGAACGTCCTGATATCGTTACCTCGGCTCTGCTTGAAGGCCGTGTAGCGCTACTCGTTGACGGAACTCCTTTTTCAATCATTGTACCTACTACTCTTTATTCTCTCCTACAAGCGAGTGAGGATTATTATGGACGATTCTTAATTGGAACGGCGATTCGCTGGCTTCGTTATCTTTTCCTAGTGATTTCTTTACTTTTGCCTTCCTTGTATGTGGCCGTGATCACTTACCACCATGAAATGGTTCCTACGACTCTTTTGATTAGTATGGCGGCATCCCGAGAGCAAGTTCCATTTCCTGCTCTCATTGAAGCTTTAATCATGGAAATCACCTTTGAAGCGCTTCGTGAAGCGGGACTAAGACTTCCAAAACAAGTCGGAGCGGCAGTAAGCATTGTCGGGGCTCTCGTCATAGGGGAAGCTGCTGTTTCTGCAGGAATTGTTTCTGCACCAATGGTGATGGTGGTGGCGATTACAGGAATTGCTTCGTTTACAATTCCACGCTATTCAGCATCTATTGCGATTCGTATGCTTCGCTTTCCGATGATTCTTTTGGCTGGAATACTTGGACTACTAGGTATCATGCTTGGGGTTATTACACTCATCATCCATTTATGTACCCTTCGTTCTTTTGGGGTACCCTTTCTTAGCCCAATGGCTCCTATGCAGGTAGATGAATGGAAGGATGTCTTGATTCGGGCTCCATGGTGGAAGATGGATACAAGGCCCCACTTTACAGGGGAGTATAAGAAATATCGACAAGCCCCTGGACAGAAGCCTGGTCCGACTAGAGAGGATAACAACTAAAGATTCCTGTCTTTCATGGATAAAGAAGTGAAACAAGGTGATGGAAAAAGGGTACGTTCCTTGCAGATGTTGACCATGATTCATCCGATCATTCGGTCAGCAGTTATACTCGGGCCATTACAGGAAAGTAGGGAAACGGGTGAATAAAAAGATGATAACAAAAGTTAAAATAGCCATTAGCTTTTTTATTTGTTTATCTACATTATTCCTTACAGGCTGCTGGGATCGTGTAGAAATCAATGACATAGGGCTTGTTATGGCAACTGGGCTTGATCTAACTGATGATGGAGAATTGGAGCTTTCCGTACAGATGGCGATTCCAAAAGCGATGGGGGTAGGTCAGGGATCTAGTGGTGGTCAAGGGGGAGGGGAACAGCCGACGACCGTCGAAAAAGTAACAGGCAGAACGGTTTTCGATGCCATGTCCAAGCTTCAAGCAAGTGTTTCCCGCCGTATTTTTTGGGGACATAATCGGGTGATCATTATTGGGGAGAAATTAGCCGAAGACGGAATGCAGAGACATATTGATTTTTTCGCCCGTCACCCAGGACCACGACTTAGAGCGTATGTATTTGTTAGTAAAGGTAAAGCCACTGATGTTTTGAAGGTGGTTCCTGATTTTGATAATAGTTCAGCTGAAGTCGCTAGAGAAATAGCCAATTTTCAGATTGGAATGAGTATGACGTTAAAAGAGTTACTAGAAATGTTAAGCGGGGAAAGTGGGGCAGCGGTACTTCCTTGGATTGAAGTAGAAAAGGAAGAACAAGGAAAGGGCGGTTTAAAAGTGAATGGAACGGCTGTGTTTAAGAAGGATAAAATGATTGGTCGAATTGATGAAGAAGTCACAAGAGGGATCTTATGGTTAAGAGATGAAATTCAATTGGCTGCTGTCGTCATAGAACCAGAAGAGGCTGAAGGTCAGATTTCATTTAACCTTCTTCGCTCTCGTACGGAGTTGATTCCGAAAATTGAGAATGATCGCTGGAAAATGATCATTAAAGTGACGACGGAGGACGATATTGTTGAAAACGAAACAAAACTAAATGTTATGAATCCTAAAATTGTGAACACGCTTCAAAAACAAATGGAAAAAAGGATTGAAGCGCGAATATGCCTGGCGCTTGAAAAAGTGCAAAAAAAGATGAACGTTGATATTGTTGGTTTTGCTGATACTTTTCACCGTGTATTTCCAGATCAATGGTCAGAGGTAAAAGGTCAATGGGATGAGAAGTTTTCAGAAATAGATGTTGAAATCCAAGCGAAAGCGTATATAAGAAGACCAGGAATGTCCACTGTACCGCAAGGAATAACAGAAGAAGAGGTAAAAGAGTAATGGATGTAGCCTCTATATTTGGGATTACATTTGTTGCTATTCTCATGACACTCTATGAATGGCCAAAAATGAATAAGAATCAGAAAAAGGAAAAATGGGCTTTTCTAACATTAACAATAGCAGGATGGCTGCTGGCCGTCCTTCTTATTTTCTTTCCCAATATGCCGGGACCTACTCACTTAATTAAGATTATTCTTAAGCCTCTAGGCCAATTTCTTGAATAGTAATTTCAAAAGGGAGAAGACAACGATATGATCGAAAAAGGGAAAATCTCGTCCCTACAAATGGGAATTATGTTTTATCCGACCATTATTGCTAGTGCGCTTCTTTCTGTTCCGAGTGGTACAGCGAAACATGCCAAAAATGATTTATGGCTTTCCCCCATTATGGCTTCGGTCATAGGATTTCTAGCCGTTTACATGGCCTATCGGTTGCATAAGTTTTTTCCTAAACAAACCTTGATCGAATATAGTGAACATATTCTCGGTAAAGTATTGGGGAAAGCGCTCGGATTCCTATTCATCTTTAACTTGCTTTTTACAAATGGGTTTACGATAAGGCAATACACTGAGCTTTCGATAGGAGCCTTTCTGCCCAATACTCCGATGATCGTCGTTACTTCTGGGTTGGTTCTAGTTTGTGGTTTTGCTGTTCGAGGAGGGCTGGAAGTTGTAGGGAGAGCTGCGCAGATGTTCTTTCCTATTTATTTGGTTTCTCTAATCGTCATCATTATCCTTCTTATACCTGAATTCAATTTTAAGCACCTTTTGCCGATCATGGAAAATGGTCTTATGCCCCCTATAAAAGGATCAGCTATACCTCTGTCCATGTTTACTCTTTTCTTTTTCATCGCCTATCTTCTTCCATACGTCACAGATGAAGAAAAAGGAAGGAAATGGAGTCTGATCTCTGTAGGTGCTGTGATGCTGACTCTAGTTATTACAAATATCACCATTCTTTTTGTGTTTGGAGGAACGACAAGCAATTATGTTTATCCAGTCTTGAGTGCTGCAAGATATATTAGTATTGCTGATTTCTTGGAACATCTTGAGTCTATTGTGATCGCAATCTGGGTATCAGGGACATTTATTAAACTAAGCGTGCAGTACTATATTACTGTACTGGCAACTGCTCAAGTATTAGGACTTTCTGATACCCGATCTATCGTTTTTCCGATAGGAGTTTTTAATGTATTGTTCAGTTTTTGGGGGATAGAGAATTTTTCCGAATTATCAAGTGTTATAGGGACCGTTTTGCCCTTTTATGCATTTGGGTTTAATATAGCTATTCCCTTTTTGCTTCTGCTGATTGTCGTTATACGAAAAAAGGTAATGGCCTGAGGATAATAAAAAATAGGTGCCTGGCACCTATTTTTGTGTAATATTTTTATACTCTTGTTCATTAATGATACCTAGTTTTTTAAACAGAATGGAATAGCCTAAAACTTTAAGCCTTGTCCGACGAGTACAATTCATCCGTACCATCTCCTTTTCTATAGTCTATGCACTCATGACAAAATGTTGCATTAGAGAAACATATTTGTTCTAATCTAATAAAAGGGTACGAATATGAATTTATTCATTGCAATTTATTTCAAAATAAAAAGTGTTCTGTTACAATTTAATGGTTAAAAAAGGATTGGGAGGTCTTGATATGACACTGGATGGAAAAACGGCGATTATTACAGGAGCTAGTAGTGGTATAGGGGAAGCGACAGCATTTGCTTTAGCGAATGCAGGTGCAAATGTTGCGTTAGCAGCACGGCGTACAGAACGTCTCGAAGCACTGAAAGAGAAAATTGAAAAGGAAACGAAGGCAAAGGCGATCGTAGTCAAGACAGATGTAACGGACAAGGTTGAAGTAGAAATGCTGGCGAAAAAAACGAAGGAAGCATTTGGATCGATCGATATTCTAGTCAATAATGCAGGCGTTATGCTGCTTTCGTATTTAAAAAACGATCTTGTTGATGAATGGACAAAGATGGTGGACGTGAATATCAAAGGCGTCCTTCATGCTTTTCATGCAGTTCTACCAACGATGCTTGAACAAGATACCGGACATATCATTAATATTTCTTCTGTATCAGGACAGGAAGTGTCTCGCACTAGCACGGTGTATTCCGCAACAAAATTTGCTGTTCGCGCTTTATCAATGGGGATGGAAAAAGAGTTTTCCAATACAGGATTACGTGTAACCAATATCTCACCAGGCGCAGTAGAGACGGAACTCAGAGACTATATTACAGACGAAGAGGTACGTGCTAATTTGAAGAGTAAACAAGATAAAACTCTTTTAAAATCAGAGGATATTGCGAATGCAATTGTATATGCAGTTACACAACCAGCGTATGTGAACGTAAACGAAATTACGGTTCGACCGAAACTGTAAAAATAGGTGCCAGGTACCATCCAGATAGTGGATGGTACCTGGCACCTATTACTTTTTTTCAAACTTCTTATTTGTATAATGAAAGGTCAATTGATATGATTAATTCATGCATATATCAATATGAGTTAAGTGGTTAATCAGAGAGATTTACCGCTCAACTATAAAAAATATAGACTATAGAAGGGGAATATTGAATATGGCAATTCAACTTAGCAAAGGTCAACGTATTGATTTAACAAAAAATGATCCTACTCTACAAAAAATGGTAATCGGCTTAGGCTGGGATGTTAAACAATTTGATGGTGGACAAGATTATGACATTGATGCTTCAGCATTTATTTTAAATGCAAATGGTAAATGCCGAAGTGAACTGGATTTTATTTTTTATAATAACCTTCAAAGTGCGGATGGATCTGTTATTCATACAGGGGATAATAGAACTGGAGAAGGCGATGGCGACGATGAACAAATCAAGATTGACCTTTCAAAAATCCCACAGGATGTGCAGAGAATAGCCATTACGGTAACGATTCATGATGCAGATGCTCGTCACCAAAACTTTGGTCAAATCTCAAACGCATTTGTGCGACTAGTCAATGAAGATACAGGTGTCGAAGTATTACATTACGACCTTGGCGAAGATTTCAGTATCGAAACAGCTGTTATTTTCTGTGAAATTTACAAACACGGAAATGATTGGAAGTTTAATGCTGTTGGGTCAGGCTATCAAGGAGGTTTACAATCACTTGTTCATGCTTATGGGCTTGACGCATAATTTTATAACTTGATAATCTTTGAACATCAAGTTTGAGAGGTTTTTTCCTCTCAAACTATTATAGGCAAGACGACGGAGGAATATATTTTGGAAATTATCGAACAAATTTTAAGCACCTATGCTATGTTTTTTGATTGGCAAATGTGGGGAGAAGTATTAACAGACCCTGTAGCTTGGGGACTAATCGGTTCGTTGATTCTCATTGAAGGTTTGTTATCTGCAGATAATGCCCTTGTTTTAGCAGTATTGGTCAAACACCTCCCAGAGAAACAAAGAAAGAAAGCCCTGATGTACGGGATGTTCGGTGCTTACTTTTTCCGTTTTCTATTTATCGGGATTGGTGTCTATCTGATTAAATTCTGGTTTATTAAAGTCTTAGGTGCTGCTTATCTAGCTTGGATTGTAATCAACCACTTCCGTAAAAAGGGTGGAGATGAAGATGAAGCAAAAGAGTTCAAAAAAGATTCTTGGTTAGTTCGCATATTTGGTACTTTTTGGGCAACTGTAGTATCAGTTGAAATGATGGACATTGCGTTCTCAGTCGATTCGATCCTTGCTGCATTTGCTATTTCTGACCAAGTATGGGTGCTTTTGGTTGGGGGTATGTTAGGGATCTTAATGATGCGTACGATTGCAGGTGTTTTCTTAGTTCTCATTGAAAAAGTTCCTGAACTTGAGAATACAGCCTTTATCTTAATTGGTATTATCTCTGCAAAAATGTTCGCAAGTGTATTCGGATTCCACTTATCGCATTATGCATTCTTCGCAATCATCATTCTTGCCTTTATCATTACCTTTATCATTCACTTTACGAATAAGAAAAAATCAGCAGAGACGGAAATGGCTGCTACTAAAGAATAATGTTTGGTGGGCTACTGTACAAGCAGTAGCCTTTATTTAATGGGAATGGAAGGAGAAACCGATGAAACATTTTAACTATGAAACAAAAGAAAGAATAAAAATCATCTTCTATAAAGAACCGGAATCTTTTTCCAAATATACAAATAGAGAGGTTCTTTCTTATGCCTTAGGTGCAACTCTCTATATGCCTGCAACAAGAGAAAATATTGCAAAGGATGTAATTGAGAAAAAGTTGAAAGACCTGACGTCAATGGTCATTGACTTGGAGGATGCTGTCGGTGACAATCAACTACAAGAGGCCGAAAATCAGTTATTGAAACATCTTGAAGCCATTTACTATGCGCTTGAAGAACAAAAAATAACCATAGAAGATTTACCGCTTATTTTCATCCGGGTTAGAGAACCAGAGCACTTGAGAAAATTAACCGTAAAGCTTGGCTATTTCCAACAAGTTTTAACAGGATATGTCTTCCCGAAATTCTCGTATAATAATGGAAAAGAGTTTTTAGAAATCCTTGAAGAGAATAACAGGGATAATCTCGTGCTTTACGGCATGCCAATTTTAGAATCTTCCGATATTTTATACAAAGAGTCAAGAATGAAAACATTGTTAGACATTAAAAACCTTTTAGATCCTTATAAAAAGTATATTCTTAATGTTCGTGTAGGTGCTACTGACTTCTGTGGATTATTTGGCATTAGAAGGCAAGTAGACACAACGATTTATGATGTATCTGTTATTAGAGATTGTTTAACAGACGTTATTAACGTATTTAATAGACAAGAAGAGGGGTATGTCATTTCAGGTCCGGTTTGGGAGTTCTTTTCAAAAGATCAACGTATCTTAAAACCTAAACTGCGTATGAGTCCTTTCAAGAGTTATGGAAGAACAGGTATGCAAAAACGAACTGAACTAATGAATGAATATATGGATGGTTTAATTAATGAAGTGATATTAGATAAATTAAACGGAATTATCGGGAAAACGATTATTCATCCAACACATATTAAACCCGTTCATTCTTTATATACCGTCACCCATGAAGAATATACGGATGCTTTGAGTATTATTTCAAATAGTGAAGGTCAAATAGGTGTATTAAAAAGTACATATGAGAACAAGATGAACGAGGTAAAACCGCATTATTATTGGGCTAAACGAATTTTACTGCGAGCCAACACGTTTGGTGTTTATAATGAAGATCAAGATTACACAAGTTTGATTATGGAGAATCAAGAAGAAAAAGAGCTATATGAGGTGAAATCATGAAAAGAGTGACTGTTCTACAGAAAGAAACGTATAACGTCTTAGATGATTTAAGAGTGGAAGTAGAAGTATTAAATAATCCTTATCACTTTCAATTGGATCAGCTATTTCAAATGGCTACACGTATCAATAAAAAAAGAAGCTTCCTGTTTGTTAGCAAGGTATTAGGAAAACATCTTGCTGTAAATCCTGCAATCCCTTTACTTGTAGGAAGTTTATTATCTTTACGGTATATGGAAATGGTTTATGGATTAAAAGATCCACGTGCACAAAAAATAGCAGAAGCGATTCAAACAAATACAGATATCGCTATAGAAGGTGCATGGGCTTCCATGAAAAATTCACCTATTTCACTTCCAAGACCCACAACGTTCATCGGTTTTGCAGAGACGGCTACAGCGTTAGGTCATTCCGTATTTAGTACATTCGCCAATCATGCAAAATACATCCATACAACAAGAGAACAAATCGATGAGCTTACATCAGTCATTACTTTTGAAGAAGAGCATTCTCATGCTACTAGTCATAGAGTTTATGCGATGGACTCTCATTTTTTTAACGATGATAACGAAGTGGTACTAGTGGATGATGAAATAACCACTGGAAAAACAGCCTTAAATATTATTCGAACCATAAAAGCCAACTACCCACTTAAAAAGGTCTTTACGGTTGTTTCCATTCTAGATTGGAGAACACAGGAGCATCGAGAAGAATACCGCCAATTAGAGAGAGAATTAGAGGTCAAAATTCATGCCATTTCTTTAATAGACGGAGTTGTATCTGTTACCGGAGAACCGGTATTAGAGGAAAAAGAGATGGAATCAACCCTTGCAGAACATCAAGAAATAACCTATATCCCTATACACCATTTTATGAACTCAACGATGTTGCATAAGGTTACTTCTACTACTGCAAATGGAACTGAGAATCAATCACCTTATTTACAAACAACGGGTCGATTTGGACTGTCGATCGAAAGTGAAGAAGAATTTTCCCATCAATCTCGTGTGATCGCCAACTATTTAAAAGAGTATCGAAAAGGGGGGGAAACATTAGTCATTGGAACGGGAGAGTTTATGTATGTTCCGATGCGAGTGGCTTCAGAGATGGGTCCCGATATTTATTTCCAATCGACAACTCGTAGTCCAATCTATCAAACCGATCGAGAATCCTATACGATACAACAAAAATTTGAGTTTGATAGCCCTGAGAACAGTGGTGTGATCAACCATTTATACAACATTGAATCTAACCAATATGATGAGATTTTCATTTTTGTTGAAAGAATGTCAGCTTTACATCATTCACATTCATTAATAGCTGAATTAAGGAAAACAAAGATTCCATATATTCATATAGTAACCATGACAGAAACCATTGAGTAGAAAAGGATACCAGCATGAATATCGGAGGGAGAAACATGCTTAAAACGAATGTAAAGCCAGATAAGATGGGAAGTTATAAAGAAGAAGACGTTACTTTTTTATTACAAGACATTAGCAACTATGTATCGGAAACAAAGACAGAAGAGAAAGAAAGTCTGATCCAATCCGGAGTACATTATTCTGAGATGCTTCCTGTAGAATATCAACCAACAGAAAAATATATCTCTTTGTTTCATCAAACATTAGAACTGTATGCTAAACGTATTGCTATTGCTGTTGGCGTAGTGGCAGAACAAATTAAAGAAAAAAAGGGACTTGAAAAGGTAGTGCTTGTTAGCCTAGCACGAGCGGGCATACCTATTGGAATATTAATTAAAAGATACTTATCTTTTAAATATAGAGTAGAAGTTCCCCATTATTCGATCTCTATTATACGCGGCAGGGGCATTGATGAAACCGCGATTCATTATATTTTTGAAAATCATCCTCAAGCAAAGGTTCAATTTATTGACGGTTGGACAGGTAAGGGCGCCATCACTTACGAGTTAGAGGAGGCGTGTAGGAAATACAATCATTCTCACGAAAACAAAATAGATTCTAGTCTAGCTGTATTAGCAGACCCAGGCTATTGTGTGCGTATTTTCGGAACGAGAGATGACTTTTTGATTCCATCCGCATGTTTAAATTCAACCGTATCTGGACTGGTAAGCCGAACAGTATTAAACTATGATTTTATGAAAAAAGGCGATTTTCATGGAGCCAAATATTATAAAGAATTAGCAGGTGTGGATGTGTCCAATCTTTATGTAGATAGAGTGGAAAGGGAATTTGAAAAAGTGCAACAAGAAGTAGCCGAAAAATTAGTAGAACTTGAAAAAGAAGATAAAGCACCCTCGTGGAAGGGGCTAAAATCGGTTGAACGAATTCAAGAAAAGTTTGATATTCACAACCAAAATTTTGTAAAACCGGGTGTTGGTGAAACAACACGAGTTTTACTTCGTCGTATACCGTGGAAAATCCTTGTTAATCCAAATTCTTCTCATGATTTAACACATATCTTCATGCTTGCGAAAGAACAAAATGTGCCTATTGAAGAATTTACAGATATGTCTTATTCATGTTGTGGAATTATTAAAAAGTTATAGAAAAGGGGTGTTTTTTTGATCTTATTTACTTCGGATTTAGATCGTACTTTAATATATTCAGATAAAATGATGAAAGCATATCCTCTAAATGGGGAAGTAACACCGGTTGAATCTAAGGGTGATCAGGTTATTACCTTTATGTCTCAACGTTCAATGGATCTTTTACAACGATTTAATGAAGAACATCTCTTTGTACCAGTGACAACAAGGGCTTTGTACCAGTATGAAAGAATCTATGGAATGACAAATATGATCAAACCGAAGTATGCGATTACGAGTAATGGTGGAACGATTTTAATAGATGGACAACCAGATAGGGAATGGAGTCAATTAATCCGTCAACGATTATCAGCAAATTCATCACCTAATGAAGATATGTTAAGAACATTTGCGAAAATCCGTCATTATTCGTGGGTAGAAGGAGAATTTTATGTGGATGATTTATTCTATATGTTTCGTGTGAATAAAGAACATATACCATATGCAGAACTAGCTGTATTCGAAAAAGAATTAGTTGAAATAGGATGGAGAATGTTCCTTCATGGGAGAAAGTTATATGTTCTTCCTTATCATTTAAATAAAGTATTTGCTGTAGAACATTTACAAAGTTATGTCGATTACGATATTCATGTAGCTGCAGGAGATTCGATTTTGGATTATGATATGCTTATTGGAGCCAATATAGGATATAGTCCGATTCATGGTGAATTATTTGAAGTACAGGGTGATGACTCAAAAGTAAAATGGATTCATCATAATGGTGCTGCTTCAACAGAAGAACTCATGATGAAGCTTTTAGAATTAAATCCCACTGTATTTAAGTGATTCAATCGTCATTAGAAAGAGAATTTGCTTATCAGGGATGGATGATGAAGCATGTTAGATGAAATGTATATGTGAAAGAACAGTGTGAATTCAAAGCATGGTAGAATTTGCGCTGTTCTTTCACATATATGAAAAACGCATTATAGAAGAATGTAGAGGATTTAAAAAATCTTATGCAGAGATGAAAATAGATAAGAATCGACTGTGTATGAGGCCCGTAGTTGGAGGGGAAGTTAGTGGTTTTTCTATCATTGATGATGCCCATGATATAATTAAGCTCTTATTTAATACGGCTTTTATGAAAAAAGTCCTTTGAAACTTCATATATGGCTACTTTAATTTGTCTACAGTAATGGTTTGTAACTCGACTAGAATGAACAGTAAATACAAGTAAATGACTTCGGAGATACACAAGATATTTTTCATTAAATTATTCATCGGCTTTTTCATAAATAATCATCCCTTTCCCAAAGATATATTTAAAATATACTATTGGACCTTAAAAAAATCACATACTTTGTAACATTTTCTTACATGGTTTTCCCTAAGATAGATGCCAGGAACCATCCAGATAATGGATGGTTTTTGTATACAGAGTAGGAATTGAACTAGTGTTTGCAAATATACTATCTTTTCTATTATACTTTCGGCATACACGATGAAACTTTGGGTTGCTATACAAAAGTAAAAACAGACGGTTGGTACCTGGAGTGTGAAATCAACTTCAGGTATTTTTATTATTTATAACGGTTATCACTAGACGACTTGAAATCAGTAGACTGAGCACCAGTGGGTATTCTTTTTTAAGGATAGATAAGGAGAAATATAATGCTACAGAACAAATCGACGATTCGCGCATTTCGATATATATTTTTTCTATATATATCAATGATTATTTGCTTTTCGTTTTTATACATTATGCCATTTTCACAGACTGGCCAATTATCTTATATTGATTCTTTGTTTGTATCAACGAGTGGTCTAAGTGTTACAGGCTTGTCTACTATTGATATAACGAAGGAATTAACAAGAGTAGGTCAAACATTATTAATTATCGAAATGCAACTTGGTGGTATTGGAATCCTAGTGATCATCAGTTATTTATTTTTAGTAATGGGTAAGAAAATCACCATGTCCAATATGTTGTTGATCTCGAAAGACCAAAATCAAAGTAATTTAAAAACGATTAAATCTTTAAGTTTTTCCGTGTTGATTATTACGTTAATGATCGAAACAATTTGTTTTCTCTTCATTTATAGTGATATCAATACACAATATAGTAATGCAGCAGAAGCCATATTTGTTTCCGTGTTTCATTCTGTTGCCAGTTTTACAAATGCAGGATTTTCGCTGATCGACTTAGAAATTTTTGAAAAGAATAATCTGTTTTTATTTGCAACAACCGCTGCTATTTTTTTAGGTAGTATTGGATTTCCAACGATTATGGAATACATCTTTTCTTTTAAAAAGAAAAAAAGTTTGTTTGCGAAAATAAACATTCGCATGCATCTTGTCTTATTAATCATTGGCTCTGGTTTATATATTTTATTAGAATATAATAAGGCGTTTAGCCATTTGGATTTTGCGGACAAGATCACAAACTCTATTTTTTTATCTGCATCAACAAGAAGTGGAGGACTTGCTACATTTGATATTTCCTCGTTGACGATCACAACCTTGTTAATTTTAATGTGCTTAATGTTTATTGGTGGTGCTTCATCCAGTACGGGTGGGGGAATACGGTTAACGACTTTTCGAGTGATTATTGCTAAAGTAGTAGCTGTTGTAAGGACACACGAACAAGTTGTCATTGAAAAGAGGGCTATAACAGAAGAGGCTGTTAATAAATCATTTTTTATCTTTTTTAGCTTTGTGTCCTTAACCGTTGTGTCAACAACTGTTTTGACATTATTTGAATCAGAGAATGTAGTACATATAGCATTTGAAGTATTGTCTGCTTTAACAAACACCGGATTATCAATGGGAATGACAAATGAACTAACCAATATTTCGAAAATCATTTTAATGTTTTTAATGGTTGTGGGTAGAATTGGTATTTTTACACTCATCTATTTTGTGTTTAGAGCAGAAAGTTCAAAGATTAAATATTTAGAAGAGGATATAGCAGTTGGATAAGGTGAGGAGAGATAAAATGAATCAATATTTGGTAATTGGGGCTGGAAGGTTTGGTCAAGGATTGATTAAAGAACTATATCATAAAAAAAAAGAGGTTGTGGTCTGCGATTTAAATAAAAAAAAGTTAGATGAAATTGATCAATACACTACCTATTGTTTTGTTGGAGATTTTAGAGATAATGATGTATTGGATCAATTAAGAATCGATGAGTTTGATGCGGTTTTTATTGCCATTGGAACCAATGCTTATTCCGCTATACTCGTAACAAAGAAAATAAAAGACAGAAAGGCAAAGCGAATAATTGCTAAAGCGATTACGCAAGAAGTAGGAGAAATCCTTTATAGTTTGGGTGCAGATCTAGTCGTTTACCCAGAAGAAGAGGCCGGTAAAAAAATTGCAAGACAAGAATTAATGACGGGTGCTATCGAATACTTAGAGATTACTGAAAATGTTTCTGTGATTGAAATCGAAGTTCCAGAGCAACTTTTTGGAAAAACATTAATGGAATTAGATTTTGCCAGGAAATTCGGTCTTACGGTTTCTCTTCTATTGAGAAATGGAGAACCGTTACAAACGCATTTGGCTGAAACACCATTCGAAAAGGGAGATTATGTTCTCATTGTTGGTAATAACAAAAAGATAGATAAGTTCAAGAAAAAATTTTCTTAATCCGAGGTGCTAGGCACCATCCAGATAATGGATGGTACTTGGCACCTTATTATTTTGTGAAACCTTTTCTGAAATGATCATAATCGGTTTTTAGGTATTGAAATAACTTTGCATCACCACCCTGATCTGGGTGAGACCGTTTTAATAACGCTTTAAATCCCGTTAACACTTCTTTATTGCTCGCCATTTTTGAGAGTCCTAATTTTTGACTATAGTGATCTAATGAAGAAGTGGGGTGAGAATGATGATTATCTCTTTTGTTTTCTTTTAGTTCAATCAATCTATCACGTAATTTAATATTTTCTCTTAATAAGTCCATTGTTTCTTTTTGTAATTTACTTTGTTCATTTTTTAAAATGATTATTTCTTTATTTAACTGATCTCTTTGCTTGATGTATTCTTTTGTCGAAATTTTATGAAGTTCTTCAATTCCTTCTATGTACTGATCTTGTGCTTTAATCTTTAATTTCAATTGTCGTATAGTCTCGTCTTTATCTTGATACATTTGTTCATTTATAAACAGTTTCAAGTCTTGATCATCAACGGTAAATCCAGTTGCTTTAATCTTACCTTCACGTAGCCAACGTCTAAAAGTTTCAGGGCTATTTGTTATTCCCACTTCTTTTAACAGGTCAAATGCTTGATCTGTATTCAACATACTCCCCCTTTCACTCTTTTTATGTTATGGACTATTACACGGAGTAATAGTAGCGGCTATGATATTTTAAGAAAAAATGACTCTTTTTTTCACTTCTTCGCATAAAAAATACATAACTAAGTACTGTAGGTAGTGTGGTCCTTAGAGTTTAAACGTCCTAATAGCTGGAATGAGAGTATATATTAGAAAGTTTGAAGTGACGGGAGTATTTATCTGAAAATCTTATTCTCATCTTTTTCATTGATTTGAGTTCTTACATGCATCGTTTAGTTAGGGCTAAACAAGTAGCTTGCTTGCTATGGAATTTTAAACCGTACCATTCAATAATGATGATCATACGATGTTAAAAGGGGAATTTCAATATTATTCCTACTTATTTAACGGAATAGTTAATTTAGTTATGAATTATTAATAAAAATGAAATATTTATGTTACCTTGAAATTAAGATAAAAGAAGAAATTGACATTGTGGGGCATGTGAAAGTCGCTTCTTGTTTAAGTGTTTGTGTGGTTACTTGCATTTTACAAGCAAGGTCGATTTTTAAAAAATGAAAAAGCGAGGACTATCCTAAAAGGGAATTGGATGGTTGCCTTTGAGGACAAAACCTTTAAAGAGCCTTTAGAGAAAACGGAAAGTATCACCTATTCTTATAATCGAAAAGACATGCAATTTATTGTAAATAGGCGAGAATACCCCTTCCTCAAGGAACGATAGTGAGTAGGGAAGGGATGAATCGCCTTCGGACAGGGGATGGCTTTCTTGCCATCTGTAGCGTATAATGCTAAGCGATTTCTCATCATAAAAACCCCGACATATCTATAAATATATATAGATATGTCGGGGTTTATTTTTTCTATTCAAACATTATCTTTTTAAGAGGAGGAAATCTATTATGGCGTCAATGGAAGAAAGGTTTTATGGATTGCCAACAACAGCTATTTCAGATGCATTACAGGGCTTTAATCATATGGATTCGACTATTAAACCATTAAAGGAAAGTGACAAAGTAGCAGGAAGAGCGTTCACTGTTAATATTCCGGCAGGAGATAATACTGGGATTTTACGAGGAATAAGAGGAGCAAAGCCAGGAGATGTGTTGGTAGTGAACGGAAAAGGATATACAGAGCGAGCTGTTGCTGGTGATTTTGTTATCAGTCTCGCAAAGAACCTTGGATTGCAAGGAATTGTCATAGACGGAGCGATTCGTGATATACAGGGCATTAGAGACTTGAATTTCCCCGTATTTTATCGTGCAGCAACCATATCAGCCAGTGTCAAAGCTGAGAAAGGTGAATTGCAAGTTCCAATCTCAAGTGGTGGGGTGAGTGTTAGTCCTGATGATATAATCGTTGGAGATGCAGACGGTGTGATTGTTATTCCAAAAGGAAAAGCGGAAAAAATTCTGCACGTAACTTTGGAAAAACTTAAAAAAGATCGTCAAAGAGAAGAGCAATATATTGGAAACCGGGAGAAGGCTCTTCAGTATCTAAATACGGTACTTGGAGACGAGTAAAAGGGGACGGGTTCTACCGTTTCCTTTTAGTCCTTGGATGTGAGAGAAGCGTCTCCTGCTTTGTTGCAGGTTGTTGCCTTTTTGTTGGCTTCGTTCGTTTTGTTTGTTCAATACTCATATGTAAAGCTTTCCTTTGAAGCTATAATGCCCATTTTTCTTTGTGAGTAAAAGACATAAGTGATATGGCTGATCAATTGCTTCTAAAGCTTAATCTGTTAAGCTAGGAGTACTACATCGTTTTTGTCATGGAGGATACAATGAAAAAGAATATTTATGTCGTCGGGGCGGTCATCATTGAAAATGGAAAAATCTTGTGTGCACAACGAGGTCCTTCAAAATCATTACCCTTAAAATGGGAATTTCCAGGTGGGAAAATCGAAGAAGGTGAATCACCTCAGGAGGCATTAAAAAGAGAAATTAATGAAGAGATACAATGCAAAATAGAGGTCGGTGATCAAATTGAACATACGGTTTATGAATATGACTTTGGAGTCGTTCATTTAACTACATTCTATTGCAAGCTTATCGAAGGGAAACCAGTATTAACAGAGCATATATCGATTAAATGGTTATCACCAGAAGCGTTGAAACCTCTAGACTGGGCACCTGCAGATATTCCTGCTATAGAAAAAATATCAAAGAAACCTTCTTGATTAGTACACATGATACGAACTCTACTCATTAGTGGAATCAGACAACAAGATAATTTATATCTCAATTTCTTTAATCAATTTTGCAGGATTTCCACCTATCAAAACATTATCTGGTATATCTTTAGTTACGACTGAACCAGAAGCGATAACGACATTATCACCTATTTTAACTCCAGGGTTGATCACGGTTTTTCCGCCAATCCAGACATTTTGACCGATATTTACGGGTTTACCGTATTCTGCTCCTGAGATTCTTTCAGTCGGATTTAATGGGTGAGTTGCTGTATAGATATGTACACCTGGAGCAATAAAACAGTTATCACCTATTTTAATTTCACAAACATCCAAAAATATGCAATCAAAGTTAGCATAGAAATTTTCACCAACGTGAATGTTGTAACCATAATCACAACGAAATACTGGTTCTATGTAAAGGTTGTTTCCAGTTGAACCGAACAGTTCTTTTAATAGTTCTGTTCTTTTGTCCTCTTCCGTTTCGAGTGTTTGATTATATAATCTGGTTAGTCTTCGAGCATTTATTCTTTCTTTTAGTGGTTGGGAATCACCTGCGTTATAAAGTCCCCCATCTAACATTTTCTCTTTTTCAGTTGTCATTATTCGAATCTCCTTATTAGGCGCCAGGCACCATCCAGATAATTGGAAATAAAAAAATAGCAACTAAATGAGTTTTAAAAGTTTTTAGTTGCTACTTTGATTTTATTATTTTTCAATAAAACGAACCAACTATGCTTAATGCTTAACGCAATACTTTATCATAGTTCTCTGAAATGTCTTTATACGTGCCAGAAAAGAGAATTAAGCCGATGTTGCCATCATAGCAATCCATATGAGCGAGTTTATCCATAAGATCTAATGCTACTTCATCATCATCCTTAAACTCAGCGTTACACACACTACAATACTTTTCCATATTCATTCTCCTCCTTTTTTCATAGTATATCATATATGAGAATAAAAATATTTGAATATTTAGTGAACTATACGGTTAAATATAACAAGCTAGTCTGTCTTTAAAATGGACTTTGTTAAACTCTCATGTTGCTGCTCTACAAGCCTTTGTATTAAGTGAAGTGATTCACGGAATAAACTACATACCCGCATACACCAAAAGCGATTTATTAACCATCATCATTAACAGAGCCTAAAAATAAGTAAAAAAGGAGCATTGTAAATCAAACGAAACTAGACACGAAAGTTTTTTCTATCTTAGAGGGGAAAAACAAACTGACGAACATTGTCTGTGACTATTCGTAACGATCGACAAATTGACTGGTGCTTGGCACTGGGTATCCTGTTAGGAGTGAAAGAAGGTGTTCTCAGTGACTTTCTTTATGATTAATATATAAAATATTTTAAATATTTGATTTTTATTCTACAATAGTAGTTAGACATAGCACTTCTTCTTTTTAGTTAGAGCTCATTACTCTTACATGTAAAAGAATTTTTTATAGTCATTTATTCAGTATGAAATGGGGTGCGAGATTGAGAGTAATCAAGATAAATGATCAGAGTTATGATCATCAAATAGAAGTAAATGACCGAAAAATGATTACATCCTCGACAGCTCTGGGGATCCTTCGGCATCAGCTGGCTCGAAATATAGGCGTAGATAGAATAAAGGGGTTTCTTATTCGTTTCGGATGGGAGATGGGTGAAAATGATGCGAAACAAGCATTGAAAACAGGTATATCTTTAGAGTCATTAATCGAAAAAGGACCGATTGTTCATATGATGAATGGACATATTAGAGGATTCACGCATGAATGCACCGCCCATTTTGATGACGATCATAATATCATATCCCTTTTAGGAGAAGGAACTTGGATTGATTCCTATGAGGCAGTAGAGCATGTCAAAAGGTTGGGTATATCAGACACTCAAGTTTGCCATACACTTATTGGTTATTCAAGTGGTTTTATGTCAACGATATGCGGTCAGTCCGTTCTTGCTAAAGAAATGACCTGTGTCGGAAAGGGTGATTCCGAGTGTAGTTGGATTACTCGGACACAAAAAGAATGGGAAAGTGACATGCAAGAAGAACTGCATTTTTACCATGAAACCCCTATCATGGAAGAACTGGAGTATACGTATGAACAATTGCTTGAACAACAAGAATTCGTTACACAATTGTCTGATTTTCAAAAAAAATTAACGGAAGAGATATCCAATGGAAGTAAATTGCAAACGATTGCTAATATGGTATATGACATTGCTCAAATTCCTATTTTGATTGAAGATGTAGACCATCGAATGATTACATATGCAGGTTTATCGGAAGAAAAATATATGAATGTGAAAGAGGAAATGGATCAATATATTCAAGAAGAAAAAGAAAAACATCTATTGCCATTTAGAAAAAAAACAATCAAAACGATGAATCACGAACGACTCATTATGCCCATTCTCGTCCAAAAGGAGGTTTTGGGATATTGTTCATTTCTCTATGATGACATAAAAAATGATAAGCCCGAGGAGGACTATTTGCTTTTGGATCGTTTTGCAAACGCAGCATCGCTCATTCTATTAAATGAGAAAACGAAGTTTGAATCTTTTGAGAGAATGAAGGGGAGCTTTCTTGATCAAATATTAGGTGCACAATTACCTGTCAACGACATCATCAATAGAGGGAAATTTGCAGGTCTAGACCTTGGAAAGCCTTATCGTATCATGGTGATGGAATATAAGAAAACCAAAGCATCAACATTGTCTATTGAAGAAGAATTTCTTTTACAAGAACAAATTCTTGAAACGACTTTTCGATTCTTTAATGAAAAAAAACATCCTATATTAGTAGGTCAGCGTGAAGGAAACATTGTTTTATTAATGACGAAAGAAACGAATAAGAATGTTGCGGTCTATGACGTGATGAAAGAATTTCATGATCGTATGAAGCAAAAATATCCTAAAGGTGAGTTTAAGATTGGAATCAGTAATGAAGCTGATGATATTAAAAATGCATCAAAACATTATGAGGAAGCGACGATTGCTTTACGATTAACGATGAGAAAGAAAATGGTTGAATTTCGTTCGTTAGGAATCGTTGGTGTGCTGATCAATTCCAAAAACATGAGTGGGATTAAAATGATTGCACAAGAGGAGTTGGGGTCTTTATATAATCTAGAGGATCCAAAAGCAATCGAACTCCTTAAAACGTTATACATTTACTTATTAAATGGTGGAAAACTTGAGCAGACTATGAGTGATCTTGCTCTTTCCATGAGTGGATTACGGCATAGGATTAAAAGGATAGAAAGTTTACTAGAAAAGGATCTTCGAGATCCAAATGAAATGCATCAATTGCTACTGATTATTAAATCATTAATTGCTTTAGGGGAATTAGATATCGATTAGAAATATATTTCTTCATCTAAAATAGACCAACCAGTTTCTATCTGGTTGGTCTATTTTTTTGTTCTTTGAGATGAGAAAGGAACTTGATGTTAAAAGAATGAACAAAAAGTAGTCATAAAATTCAAAAATATGAACATTTTTTGCCCTAGTCTGAAAATTTAAAATTTATTACACTATAGTTAATCAATGATAAACAACATAAACAAGTTTAAAACACAGTTATTGTAAGCGATAACAAGAGTCGAATAACGGGCTCGATAAGGTTCATCTTATTTTGATAAGACTAGCAAACCATCAATCAATAAAATAGAATGGAGTGTTTCATATGTCAGGACAATTACTAAAGGAAAAAACGATAACAGTTGAAGAGTTATTAGAGGGTGCGAAAAGAATTGGTGAACTAGCAGAACAAGAAGCACAACAAGCTGAGAAAAATGCAACGATTTCCGAAAATGTTGTGAATCTAATAAAAGAAACGCAAATATCCAGAATCATGCTTCCAAAGAAATATGGCGGACCCCAAGTGGATTTGAAAACGTTCGCAAAAATTGTCCGTACCGTTTCCTACCATAATGTTTCAGCAGGTTGGTTGACTTATCTTTACCCACTACACAATATATTGCCTGCTTACCTTCCAGAAAAAGGTAGAGATGAAATTGTCAATCAAGGTGGACTGATCTGTGATGTGTTTGCGGCAGTAGGAAAAGCGGAAAAGGACGGTGACGGTTATCGAATCAGCGGAAAGTGGAACTTTGCTAGTGGCTGTCTATACAGTGACTGGATCGGTCTTGGTGTTGAAGTCCAATTCCCTGATCGTGACAAGCCTGAGGTTTGCTTACCGATGTTAGAGGCATCCGAAGTTCAAATTGTGGAAAACTGGGATACGTTTGGACTTAGAGGCAGTGGAAGCAACCAAGTTATTGCTGATAACGTGTATGTCCCAATGGAACGCGTCTTACGTCTAACGACAGCCGATGCGACTGGAAGACCTCCAGAGGAAGATTATGATCAAGACTATCCTTTATATCATGTTCCATTCTATCCAGCCTTTTATCTTGGATTTCCGAACATGGCACTAGGTGGTACGGAACGATTGATTGAAGAGTTTAAAAAAGCTACTGAAAAACGTGTTCGATTAATGGACGGAATGAGAGAAAGTGAATCTCCTCGAAGCCAAAGAGTGATCGCTGAAATTACCACACAATTTCATGCAGCAGATGCATTGATGGACAAATATATTAACCTACTAGAAAACTATGAAAAAGATGGTCGGAAAACACATCGTTCAGAATTCTTTGCGATTCGGACACAAATCACGAAGCTATGTACCGATATTGCTGTAAGAATTCTTTTAACCCTTGGCGGTGGAGCTCTTTATAAAGGCGGGATCATCGAATTAATGATAAGAGATATTTTATCAGTGGCGACACATAAAACATCATTATATGAAGATTCGGTAGCTGCTTATGGAATGGATTTATTTGGTTTTGATTCAGGAACTAGGGGTTAAAGAGAGAACAAAACCCACATTTGATTTTTTATAGTGAACGTTATCGTTCATTGATCATAGAACAACCAGCTGCATGATAGTGATGTGAAAGGAGACTGTATGGAAACGATTTATGTAACCCGAGAGAATTTATGTCATTGGCAGGAGAAAGCAAAACCAAATGTCATGGCCCTAGGATTTTTTGATGGACTTCATAATGGACATTGTGAAGTGATCAAAACGGCTTTACAGGAGGCAAAGAGGAAAAATGTAGCGTTAGCTGTCATGAGTTTCTTTCCTCATCCGAAAACCGTGATATCGAATGGAAAAAAACAAGTGCACTATTTAATGCCTCCGTCTGAAAAAGAGGAGATGCTTGAGAAACTAGGAGTCGATACGTTTTATTTTGTTAACTTCGATCAGGAATTTGCTTCTCTTCCACCTGAACAGTTTGTTGCCAACTACTTGATTCAGCTTGGTGTTGTCCATGCAGTCGCTGGCTTTGACTTTTCGTACGGCTATAAGGGTACTGGACATATGGATCGGTTAAAAAGTGATTCTGGTGGATGTATTGAGGTAACAAAAGTAGCAAAAGTGGAGTGCCAAGGCGAGAAAATCAGTTCAACTTGTATTCGGGAAAGACTGTTAAAAGGGAATGTAGCAGAGTTGCCTGCCTTTCTCGGGCGCCCTTATGAAGTGAAGTGCGACTGGGACGGGTTTTCATTCAACTTAAGTTCGTATTATACACTGCCTGCTCCTGGCCGCTATTCGGTTACATTGAAAAAAGGCCTGCGATCCTTATCGTCAGAAATGATTGTGATGGAAGATCAAGAAGGTCATTCACTAAAAAGTAGGATCAAGATCCCTCTACTTATGAAAGGGAAAATATCAATTGTTTGGCATCATCGTATCTTTGATGAAAACATTCAAACTCACTATGAGACAAATAGGATTTTATCCCACTCTTAACGGGCAGTAAAATCCCGGCATCAAGATTTAGAGTATAACAAAGAAGATAGGTGGGGGATTAACTGCCCACAAAGGTCCGGTAAGTGCGTCTAACCATCAGTGGGGATGAAGAAAAACCCCACTGATGGAAGTCTTCTTTATCGACTATATGATCGTTTCCTAGAGTTTTTAGAAACAAGCATATAGGCTGCAAAAGGTCCGAAATATAGAAAAATAGTAATCTTATCATTTTTAAAAAGGAGAGGAAAAAAATGGCTAAAGTGATAGCAGGTGTGGCAATGTCACACAGTCCTTTGATCATGACAAGCGAAGAGGCTGCTGGAGATAAAGGACAACGATTTCTTCAGACAACAAAGGAAATGAAGAAATGGATAGAAGATACAGGAGCAGATGTGATTGTATTGGTTTCTGATGACCATTTCAATAGTTATTTCTACGACCATATGCCTTCATTTACCGTTGGAATTGGTGAATGTGAAGGATGGGGAGACTGGAAAATACCAGAATATAAAATCCCTGTTCAACAAGATTTGGCCAAACATATTTTAAACACTGGATTAGAAAATAACGTAGACTTTGCTTTTACCATGAAAATGAAAGTGGATCATGGCCATACACAAGCGATTTATTTCTTAAACTCAGATCTAGATATACCGGTGGTTCCAATCGCTGTAAATACCGCTGCTCCCCCATTACCAACCATGGATCGTTGTTTCCAATTAGGTGAAATGTTACGTCAATCGATCGAGTCATGGGAATGTGATAAAAAAGTCGCAATTGTGGCTTCAGGTGGTTTATCCCATTGGGTGCCAATTCCAAAAATTGATAGTAAAAAAGAAGAGGATCAAGGATTGATTCATATTTTAAGAAATGGTCGACAAGAGATTGAACAGCTTGAAGCATATTTGGATTCTCGTAAAACGAGAGTCACTTCACTCCAAACGGGTCCAGTGAATGAAGAATGGGATCGCTTGTTATTACAATTGATTAAGGATAAAGATTTTGATTCTTTAAGGAAATGGACTTCAGAATTTATTGAGGAGAAGGGTGGCAATGGTGGCCAAGAAATTCGAAATTGGCTTGTCTTATTAGGTGCTCTTCAAGATTTTGAATCAGGTGTAGCATTCTATGAACCGATTCCAGAATGGGTAACAGGAATGGCGATCGTACGGTTTGCCGGTTCGTTCAATAAGGATGAAAAGAAACAGTTAACTGAATCTGAAGTAAGAGTTTAATGATATCTTAGTTCAAAAAATGATTTGTATATTAAAAAATAGGGAGAGATTATGATGACAATGTGGACTGATTTAGCAGATTTAGAGTTTAAACTTTATTATTTAGATGCAAATGGAATCAAAACAAGAGTGCTAGAAGCTGGTAGTGGAGAACCTCTTATTTTGCTTCATGGGACAGGGGGGCATATTGAGGCTTACGCAAGAAATATCAAAAGTCTAAGTGAAAAGTTTCGCGTCATTTGCATTGATATGCTGGGTCATGGGTATACAGAAAAACCAAATCGACCATATGGAATAGATGATTATAGTGATCATCTATTAGGGGTTATACAGGCATTAGATTTGTCAAATGTGTATCTTTCAGGAGAATCATTAGGAGGTTGGGTAGCGGCTTGGTTTGCAGCGTATCATCCACAATATGTGAAAGCTATGGTGTTAAATACACCAGGTAATGTAAATAACAAGCCTGAAGTAATGGCAGGACTAAAAGCTTCAACAATAAAGGCTGTTATCGAAGCCAATTATGAAAATGTCAAAACGAGACTTGAGTGGTTAATGTATGATAAAAGCCAAGTGACCGATGAATTGATTCAAGCTCGTTATAATATCTATACAAGACCAGAATATCAAGAAGCGGTCTATAATATTGTCTGTCTTCAAGATATTGAAGTAAGAAAACAGTATTCTTGGGATCCATCATGGTGTGGTAAAATTAATGTTCCGACATTATTAGCATGGACGGACCATGATCCGACTTCAACGGTAGAAGAAGGAAAACCGCTTCAAGATATGATTCCAAATAGTGAATTCGCAGTCATTAAAGACGCAGGACACTGGCCGCAATGGGAGAAGCCTGAAGAATTTAATAGATTATTAACCAACTTTTTATTGAAAAAGGGTGAATATGCAGTAAGTTCGATTAAATAATTAATTGGTTTACAACACTTGTCATTTCCCTATATAAGCGATTTTAGTTAGGGAGTGGCAAGTGTTTTGTCTTTAAAGATTGGCAACATAGGGATGGGGTTGTACATGTACTATTAGAATATTTTTTGTAACTAATATTCTAAATATTTATAATTTTATTTATTATTTAGGCATGGAGGTGCGTTATGGTTCAAAAGAAAGCTAAAGAGACGAAGATCACAAAAAGAGCGTGGATTGTGATTGCGTTATTATTCTTATTAACCGTTATCAGTAATGCAGATAAGGCCATTATCGGATTTGCATCTGTTCCCATAATAGAGGAGTTAGGGTTGACTTCGGAGCAATGGGGAATTGTCGGTAGTGTATTCTTTTTATTGTATTCGCTTTCAGCTGTATTAGGTGGAGCACTCGCTGACCGAGTTGGAACGAGAGTCGTTATAGCTGGTATGGTAGTTGTTTGGTCTCTTGTTCAGTTTTCAACTATATTTGTATCAAGCTTTACTTTTTTATTGATTACGAGAATCATTTTAGGAGCCGGGGAAGGTCCTTCTTATTCTTTAGCCATGACGGCAGCGTCCAAATGGCTTCCTAAGGAAAAACGTGGAATAGGGATATCAATTATATCCGTTGGTGGACCTCTTGGAGTCGCAATATCAGCTCCCATTTTAATGAATCTTATCATCAATTACGGATGGCGTTCGGCTTTTATCATTACTGGAGTTGTTGGGGTTATCTGGATTGCAGTATGGTTATGGATCGTAAAAGAGAAAGGGGATTCAAAAAAAGAATCTTCAATGATCAAAGACAGTTCTGACCTATCGACGAACCTATCAGAATCAAAATTCTCATCTGTCTTGCTTTCGAAAAACTTCATCTTTATTGCTTTATGTGGTTTTGCTACATACTGGTCATTTACGATTGGTCTAAATTGGTTACCGAACTATCTGGAGAATGTTCGTCAATTAAGTGCAGGACAATTACAAATGGTTGTTGCCTTACCATGGATTCTTATCACATTATCACAGATCACATTTTCAACGATTTCTGATCGGATGTATCGTAAAACGCAAGATGTTGTTAAGGCACGGGTGTTTGTTCTAGGGCCTGTTATGTTGGCGGGAGCTGCTTGCTACTTTTTAGGAACGATGGTTAGCTCTAACTTAATGGCAATTGCTTTACTGTCTCTCGGCTTAACCTTTGGTTGTATTACACTAGTTCTTGGGCCGGCGATATTAATGGAACTTGTTTCCAAGAAACATCAAGGGAAAATTCAAGGCTGGTTTATGGCGTTTACATCATTAGGTGGTATTGCTGGACCCTATGTGACAGGTCTTCTTATTCAAAATTCTTCAAGCCCAATGTCAGGGTTTCATTACGCTTTTCAGACTTGTGCACTTATTCTTCTCGTTTGTGGAGGACTCGTATGGGCTGCTGTTCGTCCAAAGAAAGTGGAAAATACAGTTATGATTGACACGGATACAGCACAGAACATATAATAGGGAAATTCTAATGATGGGATGAAAATATTGATTTCAGAATGTTTGAAAAAACAGGTAAATTAGTATAGAGTTTATAAATAAGGTAGATACATTTCTATAGTTAATATTTTGAAATGTGATTCTAACTAGAAAATAATAGAAAGTTTTTAAGATCGTCTATTTTTTATTAGGAGTGAGATAAATGAAAGAACAAAAGAGACTGAATAGTGAACTAATCGATTTATTACAAGGGGAAAAAGTGGTTTCTTTAATAACCAACGATGTAAAAACAGGCCAACCTGACCTAGCTATGATTTCATGGGTAGTGGCTAATTCCGAAGGAGATCGTATTAACTTCGCCATTGGACATAATGCTTCAAGTGCAAGTAATATTCAAAATGATCCTAGCGTTATTTTAGGGGTTATTGGAGCAGGAAGTTGCTTTTCTATTAAAGGGAAAGGTGAAGTTTCTGATATTATTGAAAAAACAATTAAGCTGCGCGTTGTTAGTGTAGAAATTGAATCCGTTGAAGATGTGATGTTCTATGGCGGTAAAGTAACAACGGAACCAGCGTATGAAAAAACATATAATAAAGAACTGGCTGAAAAACTAGATAATGAAGTTTATGGTGTATTAAGA
Organism: Bacillus sp. V3B; assembly: GCF_024494465.1. Lineage (GTDB taxonomy): Bacteria > Bacillota > Bacilli > Bacillales > Cytobacillaceae > Bacillus_BD. The sequence goes on along the minus strand of NZ_JAETXM010000008.1, from coordinate 89,509 downwards.
GAAACTTTGGGACAGACATCTGATATCGTTTCAAAATAAAAATGGTTATTAATGGATGGTGCCTGGCACCTCAAAATTGTCGTGACGATTAGAAGCGAGAAAAAACAGCGAACGAAGACACAGTTGGTCACGGAGTAACACGTTTATGAATACTCCCCTCCTTATCAACCTTGTGGTTCGTAATAGTCTCTAAGAAATCAGTTTTGAATGTAATCAACATACAAAAAACCAGAGTGGATTTCCATTCTGGTTTTTCAAATTATTATTTTTTCTCTGCAAGCCAGGAAGCAACAGCTTCTGCGTCTTCTCCTGTAAGAAGTCCTCCAGGCATATTGCCTTTTCCATTTTCAATGATTCCTAAAATTTCATCTTGTGAGTATTTAGATCCGATTGCGTTTAGGTCAGGAGCTCCTCCACTAACTAAATCTCCTCCATGACATTTTGAACAGCTTTGCTGATATTTAGCATCTACTTCACCTGCATCTGCTGTTGGGGCTTGCTCGTCAGTAGCCTGTTCCTCAGTAGCTGCATTTTCTGGTTCTGCTTCTTCAGCACCGCCTCCACAAGCCGATAGAAAAAAGCCAAGAAGAGCAACATAAACCACACTATAAAGCAGTTTTTTCATCCTATTCACCTCCATTTGATTATAGATTTTTCTTTATTGCCCTTTAATATTCATACTCAATCCCTTTCTGGAATCAATCAAAGTGCAGGTTTTAGTTAAAAAAGAACCCTATCTCCCTTGTAAAAGAATTTTCACTTTCAAAAATATTTGATCAAATGGAAATAATCGAGATTGGAAGGAATAAACTACCCAATGTCATAAAAGCAAAGGCTGTTTTTTTGATGTTTAAGTACTTTTCAGCAATATAGCTGCTTCCAAAAAAGACGACGGATACCAATGAAACGAGTAATACTTTAAACAGGTTATTCATGAATTTCCACTTACTTGTGCCAAATACTAACCCGCCTATAAAGAGTAAGATAACCCCAAAAATTAAGGACCATTTGAATTGTGCTTAATTATACAAAAAAGTACTCTATAGGTAGACTTTTTTTGTCTACTCTATAAAGTACTTTTTATTAGATGACAGTACTTTTTATTCGGCTTCACCTACGACAGTGAATCGTTCATTAATATGTTGAGGGTTTTCAATTTCATCGAGTACAGCGATTGCGTAATCTGCATAGCTGATATAGCTTTCGCCTTTTGAATTAATCAGTAAGTGATCTTTTCCCACCTGATAAGACCCCGTTCTTTTTCCCTCAGAGTCAAATACGGCAGAAGGACTGATGAATGTCCATGTGATATCAGTTGTTTCCTGTAATTCTTGCAAGTTTCGTCCTTGGCCTTTTGCTGTTGGTTTCACAAAATCCGGAAAATCAGGTGTGTCGATTACCTTCACTGTTTTATGTTCGTCCACATAAAGACTTCCAGCTCCACCAACAATAACAGCTTTGGTATCGGTACCTTTTAATGCTTCGATTAGAGCATGACCAGCGTCAACATGAGCTTGCTCTTCGCCAAGAGGAGCACCAAAAGCATTGACGACTACGTCAAACGGTTTTAGATCATCTGAATTTAGATCCAATATATTTTTTTCAATAACGGCTACGTTTTTATCTGTAAGTTTTGCTGCATCTCTTATAATAGCTGTTATTTGATGTCCTCGTTCAACAGCTTCTTTCAAAATAAGACTACCTGCTTTTCCGCTTGCTCCAATTATGGCAATGTTCATGATTAGTATCCTCCAATTGTTTATTTGTAACAATTATAGTTACATTTAGGTGGCGAAAAAATCTCTTTAATCAAAGAGATCATGTAATATATCGTCAAGTGTTTGGTTAGCCAATTCATTTTCCATTGCCTTCTGTGCAGCATTAAATTTTTTCTCAAGTGCGGTCTGTATACTACGACCAACTACACATTTAGGGTTAGGGTTTTCGTGCATGGCAAAGGTTATCTCTTCTTTTCTTTGGACCGCTTTATAAATATCCAATAAAGAAATAGCGGAAGGCTCCTTTGTTATCGTAACACCCGGAATTCCTGCTTGTGAAGTTAACAGTCCTGCTTTTTTTAGCATACTGCTTATGCGGCGTATGACCACTGGATTCGTATTAACACTAGAAGCGATAAATTCAGACGTTGCTCCAGGTTGTATGGAGGCTAAAGCCAATATATGAATGGCAACTGCAAAACGATTATTTTTCATAAGATCACCACCATGTAACTATTATAGTTACAATTAATATTGTATGTCAAATAATATTATTATATTAAAAAGATCGTTCAGCCAGTGATTCATGGTCAGGTGCCAGGAACCTGACCATTTTTATGCTTCTACCCTCTTAAACCCGGTGGTCCTTGCGAATATTATTAGAGTAGGTAAGTAAGAAATAAGTATTTTTGTTTGGAATTAATGGTAAGGAGAAGATGGATTTGTTGAAAGAATTCAGTGTATGCTATACTCTCGAATCGGATGTTAAGTGGGGGAAAATTAGAAAAAAGTCTAGTATGAACAAAGAAGATATTTTAGAAGAAGTATTAAAAAAAGTGGATCGCTGTAGGTATTTTATGATAAAAAATGAAAATCACCATCATATCATTAGCACATCCAAAATACGTTATATTCGCATTTTGGATGAACATCAGAAACCCTATGTGATAGAAAATAAAATGTTACAAATACCGTAAAAGGTTCTTTAATGATTCGAGTAAGTGAGTCAAGACTTCTTAAACGGATGGCTCAGACAAATACCCTCTTAAGCGTTATGAAAGATTCGTTGTATTAGAGTCATTCTTTTTTACGTGAAGTATTACGATTTGAAAACTCTTATTACCTTACTAGAACTAGAATATTGAATCTCTTAAATCAAATAATGAATATTCGTTTTTTGCGCAACAGGATGTTATGACATAAAAGGCATGAAGGTTGGGATTACGTGGGAAGAATGGAAAGAAGGCAGCAACGTAAGAAGGGGTTATGGAATAGGTTACGATCCAATCGTTTGGGCGTTAAACTAGTAGGAGGAGGGACTCTATTATTCCTCATTAGTTTTCTTATTGTGAATATCTTTATCTGGAAGAGTGATGTGAGTCTATTAGAAAAACCAGTTCCACAGCCAACAATCATCTATGATCAAAACGGTGAGATTGCTAGTAAGATTTCCAATTCCAAGATCGAAGGAGTTCGTTTTAATCAAATTCCAAAAGAGGTCATTTATGCTGTTATTTCAACAGAGGATCAACGCTTTTATAAACACAATGGAATCAATTATATAGGAATCTTACGGGCACTGATCCAAAACACAATGAGCGGAGAAGTTGTGGCAGGTGGAAGTACCATTACACAGCAGTTAGCTAAAAATGTTTTTCTGACACATGAACGTACGTATACACGAAAGTTAAAAGAATGGATTCTCACGAAAAAAATTGAACGAACTTACTCAAAAGATGATATTCTCGAACGATATTTAAATCAGATTTACTTTGGTGAAGGAGCATGGGGGATTCAAAATGCGGCTCAGACGTATTTTGGAAAAGACGTGAGCGAGTTAACTTTAGGCGAGTCTGCTATGTTAGCTGGGATCATTAAAGCACCTTCTGCTTTTTCACCCATAAAGAATATAGACAAGGCAACGGAGAGAAGAAACCTTGTATTAACTTTAATGAAGAATGAAGGATACATTAATGAAAGTGATATCGAAAAGGCTAAGAATGAGCGTATTGTACTAGGAGGTAAGAAGAAAGAGGACGAGTATAAAGGGAAATATCCTTATTATGTTGATCATATTATGGATGAGGCGATTCAAAAATATGGTTTGACAGAAAATGAAGTACTATCTGGTGGACTTCATATTTATACGGAATTAAATCCCACCATTCAGAATGGTGTGGAAGAAGTATATAAGAATGACGATCTATTTCCTCAAAGTCAAGGGAGTCAGTTGATTCAAAGCGGAGGTATTTTTATTAATCCTGAAAGTGGCGGTATTAATGCGCTTGTTGGTGGAAGAGGGAACCATACGTTTCGTGGTTTCAATCATGCCACGCAATTAGTCCGTCAGCCTGGATCGACCATGAAACCATTAGCCGTGTACACGCCAGCTTTGGAAAAGGGGTATGATCCATTTGACCTATTAGAGGATCAACCACTTAATCTAGATGGATACCAGCCTAATAACTATGATAAGCAATTCCACGGAAAAGTGACGATGTATGAGGCCTTGATACATTCTTATAATGTACCAGCCGTATGGCTACTGAATAAAATAGGACTTCAAGGTGGTATAAAGGCAGTAGAGCGTTTTGGTATCCCGTTAGAAGAAGAAGATCATACACTTGGTGTAGCTCTTGGGGGCATGTCAAAAGGAACTTCTCCATTAAAAATGGCACAAGCCTATTCAACCTTCGCCAATCATGGAGTCATGGTCGAAGCACATGCGATTCAAAGAATCGAGGATGCTAATGGAGAACTACTTGGAGGATGGCAGAATAAAAGTACAAAAGTGACAGAACGAGAAGTCGCTCAGAAAATCACCTATATGCTTAAAGGGGTTGTCGAAGAAGGAACGGGAAAAAACGCTAGAGTAAATGGGTTAGAGGTTGCAGGTAAAACCGGTACAACACAGCTTCCGTTTGAAAACGGAGGAGGCGCAAAGGATCATTGGTTTGTCGGATATACCCCCGAATTAGTTGGAGCGGTATGGTTAGGGTATGATCAAACCGACCAAGATCACTATCTTCCATCCTCTAGCAGTGGAACAGTACCCGTTATTTTTAAAGAAGTCCTATTAAAGTCTGCATCAGAGCTTTCGAACCAATCCTTTAACATCGCTCCGATTGAAAAGAAATACAAACAAGGGATGCAGAAGAGAAAAGAGGAAGAGGAAAAGATAAGAAAAGAAGAAGCCAAGAAAAAAGAAGAAAAGAAGAAAGCGGAAGAAAAAGCTAGGAAACAAGCAGAACAGGCAAAGAAGAAGGAAGAAAAAGAAGAAAAGAAAAAGCAGAAAGAAAGGAAAAAAGAAGAGAAAGATTAAAAGATGAGGATAGTTCTTAAAATCGAGGAAACACTGGGCCACTAAGCGATAGTTAGTTAAACAGCAACTGAAAGTTATATATTCAGTTGCCGTTTTTTTTTGTATCATTTTTCTCTTTTTAACTACTTTTTTGTAGTTGTTTATTAAATTTCTCGTCAAGTTGTTTTTCAATACGCTCCATTTCTGCTTTACTTGAAAGGATTTCCTTTCGATTCGCATTAATTAAAGTTTGCATATTTAACTTTTGTTTTCTCATATCTCTTACATCCTCTCTTATTAATGAATTTTGTCGAACATTGTCTATAAGTACATTGTATCTAAATTTTCAGAAATGTTCCAATAGAAATTTAAATTGATTTTTAGACTATTCACAAAATATTATTTATATAGATGGTCTGAATCTTTGGAAAATTTTATTAAATTTTCCATTAAAAGATAGAAAGAAGTACTAAAAGGGATGTTTTCTTGTAAAATAGAAATGGTTAAGACGTAAGAGAGTATTTAGGAAACAAATGTATTGTCTTTTGGGCATACTATTCTGATACGGTTTCTTATTGGTAATATTTGATGAGCGTGAATGATCATCTAGGTACATAATTGGCTTTTTGAGTTTTTGTACTTATGAGATTATTATAAATAAATATATTCTTAAGGCTCTTTTCGTAAACTTTGTTGCTTCTTATACTATAAATAGAAACTACATACTCATTTTGCTATTGAACACATAAGAATTATTACGAAAAGATGTCCCGACATCTTGATTCATACGGGTTTAGACATTCACTCGGAAACAACAATCTATGCGAAAATAGCCATTCTTAATGAAGAAAAGGGGGATACGATGGAGAAGTTAATGAAGGGAAAAAAAGGGTTAGTTCTTGGGATAGCAAATGAGCATAGTATAGCTTGGGCGATTGCAAAGCGCTTAGCCGATCAGGGGGCTGAGCTTGCTTTTACGTATCATACTGAAAAGACAGGTACATATGTCATTCCATTGTTTCAATCGATCAATAGTCTATTTTATGAAAGGGTCGATTTAACGAATCCAGAAGATGTATCAACCCTGATTGATAAGCTCGATAAACATTACAATGGCGAGCTTGATTTTATAGTACATGCTGTTGCAGGAGGTCCCAAAAAAGGGGAACTGTCAGGAAGGTATATGGATGTTTCTTTAGAAGGTTTTGTCAACTCGATGGTGATTAGTGTCTATTCGCTTACCGATATTGTGAAAAGAACCTCGAATATGATGGAAGGGCGTAATGCATCTATTATTACGTTATCGTATTATGGTTCGGAAAAAGTCGTCAAAAACTACAATGTCATGGGAGTGGCAAAAGCGGCGCTTGAAAGCAGTGTACGTTATTTAGCGGCGGATTTAGGGGAATACGGCATTCGAGTGAATGCATTATCACCAGGAACGGTGAAAACACGAGCAGCGAGCGGAATCGATGATTTTGATCAGTTACTTGAGTATACGAGTCAACATTCTCCGTTAAAGCGGAACGCAACGCTAGAAGAAATCGCTAACTCATCTCTTTTTCTATTAAGTGACTTGAGTACAGGGATCACAGGTCAAACTATTTATGTGGATTCCGGCTATAGTGTGAAAGGGGATACGCTTAATAACGGGTAAGGAGGATGTGTGTATGCAAAATGAGTTGACATATGAAGAGATTAAAAATGGGGATATGGAAGTTTTTTCTAAAACGGTTTCTGAATTTGATATTTATCAATTTGCAGGAATTACAGATGATTTTAACCCGATGTATATTAATGAAGAGTTTGCAGATACGGTGAAAGTAGTTGTAGAAGTGATCGAAAAACAGGATGAAAAGAAATTTATTAAATTAAAGGCTGTGTTAAGGATGATTGTTGATAAATGGCCTTTGGTGTATGCGGCCATGTGTTTGATTCAGCATGAATCATTTAATAGACACGTATACCAAAAGCCATTGGAGCATCAACACAGTTATTTAACATAGCCAAATTAAAAACACAGGTATGGAATCAACGGAAAGAAATGGTTGTAGATGGGGAAGCATTGGTCATGAAGAAATATTTAAAGGATACAAAGGGGAATTAGGATGAAGAAAACGTTTCAATAGCGAACAGTGACAGACTGTTCGCTATTTTTTTCGTGAAAGTACAGAATTAAGAAATGAAGCAGGGGATGGGGCTCTTGCTTCATTTCTTATTGGAAAAGAACAAAGAGACAGTTCAAGACAATTAAAATACGTGATACCGCTAAAAAATCGATTTTTTCAGTGGCTCGAGCCGATCCTTTGTGTTTACTATTGTGATTTCTTGATATATTGTTCGACGAGTCGATCTAAACGATCAATTTGGTAGGCATAATTGTAAATCGATGAACCAATGATCGTAAGTTGGATTTTATGATCTTGTTGATAAGACTGAATCACTTTTTCTAAAAAGGCGCTTGTTTGCTGCATTCGATCCTCTTCAAGTTGGGATTCATCCATTTTAATTTTTCTATCATACTTTAATAGAAAAAGCTCGTGATACTTAATTAAAAGTTCTAAATGTTGATCAAATAACTGATTTTCTTCCATGGTTGGTTTACTTTGAAAATAAAAGGCGTTGATGTCTTCTAGTACAATAAATCCTTGCTGAAGAGATTTAAACATTTGCTTAAACACGACGATCTCGCGTAAATCCATGTTATTTATTTTTGCCATTTTTTCACGTTCTTCATCAAATAGCCTAAATTGTTCTTCTAGTTTTAGAATATCTTTCTCTAATTGTTTCATTTGATCCTGAAATGATTTTTCGGTCATTTCATTAGAGACAGCGGTCCGCATAAGGATGGACATATTTTGAAAAACGGTATGTACTTTGTCTAGATACATTTTCTTATAGTTGGGTGGAGCAATGAAAATATTCACGAGCAAGGCTGATGTCATTCCGATAAAAGTAACTCCAAACCGATGTAACGCATAGAGGAAATCTTCATCTCCAGGCGCACTCATGATGGCGAGGACGGTCACTAATGTAAGAGAAAGGGTATCAGCCATCTTTACTTTTAAACTGAGTGCAATAACGATGATCATAACAAGCCCGATAGAGAACGGATCATTGCCAAGGAAATATAGACCAATTAGAGCAATAATAGCGCCTAACGTATTCGTTTGTACTTGGTCCCAAACCTGTTTCCATGTTCGGTAAATGGATGGTTGGAGGGTAAATATGGCAGCCATTCCAGCAAAGACGGCTGATTCTAGATTGAGTAAAGAACAAATATATAAAGCTAAGGTTACAGCAATTCCTGTTTTAATAACGCGCGGGCCTACCTTCACAATCCTCAAATCCACCTTTTTTAAGCTAACTTTTTAAATTAAATCTTTTGTGATTTCCATGATGATGTTGTTTCATGAATAACACTTTCAAATATACTTTGTAACCTCGGTTTTTTCAATTATTTTTTGACGAGATTCAATCAATGGCAATTAAGTGGAGTTGCTTTCATTTTATTATTTTTAGGTAACGGTAATATTTTAGCTATTTCAACAGTTCCAAAGTGGCAATTAATATTGATTTACAGAAGAGAATTTATCTTATCTAACCAAAATATAAGATTTTAGGTTTAGGTGTTTTGTATGTATATGTAAAACATTAAGTAAGATTATCAAGACTTATTTGGGAAGTGTAATAGGACTGTATTCCTAATCTGTGTTTCTTTTAAGTTTGAGAATACTAGGTGATACCATTACCATTTATATTCCAGAATAATAGGGATAAGGAAAGATAATGGAAATATTAAAGAATGACAAGTTTTAAGTAGTTTACTTAAAGCATAATAGAAACCATAATCGATCAAGATTTTAATTTTATTTTGAAAATAGAGAAGGGAAGGGAAAAGGTATGTTTTATCCAACAGTTTATGATAAGAGGTCTAATTTAATACACATGGTAAAGGATCGGGGTACTTGTGAATGTGGTTTTGCCTATAATGTTTTTCCAACTTTTATTCAAAGTGATTTTAAGAAGATTAAGTTTAAACCAGTAAATGCTATTACTTGTTCTAAATGTAAAACAGCTAATTAATTTGAACGGCTAACAAGCTTATAGGAAGCACCTAAGTTCTTTCTATCATTTAAATATGAAAACTTAAGTCAAATAAAAAAGAAAGTTACAGTTAATAAAAAGAAGAGGACGAATTTCATCTCAAAAATGTTTATTGTTGAGATGATGAAGTATTTATAAGAGTGACTCAAATTATCTAAGCAAAATCCCCATTTTCAACACAATACCAATAGCGACCACATAATGTTTTTATAAAATAACAATAGGAGTAGATTCCTATATATTTGGTAAAATACTACGGACAAACAAGATATAAGATAGGAATCGTTGGTGATATCTTATATCTAGGAACATAGGTAGAATAAAATTCTGATAATAACATACTCATACTAAAATAGTTTTTTATTCCTAATTTTATTTACAGCATTTACCGAAAATATAGTTTTAATAGTTTAGGGATAATTTACCATTATAAATTACAGTGGTTTTTGACGATAAAAGAATAAATGCTTCGATAAAGGCAAACCCATCGAAAGTTGGGGACGCAAAGCTACGGGCCTAAGGAAAAGTTCTCTACGGTCGCCGGGTTACCGAAAAGGATTGGAACAGAGTAAGTATTTTTACACGTTGTGTAAGAATTATACTAGTGTCCACCGATCTTTTCGGTGGGCATTTTTTAATACATTAAACACTTTGGAGGACTTGTCATGGCTATTGAGCTAAAAAAAGCATTATTAGAAGAACATATCCGAGCTATCTTAGATTTAATAGGTGAAGATACTAAGAGAGAAGGATTATTGGATACACCAAAACGTGTTGCAAAAATGTATGGAGAAGTTTTTTCAGGAGTAGGTGTGAATCCCGAAACAGCACTTACAACCACTTTTGAAGAAAATTATGATGGAATCGTTGTTGTTAAGGAGATTAGTTACTACACATTTTGTGAGCATCATCTTATTCCATTCTTTGGGAAAGCACATATTGGCTATATTCCAAATGGTAGGGTAGTAGGATTAAGTAAATTTGCTCGTCTAGTAGAACTTGTATCAAAAAGACCCCAAGTGCAAGAACGTATGACTCAGCAAATTGCTGATACTGTAATGAATGTGCTTCAACCAGAAGGTGTAATCGTAAGTATAGAAGGTCAACATCTTTGTATGTGTGCAAGAGGTGTAAAAAAGCCTGGTAGTTCGACAGTAACAACGATAAAAAAAGGTGTATTTAAAGAGAATGTTTCACTAGCAGAAGAATTTGAGAGATCTCTTTTAAGAGACTAATAGGAGGACTTCGCATGCTTTACCTTTCAAGGAAAATGTATTTTTCAGCAGCACATTCTTACCGTATTGATGAGTGGAGCGATGAAAAGAATAACAAAGTATTTGGCCTGTGCAGTAATCAACACGGACATGGTCACAATTATACGTTAGAAGTTACGGTGAAAGGAAAACTTGATCGTCATTCAGGTATTGTTGTGAATATAACGGATATCGATAAGGTTGTTAAATCATTTGTTCAAACAGAGTTAGATGGAAAGTTTTTAAACAAAGAAGTTGCCTATTTTCAAAAAGAGATACCAACAACAGAAAACATTGTCACTTATTTATGGAATTCTTTATATGGAAAAATAGATAACTGTGAGCTTCATAAAATAAGACTACGTGAAAATGATTTCTTATATTCAGAGAAGGAGAAGGATTCCATGGTTCGATTAACGAGAAAGTATCATTTTTGTACGGCGCATCGTTTACACAGTGAACAACTAAGCAATGAGGAAAATATTGAAATATTTGGAAAATGCAATAATCCTTATGGTCATGGTCATAACTACTATTTGGAAGTAACAGTTAGTGGTAAGCCTAATCCTGTTACTGGAATGATTGCAGATATAGGTGTTATAGACCAAATTGTAGAACAAGAAATTATGAAGAGGTTTGATCATAAACATTTAAATCTTGATACGGAAGAATTCAAACATTTAAACCCTACTTCAGAAAATGTTTCTGTTGTTATTTGGGAGTTACTCTCCCCGAAACTTACGAATCTATTTAAAATCGGTTTATATGAAACTGAAAAGAATTACTTTGAATATTGCGGACCGGAAAAGGAGTAGGAAAATGGCGAAAAACATGCAACTATCTGGAAAAACAATTGCCATCACAGGTTCAAGTAAAGGGATTGGGAAAGAAACTGCTACTTTACTAGAGAACCTAGGAGCAAATCTTGTATTAGGAAGTCGCAGTAGTAAACAAAGAGTGAATAGTAATGTTTTGAATTTGCCATTAGATGTAACGGATGAAAAATCAGTAAAGGCCTTTTATGAAGGAGCTATTCATCATTTTGGAACTGTCGATGTATTAATAAATAGCGCTGGTGTTGGAATGTTTGCTAGTTTATTAGATTCTGCGACGGAAGACTTTGATCAAATGATTAACGTCAATTTACGCGGCACTTATCTTACTTGTAAATATTTTGGTCAACATATGGCTAAGCAAGGTAAGGGACATATTTTAAATCTAGTCTCGATTGCGGGAACAACAGCATTACCTGGATGTGGGGGTTATTCTGCTTCAAAGTTTGGGGTGATGGGATTAACTAAAGTTTTGCAAGCCGAGCTTCGACAAACAGGTGTTCAAGTTACATCTGTCATACCAGGATCAATAAGCAGTAGCTTCTGGGACCAAATAGATCCAAAGCCAGATCTGTCAAATATGATTCCGACAAAAACTGTTGCGCAGCACTTATTATACTTAATTAACCAGCCGTCGGGTGCGTTTGTTGATGAAATTACAATTATGCCGCCTTTAGGGATCTTATAGGGGGAGATTCAATTGAGACGGTTTTTTAATAACGTGTTTAAAGATTCTTCAATAGAAAAAAATCAACCTATTGGTACGTCTTTTCCCCAAAATTTATCATATACAGATGTTAGCTTTAGGACAAAAAGAGGGTTTCTAGCGAGAAAATTAGGTAACTATCTTGGTTTAGAAATAAATGAAGGGGATACTCTGTTTTATCTTTCATTATCCAAATCTTCTTTTTCAAATTCAACAGCGGAGGAAGAATATTTAATTCAGTTAAGTGAACAAATGTTAAATTGGTGGGAGTTAAAACAAGATATTCCACAAAAAATTAAAAATTTGGAAATTAGAAATGATATTCAAAATGCTATGTTAAAGGCTTATGACGTTTATAAACAAGACTTATTTACTCCGTATTCGAAATATTTAGAAAAGGAACAATTGAATACAAAGAAAGAAAATAATGAATGGGAAATATATCGAGACATCATGTTTGCTGCAACTCAAGGACAATTTTTGCTTATATCTGAAGTAGAACTTAGTAAGTATAAAATGGGCCAATTGTTTTGTGAGGGAACGATTAAGGAACGTTCGGATATACCATTATGTCGCAATCATGCTAAAGAGAGTCTTGAACAAAAGGGATTTGATCGAGCTAAAATAATGAGTTGGCTATTAGTTTTGTCTGAAGCAATTACAAATACGATTAAACATGCAGAAGAAGGAAAAATGGCACTCATTGAAGATGTAGAAAATAATGAAATTCGTTTTGTCATTGAGGATAAGGGGCCTGGTTTTCCTCTAAAAGATTTACCAAAAACAACTCTTTTAGCAGGATACTCAACTAAAAAATCAATGGGACAAGGGTTTACGCTTATGATGAAACTGGCTAAACGTGTTTTATTGTTTACTTCACCAAAAGGGTCGATTATCATATTGATTTTTGATAGTAGTAAAGGAAATAAAGATAAATTTAATCTTACCGGTTAATAATTTTTCCACATTAACATTTAAAAATAAAACATCTTAAATCTAACAAGAAAAGAGATGACTATATTGCTAGTACAAAATCAACAGCCAATCTCAAAAACGATCAGTAGAACATTGCGAACTGCTCAACTAATTGATGGATTTTGGGAAAGGTGGATCGTCCATGGTATAGAATCTGATGATCTAAATCGTTTTAAGCCACAATTAAAAACTCTAGAGGGTTGGCTTAATTCTTGGGATACTTTAGCCAAAGAAAAGATAAATAAAGCTTTAATCATGGAGGGAAATGGTTTTTTAAAAGAGTCTGAATATTTCTATCGCCAAGCTTCTCTTTGTTATAACCTGAGTTATTGGATTTATCCAGAACGATCACATGAAAAGCAGAATTGGTATTACAAATGTTTGGAGTATATGTATACAGGCGATTCTCTATCAGATATTGAAACAAAATATGTCTCACTATACTTTGATGGTATTAAATGTCCAGGAAGAATCAGGATTCCCTCTAACCCAAAAGGATGTATCTTGATCATCAATCCGATTGACTCATCTAAGGAAGAGTTATTTAAATACGAGAAGGACTTTGTAGAAGATGGATATGTTACTGTAAGTTTTGATGGACCTGGACAAGGAGAAACATATACATTAAACGGCTTAATTGGTTCAGGAACTAATTGGGAAATATTTACGATGGATTTAATAAATTACACAAAAGAAAGTTTTCCTACTTTGCCTCTTTATTTATTTGGAACTAGCTTAGGAGCAAGTTGGGTACTTCTTGGAAGTGGCCATCCAGCTGTTAAGAAATCTGTAGCAGTTAGCCCTGCGGTTGATCTTAACAAAATGAATTTCCCCAATTATTTTGAAGAAAGAATTAACATTGCCTGTAATTTAGGACCAAATGAAAAGACAATGCCGAACTTTAACAATATCAATTATCAATGTCCAATTTTAGTTTTTCATGGTAAGAAAGATATGATGGTACCAACTGAAGAAATCTATGATCTATATCAACAACTTCCAGCCGGAAAAAGGTTAATAGAATTTGAAGAAGAAGGTCATTGTTGCAATAACAGGTTAGACGAAATTCGTCAATTATCATTAAATTGGTTTTCTGGCAACTAAAAGATAAGAGAGGTTAATTGAAATGAGAGGTAAGACACTACGTGGGCAATTCCTAATACGAATCTTTTCCATTTTACTAGTCATAGCTGTTTTCTCGGGAACAGTTCAACTTTATTTAATGAATGATCAGATTGTTAAGCAAACTAATTATCAAGCAGAGGCGGTAGCAAATAATGTTTTAAGAGGAATACAGGAAACAGATTTGGCAACGCAAACAATTGAACATCAAATTGATTTAAAATTAGTTGCTTATTCTAAACACATAGCCGACTTAATTAAGCACAAAGAAAAAAGTGAAATTACAAATGAGGATCTTTTAAAAATTAGAGATAATTTAGGCTTGGCGGGAATAACCATTTTTTCTGAAACAGAATCCAAAGATGATATTGTAGGGTTTGCAGCAACTGAACAGGAAGAAGTTGGTTTTAGTTTGAAAGAGGCAGGTTTTTTTGAAATTGGAAAAATTTTACTTGAAAAAGGAGAACCTACTCTCCCAGGTGCAACGTTTACTGATGAAAATATTGCTGTTTTACCAATAGCACAATCAGCATCTCATAAAGAAAAACCAACATTTTTTAAGTATGCTTATTATCATGTTCCCAATACAAAATATATTATAAATCCTTATATTGAGGCGAATGAAGTTTATAACTATATAGAGAAAGTTGGGACAAACACCACAATAAATCAGTTAATAAAAGAAAGTAAAATAGTAAAAGAAATTGCCGTGTTAAATCCTAAGGTTTTTGCTGACCCTTCACTCGAAAACCAGTTATATCCACCATTAAAGAAAGTTGAATCTGGTAGTTTTAACTATCAAACTAGTCAAGATAGTAAATTGCTAACAAAGTCAAGTGTTACTAAAGAAAACTATATAGAGCGTGTAGATGGAAAGAAATTATACAAAGTATTTATTCCATTAGATGAAAACCGTGTAATTTATTTAGCACTAGATTATGGAGAAATGAGTGACCCTCTTTATCGCCATTCAATTATTCTAATCGTTTCAAGTCTTGTTTCTCTAGTAGGCCTATTTTTGTTAACTGCTAAATTCTTTAACCAAATTTACGGAAAAATTTCACGGATTAAATCTCAAATTAAACAATTAGAAGAAGGGGATTTAACAGCCAAAAATACAGTTAAAGACGATAGCGAATTAGGTGATTTATCTAAAAGTGTCAACCGAATGGTAGATACATTGAATAACCTAGTAAAGGACACACAGGAACAAGCAATTAAAACTCAAAATCTATCTATCTTGTTAGAAGCTGAAGCTTCCCAATCAGTTGAAAAAATGTACGAGTTATCAACCGAGTCAACCATTAAGGCAAGGGATCAATTGTATGATATAACTTCATTTTTAGATGAGGTTTCAGTTGTATTTGAGCAATATAAAGAAAATGAAAAGGTACTTTCAATTATTGAGAAAATTGAACTTATGAGAGAGGTTGCAAACGAACGTACTTCGGCAACAACAGATATTACAATCACGCTCTCAGATTTACTTAAATCTTTACATGGACAATCTAGTGAGCTATCCGATATTTCAAACACATTACTTGAATATGTAAGTAAATTTAAACTTTAAAAAGGAGGAATACGATGTCGTTAATAGTAGAAAAAGAGGTGCAAGAGTTAATCATAATTCTGAAACTTCAAGGGGTTTTAGATATATCAACTACTAGTATTATCGATCCATATTTAGACGAAATTGATAACATGGAAACTTTAATCATCGATTTTTCTGGCTTAGAATTTATTGATTCAACAGGCATTGGTTCAATTATGAATGCCATCTATTTATCACAAGAAAAAAGCTTTAAATTACAGCTCAAAGGGGTTGATGAGCTAACTCATACTGTTTTCGAAATGGTTGGTTTGTATCAAATTCTTGAGGCATTTCAAGGGGAGGTTGTTTGATGTTTTATGATGGACGCTCTTTTTCCCATGATTATAGCAATCAGGAAATGAATAAAACGCTGCAACGAGAAATCAATCTAGCAAAAAACATCCAATCGAAATTATTAAATGGTCATACTCCTGAACTTGAAGGTGGAGAAGTGTCCGGTACCTCTCTTCCTGCTCGATTGATTGGCGGAGATTATTACGACTTCTATCCATTATTAAATGGGAAAATACGGATTGTAATTGGTGATGTAATGGGAAAAGGAATACCAGCTGCAATGCTTATGATCCTAACGAGAGGTGCCTTTCGCAGTGCTGCAGAAAGTACACAAAGCCCTGGCGAAACATTGACGGCAATGAATCAAGCGATCTATCAAGATTTACGGACTTTAAAGTCATTTGTAACGTTATTTTGCGCCGATTGGGACCCTGCAACAGGAATTTTCACCTTTGCAAATGCTGGACACAATCTCCCACTGTTAATAAAAGGGGAAAACAGAGAGGTAAAGCCGCTTCCTAAAGTACAAGGTGTTATGGTTGGGGGACTTCCAAATCAAAAGTATAGTGAGGAATCTATTATTCTAGGAAACTCTGATCTTGTTTTCTTTTATACAGATGGAATTATTGAGGCTACAAATAAAGAAGGAGAACAGTATCAGTTACATCGCTTAATGTCTACATTATCAGAACATCAAGATAAAGCAGTTGGAGAAATTGAAAATTGTGTCATGGACTCCATTCAAGCCTTTACAGATGGAGTTCCACAAAAAGATGATATTACCATGGTTTTATTAAAAGTAGATAAAGAAAAATCAGATATCACCAGCTTAAATTCACCAGTATTAACTATATAGGTGGGGTAAATATGCAAAGTATTATTTCAAAAGGAAAAGATATAACGAATGCTATTGAATTAGGACTTGAAATATTAGATTTAACAAAAATAGAAGTAAATATCGAAATCATTCAGTCTGAAACGAAAGGTTTTATGGGGATTGGTTCAAAGCCAGCTGTCGTAAAACTGACAAAGCTTGAATCTAATTCATCTCTTCTTATAAATAATAAACAAATAATTGATCATATTGATTTAGAGCAACTTATCACTGGAATTCCAGATGAAAACATTGAGCAAATTACCACTACGTCAACAAAAAATTATATACGAGATAAAACGATGAATGAAGAGATTGAAACAGATTTACTTGAAGGAAAGGTCTGGGTAAAGAATGGACAGTTATTTTGTAAATCTTCACCAACGCATTTCCCAATGGTTACTATAAACAACGGCATTAGACTGTACAAAAATAATCAACTTGTAAAAGAAAAAACGACGATTATATCAGAAAAAGATTTATATCAAATTAAGGTGGAAAGCGAGGAAAAAGAGACAAAATGGACGGTCTCAATCGATAAAGATAAATTAAAAGTACATTTGCATGTAGAGCCGGGTTATAAAATCATTCGAAATGTGCCGAACATTGCAGCAGATCACCATATTGAACTAGTAGTTGAAGAAACGAAAGAGATTCATAATTCGTTGAATTACACAGATGTAATGCGAAAATTAGAATTGCTGAGAGTGACACATGGATTTAACCAAGATGAAATAGTTAAAGCCTTAGAAGTCAATGAGCCTAGTACATTTGAAATTGCATATGGACAAAATTCGCTCCCTGGAAAAGATGGATGGATTGAAGTAATCGTTGACATGAATACACAAGCCGGTCTGAAGGAAAAAGAGGATGGCCGCATTGACTTCCGTGAAATTAAAAGGATTCCAACAGTTGAAAGAGGAACCATTATTGCAGTGGTTCACCTACCTATTCCAGGACAGTTAGGTTATACGGTAACAAATGATCCGATCCCCCCAAAGCAGACGTTCCCAATTGTTCTTGAAACAGGAAATGGAATTGCTGTAGTAGAGGATAAAATCGTCTCAACGGAATCTGGGCGACCTTTAATCGAACAAAGAGGGAAACTAGTGAAAATTTCCAATATGCCTAAGCTTACATATTTAGGAAATGTTGATCTATCCACAGGTAATATCCACTTTGTGGGCGATGTCGAGATATTTGGAGAAGTAGAGGAAAGAATGGTAGTTGAAGCAGCAGGTGATATTTGTGTTGATAAATCAGTCAATTTTGCTTTTCTTACTGCATCAGGGGCGATTACTACTTTCGGCAATATCATAGGATCTGAATTATCAGCTGGAAAAAATAATCTACTTGTTGAGGAATTAGGTCATTTACTTGGCAATATTCATCAACAAGTAGAAAAAATCATTTCCCTAATAAAACAGCTAACTTTATCTGCAGCTTTTAAATCAAGTGATTTTTCTCGCGGTGGTTTACAACCTTTGATTCGAATAATACTAGAAAAGAAATTTAAAAATTTCCCTCCTTTAGTAAAAAAATACGTTACCGCTGTTCGAAGAGGAGAAAATTTTTTAGATGATGATGATTGGAGAGAAGTCTCAGTTTTATTAACTCAATTATTTCTAAGTTTAACAAATGAAATAACCTCTCTTGAACGGATTGAACAATTGTCTCAAAAAATAAAGGAACTCCATGAGTTTAGTAAGATTCCTATTGAATCGAATTCCTATATTACTATACCTAATGCACAAAATAGCAGTCTATATTGCAGAGGAAATATTTTGATATTAGGGCAAGGATGTATAAACACGAAGATACATGCTGGGGGAACATTAAAAATCAATGGTATTCTTCGTGGTGGTGAAGTGTACGGTAGATTAGGAGTAGAAATCAATGAGGTGGGCTCAGAAAGTGGAACACCAACAGTCATCACAGTACCAAGTGATCAAAAAATCATCATTAACAAAGCGATGGAAGGTACTATTATAAAAATTGGGAATGTAAAACATACCTTAAAAGATACTAGATATCGATTTAATGCTCGTCTTGATGAGAATGAAAAAATTGTATTTGAATACTAGAGAATTGGAGAGAATAGGATGATCAGATTTTTACTAAATCCAGGAGAAGAACATTTAGACGTAATATTGGAGGGAGACTTAGATATTGATAGTACAGAAGTTGTTGAAGAGGAACTTATCCCAAAATTAGTGAGTGAAAAAGCAATAAATATAAAATTTGAAAATGTTCCATTTGTAGATTCTTCAGGTATGGGACTGCTATTGAACTTGGTGCAAACCTTAAATGAGGCAGGAACAAAAGTTACCGTTTCAAATGTCAGAGAAGAAGTAATGGAAGTGTTCGAGCTTTTACAATTACCAGATATTCTAGGGGATGATGTTTTTGTGTAATCCAACTAGTCTTAACGAAATGAAAATGCTAAATGAACAAATGGTAGGTATTGATGGGATTACTAAAGATATTACTGATCAAAAGAAAATACAAGAAGTGATCAAATATATGGCTTACCATGACTATTTAACGGGCTTACCAAACCGAAATATGCTTGAGAATCATCTTTCCAATCATTTAAATTTATCTAAAAGTAAAAATCAAAAAATGGCCATCTTATTTATTGATCTTGATCGTTTTAAGGTCATTAACGATAGATTAGGTTATTCTATAGGAGATTTACTATTACAAGAAGTATCAAAACGATTGAAATCATCTGTTTATGATAAAGGTGTTGTTTACCGACAAGGTGGAGACGAATTTATTGTTGTTTTAAATGATGCAAATGGAGATATAGCCACAACAGTCGCTAGACGAGTTCTTAATATTCTAACTTCTTCTATTGAGATCAATCAAAATGACATCTTTACTTCTCCAAGTATTGGTATCAGTTTGTTTCCAAATGATGGGGAGACGGTAGAGACGCTAATTAAATATGCAGAGTTTGCTATGTACCAAGCAAAGTCTGCAGGAAAGAATATGTATAAGTTTTATTCGTCTAAAGATGATAACAAAAGTATTAATCCATTAATGATGGAGATGGATTTGCATAAAGCGATACAACGAGAAGAATTAATTTTACATTATCAACCAAAAGTGAATCTTAAAACCGGAAGAATTGTGGGGGCAGAGGCTTTAATCCGTTGGAACCATCCGGAATTGGGAATGATTTCACCTGCAAATTTTATACCAATAGCAGAGGAAACTGGACTCATAAATTCGATCGGTGAGTGGGCCTTGTATACTGCATGTGCTCAAAATAAAAAATGGCATGATAATGGTTTTTTAAACATGGTTATATCCGTTAATTTATCTGCACGGCAATTTTCACAAGCAAATCTAGTTGATATAATAGCAAAAGTTATAAAAGAAACAGGGTTAGAGGCACATTATTTAGAACTTGAGATTACAGAAAGTATGACAATTGATATTGAACGTACGATCAATACTTTACAAGATTTAAAACGTATAGGAGTAGGAATTAGTATAGATGATTTTGGCACAGGGTTTAGCTCCTTGAATTATTTAAAAAGGTTCCCTGTTGATACATTAAAGATTGATCAATCATTTATTCGTGAACTTCATAATAACCCTAATGACGAAACGATTGTTAAAACCATTATTTCTATGGCTCATAACTTGAAATTACATGTAGTGGCAGAGGGAATCGAAACGAATGAGCAGTTTGTCTTTCTTCAGCAACATCTTTGTGAGGAAGGCCAAGGCTATTTCTTCAGTAAGCCACTTTCTGCAACTGAGTTTGAAAAGAATAGTATAAAAATTGAACAAATAGTGGGTACATTTGGTATCTCCCAAGATCTAAATGAACAAGTGTGGGCAGAAGAATTAATTAGTCATGCTAAAAAAGAAATACATGAAACAGTTCGTCTTCAGCAAGGTATGACGAAAAAATTTAAAAGAATTAATGGACACTTTATTCATACTCTATGTGAGGGGGAACTAGTCTATCGATTAGGATTTGTTCCTGAGCAAGTAATAGGGAAAAAGTTAATTGATTTTCTCCCAAAAGAAGTGGCTATAGAAAAAACAAAGTATTATCAACGAGCTTGGGATGGCGAAAAAAATGTAACCTATGAAGCAGAATTTAATGGTATCAATTATCTTGTTGCGTTAAGCCCAATAATAAGAGGGGGAGAAGTTGTTGAGGTTATTGGTTCTTGTATAGATATTACAAAACTTAAAGAAACTGAAAAAGCATTACGGGAAAGTCGGGAAATGTACCGACTAATCGCAGAAAATATGACTGATCTTATCGCAGTTTTTGATTTGAATAGGACAATGTTGTATGCTTCACCTTCTCATGAATGTGTAATGGGATATCCTCCAATCTATCTTGAAGGTAAGCATTCATTAAACGAAATTCCTTCAGATGATCAAGTGATACATTCAGTACTTTTTGAGGAAACCGTTAAAAATAAGCAACCTTGTCAGTTCGAATTTCGAACCTCTACAGGTGATAATAATGGGAAGATATTTGAAGCAGTGTTAACACCTTTATTTGATGAAAAAGGAGTTGTTCAATATGTTGTCCAGGTTTCAAGAGAGATTACTGAAAAGAGAAAAGCCGAAGAACTATTATGGCAATCTGAAAAGTTATCCGTTGTCGGAGAATTAGCAGCTGGCGTTGCCCACGAAATAAGGAACCCTGTGACTTCAATTAAAGGTTTTTTTCAATTGCTTTCTCAAGGTGTTTCAAAGCAAGAATACTTTGATGTCGTTAATGCTGAATTTAATCGTATTGAAGATATTATTAACGATTTTCTAACTTTTGCAAAGCCGCAAGCTATGGAACTAAAAAATGTAGAAGTTAAAACTTTGCTAAAAGAAGTTAAAATATTACTTGAATCAAAAGCAAATTTAAATAATGTACAGATTTTTCAGGAGTTTGATCATAATACCTCCAAAATTCTATGTGATCCAAACCAAATAAAACTAGTGTTTATTAACCTACTTAAAAATAGTATCGAAGCAATGCTTAAAGGTGGAAAAATCACTATAAAAGTTTGCACAGAAGCAAAGCATTTATTAGTAAAAATTATTGACAACGGAATAGGGATAAGCGAAGAGCGTATTCAAATATTAGGGGAACCATTCTTTAGCAATAAAGAAAAAGGAATTGGTTTAGGATTAACGGCATGTTTTCGTATTTTAAGGCAACATAATGGGACAATTACATTTAAAAGCAAGGAAAATCAAGGTACAACAGTAGAAGTTAAATTACCAATTTATGAATAATAATACGAGCTAAAAAGCAGGTTGCAAACGTATGATTTGTTTTTGGGTATGTCCCGCAGTCACATGATTTTGTGGTTCAAATCCAATGGAAGTAGAATTTCTGTTCCTAGAAGGGCGTCTACGGTATAAAAGTTGATATGTGGTTTTTCTACAAAAATTGAGCAATTTGATATAGTGATAGGTATATAGTTGTGTTATTGTTAATCGTACATTAAGGGGATAATATCTACATATGATAAAGGCAAATTCATCGAAAGGTGGAGACGCAAAGTCACAGGTCTAAAGTCTTAATGACTATGACGGCTGGGTTACCGGAAAGTGTTAATAATTTCTTTTAGGTGAGAGAATCTGTGGCTATTCCTGATAAGGATTAGCCTTTTTATGTGGAAAAAAGCTAATGGATAGTAGAATTATGGGCTTTTAAAAGAAACTGTGATCATTAGGCTTAGTAGAATTCATGATATTGATGTTAATTCAAAACTCCTAATGGTCTGATTCATTTGTGAATATGGTTAGTGAAAGGTAAATGAGTGAAAAGAGGGATTTGATGTTAAAGGAAAAAAATAAATTAATGCTACTTGTTTCACTGGGAGTTGTAGCTTTGTCAATCGTGTTTCATGTTTTAGGGCGTATTTTCTCCTTATTTGATATTCATACACATATGGAGGGGATGGTAACATCAATTCAAAACGAAGAGCATTTTGGATTTATATTAAATATTTTACTTCTTATTCCTATCGTATTATTGATAATTAGTACAATATGGTATCGAAAGAAGGAAGATCATCCTGTTATCCCCATCTTGGTTACATTGATTTTAACTTTTGGAAGTATTTCAATGATTGTAGGGGCAACTGGAAGAGTCGAATTTCATTTTTCAATTTTTATGGTTATAGCCGCGCTTTCTTACTATGAGAGTTTAATACTAATACTCATAATGACGTTAATTTTTACGGTTCAACACTTAATTGGATTTTGGTTTCTGCCGGAAATAGTATATGGGGCAAAAAGTGTTAATTTAAGCATGTTGATTACCCATGCTTTGTTCTTAGTACTTACTTCTGGAGCTACAAGTTGGCAAGTATATTCTAGCCGAAGAATAAAGATAACTTTGCAAGATCAACAAAAGGAACAACGAAAAACGATTCTCAATGAGATTATTCAAAGAATAGCGTATGCTTCAAATCAAATCATCAATACGGCAAATCTGCTTACTCAACAAGTAGAGCAGACATCACTAGCAAACAGTAAAATTGTTGAATCGACTCAACAAGTGGCTAGTGGCGCAGAAATACAGCTAAAAGATCATGAGAAAAACGCAAAAATTATACAAGATATATCAATCGTTATCCAAGGGATAGCGTCATCTTCAAATAATGCTTCGCGTGTCTCTAAGGAATCATACGAAAAAGCAGATAAAGGAAATAACTTTGTTGAAAAGCTTATGGAGCAAATGATAGCCATTAACGCATCTGTAGAGAATTCACATTCAGCTATTATACAGCTTAATAGGCAAAGTGAAGAGATTACTAAAATAATAGAAGTGATAACTAATATTTCCAATCAAACAAATCTTTTAGCACTTAATGCAGCCATTGAAGCAGCTCGGGCGGGAGAGCATGGAAAAGGGTTTGCTGTGGTTGCGAGTGAAGTTCGAAAACTGGCAGAGCAATCATCCGAATCAGCTCAACAAATTGGAGAACTTATACAAGAAATCTTAAAAAATACCTCGTATTCTGTTGGGAGCATGAAAGACGTAGATGTAAATGTTAGTTCAGGATTAGAAATAGTGAAGGAAACGAGAGGGATATTTAATCAAATATTTCAATCTACAAAATTAGCTGATGAACAGATACAGGGGATTTCTACATCGACAGAAGCACTCCATTCTGGTTTTAAACAAGTTACAGAATCAGTTGAGGAAGTAGAGTCGATTGCAAATGAGTCTGTGACTAATACTCACGATGTGGAACTTGCTACAGGAGAGCAATTAAAATCTATGGAAGAGATAACAGAAGCAGCAAAAAGATTAAAAGAATTTTCCGAAGAACTTGAGAATGTAATAAAGGTCATTGGGATAGAGGAATTTAAAAGTTAAATGAAGAAAGGAAGTAAGCTATTATGCGTATTTTGTTTATTACCTCTGCACATAACAGTATGAGCCAAAGATCGTATGTGGAATTAACTGATAGAGGTCATTGTGTGGAAGTTCAGCTGGCTACAAGTGAATATGAAATGAGTTCGGCTGTGGAAAGATTTAATCCAGATTTAATTGTTGCCCCTTTTTTAAAAACAGCCATCCCTGAAACGATTTGGACTAAATATATATGCATTATCATACATCCTGGTATAAAAGGAGACCGTGGGCCCTACTCACTGGATTGGGCAATTATGAACAATGAAGAAGAATGGGGGGTAACATTACTTCAAGCCAATCATGAAATGGACGCAGGAGATATTTGGTCTACTAAAACGTTTAAGGTTAGAAATATAAGTAAAAGCCATTTATATAGACACGAAGTTACACAAGCGGCAATGAAGTGTTTATTGGAGACTATTACGAAATTCGAAAGCGAGTCATTTGTACCCGAGCCTTTAGATTACTTAAAATCGGACGTAAAAGGACAGCTTCATCCTAAATTGAGACAGGCAGATCGCAAATTGGACTGGACCCAACAGACTGACGTCATTATAAGAAAAATCCGTGCAGCTGATAGTAATCCAGGTGTGTTAGATACTATTTTTGACGAAGAATATTATGTATTCGGTGTGCATGAAGAAAGTGATCTAAAAGGAAATCCAGGAGAGATTTTAGCTATGCGGGATGGAGCAATCTGCCGGGCCACTGGTAATGGAGCAGTTTGGATCACTCATCTAAAAGAAAAAAATTATTTTAAGCTTTCAGCAACCTCAGTCCTAAAAGATAAATTAACAGGAGTACCTGAGTTACCGTTAACACCCTTTGAAAAGTACCCAGGCCGTACATTTAGGGAAATTTTTTATGAGGAAAGAAATGAAGTAGGATACTTACACTTTAACTTTTATAATGGTGCTATGAGTACTGATCAGTGTAATCGGCTAAAACAAGCTTTTATTGAGGCCAAACAAAGAAACACAAAAGCCATTGTTTTGATGGGTGGTTCGGATTTTTGGTCAAATGGGATTCACCTAAATGTTATTGAAAATGCTGAAAATCCAGGTGGAGAATCTTGGAATAATATCAACGGAATGGATGACTTGGTCCGTGAGATCATTTTAACAGACTCCCACTTAGTTATCTCTTCCATGCAAGGAAATGCGGGTGCAGGTGGTGTTATTTTAGCTTTAGCTGCAGATTATGTATATGCCAGAGAGGGAATTGTACTAAATCCGCATTACAAGAAAATGGGAGGCTTGTATGGTTCAGAATATTGGACTTACCTTTTGCCAAAAAGGGTAGGCTATCAAAAAGCTAAGGAATTAATGGAAGACTGTTTGCCAGTTAGTACAACTACTGCAAAGTCTATAGGATTAATCGATGATACATTTGGCGAAACCGCAGAAGAATTTTGTCTAAACATAAGGAAGTTGGCAGAAAAACTTATCCAATTACCAGAATATAAAAAACTGCTACTTAACAAAATAGATAATAGAACAAGAGATGAGATTATTAAGTCTTTGGAAATTTATCGTAATGAAGAATTAGAACATATGTGGAAAAACTTTTTTGGAGAAGATAGAAGTTATCATATAGCTAGATATAATTTTGTTTATAAGATTTCTTGTTTAAGTGAACAGATGACGAAGATATAAATGTGAGAAAAGAGACGGGTTGGATGATAAGAGTAATGGTATCGAAACTACGATTATTCATCTAAGTTAATGGAAGTTAGATGAAGCGAATATATCAAAAAAAATTTATAGAAGTAATTCGTCAATAAAAGAGCGTGTTTTGAAAAAAGATTGATCAAAACACGCTCTTAATATATTCAATTGAATCATTCTTTTATCCCGTCTTAACGGGCAGTAAGACCCCTACCTCAAGACTTCGAGAGAATCGAGGAAGGATTGTTGGGGATCAAACTGTCCGTAAAGATCCGATACGGTCTTTTCTTAGAGCTTGAGCTCTTAGAAAAGCCAATCAGGCTTCGCGTGACTAACCATCAGTGGTAGATGAAGAAAACCCCCACTGATGGAAGTTTTCTTTATAAAAAAGTTTACATCAATCCTATAATTTCTCTTCCATTTTGTTAAAGGAAGCAACAAAACGTACCCCTGCTTAGATGAAACAAGATTATTCGGAGTGTTACAAGGACTTTTAATCGAGTTAAAGGACTCTCTCTTTTTTTAGTATTACTGATTCTGTTCGAAAGCATATTGATTGGCGGACTCGAGAACTTCGGAAATAGCGAGTGTTAAACTATGTGATCCTTCTGCATCATGGCCAATCTCCCACATCATCATTCCACCGAAACCATGGTCAAGTGCTAGATTTGTTTTCTTTATAATGGTCGCTTCGCCATTATAGTGGTAAGTCGTTCCATTTATGCTAACCGTATCACTTTCTGCATGATCAGAGCTATTATTGATGATCGTCGCATAAGAGATCTGCTTACTATTGGGGTCTTCCGGCTGAGCATAAAAGGGAACACCCAAAACAAGTTTCTCTCTTGAAATCTGATGAGTATCAAATAGGTTCGTCCAATAGTTAACGATATTCTCAGTATAAGGATAAGGAGACAAATTGGATGCATTGTACCCATCATCCCAATGACCATCATATGCCATGATATTGACGTGATCTACATACTGGAACATAGAAGGTTCATACACGACATTGTTGATTTCAGTTCCGACAACACTATGAACTTTAGCGTTTACAGCGATCGAGAGTTCCTTCTCTTTTTGATGTAGAATATTGCTTAATTCTTTTGTAAAAGAAGTTAGATTTTGGGCATCTTGATTTGAACGAGGATGTTCAAAATCGATATCAATGCCATCAAGATTTTCACGATCTGCTATACTGACTAGCTCTTGAACGAGTTGCGTTCTAGCTGTTGGATCGGAAATAGCCACTTTAAAATAATCATAGGATTCGCCACTGTTGATATGAAACCATCCACCAATTGCTAACATGACCTTTGTATCCTGTTTGTGTGCGTTTGAAACTGTTGTACGTAAGTTGTTTAGAGCCGTTTCCCCATTTAGCAGTAGTTGGCCGTCCTTTGTTGGATGGGCAAAGGAGAAAATGATGTGAGTGAGTTCGGAATAATCGATCGTTTGAGGATCACGAAAATCCTGAACATAGCCCATTAACACCTTATTGTCGTCGGCTTCTTCAGTCAAGGGTTCAGTGTCTTCGATTGTTTGTTTCTTTTCCTTCTCACTTTGATCCTTTGTTGATTTTGAAGCTTGTTTCTTCTCTATCTGTTCAACTTCCTCCGTCAACTCTTGAGGCTTGTTGTTCGTTGAATACCATTCTCCTGTAAAAAAACCTCCGATAAAGGTCAAAACGAGAACCAGTGATAGGAGGAGATTACGTTTCGTCATGGATGTGGCCTCCTCTATTAGTCTATAACATTTAAATAGTATCAAAAAAGTAGATCAATAGGGGATGGTAAAATCAAGCAGGTACCAGGCACCTGCTTGATTTTATAAGAATATCGTGTCATGAAGTTCATACACTTTCTTAAGAACGATTCTAGAGAGGTGAGGGGAAGTTGAACTTCGACATGATAAAAGCGAATATGCTAGCGGAAAACATTAAGGGTTTTATCGAATATGTCCATAAGCATTATCAAGAAAATAAAAGCTATATTTCAGATCCTGATAAATTGTATCGACTAAAACTTCTTGTCGAGGAATTTCGACTTCGTATGATCGCAGATGAACTTTTAAGAATCAATAAGTTTATATACGATGAGAAATACACGACCATCTTAGTGAATAAATTCAGAAAGGGAATTACTATTATCGGGGAATTTATTGAAAATAATTACGACGATTTGTTCATTTTTACTGGGAAACTTCATATCTTAAGGTCTATTAGTAGCTCTTTCACTAAAATATAAGGCAACAATAGACGTGAATTATGTAAAAATTAGATAAAGATATTTCAATGTAAATAGTTTTCCATGATCTCCTGTTATTACAAGCGCGAGGAACCATCCAAATAGTGGATGGTTCCTCGCGCTTGTTTTTATTCAATTGTAGGTTCTTCTGTATTTA
The DNA here is from genome assembly GCF_024494465.1 of Bacillus sp. V3B. Classification (GTDB taxonomy): domain Bacteria; phylum Bacillota; class Bacilli; order Bacillales; family Cytobacillaceae; genus Bacillus_BD. The sequence continues at coordinate 61,257 of NZ_JAETXM010000008.1, read as the reverse complement.
GATTACCATTTGCAGGCTCTTCAGGAGTCATTTCTTCACTACTAGGTTCTTCTGTATTTAGGTCACCATTTGCAGGTTCTTCAGGAGTCATTTCTTCACTACTAGGTTCTTCTGTATTTAGATCACCATTTGTAGGTTCTTCAGGAGTTAATTCCTCATTACTAGGCTCTTCTATGTTGATATCACTATTTTCAGGACTCACTTCTCCACTAGTAGGCTCTTCTTGGGGATTCACATCCTCTTCTTGCATGTCTTGATCACCATTATTACAGGCAGTAGCTAGCATTACAGCAAGGATAGGAGCCGATAGCTTCCAATATTTTTTAAATGTCATTTTGCTTCCTCCTTCTTTTGTTCAAAGTGATTATTCAAGAATCTAATAATAGAGGATTTTCAACTCCCTTCATTCAAAGCTAAAGCCATTATAAACAAGCTATTCTATATAATTTGTCGAATGATTGAATATTTACCTAATTTTAAAAGAACTGTTAACCCTGCTTAATAAAAGAAATAAATATCTCATTTATGTAATTTACTATTATAAGTGTCAGGAACCATCCAGATAATTGGAAATAAAAAAGAGCAACTAAATGTACTTCAAGAGCTTTTAGTAAATCAGAAAATGAAGAAGAAGCGATTAAGATGGCGAATGAGTCACCATATGGCTCGAGTGGTTCTGTCTTTACAGAAGATATCCACGTGGTGTTGAGGTAGTGAAGAGGATTGAGACAGGTATGATTCATGTGAATGATCAATCTGTTAAAGATGAAGCACATGTACCGTTTGGAGGGGAAAAGGGCTCGGGTATTGGCCGATTCAACGGTGAATGGGTGATTGAAAAGTTTAAGACAATTAAATGGATTAGTGTTCAAAATGGATACCGAGACTATCCGTTAGACCTATAAGACAATTACAGGTGCCAGGAACCATCCATTATCTGGATGGTTCCTGGCACCTGCTTTTTGCATGACATCCAAAAGAATTATAATTCCATAGATGATTGTGTTTGCATAGTTGATTGTGCCTGACTGATCATCGTTTGAGCTTGGGCAATCTCAGTTGAAGCTTGTTTTAAAGCTTCTTCACATTGCATTTGATCTGCAGCAGATTGCTGAATAGCTTTCGTAACAAGCTCTTTACCAATGGCCATTGCTGCTTCTGCTTTCTTTAATTGGTTTGTATCAATTTGTTGTGTCATATCAATTCCTCCTTTTTAATGAATGTTATCTTTAACACCATACTATTTTCTCGCTTACTACATTTTTTATGTACAGTTTTAAGTTTTTAAATTATTTTTAGGAAGATCCAATAACTTTTCACTTTATGCAATTAATTTGAATTTAATTCATTATAAAATACTCATATTGAAGTGGACATTTTATACAAAAAGAAAATCTATCGTTTCCTCTTTCTATATTCAAAAGAGAATGCATTCCAGTTATTCAATTTCAAATATCTGGATGGTACCTAGCACCTTTTACATCGCATAGCCTACAAAAAAGAAAGTAAACTAAAATCGTGGGTGTCGATAACAAAAAAATATGAAAAAATACTATTCCGATATCTCTATATAGTATATCTATAATGGTTGGCACCTTTGAAGGAATAACTAAATCAAATGACAAGTGTGGTGAAAACAAGGTGAAAAATAAGAATAACCAATTTAAAAATCAAAATGTTCTTCCAAAAAGAGATGTAGAATTTGCGGGAGAAAATGGACTTGAAAAAATAGCATTAAGAGCCCAAAAAAAGTCAAAATAAGTAAAGAATAGAGGGCAGTTAACCTGTCCCTCTGTCCCCCAAAATTAACCTCATGTTTTTTATAGATACTAAAAGTGGATCGTCATAAGGCGGTCTTTTTATTTTAGGTAAACATATGGAACTAAGGGGAACGATTGGTGAGTGAAGCAAGGGTCGATTCTCTTGTTTCTTTTTCTTTGTCATAGGAAGTAAAAAACGTTTGCTTTCTATTTTAGTTATTTCATAATTGGATTATTTTAGAACAATCCAATTGGATGATTACAAAGATATTTTTTTGATTTATCATACTAATTAGATATTAATACGGAGGGATTTTTATCAAAAGGAAGGTTCAGTTGGCTTTTCTTTTAACTATGAAAGTGTTATGAGTTTCTATATTTAGAAAGTGTTTTAATTTCATTTCTAACTAAAGGAGTGTAATGGTTATGAAAATTGGTTTCGTAGGTTTGGGTACCATGGGTCTTCCAATGGCACATAATTTGCTTAAAAATGGGTATGAACTAACGATTTATAATCGTACAAAAGAGAAAATGAGTTTTCTTGAAGAAGAAGGGGCAATGATTGCAAATTCGCCTAAAGAAGTGGCATCGAAAAGTGAAATCATATTCACCATGCTTACAGCAGATGCTGCGGTTGGGGAAGTCATTCTTGGTGAAGAGGGTATTATTCACGGTGCTTATCCAGGATTAATTGTGATCGATTCTAGTACGATTTCTCCTGCTACAAGTAAAAAAGTGGCTGAAGAACTTTCACGGCATGATGTTGACATGCTTGATGCACCCGTAACAGGGAGTGAACCACAAGCCATTGAAGGAATTTTAACGTTTATGGTTGGTGGTAAAAAAGAAATTTATGAAAAATGTATGGATTTGTTTTTAGTGATGGGGAAAACGCTTATTATATGGGGGGAAATGGGAAGGGTTCGAGACCACTGGAAAAGTCCATTTAAAGAGAAAAAGAAGCTGGTTACCTACTCTATGTAGATAATCAACTTCTTTTATTTGCTGTATGTTGATAAAAAAATACCTGTTAATTACTCAAAATGAATACTTTTTCAGTAGTGTCAGACTATTCTACCGTGTCTTTTCAGTCCTTTTCACTGAAGCAAGAGAACCGTCCTGCTTCTACATGGCCCCTTCGACTGAATAATTTTCCAAATCTATGTCCAGTTCGAGCCCGAGAGCCAGCTTTGCCAGTTCAGCTCCTAGATAAGGTCCAACCGTGAGTCCTGATGAACCTAATCCATTTGCGATCAATATCCCTTCCCAACCTGGTAATTCCCCAATAATGGGAAGAAATCCTGGTGTGAAAGGACGAAAGCCAACTCGTGCTTCTAAAAAGCTACCCTTATTTAGGCAGGAAGCTGTTTCAAAGGATTTATTGAAAAGCTCTTGAAGTCCTCCCGCTGTGGTCCGCGTATCAAATACGTCTGTATCTTCATGAGTTGAACCTGCTACAATCTTATTTCCCTCGAAGGCTAATAAGTACAAAGTTCCCGGGGGCATCACAACAGGCCAATTGTCTGTATGTTCATCTGGAAGTTCTAAATGGACAATTTGGGCTTTTTGAAATGTAATTTTAAAATCAACCCCTAACGGACTCAGTAATGGATGTGCCCATGCACCTGCACAAATAATGACTGTATCTGCATACAAATTTTCATCACCTGCTCTAACACCCACTACCTTTTTTTCATCAAACAATAGATCTGCATTTTCATGAATGAGGATAGCCCCGTTCTTATGGGCAGCCCGCAATAAAGAATCGCGCAGTTTTCGACCGTCAACACGTGCTCCACCGCTAACATGAACGGATGCAAACTTTTCATCGACCAGTGGAAATAAGGATTTGGTTTCTTGTGGACTCAGTGGAGTGATTTCCCCTATTTCAGGGGCTTCCTGTCTGCGGATAAGTGCCCGTTCGATCATTTTATCTCGTTTCTTCTGATCCGTATGTAAGCTAAGGGCTCCAACTTTTGCGTAGCCTGTTTTTGTTTCCCCATCCTTTTTTAACTCTTCGATCAAGTATGGGTAATAACGAGCTCCTGCCTTTGCCAAAGCATACCAGGCTTTATTACGGCGCTGGCTTAACCAAGGGCAAATAATTCCCGCGGCTGCATCCGTAGCTTGACCTTGATCTTTTCGGTCTACGATGATCACCTCTGCACCTTTTTGGGCCAAATGGTAGGCTGTTGATGCTCCAAGAATCCCACCACCAATAACAATGATCTTTTTCATGATTCGTACTCCTTTTTAATGCTTTAATCGTTTCTATCGATTTTTCACTTCAAAAATATCCTGAAAGCCTATGCTCGTAGGGAGGAAAGTCCCTTATTGGTAAAATTATTAATGATTTCTGTCATTTCCTTCGGAGATTTATCCATTCCATTATCCAACCAACTTTTAATTACATGGATGCTTCCACTAACGACAAACAGACTGATATATTCTGAGACTTTCTTGTTGGAGTTATGGATTGGCATCCAGCTTTTCATTGTAAATTGATGCGTGATCATCATGACTCTCTTTTGGAAGGACGTATCACTGTGCTCACTTAAGAGAGTTTGACATACATCGCTATTGGCAGCCAGATAATCTAATAATTTTTCTGTCATCTGTAATGCTGCTGTTTCTTCAGTAAGGTTGTACTCACTAAGTGTCTTGTTCATATCCTCTATAATTTCTTCTTCGATTTTATTAAGAAGGTCATAATGGTCCGAGTAATGGGAATAGAAAGTCGAGCGATTGATATCAGCCTGTTCACATATTTCTTTTACCGTAATAGCGGAAATCTTCTTTTCTTTTAATAATGTGATGAGACTATTCTTCAAAACCATCCGGGTATATTTTTTGCGTCTGTCCAATTTAGAAGTCAATAGGAATCATCCTTTTCTTTTTTTACGTAATCGAACATAACTACAGTGTTGTGTTGCGAACTGGACGTATGTAAGGGAACTGCTTGTTAAATAAACAACACTCTGTCTTTATAATGATAAAGTAAAAATGATGCTATAACAAGAGAGGGTGAACTATTATCGGCATTGCAGCACGAATTATAAAACATAAAAAAATGGTTGTATTCGCTTTTGTACTCATTGCGTTAATCTCATCAGTGGCGCAATTTTTTGTATTTGTCAATAATCGATGCGCTAAAAGGGGAATTTTACTATCAAGGAAACATGAATAATACTAGTCAATTACCATGGGATATTACGATTTCTTTTTTGTTAAATGAAAAGTTCTTCCAATTATTACTAATTAGGCAATCGCTTAAATGTGTAGATAATAATAGGCTGTCGAAGGATTCGACAGCCTATTATGCTTTTTTAGAAACTTTTTTACTAGCATTGTAACCTTAAAAAATCACTTTATTTTATTAGAGGAAGCTAACACCACGTCGCACCGATGATTATGAGAAGGATAAACAACACAACGATTAAAGCAAATCCTCCACCAGCACCATAAGCACCAGCAACAGGTGCACCATAGCCATATGCACCAGCACAACAAGCACCATATCCAGCACCAAAGCCCATAAAAAATCCTCCTAACGCTCATTATTTTTTAAGAATTTTAGTAACCGTATCCAACGAAAGAAGCTCCTACAATAATAAGAAGGATAAACAACACGACAATTAAAGCAAATCCTCCACAGGCACCGTATCCAGCACCTCCAACTACACCGCTCATAACCACACCACCTTATTGACTTTATTCATAACATATATATGCACTTTAGCTGATTTGTGAAATGGACAGTATCCCATCCTTTATGAATATATAGGATTTGATGCAATAAAACTACCTTTAAAGATAGCTTAAAAAGCAGGGGTTACATGCTGGAAGTGAAATGTTGATTAACATGATATGTGAAATTGATCTAATGCTAGACAATTGCCTTAATTATCTTTGTTAATAGTATTTTGGATCCTCAATACCCACTAAAACCCTAATACATTTGTCTTGTACATTATTTTAAGTTGATACATAGAATGTCGTATGCTCATTAGATACGGGGGTGAAAAAGTGTCAGTTCGACATTATTATGGACTATGCCAAAAATACAGAGGTAGAGCTGTTGAAATTAGAACCCATGACGGAAGAATTCACAGAGGGATTATTCAACATGTTAGAAACAACAGGGTTTATTTACAGCCATTAGGTCGTCCCAGAAACTTAGGTGGTTTTGGTTATGGATACTATTATGGTGGTTGGGGCTTTGGCTGGGGCCTTGCATTAGGTTCTATTGCTGCATTGGCTTTACTTCCGCTATTCTTTTGGTAGTTCATTTAAATTTAGTAGTGCAGGACTTATAAACAGGTTAAAAATAAAAGGGCCTAGCTAAAAAGTCGATGAAAATCCATTTTTGGGACAGCCCTTTTTTTATTTTAAAGCACACAAAAATCGCTTTTTCTTATAAAACGTAGATTATTCTGTTATTGTCCAATCGTTTAATACAATATCACTAAAAAAACTCCAAAGGATTGAAATCTTTGATTTGCCTTATCTAACATGATTTTGTTGCAATCTAAAGACGTAACATAACATCGATACTGTTCTGCTATATAGGCAGAGGTTTGACCTGTTCCACACCCAACATCAAGAATTTTCGTTGTCTCATCTATTTTTTCTCTTGATAAAATATGCTTCGTTAGTTGAAGGCCTCCAGGGTGGGCACCGCCAACTCTCAATAATGCCAAACAATCAAGATATGTGTATTCCAAATTAAATTCTACCCTTATTATAAAATGACTAAAATACAAAGAATATTTCATTGTCTATATCCAAAGTTTTAAAGTCTGATCTATATATATTCAGAAAAAATGTCTATGAGAAGGCATCTGCCCTATATCATTATTTTGAAGGAACTTATGCAAATCTTTGTTGACGCTTTGAGAGAGGATCCACTGGTATGACTTTTTCTTCATGACTCCCTTGATGGCTTATTGGAGGATAATCAAGAAGGATTCGTAACGCTTATTTGATAAATGCATATTTTATTTAGACGTTATGTGGTTAGGGGTGCTAATATGAGCGTTGTTCGAACAGATAAATGGTTATTAAATTTATATGATAAACCAATTGAAATGTGTGAAAAGATAGAGGAGTACTTTGATGGTGCTCGCGCTTCCGAAATCTATCATTACTTAACACTACATGGGATGTACCGTCCTCTCCAGAATGGAAACAAGCTCGTGAGGAGCTTACAGGAAAATAAAGTCTGGGAAATTGTACACAAGGAAAAAAGAAAACTTCAAAATATGTGGGAAGGACCCGATGTTCCAGTCTTCATTTTTCCATCTGATATAAATAACCGAAAGATCAAACGAGACTTTAACGGAAAATCAGGGCTAGCCTTTCAAGATAAACTATTCTTATTTATCTCAGAGGATAACGAGGAAACGGAAATAAAGGCATTGCTTACACATGAATACAATCATGTTTGTCGGTTAGCCAAACTTCAAAAAAAAGAAGAGGATTACGTATTGTTAGACACCATTATTTTAGAAGGATTAGCTGAAAATGCAGTTCGTGAAAGGTTGGGCAAGGAATTTGTGTCTACTTGGACATCGTATTATTCAAATGAAGAGTTAGATAGAATATGGAAAAAATTAGTGTGCCCAAATAGAAATATTTTAAAAGCTGACCGTAAACATCAAGATATTTTATTTGGATTAGGTTACTATCCCAAAATGTCAGGATACTGTGTTGGATATTACTTAGTGAAGAATTATATTGAAGCAAATAGTCTTACCAGTAAAGATTTACTAAGTATCGAAGCTACCCATATTGCTCAATTGAACTTCCCCCCACTTAGCTAAATGGGGGGGAGTTCAACTGTAGGAAACTAAACAGAGGTGGTTACTTATTGATCACATAAGAATTCAATTAGAAACTAATGTGAGTTACTTTTCTTTCGCTTCATCTCGATAACCCCCAAAACCAGTCCCACGGACCTCTTTTATTCGCTTCATTTGAATTGAATAGGCTACACTTAGTTGGACAGATTTTTTAAGGTCAAGTAGACTACAGATCATACATTTGAGGAGAATCTACATGACCAAAAGAGAACGCCGAACATTTACTGAAGATTTTAAACAACAGATGGCAGCTGTACCAAAATGGGAAACCAAGAAAAGAGATTATTCGTGAGTATAACCTGACTCCTTCTTCTTTAGATAAGTGGGTGAGTCAAAGTCAGAACTCTGGTTCTTTTAAGGAAAAAGACAATGTAACAGACGAACAAAAAGAACTGATGGAACTCCGAAAGCGAAATAAGCAACTCGAAATAGAAAATGACATTTTAAAGCAAGCCGAGCTGATACTAGGACGGAAGTAAATGTGATCAAGAATAATCAACATAATTAAATCATTCTAGAGAAAGAGTAAACAAAAAAGCAGAACGGGATGTGTTGATTGAAAGAAGCCGTCGTGGCGAATGCTATGTGTTGGAAATTGGTGGGCGTAATGGTTCAACGCTTCATGGAAAAGAGGGATCTATGGCGTTAACCATCGGTCAGTCTGATATCTTAAAGTTATTTTTTGAATGGGAAGGTGCACTTATAAACCAAGAAATCCTTGATAACACAACAGGTATTGGAAATAAGGATAAAAAATCTGTTAAAACAGATATTTCTCGTTTGCGCACAGCTATAAAAAAGGAATTAGATGCAGATGGACATAATCTTATACAAACAGTAGGTAAAAAAAGAGGAGTTAAGGTAGCCTTTAATTTAAGGGATATTAAAGATAGTATAGAGAAGAGAGAGCTTATTAAGTATTTTAGTGAATTGTGAGGATGAATGATTGGTAATATCCAAAATATGGAATGGTGCTTGTGGCACTTGGTATCCTGTTAGGAGTGAAAGGAATGGAGAAAAAGAATCTTGTTTTTGTATATGGAACATTAAGAAAGCATCAAAGTAATGCTCATTTACTTAAGGATGCAATCCTTATTACGGTACAGTGTTGGACGAACGGTGAAATCTATGATTCTCCATATGGCTACCCGTTTATGAAACAGTCAAAAAAAGGAACGGTATATGGGGAACTCTATCAGGTGAACGAAGAACAATTGAAAGTACTAGATGATTTAGAGGATTACAGTCTGGACGAAGATAATCTCTACGATCGAGTCGTACAAACGGTTTATACCGATACCGGGTCCTTTCAGGCTCTTGTCTATGTTCTACCGGAGAATAAGCAAATAGAGGAATTGACCTATATGACAAGCGGGAACTGGAGCGTATACCGTCTGTTGAAAGACAATGATACATTTTTATATTTCGCTTACGGCAGTTGCATGGACCGTGAACGGTTTAAAAAGGCGGGTGTAAATGAACTTTTTCAGAACGTAAAAGGCCGTGGTGTTCTAGAAGGATACCAGCTGCGTTTTACCATACATGCTCATGATGGGGGCCGCGCGGACATTGTTGAGGAAGGCGGGACAGTGGAAGGAATAGTGTATGAGGTGACAAAGGAGTGCTTGGAGTATTTGTATGAGCGAGAAGGTGTGGAAGTAGGGTGGTATAGGCCAGCAGTTGTTGACGTCGATATAAATGGGACGAGTACAAAAAACGTATTGACATTTGTGGTCGTCGAAAAAGAAGCGGAAACCGCTCCGCCAACTCATTATTTTCATGAAATATTACGGGGCGGAAATGGTGTTCTTAGCCATGCTTATCTTGAAAAACTAAAGAAGCATGTGGAAGAAAAGTTTCATTAAGAAACATGAAAAATCAAGTTGGAGATCAAAAAGTAACCGAATGGGCTGAAGGGTTTTTTTTATCGTATCTTGGAGTCTAGTAGCATTTCGACAAAATCTAGCAATCTTCGGGTGGTCGCAGTGACGCAGACCACCCGGAGATTAAGCATTATTTCTAAACTCTTGAACACTAAATAAATCCTTGAAATCAGGCCATCTCATTTTTCGTTTCAAATAATCACGAAAGGAAAAGCTGCTTTTATCTTGAGGTTTATTGTAAAGCGATGAAATAAAGATTTGCAAACGAACTTGAATCATAAAATAATAACGATTATTTTCTCCTAATACAGGGATTTCAATAATTTTTATCTTCTGTCCGACAACATTTTTGAACTCTAGGCTCTTATATAACAAAATATCATCCTCTTTTTACCCGTTTCTTTCTATTATAACCTATTAATCATCTCGAAACATGTCTAAAATATCAAGCGTAGAAAATAATTGGAATATACTTATTTATATAAAAAACCAGACTCCTGTTTCAGAATCTGGTTCTTTAAAGGCTACTCTGTATGAGCAGTCTCATTTTCAAGATCGTACTTTCCGTTATAGAGAAATAACATATGAAATTTCTACTAATCTTTTATGATAGTCTCATCTTAAAATCTTGATAGCCAAACTCATGAACGATTTGACAATCTCCATCTCTATCTTGTACGGCGATGGCTGGTAATGGCATACCGTTAAAAGTGGTGTTTTTCACCATCGTGTAGATTGCCATATCACCAAACACTAATCGCTCTCCACTCTTTAATGGTTGATCAAAAGAATAATCTCCGATTATATCTCCAGCAAGACAAGTTTGTCCTCCAAGTCGATACATATATGGCTTCTCTCCCACTTCCCCTGAACCAAGAAGAGGGGGACGATAAGGCATTTCTAACACATCAGGCATATGACAAGATGCAGAAGTGTCAAGAATAGCGATATCCATATCATTTTGCAATGTATCGAGTACAGATGTAACTAAATATCCAGCATTAAGAGCAACGGCTTCTCCTGGCTCCAGATAAACTTCCAAACCATATCGGTGTTGCATTCTCTTAATACAATCTTCTAGTAATGGGATATCATAATCTTCTCTTGTAATATGATGACCGCCACCAAAGTTGATCCATTCCATTTGCGAAAGCCATGGTCCAAACTTTTCTTCCACTGCATGAAGAGTTGTTTCTAAATCGTCAGAGTTTTGCTGACAAAGTGTATGGAAATGCAGCCCTGAAACACCTTCAAGCAAATCGGGACGAAAATGCTCTTTTGTTACACCAAATCGAGAACCTGGTGAACATGGGTCATAGATGGCATGCCCAACTTGTGTGGAGCATTCAGGATTGATGCGTAAGCCCATTTTTTTACCAGCTTGAAGAACTTTATCTTTAAACTTTTCCACCTGTGAGAAGGAATTAAAGATGATATGATCGCAAAGGGATATAATTTCGTCGATTTCATCCTCACGATAGGCAGGGGAAAAGACATGATTTTCTTTCCCCATTTCCTCGTAACCTAGACGAGCCTCGTATAAGCCACTTGCTGTTGTACCACTTAAATACTTGGCCATGAGAGGGTACATCGTATACATTGAAAATGCTTTTTGTGCCAAAACAATCTTGCATCCTGTACGTTCCATGACTCCATTCAGGGTTTTGAGATTTTTTTCCAGAAGACGTTCATCGACTACATAACATGGTGTGGGTAATTCTTTAAACTGCATATTAACGAACGAGCTCCGGCTCTAATTCTTTCGCAGGCTCACCATCAACAAGCTCTGGATTAAGGTCTTCTTTCCATGGAAGTCCCCATTTGTTCAATGCTTCCATGAATGGATCTGGATCAAATTCTTCAATATTGTATACGCCTGGTTTACTCCACTTTCCAGTCATCAACATCATCGCACCAATCATCGCAGGAACGCCTGTTGTATAAGAAACTGCCTGAGAACCTACTTCTCTAAAACATTCTTCATGATCACAAACATTGTACACATAATACGTTTTATCTTTTCCATCTTTTTTACCACGGAAGATACAACCAATGTTGGTTTTCCCCTTCGTGCGTGGTCCAAGTGAAGCAGGGTCTGGTAATACAGCTTTCAAGAACTGAAGTGGAATGATTTGTTTTCCTTCAAATTCAATTGGCTCAATGGAAGTCATTCCGACATTTTCAAGACATTTTAAGTGAGTAAGGTAACTTTGGCCAAATGTCATGAAGAAACGGATACGCTTGATTCCAGGAATGTTTACAGCAAGAGATTCAAGTTCTTCGTGGTACAACAAATACATATCTTTCTCGCCAACTTCAGGGAAATTATAAACCCGTTTGATTTCCATTGGTTTCGTTTCGATCCATTCACCGTTTTCCCAATATCTTCCATTTGCAGAAACTTCACGAATATTGATTTCAGGATTGAAATTCGTGGCAAAAGGATAGCCGTGATCGCCTGCATTACAGTCAAGAATATCGATATATTCAATTTCATCAAAATGATGTTTAAGCGCATGGGCAGAAAATACACCTGTTACACCAGGGTCAAAGCCACTACCTAAAAGAGCCGTAATACCAGCCTTTTCAAAACGTTCGCGATAGTCCCACTGCCATTTGTATTCAAATTTTGCTGTATCTTCTGGCTCATAGTTTGCTGTATCCATATAGTTTGTTTTTGTTGCTAGACAAGCATCCATGATCGTTAAATCTTGATATGGTAAAGCTAAGTTCATGACGATGTCTGGTTGTACTTCTTCAATTAAAGCAATCAATTCATCAACATTATTCGCATCAACTTGTGCAGTTGTAATTTTTGTTTTTCCACCATCTAATTTTTCTTTTAAAGCATCGCATTTTGATTTTGTACGACTTGCGATACAAATTTCCTCAAATACATCACTGTTTTGAACACATTTGTGGATGGAAACTGAAGCCACTCCTCCACAACCAATAATAAGTGCTTTTCCCATTTCTCTAATCTCCTAACTAAATAGATTTTGCAAAGCAAAGAGGAATTCCATCACAACCTAACTAGCGGTATATCTACTATTTAGGAGGTTTGTAGGAAAAAGATTATTGTCAGAACCCCTCGAAAAAATTTTAACAACAAAAAAAGCAAGTGAAAAACGCATAATCGCGCACAACACTTGCTTTAGATATAATATCAATATGAAAAAAGCATAAGTATATCCAGGACAAAAGCCATATGTATACGTCTATCATAAAAGTTCTAGGACTTTATGATAGAAAGCTCTTTAATATTTAAAATATATCATAATAGGATCAGAGTCTGTATAGCAAATAATTACTTTTACTACTCTTATTGACCGTTTCACAAGTTGATGTGCATATGCACTGGTTGTTAAAGTAACCAACTTATAAAATTTGAGCTTTTAACTCAATCAATAAGGCAACTAAAGTTGCCAATCGGCATTTGACCCGGCTGTCCGTATGGCCTTAACTTCCCTTAAAGAAGTGGTCAAAATTATCTGCTTGGAAAGACTCGAATTGATTGAATAGTAGCTTTCCAATTAACGCTTCTCTATATTATCAGCATATATTAATAATAGCAATAGGCAAAATGATTATTGCTACAAATTTCGACATGTGAAATCATTCATGGGTAGAATATTTATTTAATCCCCTTGTCCATTGCATCTTGATTTCGTTATTATTCGAACATGAAGTCAGGATCAATAGATTGGCTATCGTAAGTACGAGTGAAATAAAATAATTCTTCATGATTTTCCCCTTTGAACAATGGAAGTCTTCTTTATGAAATATTTTGGTACTTAATACTGTACAAAAAGTATAAACGTGGTTAGAATGAGTATATAATATATAAAACCAATGGGAGATGTAGGGATTTATGTTAGAAAATATTCGTTCGATTCCAAGACCGCTTGTTCAAACGAATCAATCGGTCATTGTCATAAGTGTCGTTTTAACCTGGTTAACCAATAGTGAGTGGTTTTTATTAATCCCCTTGATTGCAGGACTGTCAGGAATTCTTTTTGGTTTTAATCCTATCATGCAGATCGCCAAACGTTTTTTAAAGAAACCAATAAAGAGCTATATTCCTGAGGAGTGGGAACAACAGCAGTTTAATCAAAAAATAGCGGTTGTTTGCTTAGGAGCAGGATTTTTGAGTTTTTTGCTTGGTTGGGATATTGTGGGATATGTCTTTACCACTCTTGTTGCTACAGCAGCATTAGTAGCCATTCTCGGATTTTGCATTGGTTGTTTTATGCATTATCAGTGGAAACAGTACAAATATAGACGAGCACATCAATAAATAACATATGTTTAAAAAATGTCTGCTTGCACAGATGCAAAAATCTATTTGTGCAAGCAGACATTTTTTTGATTTCTTGCTCTTTAACGATAATCGGTATTCCCTTATCCATTAGGAACCGGATTGTTTGCATTTTGTTTCCTTTCCGTTACCGCTTCTAGCATTTCAGATACCCCATTATAGTAAGATTTACTATAGAAGGAAGCCACCATTTCAGTCCATGTACTAGAACGCGTATTTTGAGATCTTTCTTTAAGATAATTTGAATACAATTCATTATAACTTGTATAATTTAATGGCGATTCTATTGGTCATTATCCTGTGATGACAGCTTGTTTTTTTCACAGATCATGTCATCAAGTAAGACAAAAAAATAGAAATGTAAAGAGGGTTTTTAAAATACACACTAGTATTCCTTTTAAGGTATATATTATATGCCTAATTAGTCTAACTAATATAGCCTAAACCTAATTGACGAAAGATTTATTAGGTTGTAATATTCTATGTATCAGATAAATGTGAATTAATTCACAAGAAAATTACTTGCAAGTAATATTTTCATTTAAACCCAAATTAATTATAGTAAGATACTTTTTATAAAAATTATTGTGAAGTTGTGAGCAATATTAAGTATATTTGTTTTGAATATAAGGAGTGAGAATATGGATATTAATAAGTTTGATTTTGAAGTAAAGGACCAAGTAGCCATTATTACACTTAATAATCCTCCTTTAAATATCATGACCATTGAAATGTTATATGATTTACAACAATTAGTACTTGAATGTGATAAAAATGAACAAATTCGTGTCATTATTTTTACTGCTGCAGGAGAAAAGGTTTATACAGCTGGTATGAACTTAGATGAGATGACGGGGTTGGATCGTAATGGTCTTCATGAATATCTTATCGGTTCAAGGAAAGTCTTTTCAACTTTTGAAACCGTTTTAAAACCAATTATTGTCGCTATGAAAGGAATTGTTCGTGGCGGTGGATTAGAAATGGCCTTAAGTTGTGATCTTCGTATCTGTAGTGAAAATACCAACTTCGCTCTTCCAGAAATCAATGTTGGGATATTTCCAGGTGGAGGTGGAACACAACGCCTTCAAAGAATAATTGGGCAAGCGAAAGCAAAAGAGCTTATCTATTTCGGAAAAGTATTTAATGCTGAAGAAGCCGAAAAATGGGGACTAGTTAATAAAGTTGTACCGAATGATCAACTTCTTGAGGAAGCATTGAAGTGGGCAAATGAATTAGCAGAGAAATCACCGATTGCCCTCTCAAATGTAAAAGATGTTATTCAAATAGGTGCAGAACTTGATTTAAAGCAAGCATTGCAATACGAAAATTATTCATTCCTTGATATGTTCAATACAGAGGATCGCAAAGAAGGGATCCAAGCCTTTAAAGAAAAACGCAAACCAATTTATCAAAATAGGTAATCACTTTATTAAATAATAGATAACTAAAAAATGAATGGAGAGATTATGATGACAACAATTACAGAATTATTAGGAATTCAGTATCCAATTTTTCAAGGTGGCATGGCTCGTATTTCATTAGCTCCTCTAGTGGCAGCTATAGGAAATGCAGGTGGAATTGGTTTTATCGCATCTGGCGGTATGTCTGCTGATGAAGTACGTTCAGAAATTAACAAAGTAAGAGTACTTACTGACAAACCATTCGGTGTAAATGTAATGCTTATGAACCCTGCTGTGCCTGAAATCATTGATGTTATTTGTGAAGAAGGAATTACAGCAATTACTACTGGTGCAGGTACACCAAAACCTTATATGGAAAAATTAAAAGCCCATAATGTGAAAGTATTTGCGGTTGTACCATCTGTCAAACTTGCAAAGAAAATGGAAGCGATTGGTGTGGATGGTCTTATTGCTGAAGGAACAGAATCTGGTGGTCACGTTGGAATAACAACGACAATGGCACTTGTTCCTCAAGTGGTTGATGCAGTAAACATTCCTGTACTAGCAGCAGGCGGTATTGCTGATGGCCGAGGAGTAGCAGCGGCATTGGCTTTAGGAGCAGTAGGTGTACAAATGGGGACGATATTCTTAGCAACAAAAGAATGCCCTGTACATCCAAACTTAAAACAAGCTGTTGTAAATGCAGATGATGAAGCAACAACGGTTACGGGCCGTTCTTTAGGAGCTCCAGTTCGAAGCATTAAAAATTCTATGATTGAAAGATATCTTGAAATGGAGAAAAGAAATGCAACAAGAGATGAACTAGAAGAATTAACTTTAGGATCCTTACGTAAATCTGTAGCTGAAGGAAACGTAGATGAAGGTTCGGTAATGGCTGGTCAAATTAGTGGGATGATTCATGAAGTCAAAACTTGCGAACAAGTCATCAAGGAGATGGTTGAGAGCGCACAAGATACTATCCAAAATATTCAATCGAGCCCACTAGTGGAAAGAGAGTTAGTCTTGGCATAAGTTGATTTACATTCCTCGTGGTCGTGCCTGATAAAATGGATAGTTTAAGCAGTTAGTAGATGACTCCGGTATTGTGTGAGGCCACTGAAAAACTATTCCCTTTAAATCCTTAACAGGTATTTTTACCGATATACAGTAAACAAAAGGAGTTGACCATCTACATATAGATAGTAGGTAATCAACTCCTTCTTTCTTTAAAGTAGACTTTTTCAGTGGCCTCGTATTGTGTCGGAGTCACTTCGCTCTATCTATAACTATTTGATTATAAATAGTAAATCAAATAGTTATTTCAATGAAATTGTGGACCATGTGATAATAAATATGTAAGATCATGAAATGTGTGAGGGATGAGAAAAATCCCCGCTGATGGAAGTCTTTTTTATTTTTCAAAAAAACAATTTGAATAATAGGAATTATAAAATCTCTATCGGTGAGATGAAATACGACGGGGCAGTAAAAGGCAAGGTATAATGGGAGCATCCGGTGTTTGCGTGGACGGCGGATGAAAAATAGTGAATAAAATGTATTTGAATAAAGGGGATTGTTGTATGTGTTATTATCGGATGCATTATTGTCATAGACATTTAGAGGTGGACCTATTAGATATCAGGATTAATGAGTTGAAAGAAGAGTTGATCCAAGTTGCTGGAGCAGCTGGTTTAAATAGCCCAGATACCCTACGATGTAGCCAGGAATTAGATCAACTTATCATCTTTAAAATGAAGAATCTAAAAAATCTGCAGGCAGCAGAACTTGCTTAAAATCTTCAGGAAGTCGAAAATCCTGAAATAGCAAAAAAATGATTAGTGATACAGCTGGAGGATATAAAAATATGGAAGAAGAAGTCTAAACCACAGGACAACATACATCATTCATAACTATAGGGCGAAGCATATCCATATTGAAATCATACATATTCCACGTTGTTGAAAAAGACGCTATCAACAAAAATACCACATTTTTTGTGGTGTTTTTGTCTTTCTATTCTATTTCCTTCTATTAATTAATCACTTTATAATTATCTTTTGCCATATTGAGAAAAGCAAGTGCCGGAGCTGATAATACTTCGCCTTTTTTATAAGCAACAACTACATTATATTTAATAGGTGGTTTACCAATTGTATAAATATTTGATTTGGAAAGTTGGTTATTTTTTAGGATCACCTCTGGAATGATGGTTAAACCGACTCCGTTATCCGCTAATCGATAGGCATTTTCAATATTGGTTGTTTCTAAAATAATATCAGGTTTAACAGAATAGTCATAAAAAAATTGATCTGTTAGTCTTCTTAAACCAAGTCCTTGTTTCAGTAGAATAAATTTTTCTCCCGTTAAACTTTGGATATCCATAGGAAAATGTATGATGTTGTTGCCCTGATCTGAACGATAATATTTATGTCTTTCGGAAACAATAAGAAATATTCTTTCCTCATATAAACTCTCATACATGACATCAGGATTAAAAATAGGCAGCATATTTAAAGAGATATCAATTTTACGTTGAAGCAATAATTGTTCAATCACAATAGAAGTTTCTTCAATTAAATCAATTTCAATCCCAGGATAAGTCGAAATATATTGAGGTAATAAATTATAGAGTGTATGAGAGCCTAAAATAGGATTAATCCCAAGTGTTAGACGGCCTTTCTTCATATTGGTAATGGCTTCTATTTCATATTTCATATTTAGATATGTTTTTTCGATTTCATCCGTATAGGCTAAATACCGTTCACCAGCATAGGTAAGAGTGATTGGAGTTTCATTTCTGTTAATTAACTCAATCCCTAATTCATCCTCTAATTTTTTAATAAATTTACTTAAATAGGGCTGGGATATAAATAAAGCTCTAGCTGCACTGGAAAAATTCCCTTGTTCAGCAATTGCTCTTAAGTATTCACCTGATAAATCTTTTGTCATATAGATCCTCCATATATCCTTTTAGTTATCATAATAATTCTGGTTGGGCATATGCGATTTCATTATCTGTTATCTAAAAGAAGTGTAAAACCAGTCTGTTATATAATAATATTAATGGTTATTTATCGGCTCTTTCTAGAAAAAGACGATCTGAAATGAAAGCGTTTACGAAAATAGTTCATCCAAGCTATAACTATTTGATTATAGATAGAAAATCTAAAAGGTATTTCAATAAAATCCTAAGCCATGTGATAATAAATGTGTAAGGTAATGACATGTATGAGTTCATTATAGCAGAAATATATTTATAAGTTCGAAATAATTCTGCTATATGATCTTTCAATTTAATGCATAAATATTTTAGGTAATAAATTGAAAACGGTTTCAAAATATTAAAAAATATCTAAAAGGTGGCGTATTATTTATGTTAAAAGATCAAGTAGCGATTATCACAGGATCCAGTCAAGGAATCGGAGCAGGATTGGCAAAATATTTTACGGAAAAAGGCGCTGCAGTTGTTATCAACTACCCTTTTGATTCTGAAGCAGAGAAAGCTGAAAATGTTGTAAGTGAAATTACAAAAAATGGTGGGAAAGCGATTGCCATTAAAGCAAACGTTACTAATGAAACAGAAGTTAAAACCATGATGGAAGAAACAGTTCAAGCATTTGGTAAATTAGATATACTAGTGAACAATGCAGGTATTACGAGAGACTCATCACTGAAAAAAATGACAGTCGATAATTTTAAAATGGTTCTTGATACAAACCTAGTAGGTACTTTTATTACGTGTAAAGCAGCCGCAGAAATCATGGCTGCACAAGGATATGGAAGAATCGTCAATACTTCTTCTATTGCAGGTTTACAAGGTAACTTTGGTCAAGCAAACTATGCTGCATCAAAAGCAGGTGTGATTGGTTTGACGAAAACAGCAGCGATTGAATATGCCAAAAAAGGGGTTACTGTTAATGCGATTGCCCCAGGATTTGTAAGAACGCCAATGACAGATCAAATCCCAGAAGAAATTAAAAATAACATGATCCAATCCATCCCTGCCAAACGAATTGGAGAACCGGAAGATATTGCGGCTACAGCGGCATTCTTAGCGTCAAAAGAAGCGGGGTATGTTACTGGACAAGTATTATCTATTAACGGCGGTTGGTATATGTAAGAGGAACTTTCATGGACAGGGATATAAGCATACTAGTATTATAAGTATGCTTCTCTTAAGAAAAAACCTCGTTCCTGAACAGGCTTTAGCATAAAGTTGATTAATCAAATAAGACAAGTATATTTAGGGGTGTATATAAATGGGTAAAGTAGTTATCACAAGCGGGGCTAGAACAGCAGTAGGAGCATTCCTGGGCGGCTTAAAAACAGTGCCGGTAGAACAACTAGCTTCGATTGCCATTAAAGAAGCGTTAAAACGTTCCAATGAGTTGGCTCCTGCATTAGTGGATGATGTGGTATTAGGCCATGTAGAATCATCTGGTGATGCACCGAACTTGGGCAGAAATGCAGCGATGCTTGCCGGCTTAGATCATGTACCAGGCTATACAGTGAACCGGATTTGTGGTTCAGGCATTCAATCGATTGTCAATGCGACGCAAGATATTTTAACTGGAAACTCAGAAATTGTTGTAGCTGGTGGAGCAGAAAGCTTATCTCGGGCTCCATATTATCTTCCTTTAGAAGTTCGTTACGACGGCTTCAAAATGGGAAACCAGGAGTTACGGGATGCGAATACAAAATTCCATCATAATGCCCAGCCATATCCGCAATTCCCAATTATGCATATGGGAAATACAGCCGAAAATGTTGTAAAACGATATGAAATTCCAAGAGAAGACCAAGACCTTTTTTCTTACAACAGCCAAATGAGAGCAAAAGCAGCAATCGAAAGTGGCAGAATGGCCAAAGAAATTGTGCCGGTTGAAATAAAAGGCAAAAAAGGTGCGGTTACCATTTTTGAACACGATGAACATCCAAAGCCACACACAACTTTGGAAACGCTTTCTAAGTTGCGACCAGCTTTTGAAAAAGACAGTACGGTTACGGCAGGTAATGCGTCAGGACTAAATGACGGTGGTGCAGCAGTCGTGGTTATGAAAGAAGAAAGAGCGAAAGAACTAGAGCTTGCGCCAATGGCAGAAATCGTTGATTTTGCTGTAGCAGGATTGGATCCATCTGTGATGGGGCTTGGACCGGTGTTTGCGATTCGTAAGTTGCTTGAAAAAACAGGCATGGCAAAAGAAGATATTGACTTATATGAAATTAATGAAGCGTTCGCAGGTCAAATGCTTGGCTGCATGAAAGAACTAGACATGTACTTAGACAGCCTGCTATATGACCGCATCAATGTCAACGGTGGTGCCGTGGCACTTGGGCATCCACTGGGAATGAGCGGTACAAGAATCACGATTTCCTTAATGTACGAGCTGATTGAAAGAAAAGCGAAATACGGGATTGCCAGTGCATGCATCGGCGGCGGTATGGGAATTGCTTTATTAATTAAAAATCCTAATGCTTAAATTGCATCAACACCATACGCAGTTTAGTAGGTTCATAAGCTGATTGATTAGTAGTGAATAATGTCCTCATGACAGTATTCATTCGGTAGAGGTTCATTTGTTGAAAAGAATGGGGGAGAGATATATGTCTAAAGTTATTTCGGCTCAAGAAGCTGCAAAGTTAATTAAAGATAATGATGTTATTGCCGCAACAACTATGGGACTTGCTACATTCGCAGAAGAAGTGGTTGCTTCAATTGAAGAAAGGTATCTTAGTGAACATCATCCGAAGGATATTACGTTTATTCATGCATGCGGAATTGGAAATGGGCAGGAAGGAAGAGGATCTGACCATCTTGCGCATGAAGGGTTAATCAAACGGTTAATTTCCGGTCACACTGGGAGTTCGCCAAGAATGGCCAATGCCGTAGCGGAAGGGAAAATTGAAGCTTACTTGCTGCCCCAAGGGACAATTGCCCAAATTTATCGTTCTACAGCTGGCAGAAAGCCTGGTGTTATTACAAAGGTTGGGTTAGGCACATACGTAGATCCACGTCTTCAAGGAGCAAGAGTAACGGAAAAAACAGGAGAAGATATTATTGAAGTCATTGAAATGGATGGTGAGGAATGGCTGCGTTATAAAAACTTCCCAGTTACGGTTGGTTTAATCAGAGGAACGACTGCTGATGAAAATGGCAACCTGACTTCTGAAGAAGAAGTAGTGACAATGGAAGCATTAGCTCTTGCCACAGCTGTTAAAAATAACGGTGGAATTGTGATTGCCCAAGTGAAAAATACTGCCGAATTTGGTTCTTTACATCCAAAAAGAGTAACGGTTCCAGGTGCGTTAATCGACTATGTCGTTGTCGGAACTGAAAAATACCATATGCAAACAATGGGTACACAATATAACAAAGCATTGACAGGGGATTTTAGAGTGCCGGTTAATAGTATTAAACCTCTTCCATTAGATGCTCGTAAAGTTATCGCACGTCGTGCAGCAATGGAATTAGTTCCAAATGCGGTGATTAATCTTGGAATTGGCATGCCGGATGGGATAGCGAATGTAGCTGCAGAAGAAGGTGTGGCTGATCAATTAACAATGACCCTTGAGTTAGGTGTATTTGGCGGAGTTCCTGCAACAGGGCTTGATTTTGGTGCTGCCTATAATGCGGAGGCCATTGTTGAACATACTTCTATGTTTGATTTCTACGATGGCGGTGGTCTTGATACAACCTTCTTAGGTTCTGCTCAAATGGATCGATACGGAAATGTAAATGTCTCCCAGTTTGGTAAGAGAGCAGTTGGACCAGGCGGATTTATCAATATCAGCCAAAATTCGAAAAAAGCTGTATTCATGGGAACATTTACTGTAGGTTCCAAAGCAACAGTTGAAAATGGTAAATTAGTCATTTTAAACCAAGGGAAAGCAAAGAAATTTCTCGAGTATGTAGAACAAGTTACATTCAGTGGTATATACGCAAGTGAAAACAACCTTCCGGTACTATTTGTAACGGAACGGGCAGTATTCGATATTAAAGATGGTTTATTGCGTCTCATTGAAATCGCTCCTGGTGTTGATCTTAAAAAAGATATCCTTGAGTGGATGGACTTCACGCCATTAATTGCAGAAGATTTAAAAGTAATGGATAAAGCCATCTTCCAAGAAACTTGGGGTGGACTAAAAGATGTAATAGAGTCTAAAAAAGATAAGGTTGAAAAACAATTAGTGAAAATTTAAACCATTTTAACGAAACTGGATCCCTTCATATCTTATCCTTCATACATGATTGGGAGAACATATTAAGGGATTCTTTCATAAATACCCCGTACTGGACTATTAAAATACAAGAGTACGGAAACAAGGTTTGCTGGGGATTCAATGATGATAATAAGTAACATATAACAGATTAAAAAATAATTATATGAAATGTGGGATTTCAATGACAACATTGAGTGGAATTGGCATTTTATTAGGGTTTATTTTTCTAGCCGTTGGAGCATGGAAGAAGGTCAATTTACTAGTTGTAACACTTATTACCACTGCTATTATTGCTGTATTTAGCGGGCTGGGAGTTGCAGAATCATGGGCAGGTCCATATATGAGTGGATTTACAAGTTTTGCTGGTCAGTATCTCTTGCTTTTCTGTGTAGGAGCTTTATTTGGTAAGATTCTCGAAGACAGCGGCGCAGGATGGAGACTTGCAAATACAATTGCAAATAAAGCAGGCGAAAAGTGGGCTTTGCCATCATTTATCGGTATTACTTTATTGTTATTGTATGGAGGAGTAAGTATATTTGTTATCGTATTCTTTATTCTTCCTATTGGAAAAAGTTTGTTCCAAAAACTGCGCATACCATGGTCTTACTTCCCTGGGATTGCCTTAATCGGAACAATCCCTCCAGTAGGAATGCTGCCTGGTTCTTTACAAATATTAAATATTATTCCAACGAAAATACTAGAGACTGACTTAATGGCCGGTGCAGCAGTTGGATTACTTGCCACAGCCGTTTACCTTATTGGAGCAGCATTATATATTAAATGGATTTTAAGAAGTTCTGAAAAGCATTTTAACTTAGAGGAGTTTAACGGAGCAGAATCAACAGATATTAATACGGAGCAATTAGAGAAGACAGCACCAAACGTATGGTTATCAATTACTCCAATTATTGTAGCTTTGTTATTAATTAACGTTGTCAAAATGGACATTATTTACGGGTTAATTATAGCATGTATTTTCAGTATTATCTTATTCTGGAAGTCGTTTGGTAAAAAACTAGAAACCGTAAGTAAAGGTGTTGAAAATGGTATATTACCTTTAATTTATGTTTCTGTCGTTGTTGGTGTAGCCAGAGTTGTAGAGGCTTCTCCATTCTTTGAAGTAATGAAAAATGTTCTGCTTGAACTACCGGTTAATGCCAGCTTAAAAATTATGGCAACGGTATCAACCGTTTCTGCTATGACTGGTTCATCATCAGGAAGTTTAACGATGATTTTAGATTTATTTGGAAATGAATTTTTAGGTATGGGATTAAGTCCAGAGTTCATTCACAGATTAATGGCGGCTACAGCAATTGGATTTGATTCATTGCCTTGGAACTCTGTAATCGTTGTTATATTTACATTAAGTGGAGTTGCTTATGCAAAAGGATACAAGCATGCTTTCGTAACAAGTGTTATTTTACCAATAATTGGTGCACTCGCTATCGCATTATTTGGACCATTATTCTATTAATTAATCGGATAAGCATTTATAGGAATATGGTAAAAAGAATTAGTGATAGTTTAATGGACATCTAAATAATCAGTCCCCTGCGAAAATCCTCAGAGAAATATAGACGGAGTCAAGCAGGGGATTATTTTATTAGGAGTTTATCTACTATCAGTCAATCTTAAGGGAGGGGGATGGAAGATGAAGCTTACTAAACAATTATCCATAATAGCAGCAAATAATCCAGGTCAAACTGCTTTTATTTATCAACATCAAGAAACAAGCTATGGGGAATTGGAAAGACAGGTTAATACATTTGCCTTGGGATTAGAACGGTTAGGCTATCAAAAAGGAGATCATATTGCGTTAGTTGCTTGGAATAGTCCATTATATGTCATTGCCCTATACGGGATTTTACGAATGGGAGCAGTAGTAGTTCCGATTAAGCCAGTTCTGACAGCAAATGAAATGAAGTATGTATTGCACGATGGAAATGTGAAAGCAATTGTGGCAATGGATTCATTATTGGACAAGTTTGAAGAAATGGCCGAAGAGCTTCCGAGGGTGAGACATTATATCATTTATCCATCCGAACATAAACGTTCTTTTCAGTCACCCGTGCTAACAGGTAAGTTGAAATCATTTACACAATTAGTCAAGGATGGAGATGTAGAATATATTCCCCCACTATTGGACGAAAAGGATACGGCCATTATTTTATATACATCTGGAACAACCGGTAAACCAAAAGGAACCATGTTATCTTATGAAAGTATTTATGCGAATGCCAAGATCACTGCTGATTATTTAAAATATAATGAAAATGATCGTGTAATAAGTGTATTGCCAATGGCTCATGTATTTTGTTTTGGGGCGGCATTGTGCAGCCCTTTGTTAAAAGGAGTAACCCTTTTAATCATGCCTAAATTTTCTCCAAAAGAAGTGTTTCGAATCGCTAAACAATATCATGCAACGGTATTTGCTGGAGTGCCAACGATGTACAATTACCTACTTCAAACAGTAAATGATCAACCCATGTATAAAGGGGATTTTAGTGGGGTTCGATTATGTCTTTCTGGCGGTGCATCTATTCCTCTTACATTATTGAAAAAATTTGAGAAAACGTTTCATGTAACCATAACGGAAGGGTATGGTTTAACAGAAGCAGCTCCAGTTACGTATAATCCAGTAGATCATCCTCCAACACCTGGTTCGATTGGAAAAATAGTTCCGCATGTAGAATGTAAAATTGTCGATGAGTCTGGTAAAGAAGTTAGGATGGGAGAAGTAGGCGAGCTCCTTGTAAAAGGGCCACATATTATGAAGGGGTATTATAAAAAGCCTGAAGAAACGGCTGCTACATTAAAAGACAGCTGGCTTTATACGGGTGATTTAGTTCGAATGGATCAGGAAGGATACTTTTACATTGTTGATCGTAAAAAAGATGTGATTATTATAAACGGTTACAATGTTTACCCAAAAGAGGTAGAGGAAATTCTCTATACGCATTCCAATGTTATAGAAACATCTATAGTGGGAACTCCACATCCGGAAACAGGAGAAGCGATTATCGGGTTTGTAGTCGTAAATAATCTTTCCATTACAGAAGAGACGTTGATTGAATTTTGTACAAGAAATTTAGCAAAATACAAAGTACCTTATAAAATTCAGTTTTTAGATAAATTGCCAAAGAACTCGAATGGGAAAATAGATAAAAAAAGACTCCTTCCTATGATTTCAGACCAAAATAGAATAAGGGATATCGTATAGTCAAGAACATAATCAGGATGGTTCAGTCGTGGCTTTCTCATTCTGCTTTACGGTACCTATAAAGGTAAGGGTTTATTAATAGGGTAGGCTAACCAGCATAGCACTCTGTTCTTGTTTTAGAATGGTTAGTAATGAAAAAGGGGAAATGTAATCTGTTCCTGATCAGGCTTTCCTCAATTATGAAAAAAGAGAAATTCAAACAATATTAATTAGATGTTGTAGGTAAAAAAACACCTATGCTTGAAGTATTTCGTGAAGCGGATAATGTCCTCAGGCAGGGTGTACAAGGAATTTCTGATTTAATTGCTGTACCCGGTTTAATCAACCTTGATTTTGCTGATGTGAAAACCATCATGTCCAACCAGGGAACAGCTTTAAAAGAGCATCTGCTTGGATATAGGCAGATGCTCTTTTAACAAATTGATTTGATTATCAATACAAGAATTTTGGTTTATTCTAATAGTCCTTTTCAGGATAAATAGGCTCGATTTGTCCGCGAATCTCTCCGTCAGGATTTTGGGTAGTATGAACATTGACATATGTTTTTCCATCTCTCATAAGGTCTATTAAAGTCGATAGAGGTTCTCCCTGTAGGGGACCGACAAGATCATCTGCGGTAATGATACCTTCTACGATTCCTTTATTAACACTAATACCAGGATCAACTAGACCGAATAGAAAGACGACAACAGGACCATTCATCCCTCTTCTACCTAGATGAATATGTGCCTGAGTAAAGTTGTCGAGATTATTTACGGTTAAACGATATCGAAGCTTTCTTTCATCTCTACTTACTTTAAATTGTGCGAAGCCATCAGCATCGGTTTTAACCGGGGGAACCTCTTCAGATCCTTCTAATTTAGCAAAAAAAAGTTGATTCTTATCCATTTTTTCACCTCCAAAATTTCTAACATATATTTTAATTATATGTTTTTGAAGATGAATGGCTTGTACTACTATCATAGAGGAAGGTAAATGAGGTTTAATTTTTTTCTTTTATATAGCACGAACCGTGTCTGTGATTGTTTATAAGATTAGACACGTAAAACGTAAAAATAGCGAACAGTCTCCTGTTCGCTAAATACGATCTAAATTAGGGGCTATAAAGGGTTATTCAGATTTCTCTTTATTCATTGCTTTATTCAGTAACCTAGTATTTTCTAGACCACTGTCACTAAATGCGTTATCGCTGTTTAATTGATTACCAATTGCTCCCCCACTCATACTATCATTTGATCGGTTTTTAGATTTTGTTATTTTATTGTCCTTATTAACTTCTGGCATTACATTTCCTCCTTTTTAAATGGAATTTTTTATCTATCAAGAACTTTAGTTAATGGCATGTATATTTTATTCCCATTTATCTGTCTATGTATAATCGGTTTTTTAAATGGGTCCTTAACTTACATTTCCTCTTTTGGTGAGATCGAACACCCATTCCTATAATTTCTTCTATATCCCCTTTTGGAGTATACATTGGTATTTCCCCATATTTCTAATTTATCCTTTTTTCCTCTAAAAATGCATATAAAAAATGGATTTTAACCAACGATCAAAGAGATGTAATAAGTAGGAGTTTTTACTAGGATGGAAATAAAGTTTTTTATCTTATAACTTTTTGCGTAAAGGGGACATTATGTCTTAAGAACTTTTACTTGAGGTGAGATGATCATGCTTGATGACCATAGGGATTATATAACCATTGAAGATGAGAAAGGCAAGTGCAAAGATTATGCGGTTGAGGCCTTATTTGATATGGAGGAAGAATCTTATGCCCTCCTAAAGGCAGAGGATGAGACCATTGTCATGAAGGTGGAGGAAGATGAAGGTGACCAATATTTAATAGGCATATCGGATCCCTTAGAAAGTGAAGCCATTTTGGAGGCATACGAGATCGCTGTTGAAAATGTACCTGCTGAATAAAGAGTGCTTGATTAGTGGGTTTTTGAGGAATCTAATCAGCTGCACAAGTAAAAGGATTTATCTGAAAAAGTATATCCAAATATCCAAGTGAAATGGAAAGGAAGGAGGGCGGTGGTCTTATGAAAAGTCAGCGGATCCCAGAGCATAAATTAAATGTTACAAATACAATGGACCAAGCTCTTGAAAATATTGAGAACAACGGATCTTCTAATGCAATCGTTACAGAAAAAACACAAACGACAAAAACCACACAGGTTTATTCAAATAAAGTTAAGTAGAAGTCACTTATCAATTCGGGATTGTCAAGGAGACGGGGCTGGTATAAGGTGACTCCGTCTCCTTTTCAACAAAAATTAGGGGAATAATCAAAAGAAATTTATAGTATGAGATATGAATGGTTTAGTTGCTAGGCTAAATGAAATAGAAATATATACATATTAAGGCCTCCAAAGGGAAAAATTAGAAATAGAGGAGGTGTAATTATGCAAAAAGTAGGTGTTGAGGGATCATTAACAAATATTCAGCAAGCATTGCGTGACAAAGGCTATGATTTTGTTGAACTAAATAATGGAACGAACATACAAAATATGGATTGTTGTGTTGTGTCAGGATTAGATGCAGATGTTATGGGAATGCAAGATGCTTTAAGCAAAGGTTCGGTTATTGAAGCAAGTGGCTTATCAGCAGACGAGGTTATCAAGCGAATTGAAAATAAAATGAATCATTGATATTAAAGGTGCCAGGCACCATCCAGATAATGGATGGTGCCAGGCACCTTTTTCGGTTCTTGGCATAATATCACAATTCCTTAATATATGTAATATAAAGACAAACCCTAAAGGAGAATCAAAAAGTGTCCTTACTTTTAATTGAGTTTTGGCCTTCACTTAAGCTACCAAGCTATCAAATAGATATAGATAATAGATAACACCTTTAACACCCAATTTTATTAAATTCTTCGAGGTACGACTACATATTTTATTTATATAGATCTTCTAAAGTCATATACTCTTTTCGTCATGATGTACAGCTGATTATCAACTTACACACTTTAAGAGGCAAAGATTCGCCGATAGAATCGTCAAGGAGGGATCCTTATTACTATTGGAACAAGCAGAAGAGATGTCCTGTTAAAGCAATACGAATATACAAGGAACTTAACACTAAAAATCGTAGAACCTTTAGAGACCGAGGATTTCGTCCTGCAGGCAATGGAAGATACGAGTCCTCCCAAATGGCATTTAGCCCATACAACTTGGTTTTTTGAAGATTTTATACTAATGAACTATAAACCAGGATATCAATTTTATTTAGAAGACGCACGTAAGTTGTTTAATTCCTATTATGAAACATTAAGCAAGCCTTTCCCAAGACAAATGCGGGGACTGATTGCTCGTCCGACTGTAAAAGAAGTGCTAGATTACCGGTGTGCGGTAGACGAAGAAATCCTGGATCTATTCACTCATGGTGATGACCACGGTGAAAAATTTCTTTTCTTGATTCAATTAGGTATTCAGCATGAGCAGCAGCATCAAGAACTATTAATGACAGATCTTAAATATAATTTTTCGATCAACCCTTTAAAGCCAGTCTATAAAAAAGACATTGAGGATCCATTTAAATATTCGACTGTACCCCCACTAGAATGGAATTATTTCCAAGAAGGTCTCACAATGATCGGAACCAATCATAAAGATTTTTCTTTCGATAATGAACAACCTGCTCACAAACACTTTCTGTATCCTTTTGCCATCGCAAACAGACCCGTAACAAACGGAGAATATATTCAATTCATCGAAGACAATGGATATGAGACACCCGATTACTGGCTTTCTGATGGCTGGGTAACCGTTCTTAACCAAAAATGGAAGGCACCACTTTATTGGGAATACATTGATGGAATTTGGTATTATTTTACGCTTTCGGGATTTAAACCAGTTGAAAAAAATCAGCCTGTAACACATATCAGCTTTTATGAAGCCGATGCTTATGCAAGATGGGCTGGATACCGCCTTCCGACTGAACACGAATGGGAACATGCTTTTCGAAATGAACCAGTAGAAGGGAAATTTTTAGAAAACCTTCTTTTTAATGAAAACTACGAATCGACTAAAGTCATCTTTGGGACAGTCTGGGAATGGACGAATAGCCCTTATATCCCTTATCCGCAAAGTGCAAGACTAGAGGGGGCATTAGGGGAATATAATTCGAAATTTATGAGCAATCAAATGGTATTGCGTGGCGGCTCGAGTGCAACTCCCCGCAATCATATTCGACTAACCTACCGTAATTTCTTCCATCCTGAAAAAAGGTGGCAGTTTAGCGGAATTCGTTTAGCTAAGGGGGAACAATAACTTGACGCAAACAGACAATGCGATCCTTGATTTGAATCCTCCTCTCTCCTCTTTAAAAGAAGAGGTACTGATGGGATTAAGTCAAACCCAAAAGCAGTTACATCCGAAGTTATTTTACGATAAAAAAGGGAGCGGGCTCTTTAATCAGATCACCACATTACCAGAATATTATTTAACCCGTGCTGAAAAAGAGGTACTAGCAAGTGTTCACGATGATATTGGTTCATTTATTGGAAGTACGGCAACTCTAATTGAGTTAGGGTGCGGAAGTGAAGAAAAGATAAAACTAATTTTAAAATCGTTGCAAAGGGGAAATCGTTATATTCCCATTGATATTTCACGAGAAGCTTTGAACAATACAGTTGAAAAATTACTCGTTTCCTATCCTTTATTGGATGTAAAAGCCATTCGTGCTGACTATACACAAGCCTTGTCGTTTTTATGTCACGGTTTAGAAGAAAGGAAAGTCATTTTATTTCTAGGCTCGACGATTGGCAACTTTGATGAAAATGAAAGAGATAGATTTTTACACCAGTTAGCTAAAAATCTAAACCCAAATGATGGTTTGCTTATTGGTATTGATTTAAAAAAATCACCCCGTTTACTAGAGGCAGCCTATAACGATTCAAAAGGTATTACCGCTGCATTTAACAAGAACTTGTTACACCGAATCAACCGAGAGCTCGATGGCAATTTTCAAATGGAACAATTCACTCACCATGCTTTTTTTAATCATGTTAAAAATCGAATTGAAATGCATCTCATCAGTGAGACTGCTCAAGAGGTA
Source organism: Bacillus sp. V3B (assembly GCF_024494465.1). Classification (GTDB taxonomy): domain Bacteria; phylum Bacillota; class Bacilli; order Bacillales; family Cytobacillaceae; genus Bacillus_BD. Next base: position 30,530 of record NZ_JAETXM010000008.1, on the reverse strand, counting down.
TCAATTGGAGATGAAACGTTTTCTTTTCTTCCAGGAGAAACGATTCATACAGAGAATTCTTATAAGTTCGACCTCAAAGAATTCCAACAAATACTGGTTAAAATAGGACTTTGCCTACGTAAAGTCTGGACCGATAAACACAATTATTTTGCTGTAACGTATATTGAACCATTGTAAGGGTGCATCGATTCGGTTTGATATTTACTTTATCATTACATGAAAATGAGGAGGAAGAACTAATCACCAGACTAGGCGTCTGCAGATGTTCTGACTATTGAAAAATTGTGGGAGATGTCTTTTGGCAATTAATATCCTGTATATGAAGCTGTTCACTATACGTGAATGGCTTTTTTAGATTCTTCGTATCTTGACTTTCAGAAAGGAAGTCTTATTTGCTTTTCCTGAAATTGGATTAGGAGTCATCCTAGGAGGTGGCGGTACCTACAAGGCATCGCAAAAGAATTATTGTATTTTGGGAAAGTGATGGATGCTGAGAAGTCTTATTTTCAAATAAAATTATTGAATTATTCCGATAATTAATCCAAAATAATAGTAATAAAGAAAATATCAAATTGTCAGTATGTATGGGAGTGCTTTTTCAGTTGATAACTATATAACTTTAGAAGAAACCTTAGAACTCGTGGATATGCCTATTAAAGATTTCACATCGTACAGAGTTAACTATAGGATAACAGGAACTACCTTATAAGTGACAATACGAGAAAGAGTCATGAACAAGAGATCTGGAAGAGAGCTGTGTGCATGAATTGTGCAGCGTTGGGAGGGAGCGGAACGCATTCTGTCGAAAAGCAGAAAGGTTCCTTCCTAATTTTATGAATATATAGTTTAATCTCGGTATGATCAATATTAATAGTGTTTATTCAATCAGAAACAGTATTCACTGCTTGGGGTAATAAGTTAATAGGCGAATAGGACGTGATGGAAATATGGGTATCAATCTAAATTTAAATGAAAATCTGTATGTAAAAGAGAATGGGTCCCTTTTTATGGAAGATGATCGCTCTATTTTAATTTCTATTTCTGCATTTGGAACACTCCGGAAAAATTTAATCAAAAACATTGGCAACGAAAGAGTGAAAGGTTTTTTAATTCGCCATGGTTGGGAGCTTGGTCAAGAGGATGCCAAAAAAGTATTAAAGAAAAACCTTAATACCATGAAAGATGTGATTGAATATGGCCCGATCCTGCATAGGATGAGAGGAAATGCAGAGATTGAGGTAACAAACCTGGAAATGAAACCGGCAAATGATAAAATATCGGTACATATGGAAGGGGTGTGGAGAGACTCCTATGAGGCTGAAGAGCATCTTAGGAAGTTTGGTTTTTCCCATACACCTGTCTGCTATACATTGATCGGGTATGCTAGCGGGTATCTTTCAAGGATTTGTAATCAGATGGTGATATTTAAAGAACTATCGTGTCAGGCAGAAAGTCATCGTGAATGCAAATGGGTTGGACAATCATTAGATTATTGGGACGGTGAAGTGGATGATGAACTTCAATTTTATCAGGAATCACCCATTGTTAAAGAGTTGGAGTTAACGTACGAAAAACTTTTGGAAGAAAAAGGTAATTTAGAGAAGAGTGCGATTATCCATAAAAAATTAACGGAAGAACTTCTGCAAGGGAACAACTTGAAATCCATTGCTGAGGTCGTATATAAAGAAACCACTACACCTGGAATTATTACAGATGACAAACATAATCCTCTAGCTTACACTGGAATCTCCTCTTCTCAATTAAATGAAGTAAATGAAGAGTTTAAATCTTACTTACAGAGTAAACAAACTTCAAGAAATAAACAAGATAAACAAGTTTTTCAGGAAATTCACGAAACGAAGTGGGTTCGTTTAGATCATCATACTCGACTGATTACGCCTATTTATCTGCAAAGAAAAATAAAAGGGTACTGTTCATTCATTTATCTGGATGAACAAGTCAGTCATTCAAAAATTCATAAAATGATATTAGAACGTATAGCTCTAGTTAGTTCTCATTTTCTTCTAAATGAGGCAACGAAGTTTGAGACAGAACAGCGGATGATGGGGAATTTTTTTGATGAAATTCTAAGGGGAGAATACGAAGATGAAGAAGAAATTTTAAGACGGGGCAGCTTTATTCATCTCGATCTTTCTGAGCCTTATAGAATCGCAATCGTTAAGTATCGAGTACAGGAGAATAACCTAAAAAAAGAGTTTATGTTCCATGAAGAGATGGTAAAGGCAACGTCCAGTTATTTTAAGAATAAAAAAGGAAACATCTTAGTCGGTCATCGTACAAAAAGCGTCATTGTGCTCATTCCAAACAGTTACATAGAGCAGGAAGGAATTGATACGTATCTTGAGCATTTCTTGTGTTTTCTTTCAGAGAATTTTTCAGAAGCTGTCTTTTTTGCAGGTATTAGCAAGGAGTCGGACAGAATCGGAAAAGCAAAAGACTGCTACAATGAAGCGTATACAGCTCTACGAATGACCACAATGAAAAATAGGATCATGTTATTTGATTCTCTCGGTATGGTTGGGCCATTGATTAATCAAAATAATGAAAAAGAAATTAGGTATATTGCTCGCAGTATGCTTGGATCGCTAATCGATAATGTGGATCATAAGAAATTAGATTTAATTAAAACCCTGTATATTTTTCTTGAGAATGGTGGAAACCTGGAACAAACGGCATGTGATAATACGTTGTCTCTCAGTGGCTTAAGATATCGAATTTCTCGAATTGAAGATTTGCTGAAGCAAAATTTAAGAAATCCTTTTTATAACTATCAACTCTATTTAGCACTTCAGTCTTTAATTTTAATAGGAGAATTAGATCTGAATCTTACATGATAGAGAACATTTTGCAGTGAGTTTTATTTTTAATGAGAATAGTAGATTTTAGGGAAAAGCCTCTTTATTCGAGGCTTTTTTGCTATCTGTTTAAAAAACCGACATGAACCTACTAAAAAAATAAAATAATCGGAATATTCATGTTATTGTTTAAATTCTTAAAAATTTGTAATATGAAAACAAGCAAACCTTTTAGAATTTCATAAATGAATTCCATTAAAGCTGTAAATAGAGGGAAAGTTTTACTAAGTCCTTTTATTTCAGAAGATAAACGATTCATCTATTCCCTTTCTCTATCAGTTCTGACCGAATGAGTTTACGAAAGCGCTATTTTAAACATCAAGCTAGATTTACATATTTATGAAAAGGATGTAGAAAGGAGTTTCAATCATGCCACTTATTCAAGTCAATATTGTTGAAGGGCGTTCGCCTGAGAAAAAAGAAAGATTGATTCGAGAAGTGTCTAATTTAGTCGCGGAAGTGTTAGAGGCACCAGTGGAAACTGTCCGTGTCATGATACAAGAAATGTCTCCTGAACATTGGGGAATTGCAGGAGAATCCGTGAAAAAACGTGCAGAAAAAAATAATGGCTTAGCAAAGCTGTAACAAAATCATAAGCTTCTTCTCTTGTTTTATGTATATGAATGTTAATTTAAGTGAAATGGAGGAAAAAGAATGAGTACTGTTAGTAATTTTTTTCCAGGATTAGATGGAGTAGTAGCTGCAGAAACAAAGATTTCTTTCCTTGATACAGTACAAGGGGAAATCGTCATTAAGGGGTACGACTTAATTGAATTATCTAAGAAATATAGTTATTTAGATATTGTTCATCTTTTACTAGAGGAAAGTCTACCCAATCAAGAAGAGAAGAATAGATTGCAAAACAAATTAAAGAGTTACTATGAAATACAAGAAGCGCTCTATGAAGTTTTTAAATTGCTCCCTGAAAAGACCCATCCTATGGATGCGTTAAGAACAGGTATCTCTTTTATTTCAGGATACGATGAGGATATTGAGAATCGATCACTAGACGTGAATAAAGAACGTGCTTACCGATTATTAGGGACGATACCAAACATTGTCGCTAACAGTTATCGGATTCTGACTAAACAAGAGCCTATTCATCCAGACAAGGACTTATCCTATAGTGCCAATTTCTACTATATGATTACAGGCATTAAACCTACAGCCATTCAAGAGAAAATTTTTGACCTTTCACTAGTGCTTTACAGTGAACATGAGATGCCAAACTCTACTTTCACATCAAGAGTGATTGCTTCTACTCAGTCCGATTTGTATGGCGCACTGACTGGCGCGGTTGCTTCCCTGAAAGGAAACTTACATGGAGGGGCCAATGAAGCGGTGATGCACATGCTCCTTGAAGCAGAAAGTGTTGAAAAGTTTGAAGCGTTATTAGAAAACAAGCTGTTAAACAAAGAGAAGATTATGGGATTTGGTCATCGTGTTTATATGAAGAAAATGGATCCTCGAGCTCTCATGATGAAGGAAGCGTTAAAGCAACTGAGTGATATCAAAGGAGACGACCTTTTATACCGGATGTGTGAAGCGGGAGAAAGGTTAATGGAAAGAGAAAAAGGACTCTATCCCAATTTAGATTATTACGCAGCTCCTGTCTATTGGATGCTCGGTATTCCGATTCCCTTATATACACCGATCTTTTTTGGGTCGAGAACAGTCGGATTATGTGCACATGTCATTGAACAACATGCCAATAACCGCCTGTTCCGCCCGCGAGTAAACTATATTGGTGAACGACATGCCTTAAGCAAGTAAACAACCGAGGAATTGTTTTTAGCTTCACCGTAACATGAATGTTCTGGCCAACATTCATGTTACTATCATAATCAAATTTCCGAGGGAAGGGAAGAAAAACATGTTAAAGACAAACGAACTAAATCGAACAGATCAATTATTAGAGGATGTAACAGAATATGTACTAAATAAAGAGATTACGAGTATCGAAGCTCTTGACACCGCCCGTTATGTACTATTAGATACACTTGGCTGTGGGATACTAGCTTTAAATTATCCGGAATGCACAAAGCTGATGGGCCCTATTGTGCCGGGAACCGTTGTTCCGAACGGATCTAGAGTACCAGGCACATCCTATTGTTTAGATCCAGTAAGAGGAGCCTTTAATATTGGTTGTATGATTCGATGGCTCGATTATAACGATACATGGCTTGCTGCTGAGTGGGGACATCCTTCAGATAATCTAGGTGGGATTTTGGCTGTTGCTGATTACATAAGTCGTGTCCGTCTTTCAGAAGGGAAGGAATCTTTAACGATGAAAGATGTGCTAGAAAGTATGATTAAGGCCCATGAAATTCAGGGAGTGCTCGCACTTGAAAATAGTTTAAATCGAGTGGGTCTGGATCATGTTCTGTTTGTCAAAGTGGCAACGACGGCTGTTGTGGCGAAAATGTTGGGAGGAACAAAAGAAGAAATTACAAACGCTATATCACATGCTTGGATTGATAATAGTAGTTTGCGTACGTACAGGCATGCCCCGAATACAGGATCCCGGAAATCATGGGCTGCTGGAGATGCAACAAGTAGGGGAGTTCATTTAGCTTTAATGGCACTTAAAGGAGAAATGGGTTATGCGACGGCTCTTTCAGCACCAGGCTGGGGATTCCAGGATGTTTTATTTAATAAACAAGAATTGAAGCTAGCTCGTCCACTTGATTCCTATGTCATGGAAAATGTCCTTTTCAAAGTGTCCTACCCTGCGGAATTTCATGCACAAACGGCTGCAGAATGTGCGGTTCAGCTTCATCCGGAAGTAATTGACCGTTTGGACGAAATCGATCGTATTACGATTACGACGCATGAGTCAGCGATTCGTATTATTGATAAGGAAGGTCCTTTAAATAATCCAGCTGACCGTGATCATTGTATTCAGTATATTACAGCGATCGGATTGATCTTTGGAGATATTGTAGCCGATCACTATGAAGATGAAACAGCGTCAGATCCACGAGTTGACCAATTGAGAGACAAGATGGTTGTGGTGGAAAATAAACAGTACAGTGCCGATTACTTAGACCCAAATAAGCGTTCCATTGCGAATGCGGTTCAAGTACATTTTAGGGATGGTTCAAAAACGGACGTAGTGGAATGTGAGTATCCATTAGGGCACCGTTTCCGTCGAGATGAGGCGATTCCCCAAATCATCAGAAAGTTTTCTTCCAATCTTCAGACACATTTCTCACAAAAACAAGTAAAGAACATTCAAGAAGTATGCTCGGATTCTGAAAGATTGTCCAGTATGCCAGTAAATAAATTTATGGATTTATTTTTCATTTAGGTTTTGTTAAATAATATGGTTGTTGCTACAAAGGCCTTTGATGTGCACGTTCAGCTACGTTATTCATTCGAATCAAACATGCTGCCATGCACACGAAATCATTAACACAGCCTTAATTTAAAGGAGGAAATGGACATGGCATGGATTGTAGATCAACCTTCAACTCAAGCGGAACTCGCCAATCGATTTAAACAGCTCATGAATGCCCCTGATATGATGCAAATCCCAGGGGCGCATGATGCGATGGCAGCTCTTGTAGCCAAACAAGCTGGGTTTTCCGCTCTTTACTTATCCGGTGCAGCTTATACAGCCAGCTGTGGCTTACCCGATTTAGGCGTAATTACCTCGACTGAAGTGGCGCAAAGAGCCAAAGAATTAATTCGAGCGACTGATTTACCCGTTTTAGTGGATATTGATACTGGATTTGGCGGTGTATTGAATGTGGCTCGTACAGCACGAGAGATGTGGGAAGCGAATGTAGCGGCTGTTCAACTAGAAGATCAACAGCTACCAAAAAAATGCGGCCATTTAAATGGGAAAAAATTGGTCTCTACGGAGGAAATGGTGCAAAAAATCCGAGCCGTTAAAAAAGCGGCGCCGTCTCTTGTGATTGTGGCCCGAACGGATGCCCGAGCTGTGGAAAGTCTTGAATCAGCCATTAAAAGAGCAGAGGCTTATGTAGAAGCAGGAGCAGATGCTATTTTTCCCGAAGCTCTTCAATCGGAAGAGGAATTCCGTTTATTCGCTCAATCTATTTCGGCCCCTTTATTAGCGAATATGACGGAATTTGGCAAAACTCCTTATTATACCGCAGCTGAATTTGCTGATATGGGGTATCAAATGGTCATTTATCCCGTTACGTCCTTAAGGGTGGCTGCGAAAGCATACGAACGTATTTTTCAGCTCATAAAAGAACAAGGTACACAGAAGGAAGGCCTTGATGATATGCAAACAAGAAGTGAATTGTATTCAACGATCTCTTATTATGAGTTTGAGGGAATGGATCAGGAGATTGCGAAAACATTATTATCGAAAGGGCAATAAAGGCAATAAAAATGAAGGATTCAGTTCCTTGTTGAATAGGGACAAGGGCTGGATCCAATTAATCCTAGACCTGTTCATGTTCTTCCTGAGAAAAATACCCTTCATAGAGGATATGAAAGACAAAACCCATCTGGGCATTAAGAATTTCTATGTTGTATCTAGAAATCGCAACAAAGCTTTTGAAAGCGGATACATTGTTTGCGGTGATTTCTAACAATCATTTGTAAATAAGATCAAATGATTGAAGATATTTTTTAACATAGAAGAGAGCTAATCGAATCATTTGGGAAGGCGTTGACCTGATTGAATGTTTAATAGAATCATTCATCATTTTCGGAAAACGATGAAACCGAATAAGGAGGAAAAAGAATGACAAAAGAATCTACGTTCAAAAAAACAATTCGGGAGCAGCCGTGGGATTGGAAAACGAAGAATGAATATGAAGAAGTAACGGTAAGACAACAGCCTTATGTTCACACACATTATCGTCATGTTTATGATGAAAAGGATTTTGATATTTACGATCCGCGCTACACCCGGTTGAAATCATCCGATTGGGAAGCCTTCCGTGATCCCAAAAAGTTTTGGTATACAACCTATGTCAATAATCGAAAGAAAATGGCAGAAGAAGTGGAAAATGGATTTTCTTATGCCGATCAACTTGATGTCATTCAAAATCTATCACCACAGTGGGCGGATACTCTGAGAGACCTTTATACGCCATTAAGACATTTAGAATATGGCGAGAATGTGCAAATGCAACATGTCATTCGTTATGCTTTAGGGTCAGCCATTGAGCAATGTGCGACGTATCAAGCATACGACAAAACAGGAAGGGCTCAGTGGATCTCTCAATGGGCGATGAATATGCAGGAGCATCATGGTGACTACCTTGCACATGGAAAACAGGTGTTACTAAACGAACCAGCTTTTCAACCCTTGCGTCATTATGTAGAGGAAATTTTGGTAACAGAAGATTGGGCAGAAGTTCTTGTGGCTGAAAATTTAACATTAGACCTTCTGTTAGGAAATCTGATGTATCGTGAATTTAATCAAGAAGCAGTCAAACAAGGAGATACCCATTTATCCATTCTAAACTTGGTCATTGCCAAGCAATTAGATTGGCATCGTGATTGGGCATTCTCTCTTTTTAAACTTTTAGCAGGTGATGAGGCACAAAGCCGCTGGGATTATTTAAAGACTTTAGGCTATGAAGATTGGGAAGGCGATTATCGTTGGGGAAGAACATTAAGTGATCCGAGGGAGACACCAGAAGAAACCCTTTCGAATGTAGAAATTATTCAAGAATGGGTAGATAAATGGTATCCGAAGGCATTCGAAGCTGTTCTTGCATTGGCTCCATTGTTTGAAAAACACGGAATATCTATTAATCTTCCAGAGACATTGAAAAAGATTGAAGAAGAAGCGATTATTCCTATTTATAAAAAATATAAAATTCCGTTTAAACAATACGAGATTGTCCTTAACTAGGAGAAAGGAATGATCAATATGGCGGTAAAACAAGCGTATGTCGGGATGGATTTAGATACAAGCGGAGGTAGTCTCGTGACAGCGATTATCGCAGCCATTCAAGAAGATAATGAAGGCGTTGTTGTGGAAGACTACATGGTTTATAAAAAAGTAAAAGTACCAGGGAAGCTGGTGTTAAACAGAGAGACTGTGGAAGAACATCTTGGGGCCGATTTTGATATGGATCAAGTACACATGGTGATGAGTTCATGTTTCGGTTTTATTACAGATTGGGACGAAGAGCAATTAACGATAGAATGGGAAGATGCAGAATAAGGAGGGAATGTACTAGTGGCTAAAATGGGGACGAAAGAAAAGTATCATGCAATGACAAGGGATTTAATGTGGGAGCCAAAAGATTTTGATATCAATAAGGTGTATCCTTTAATTGAAAAAGAAGGCATTATCCTGAAAGATCCAAGCAGATGGGAAGACCCTTTCCGTATGGCCTACAATCAATATGTGAAGATTCAATCGGAGAAAGATGGGATTTATCATGCCGTTCGAAATGCCTTTGAGGCGAATGATGGTCATGCGAAAGTGGTCGATTCACGCTGGTATGAAGGTGTAAAAGTATTTGCGACAGCCGTTCAACCTGCAGAATACGCCGCACACCGCCTGATGGCTTATGTCGGTAGAAACATACCAATTGAAGCGATTCGCTTTGCCACCTTTAATCAGGCGATTGATGAACTACGTCATGCCCAAATTGAAATTAAACACTATGCTCATATGAGTAAACAAATTGATGGCCTTCATAATTTTGCTAAAACATCTCAAAATCTATGGTTTAATACGGTACCAAAATCATTCTTTGATGATGCCATGACAGCCGGTCCATTTGAAGCATTGATCGCCATTTCTTTCTCATTCGAGTACGTGTTTACAAATATTCTTTTCTTACCGTTTGCTTCATCTGCGGGTGCGGTGGGCGATGATAACTTCGCTGCTGTTGGTAAAACAGTGCAATCAGATGAATCACGACATATGGCTTTAGGAATGTCCGCCTTGAAAATGCTGTTAGAAGAAGATGACCGTAATGTTCCAATCATTCAAGGCTGGATTGATAAATGGTATTGGAGAGCCTATCGTATGTTCTCGGTCATTGCAACACTTGTAGATTATTATCCTCGTATTCGTCCAATCTCTTGGAAGAAAGCATTTGAAATTTATGTAGAAGAACAGGTGTTTAACGGATTGTTTAAAGATTTAAGAAAATATGGGATTCGTTTACCTTTACATGCAGAAGACAGCATAAAAGAAAAAGACCATTATTCTCATGCGGTTATGCGTATTCTGGATCAATTTAAACATGCGAACCTTTTTAGAGGATTCCAACTGCAGCCTGATGATTATGACTGGTTATCAAAGGAATATCCTCTGTTCGACCAGTATTATGCGCCATACTTTCGCAAAAATGATGATAACATCTTTGCGAGTGCAAGTCCTGGAATTCCAGCCATTTGTACCGTTTGTCAAGTTCCGGCAGAATTTCCAGATCCAGATAAACCGACACAGTTGTGGACACAGTACAGCGAATATAACAATAAAACGTATCTGACTTGTTCACCAGGATGTAAGCATATTTTTGAGCAAGAACCATTTAAATATATGCAGGTTTGGTGGCCGGCAGAAGCCTATTTGAGCGGAGAATTTGGTGAAGATCCAGTAGCTGGTTTATTCAAATATACAGGTTTATCTCCAGATGAAGCGGGCGAACATTACTCGTCTAATGAACATGCCCATTGGTTAGAGCATCGGAGACATCTAGGACTAGATAAGAAATTTTTCTAAAGTGAAGTGGAATAGGGGGAACGATCATGGCAAACTACTTGAAATATGATAATCATCTTATTGTCTGGCCGGTACTAAAACCGTATACAGAAAGTAAATTGTGTACGAGTCATATTGGGATGAGGGCTCGTTATAACATGCCAACTAAGGAATTGCTGGATGATTGTTTAGACATGTATAAAGCAGATAAAGAAAAGAACTATCGCTTCGTATTAAAACGAGCTTCTGGAGATGTAGAAATTTCTTTAGATCAAACCGTGGAAGAAGCTGGGATGCGAAATGGAGATTATCTACAAATCATAACAGCGTAAGAAATCTTATAAGTGGTCAAACTGATAAATAGTAGAGTATAGTTTTTCGCTTATACACTACTATTCCTATAAAAATATAGAAGAATAGGGGAGAGGGGAGACGGAACGATGAGCCAAGCTAAAACGGCACTTGAGACATATGAAGTGACACTAGAGCCAAGTGGTAAAACGATTACGGTAAAGGAAGGACAAACGATACTAGATGCAGCGATTCGAAATGGGATTCAAGTGGCTTATGGTTGCCGTCATGGTAGTTGTTCAGCCTGTAAGTGCCAAGTCCTTGATGGAGATTTTGAAATCATGGACCGTGTATCGGAATACTCATTAATGAGCTTCGAACGCGAAGAAGGATTTACACTTATGTGCAGTACATTGGTAGAAAGTGATCTCGTAATTGAAATAGAAGAAGAAGAATCAGATCTCCCATTCTTTGCCGTACATGATTTTCAAGCGGAGATAGTCGAAAATGTAGCCTGTACGCATGATATTCATATGATCAAGCTGAAATTACAGGAACCACAAAATATTGAGTATGCATCAGGCCAGTTTTTTGAGTTTGATATACCTGGTTTAGAAGATACACGCGCGTATTCATTGGCCAACAAATATCAGGATGGAAGTATTTTAGAGTTTCATATCAAGCGTGTTTCAGAAGGTAAAGGTTCTAATTATATGTGTGACTTACAAGTGGGGGATATTGCGGGTGGTTCAGGACCTTATGGAAGCATGCAGCTTCGTAATCGAGACAAAGACTTGATATTCGTTGCTGGTGGTTCTGGAATGGCTCCTATTAAGTCGTTATTAGAAGAAGTATTCTCACAGTCTTTCGAAAGGGAAGTGTGGTTCTTCTACGGGGCTCGTTCGAAAAAAGATTTGTATTACGTTGAAGAATGGATGGAATTAGCGCAACAACATCCAAACTTCCACTTTGTTCCGGCTTTATCCCAACCGGATGCTACAGATGAATGGGATGGAGAAGTTGGTTTTATTGCGGATGTGATTTCAAGCAAGATTGAAGACATGTCTAATATGGATGCCTACCTTTGCGGACCACCGATTATGATTGAAACATCCTGTGATGCTCTTTATAAAGGCGGAATGAAGGGCACCAATATTTCTTATGATGAGTTTTAAGGAAAGATAGTGATTGGATAGGAATCTCATTTGTAGCCTACGAATCTATAAGGCTACAATGAGATCCTTAATATTGCTTATTAAGCTAAAATGAATAGCTAGGGGGAAAAATAATGGCTAGAGTTATGCGTATGGGTCGAATAGAGTTAAAAGTTTTAGACTTAGAGAAATCAGTAGATTATTATACGAATGTGATTGGCTTAGAAGAAACAGGACGTATGGGTAACAGTGTTTACTTAAAAGCATGGGATGAATTTGATCATCACAGTGTCATTTTAACACAATCTAACACTGCTGGAATGGCTCATTTAGCTTTTAAAGTGGAGACATTAGATGACTTAGCTTACTATGAAAAGAAAATTGAAGAATTTGGTTGTACCACAACCCGTATTTCTAATGGTACAAGATTGGCAGAAGGGGAAGCCGTTCATTTTATTCTACCAACAGGTCATCATTGCGAACTGTATCATGAAATCGAATGCCTAGGAACAGCTGTAGGTAATTTAAATCCACATCCATGGCCGTTAGGGACAAAGGGAATTGCCCCACATCGCCTTGACCACTGTTTATTAACAGGTAATGACTTAAAAACGGTCACAAGATTCTTTATTGAAGCCCTTAACTTCAGACAAAGTGAAAGAATTACAACTGTAGACGGAGAAGAATTACTAGGAAGCTTCTTGTTTACGACCAATAAAGCACATGATATCGCTTTTGTGAAAGGTCCGGACGCTAAGCTTCACCATGCTGGATTCCATGTTGACTCCCTTCATGATGTCTTTAAAGCAGCGGATCTTTTATCCATGTATGAAGTTCCATTCGATGTCACCCCGACACGTCATGGGATTACAAGAGGGGAAACGATTTATTTCTTTGACCCATCTGGAAACCGGAATGAGGCGTTTGCAGGTGGATATATGACCTATGCAGATATGCCAACGATCACCTGGACCGAGGAGAAAATTGGGCAAGGTATTTTCTACCATCGTAGAGAATTATCCGAATCCTTTATGAAAGCGTTAACTTGATCTAGAATATCTTATGGGAAAAAATAGGGGGGATATGCATGTATAAAGTGACTCTTAAAGCAAGAGGGCAGCAGTTTGGGTATTCTTGTCCACCGAATGTAACGCCATTACGAGCAGCTCGTGACCAGTTTATTCCAATACCAACAGGGTGCCAGCAGGGCGGATGCGGTATGTGTAAGGTAAAAGTACTTGATGGGCAATATGCTCAAGAATTAGTCCGCTCACATGAGGTTTTATCGAATGAAGAATTAAAGAATGGTTATGCGTTGGCTTGCTGTATGACACCAAAAGGCGATCTTGACATCATCACAGTAGAAGATTACGAGAAACGGCAAAATGAATCGAATGCAGTAAAATTGGCTGAAACAAAGTAGTGGTTGCCGGAGGCTTCCCCGTAGGCAAAGGTATTAGACACCTCAAGGGAAAGCCTCTTGTTTGTTTATTAAATAAGTGCTAAATAGGTGCCAGACACCATATCCAGATAATGGATGGTGCCTAGCACCATAGCCATCAAGTTAAGCAGATTATTCCAATTTAGAGAAAAAAACCGAGGAAAAAGCCTATCCTTTCTACTAAATAGCTAGAAAGGATAGGTTTTTTATGCGACATGAATTAAATATGGAAGAAGAATTTCAACTGCTTTCAGAGGAGATGACTCGTATTTTCGATCCTAACTACCTGGATTAACTGGCCAAGATAGAAAGATAGTTGAAAATAGTCCTATTTTTTATTCAACAAATGGGGTTCTATACTTGAAGAAGAGAGTTTGTTTTTTTGAAAAAATGGGGCAGAAGTGAAATAAGGGAATCGTTTAGAAGTTTCTTTCGATCATTTTAAAGGAATTCTGGCTCTTATTATTGAAAGAGATAGTACTGGCTCAACATTTTCAACTAACTAGTAGGATTGTGAAATGTCCATTTTTGTTTAGGTGTAACATCCAAATCTTAATTTTATATTTGAGGTGAGGGAAATGTTCAAGATAATGATCCAACTTGGTTTTGTTGTAATGCTTTTCCTATTTTCTACTATAGTTGCATGGTATGAAGGCAGCAATATATTGGGGGATTCTTGGGAATGGAAGTATACGGCTATTTTCTCTCAATTGATGAATGGAGAAGTCGTGCATCCAAGCGATATTTTACTCATTGATTATTTTGTCTATGCAGCCAAATTTTTCCCTACATTCCCTATCCTCATGTTTCTAAGCGGTACATACTTGGTCATCCTGATCGGGTACATTCTGTTCAAACGTAGCCAAAAGATGTTTGCCGGTTTCCTATCTTGTATGGGAATTTTGTTCTTAGGAATAAGTGGTTTAGTAGCTAATTCTCCAATCGATGGTTTACAAACTTTTTTCAATCTTTTTTTCTTAATTGGTATTTTAATGACCGTTGCAGCGTTGTTGAGGATTTTTAGTACGAAGACGAAAGAGCTATATTAACTTTTGTTTCTTTTGGCGCTCAAAGATAATAAAAATCAAAGGGATGGTTCTTTGCTTCTTATTTGTTAAAGGAAGCAAAGAACCGTCCCTATGCTTTACCTATATTAAAAGTGAAATGACTAATTAACAAATGTACTAAGTAAGCGGAGCTACTAAACTGTCATTTCCTTTGGGGAGAATGTTATCGTTTGTTTGAATATATCTAATGAGTGCCTGTCACTTTTGAACTACTCACCACTTAATTTCTGACGAAATTTGAAGTGGGGGATTCCTGCGAACTCCGTTCTATCGAACAGATATTGAGCAGGCTAACCCCGTCGCACCGACGGTTAGCAGTACAAACGACTAATTCAGTCTCCTGCCGGTCATGCAAACTTGTACGTTGACTCTCCATACGTCCTACTTTAGCTAAGGATTAGCAACTTCAGTACGTGTGGGACGAAAGAACGTTGAAGATTTTACCTAACAGACGTTTTTCCTGCTAGAACCTCCTATCTTCAGTTTTCAAAGAACAACTTGTACAGGTATATTATACCATGCAAACACATGTTTTGCTACGCAAAAAGACGATTCATCTCCCGCTTATTTTTGGGCGTTGCCCTTCACAAAATTGAAGTGGGAGTCTTCTCGCCTAAAATGATAAATGTTACTAAGTTACAAAAATATAACAATTTTTCACACTGCCTCTCCTATCAAAGTGAATATGTTAAAATGACGGACAAGTTATCGAAAGGAGAGGATACATTATGTTGAAACGAATTTCATCATTTTTTATTTTATTAGGCGTTACTGCGCTTATATTAGGAGCATGTAGTAGCGGAAACTCAGGAGAGGGCAAAACTACTAAAAAGTCAGAAATAGTGGCAACCGTAAATGATAACGAAATATTAAAAGAGGATTATGATAATCAATTAGAGCTCACAAAAGCGTCCTATGAGGAACAGGGTTTAGATCTAGCTAACCTAGACAGTAAAGAATTAGAACAGTCAGTATTAGATCAACTAATCAATACTGAGTTGCTTCTCCAAACTGCCCAAGATAAAGGAATATCTATTAAACAAAGTGAAATTGATTCTGAATTAAATAATATTAAATCCCAGTTCGAAGATGAAGAGCAGTATAAAGAGGCATTAGAAGAGAGTATGTTAACAGAAGAAACACTAGAAGAGCAATTTAGAGATCAACTCTTGATTACTGAATATATTGATAGTAATATTGATGATTCTTCTGTTTCTGAGGACGAGGTAAAAGCAATTTATGAACAGTATAAAGAGCAAGCCTTGAGTCAACAACAAGAGATTCCAGACTTCGAAACAATAAAACCTCAAATGGAAGAACAAGCAATTGCACAAAAAAAAGAGCAAAAAGTAAGTGAACTAATCGAAGATTTAAGAAAAACAAATGAGAAAAACATTGAGATCTTATTCTAGAGGCAACTTATTAGCTCTTCCCTAATAGGTGACAGGCACCATCCAGATAATGGATGGTGCCTGATCTTATTTTTGTTCTTCTTTTTTATGGTTCATGAGGGAGAGGTTGAGAGGTTGGTCGTTACCATGCATGAGTTTATAGACATGGGAGGCTGTTAGTTTATACCCTTCTTCTAGTTTAATCGCTAAATAGTTGGTACGTTCAAAGATAATGGATCGAATATGGTTGAGTTGACGGGAAATTTTTTCGGTTAACGCTTCTTGTGTGTCTAATCGTTTTAATACATCTACTTGATGTTCCTCCTGAATGGACAATTTTTCGGTTATTTCCTTTTGGTGATCCATCTGCTCATTCAATTGGGCGGAAAGCACCTGATTTGACACCTCACTCTCCTTCAAACGATCGGCAATTTCTCGATCGGATTCACTTAGACGATTGATCTCCTCTAAAATAGATTTTGCTACAAAATTTTTACTTTCTACTACTTCTTGGAGATACGAACTCTTTTCGTCCAGAGTTTCTAACCTTTGACCCAACTGGCTTTCAAACTCCTCATGGTGAAGGTTACTCATTTTTAAATCATTTATTTGATATTTAATCTGATTCCACTGATCTTTTTGTGCTACTTCTTGTTGCCTATAGCGCGATTTTAGCTCAGTTATAGATCTCATTAACTCCATATTGGCTTTCTTTTGCTCATTTAGAAGCTCCGTTAAATAATTGTATTTAGCAAACTCTTGATTGGAGGCATGAACATTTTCTTGGTTTTTAAAAATATTACGATGGTGATCATGATTAATAAATAACCCCATTTTATCCCTCCCCATTATTTTATATTTAGTATTTTATGTGTAAAAAACGAAAGAGGGAACACAAGCTAAATAGGTGCCAGGCGTCATCCATTATCTGGATGGTACCTGGCACCTATTTATTTTAATAAGTCATTTACCATGTCACAAAAGTGCAAGCACTAAGTACAACTGATAGATTCTATAGTGAACTTGATTATTTTGATCACGATCGCTAGAAAATGATCGTTTCGATGAAGAAAGAAATCATTCTGACTATGGACAGAGACTATGACTTTGATCGCGAGAATTCTGATTACGATAGGGAGAGGTGAGAATTAGCTGTTTCATGCAGTATGGATTTTTTACTAAATGATTATTCTATTTGATAAGAGTAATTTGTAATAAACTTACAGTGATCAAAAGTCATCAAAGGAGAGAAAATGTATATGGACGTTATTACGTGGGATAAAGATGATATTCAAGGAACAATCGATATCATGGATGAAATGTTAGTAGCCAATACCATCATTCAGTCATTAAAGAACAGTGATGAAGTAGAAAAAATCAAGACGAAAGATGCTATAAACATCTGTAAATTGAAATTGATGGGAGAGTACCACGGTATCCTTGTTAGAGAAATGGAAGAAGACATAGAAGATGCGGAAGTATATTTGATTACTTGGGATGGAGAAGCTTCCGATGGTGGTGAAATTGTAAGGATTGATGAAGGGGGTATTAGATCAAATCGCCAAGGAACCCTTATTTATAGATGGATAAGCAGTCATTAAAGACAAAAGCATTTCACTTCGGTGGGACAAGCTTTTGTCTTTTTGATTACCATATGATTCATTTTAAAACCGTTATCCTATCAATCGGTTAAAATCTACTATTTTTGTAAGATTACTAATAGTAAATAAACATCATCTTTGAATGATGATTGGTGATCTATTATATTTAAACAAAATAATGAATTAGAATAGGAGCAGGATATGACTTATTCCCTTGAAGCGATTACACAGCTGGACCATTCGAAAGAGTTTGCATATTTACATCAAAAATTTCATCAATATCAGTATTTTGAGCGAAGAGATAAGCGGGAAAAATAAAGCAAATAAATGTAATTGAGGTTACAGTCATGACATGTATTTTTTGCCAGATAAGTGAATATATCCTAAAAAACGATCTTGCCATCGCTTTTTAGGATATATTCAGCTAACCAAAGTAATAACTTGAGGCTGTTCAAAAATATCAGTTACCAGCCCCACGATATTTTTTCACTCCCGTATTCCATAGAAAAATAGCGATACCGAAAAAAAGGATCCCCATGGCAGGTGTTAAAAAGGCATACCCATACCATTCCTCTCTTTTTAAAAAATAAGAAGCAGGATACACACCGACAAAGGCGAATGGTAAAATCCACGTTAACACAAATCGAATCACTCGGTGATAAATATCAACTGGGTATCGGCCGTAGTTGCTGATATTATACATCATTGGCATAATATCGGTACGACTATCTGACCAAAACCCAATCGTTGCGATGCTAATAAAAAGCCCTGCATAAATAAAAGCCCCGCCAATCACCATAGCGATAAAGATCAACACATCATACCAAGCGAAGGTTAACCCCAGGTTCATCCCAGCATATCCCATCACCACTAATCCGGTAATGACACCAAATAAAGATTCTAGCTCCATGCGTTCCATAATAATTTGGAAAAGACTATGAATGGGGCGGGTTAAGACACGGTCCATTTCTCCTTTGACAATATAGCGCTCATTAAAGTCCCATATATTAAAAAAGGCCGAAAATAACGCATAAGGAACAAGGAAAAACCCGTAAATAAAAATGATTTCTTCCCGGTTCCAGCCGCCTAAAAAGGACGTATGACCAAATACGACTAAAATGAAGATTAAATTCACGGCTTGAGATAATAAATCAGAAAGGATTTCAATCACCGTATCCGTGCGATAGGTAAGCCTTGTTTTTAAATATTGAGAGGCGTATTGAAAGAACATTGAAACATAAAACACTCCCTTAGCCTCCTTGTACAATTAATTGTTTTTTTGCTTGAGACCATAACAGTCGAATCGGAATCAGTAAGAGTAAAGCCCAGACCGCTTGTAACAACACAGCTTGATAAATCTCCTTCCCGATAAAGCCTTCTGTAAAAATCATGCTGGGAATATAGCTTATCGCTTGAAACGGTAAATACATCATCACATCCTGAGCCCACACTGGATAAAAAGAGATGGGGAGTAGTAGACCTGAGAATAAATCGATGACGACACGTTTCGCTCGAATTAATCCTGCGTTATTAAATAAAAAGAACGTCATCATACCGGTTAGTAAGTTGATTTGCGTATTCACGATAAAACTAAATACGAGCGAGATAAAGAAAAACAGCCATGTCGCAGGGCTAGCAGAAAAGCTAATTGGAAAAATTAAGGCGACAATCATCATGCCTGGGACAGAGAAAAACAATAATCGAAAGATTCCTTCTCCTAAGGCCTGCATCGTTTTCATCCCTAAATAGTTATAAGGACGAATCATTTCTATGGCTACTTTCCCATCTTGGATTTCAGCCGCAATTTCTCGGTCAATATTGTTAAAATAAAAAGCTCTCGCCATCCACGCTACTGCGATATAGGTTGTCATTTGAAGGACGGATAACCCTTCAATTTCCTCTTTCCCTCCATAAATCGCAGACCATAAAAAATAGTAAGCCCCGATGTTAATGCTATAAATTAAAATTCCACTATAATAGTTGGTCCGATAGGCAAGCATCATTAAAAAACGCATCCGGATCATTTCTAGATACATACTCATGAGAGGGCCATTCCTTCTTCATAAATCTTACGGACAATCTCTTCAGTAGAAACCTCATTGATTCGAACATTTTGTATCGGATTCTTTTGCACGACCTCGCTAATTAATTGTGAGACAAGTTGTTCATCCCCATTGATATGAGCAAGCCATGTTGTTGCGTTTTTTTGTTCCCATTGAATTTTTTCTGTCGCAGGTAGGCTGGTTTTTACGATTTCTGTTAAAAACTCAAATTCTACTTGTTTTCCTTCAACCGCCTGTGATTGAAGCTGATTGAGCTTCCCATCATAAATAATTTTTCCTTCATCTAATAAAACCACTCGTTCACAAAGAGCTTCGATATCCGTTAAGTCATGTGTTGTTAACAGAATCGTCGTTTTATATTGCTCGTTAATTTCCTTTAGAAACTTACGAATTCTTAGTTTTACTAATACATCTAGTCCAATCGTTGGCTCGTCTAAAAAGAGGAGGGGAGGATTGTGGATAAGAGCGGCGGCTAATTCGCAGCGCATTCGTTGCCCAAGTGACAGCTTTCGGACGGGTTTATTTAATAAAGGACCAATTTCTAATGTTTCAATGACATGGCCCATATGTCTGTCATAATCTTCATCGGAAACACGGTATACCTTTTTCAATAATCGGAAGGACTCTTGAACCGCAATGTCCCACCATAGCTGTGACCGCTGTCCGAATACGACTCCGATGGTTCGCACGAATTCTTCTCGTTGTTTATGCGGGTTCATTCCATTGACGATAATGGAACCTGATGTAGGTGTAAGAATTCCTGTTAACATTTTAATCGTTGTTGATTTTCCCGCACCGTTCTCCCCAATGTAGCCGACCATTTCCCCTTGTTTGACGGTTAAGGAAATGTTATCAACGGCCGCATGGATTTTATAATTTCTTGTAAATAAGTCTCGAAAAGCTCCGGATAACCCAGACCGGCTTGAAAAAGACTTAAATTCTTTACGTAAATTCTGAACTTCAATTACATTCATTTCGATCCCCCTAAAGACTCACTATGAAAAATAGACATTTTCGAAGCAAGTGTTTCACAAAATTTAATTTTATCGTGAGCTTAGTATTCAAGCAAGTATAGTGCACTAGAAGAAACATCTAGGCAAACAGAAGTTATATGATGATTACGCTGCCCTCAAACCGGAAATTGGAAGAAGGTCGTCCTATCTGGAATTGCATTTAAAATGATGATTTCAAAAAAAATGGTGGTTGACCTTTATCATACTGGTAGCTCAGTGGAAAATTTAAGCAGCGAATATGGCGTATCTGAAGTGACGATTTATAAATTGATTAAAAGGATCATTACGCCATTCAAACTTTATGTGACGTATTAGAAATACCGAGAAGTACGTATTACCAGATTTCCCAAAAGGAAGAGTCTAATCGCGAACGTGAAAACAAAGAATTAACGAAAAGAATCATTGAGATTCATACGGAAAGTAATCAAATTTATGGAGCACCTAAGATCCATAAAACTCTTCAAAAAGAAGGCTATTTCGTAAGCCTCAAGCGAGTTCAACGTCTTATGAATAAAACGGATGTCCGTTCGATCACAATAAAAAAATTCCGTCCTCAGCCTAGTAAATAAAAAGTGGTAGAGAGCGAAAATCTTCTAGATCAGGATTTCAGCACGACAACCATTAATGAGAAATGGGCGGCAGATATCAATGGTGGGTGCTATTTAGCTTCTGTTTTGGATTTGCATTCTAAAAACATCGAAAGTTGGATATTTCTCTGTCATGTTAACGATCCTTTTGTCTCCATTTTTTTATATCCTTCTCATTCTATTTCATATCACTCATTTTCACGTCAAAGATACTCAACAACGTGAATATAATTACAATTGATAATAACCAAGCTATCAACGGTCTTTTGTGGTGAATGGGTAAAATCAGAAAGATAATACCTGTAAATAAAACAGACCACCAGATATTCCAACCATTATGGTATGTAATAAACCCTAACTTACTGTTAACATACTCAGCTACCAAGAATATACCTGACCACAACAAAAACCATAAAAAACGGTTTTTCCAACCACTAGGAAACCTTCCTAAATAGATCAATACTGTTGCAGTGTAAGAAATAGTCATAGCTAAAATGGTAATCGTTGTATGGTTAGGTAGGATTAAATCATGGAACATCCACGTTGATTTATTATAAAGTAAAAAATTATATAAAAAATCTCCCAAAATAAAGAAAAGAATGGTAGGATAATACTTTTTCCAATTCCTCCAATCACCCCATAT
The DNA here is from genome assembly GCF_024494465.1 of Bacillus sp. V3B. Classification (GTDB taxonomy): domain Bacteria; phylum Bacillota; class Bacilli; order Bacillales; family Cytobacillaceae; genus Bacillus_BD. The sequence continues at coordinate 8,746 of NZ_JAETXM010000008.1, read as the reverse complement.
AATTCCTGCTATCAGATAGAAAGCATTAATGAAAATATACATAATTTCATTCCTTTAGAAAGTTTTATTTTATATTTCCCAAAGAGTAGAAATATTATAATGAGTAGACTTTCTTCTCAGGAACCGCGAGAGGTGAGTTTTAAAACCTGTTTATTCATTTGAATGTTTCATTAGGCCCAGTTAAATATGTGGATAAAAGGGAAACGAGTGTTTTGTTTCAACAAGGAGAAAAGTATTGTTTTTTAAAAACGAAGTAGGATAATTCAAAAAAAGGCAGGAAACAGACGTTTTTCAAAGAACTTAAAGTTAAGTATTAATATAAAGGAGTGTGCTAATATGGAAAAAATACATTTTTTAGTAAGTGAGTTTTTCTTTAGTATAACCTTATGTGTTGTGGCGCTGTTTTACGCTTTAAGATCCGATGTTTTTTCAATAGCAGTCGTTTTTCTAGGGTTAATTGCTGGGTCACTAATTGACATGAATTTACGTTCTATTTATAAAAATAAATCAGTAAAAATTGGTGGGTATCTTGAACAAAGGAAAAGAATAGGAGAAAGAGAAACAAGTTTGTAATGTTCTTCAACTTATGCAAGCTTAGTTTTATAACAAGCTACTTCATAACGTACATTTTAGATATATCTAATGCTCTTAAATGATTATAACGGAAAAGGACTGTTGTCTTGTTGTGTTAAAAAGATCGCAACCTTCGAAAAAAGACAAAGAATGATGCAACCCCTTCATAAGAATGAAGTTTTTGTTTGAACACAGAACAATATAAATGAAGTGATAGAATGTAAGATTTTTGATACTTAGTTGTGTCTATCACACAATTTGATAATCTGGTTTTACCGAGGGTGTTTCGCAAAAAGGAGCAGGAGGGTCATCTCTTGCTCCTTTTTAAGTGATCAACTAAGGCTTTTAACTCTCTAATGGATGGAACATTAGCCTTAACCATATAATGATTGGGTCCTGTGACAGAATACCTCGATTGAATACGAACAGTCACAGGCAAGGCACTGTTCGTAAAGGAATGGTTAGGACGTGAAAGGATTCTTTAAGCGTGTAGTGAATAATGTTAATGGTGAGTGCTATAATTAGGAATATTAAATATTAAAAATGGCAGAAGAGCAAAGAATAATAATATTATATGCAGCAAAGGATTCCATCCATAATCATGCACAAGTGGTAAGGAAAGAATTACTTTCACAAGTACATAAAAAAACGAGAATGATTAGTAGTTAGTGAAAGTATTAAGATCGTAGGGGTTCTCTAAGTAGTTCGGTTAAGCGGTAGAAAAATAGAAATAATAAGTCCATTTTAAGGAGAATTCGCATAGAAATTCGTCTTTTCAGTAAAGCATGATAAATGGTCTGTTAATTCATAAGCTAAACTTGTTAAATCGACATAAGAAATGGTTGGCCGACGGTTTCTATACTATGTCGAAAAATTAAGCTAGACTTATATAGAGAGCCGATTTATAGAAAGGAGTGGATTGAAATGTTTAAAATAACTTTGAATAATGAAAGTTTTCTTTGTCCTGAAACGATGACAATAGTTGAGGCAGCTAAGATACAAACGGCAAAAGTTCCTTATGGTTGTATTGGTGGTGGTTGCGGAATTTGTAAAATGAAAGTAGTAGAAGGGCAATATAAATTGGATAATGATGCAAAAAATGCGTTGTCAGATGAAGAAAGAAAGAATGGGTTTGTATTCCTCTGTAAAACCTACCCTTTGAGTGACCTGCAACTCGAGTGGATTAGGAAGTAGCTTATCTATAAAGAAAATTAGATATCTATTGGAGGAGTATAGGGATACTTACCAATTTATTTTGCTTTTTTAATTATTAAATACAAAAAGAGACAACCAAAACTTATTGAATAACTACCAAGTCTATTCAACTATATAGGGCGCTTTTCTTTAGTAAAGAAAGTGTTCTTTTTCTTATATTTCCAGGGTTCTCATGGTTCGGTAATCTATTATTGTCTGTGGTGATTAAATTAATCTTTAAATACCATTGTTTATCATATAGGTTCCGAAAAAATTGTTATTGAAGTGAGAAACCCAACAGGCTTAAGAGGTATGAGCCGATGAAGTTAGAATTAGTGAATCGTTTACTCGAAGTGGAAATAACGATTTCATATAAAGGGAAAACAAGAATAATAGATAAGCTTGTGAGTGTAGTGTAAGACTTCAAAAAAGAACTGAAATACATGTCACAATATTATTTTTCTGGGTTTTCCTTAAATCCTTAAAAATGGACGGTTTTTTAACGTGAAATCGCTTTTTTAAAAAGCTCCCTAAATTTCTCCCTATCTTCTGATGTAAATGGTTTTGGCCCCTTTGTACGCTTTCCGCTTTTTCGAGCCATTGCACTCAAATAACGTGTTTGTAATAATTGGTCAATGTTTTCATTTGTATAGATAAATCCCTTATGGTGAAGAACCGTACACCCTTTTGCTAAACCTAGCGAAGCAAGACCATAATCTTGCGTAACGATTATATCCCCTATTTCTACTAACTTCATAATCCGATAATCCGCAGCATCTGCTCCAGAATCCACATAAATGGTTTCTACTCCTGATGGTTTTTCCGAACTAGAAAAATGAGAAAAGCTAGTAACAAGGATAACCGGTATTTCTGCATTCGTACCTTCAGAGATAATAATATCTTTTACCGGACAAGCATCTGCATCAATATAAATTTTCATCTTCATCTCTCCCATAAATAAGTTTGAATGATAGATGGCTATTTTTGCAATTGAATTTAAAATTCGGCTAATTTTTATTAAATCTTTATAGCTAAAATCTTCCTCCAAAGGAATTCACCTTTCTTTTTCCCTTTTCTAATTTACATAGAAAAATGAAAAAAAGCAATATTATTACTAATAATGTAAAAAGTACGATTATAAAATTCCATGATTTACTATAATGGATTCATGCTCTTGCAAATAGGGTTTATGTAAAATGAGTTTTTATAAAAGAGCTTAAACAGAGAATCTTTATTTTAATAAACTTCCTTTCCTTTTCATTATGTAGAAGATATTGCGATTGTGCCCAATGTAGACTTAGCCAAACAACAGGCAGATGTTCAAGTTTCTGTTAAAACAGTAGGAGATTTCGATGAAGTACGAATGACTGTTTTAGATGAACAAGACAAAGCGGTCGCGAATGCTACTGGAACGAATGTAAATGTTACGTTAGAAAACGTTCATTTATGGCAGCCAATGAATGCTTATCTATATACTGCAAGAATTGAAGGGACTAAAGATGGAAAAGTAGAAGATGTGTATGAAGAACCGTTTGGGGTTCGTACGGTAGAAGTGAAGGATGGGAAATTCTTAATCAACGGAGAGCCTTTCTACTTTAAAGGTTTTGGTAAACATGAAGATACATATGTCAATGGTCGTGGCCTTAACGAAGCTTATAATGTACTTGATATCAATTTAATGAAAGACATGGGTGCCAACTCATTCCGTACATCTCACTATCCGTATTCTGAAGAAATGATGCGGTTATGTGACCGTGAAGGAATTGTCGTCATTGATGAAACACCTGCTGTCGGATTGTTCGCAGCCTTCTCCTTTGATGTGTCCGCACTAGAAAAGGGTGAAGACATAGAGGACGATACTTGGACAAAAATGAATGCGACTGAAGCCCATCAACAGGTGATTCGTGAATTAATTGCTCGTGATAAAAACCATGCCTGTGTGGTAATATGGTCTATTGCCAACGAGCCTGCCACTTACTAAACCGGATCTCATGAGTACTTTGAACCGTTGTTTAATCTGGTCCGTGAATTGGATCCGCAGAACCGTCCATGCACCTTTGTCAATATCATGTTCGCAAATCTAAAGGCTGACAAATGTACAGACTTGGTTGATGTCATTACATTGAACCGCTACTATGGCTGGTATGTACAAACAGGTGATTTGAAGACGGCGGAGGAAAAGACACCTAAAGAGCTGCTAGAATGGCAAGAAAAATACCCAGATAAACCAATTATGTATACCGAATATGGTGCGGATACGGTAGCCGGGTTCCATAGTCCATATGGTGAACCATTTAGTGAAGAATATCAAGAAGATTACTATCATATGAATAGTAAGGTATTTGATGAAATTCCTAACTTTGTTGGTGAACAATTATGGAATTTCGCAGATTTTCAAACTTTGGGTACAAGAAATAATTTTTGATTTCATGTTTCAAAAAGTCATGGATATGTTACTCCACATATCCGTGACTGTTTTTGAAGCATGATTTTTTTGTTTTTTTATCTATGTTAAAGTGGAGAATAGGTAGGAATGGGTACTAAATAATATGATGTATGATACGGTTTTAAAGAATGTTAAACGTTATTTTGAACCTTATTTCAGTCTGTTGGTGTTTAAATGATTGTTTTCTTTAATTCTAGTGTAGGTACATACATAAAAGAATAACTAAAAGATAAGAGGAGAACTCAATGTATATTAGGCTTCCAAAGGAAAATAAGGACCAAATCAAAGATAACTTAAAAGAATTTTTTTATAATGAACGTTCTGAAGAAATAGGGGATTTAGCAGCAGAAAACGTACTTGATTTTATTTTAAAAGAAGTTGGACCTTACCTTTATAACCAAGGGGTTAAAGATGCGAAAGATATGTTTGAACAAAAAATGATAAGTTTAGAAGAGGATATTCAATCTCTCGAAAGACCTATTCTACATAATAGGGGTTGATTTTCTTGTTAGCTCTGAAGCACTTATATCTTCGACCGTTGAATGCAATGAGTGTGCTCTAGACACTGAATTTGATTTTGAAACCCAAGATCTTACCATTAGAATACCATTCATTGTTGAGGGTGTCCATTCAATTAATGATCATTTCTAAGCGAGTTGTGTTACAAAAAATATAACTCAACTACCCCTTCAAATTACACAACAGAAAACACTAAAAGAAAAGAAAGAAAAGAAGTAGAAGCTAGGTTAAGAACAGTGCTTGTGACTGTTCGTATGTAACAGAAGATTGAAAGGCATTATAAAAAACCGCCTATGTTTAGACGGTTCCATTGTAAACGACTGTTCTTTATTAGCTAAATGGTTTGAAAGGAATTTTGAGGATTGGATCCATACTGATTATCAGACTCTTGACTACTTTGGCACGCAAATACAAGTAAAACAATGGCACCAATAAATGGAATCAAGGAAATTAAGAGCCACAAGCCACTTCTCCCGGTATCGTGTAATCTACGAACGGTAATAGCTAAAGACGGTAGCAGAACAGCCAGATAATAGAGACTTGTCAAGACTAAAGGAAGATCTGCGATTGTTTCCACTATTGAAAGTATAATGGCAATAATGAAATTGATAAGAACGAACATCCAGTATTCCTTACGTCCTGCCCTACCTTGAAATCCTACGTAATTCTTTAATCCTTTTACATACCAATGCATGTAAGAACCCCCTTGAAAGAAAAATATGGTACTCTTAGTAGATATGTACGGTTCCCATATTTTATTCCCACATTTATGAACTGGAGGAGTTTACGTTAAACGAACAGGAAGCACGTGAAGCCTGAGTTTGAATGGGAGACCCCTAGTTATTATATATTATATGAAGTGAGATTAAAGGATTTACGTGACCAACTTTCAAACATAATGGGTGAACGTAGGGCAGGAAAAGAACAAGGAAGAAAATACGAATAGTCCCTGTTACTGTTCGTAAATAGTAAATAGGGACAGTGGATCTGTCACCTGTCCCATTTCATTCGTGATTAATGTTACTTTTCAGCTTTTCTATCAGTTATATTTGCGTTTTTAATCAACTAGCTAATAAACAAAAAGGAAAAAAGAATTTGCTCAATAAGCCAAATCCTGCAAATGTTTATTCTATTACAAAGGGGTTTCCACTAATGTTTTTTCGTATTTCATCAGTCATTTCGAACGGTTCATGGGCGGTTGCAACCGAGTTCGTCTTATTTTGATCATTCATTTGTACACTGCCATCATAATGAATAGCTTTATCTTCCATTTTTTCACCTCCATACTAATCATATTTGACTATTTAGAACCGTATCCTGCTAAAAATTTCAGACTTTATAGTATTTTTCTTTTTAAAAGTAAGGAAAGTCTAAAATGATCCTATTAGATACCATTTAGAAAGTATGAGCTAAGTCCTTTGCGCGCGCCATTCCATTTTCTTTGATTTCTTGTGCTTTATCAGGCATCGCATTATGTCCTTCGATAAATAAACCTTCAAAAGAAGGAATGCCAAAGAAATTCATGATCACACTTAAGAAGCGATGACCCATTTCTACATCTGCAGCTGGACCTTCAGAATAAACACCTCCGCGAGCTTGAATATGAAGTGCCTTTTTATCTGTTAATAGACCAACTGGACCTTGTTCCGTATAGTTAAATGTTTTACCCGCAACAGCAATGGAGTCAATATACGCTTTCATTACTGGAGGGAATGAGAAATTCCATAAAGGTGTTACAAATACATATTTATCTCCTGATATAAACTGGTCACTCAGTTCATTCAGACGTCCTACTTTTGACTTTTCTTCTGCCGAAAGATCTTCAAATCCTTTACCAGATTGAAGTTTTCCCCATCCACTGAAAACATCCGTATCGATATGTGGGATACTCTCTTTATACAAATCAATATGAACGATTTCATCATTTGAATTTACTTCTTTGTATGTCTCAATGAATGCTTTTCCTGCTGCCATACTGAATGATTGTGTTTCATCATTTGGATGAGCTGTAATATACAATAATTTTGCCATAATTTTATCACCTTTATCTCATATGGATTTTTCTACCTTTTTTAATATGTAACAACTATCCAAAATCTATTCATAAGTAAAATGAAAGGCGCAAAAAGAAGTCCTACTTGAATGAAGATGCGTCGTTACTTCATAGAGTATACTGAATGAAAATAATCAACCAGGTACTCTGGTATGTCAACACTAAACTAGATAGCTTTTTTAAGGTGTTCAAGTTTGTAATCAATTGGACTTACATAACCAAGTGTTCCATGAATTCGTATGTAATTAAACCAGTGGACATAGTCATGTAATTCCCTTGTTAATTCTTCTAAACGATTAAAATGCTGACCTTTCACAAACTCTGTTTTGATGATTTTAAAGCAAAAGCGAAAGAGCGTTATAAAATCGAGGCCAAAAATAGTGAACTTAAACACAGACACGGGTATGATGTGGCATCTTCCTCGGGTCTTATTGGTATGCAGATGCAAGGTGTTATGGCAATATTCTCTGTTAATCTCAAGCGAATCATTACCCTGATGAAAGAATCAAAGTAAAAAGTATAAAAAGAAAGGCGATATTTCGTCAAAATTGAACGAAATGTCGCCTTTTTAATTTGAGGGACACTTATGACTTTTAAAAATGTAAGTTTTTCAGTGGCCTCGTAGCTTACCGAAGTCATCTCATCGCTGCGTAGAGCAGCATCCCTTTTTATTAAACTGTCTACTTTATAGGGCGCAGTTCAGAACTTAGTTATCTCCTTTTTGATTTATATAATAACAATAAAAATGATGTCATTTAATATATTGAAGATAGATAAATTTTAAAAAAATAGTGGAAATTAAAAACACTCTGTTATACAATTGTATTATATTCTAATATAATGATGTATAACAGAGGGGAGGTCAATTAAACTAAAAAACTACAGAAAGAGGTAATGGGAGATGAACAAAAAAGATACAATCGCTCGTGAAATACTAGGCTGGAAAACTCGTAGTCAGGATAGTTGGTATGATGTTGAAAAAGATGTCTTTGTTCATGAATCTTACTTTAAACCTGAGAAATACATGAAACATGCTATGTTAATTGTAAAAAGATTAGATATGTTCGGGATTACATATAGTACAAATGGGGTTTCTGAGGTTCATTTTGATGATGTAACCGGAACAGGTGCTACTTTACCAGAAGCAATCACAAATGCAGCTTACTCCCTGATCGAAAATTATTACTCAATACCTGAAAACAGATATTAGTAAGTTGTCTAACATTCATTAAATCGATTAAGATGCGAAAAGGGATAAAGGAAGATCTCGCAGGAAACGTACTATTTATTTATCAGTTTGCTGAAGAGGTAATTCCAGGTGGGGCTAAAGCAATGATTGAGGATGGATGTTTAGATGGGGTGGACGTCGTTTATGGTGCACATGTGCTTATCTAATATTCCGGTTGGACAGATTGGCTACAGAGAAGAGTATATGATGGCTGCCGGTGATAAGTTTGAAATCCGGATTAAGGGGAGAGGCGGCCGCGGTTCTATGCTACATCTTGCCATTGACCCAGTCCTTATTGGAAGTCAGATTGTAATGCATTTCCAGAAAATTGAAGACAGTCGTATAAATACTACAGATCCGACTGTGGTGACTGTCTGTTCGTTTCAGGGAGGAGATACCTATAATATCATTCCTGATCAAGCGATATTGTCCGGCACGGTTCGAACCTTTTCTAAGGAAGCACGGGAGTCGGTGGAAAAGAATATCAGATACATGGCTGAATCGGTATGTCATATGGCAGGGGCAGAATGTGGCTACCCTTCCGTTTGGAATCATCCACAGGAAGCTCAGCGTGTAAGACGCATGGCGGCCGAGGTGGTTGCGGGAAAAGAAAATGTTTTGGAAATTCCTTTACAAATGCAATGGAGGATTTTGCTTACTATGTCATCGAACGACCGGGAGCCTTCTTTCTAGTAGGAGGTATGAATCCAGCGATTCAGGCTACCTATCCTCC
>NZ_JAETXM010000079.1 GCF_024494465.1 Bacillus sp. V3B | reverse complement strand
ATTTATTTAGAGTTATTAGCTCAGTTGGTAGAGCATCTGACTTTTAATCAGAGGGTCGCAGGTTCGAATCCTGCATAACTCACCATTTGCGGGTGTGGCGGAATTGGCAGACGCACTAGACTTAGGATCTAGCGCCGCAAGGCGTGGGGGTTCGACTCCCTTCACCCGCATTTATATTTCGCGGAAGTAGTTCAGTGGTAGAAGATTGCATGACTCGAAGAGGGGCAATCTGCAATAAAAGCCAAAGGCTTTTAGCGCACAAGACCACATCCTTAAATTAAAGAGCTAGAATAAATAATTCTGCGGAAGTAGTTCAGTGGTAGAACATCACCTTGCCAAGGTGGGGGTCGCGGGTTCAAATCCCGTCTTCCGCTCCAAGCCCTAGCCGGGGTGGCGGAACTGGCAGACGCACAGGACTTAAAATCCTGCGGTAGGTGACTACCGTACCGGTTCGATTCCGGTCCTCGGCACCATTTAATTTAACTTATATGCGCCCTTAGCTCAGCTGGATAGAGTGTTTGACTACGAATCAAAAGGTCGGGAGTTCGAATCTCTCAGGGCGCACCATTTATATTTCCGGGAAGTAGCTCAGCTTGGTAGAGCACTTGGTTTGGGACCAAGGGGTCGCAGGTTCGAATCCTGTCTTCCCGACCATACCAAATCTATCAATTATAAATTGGGGCCTTAGCTCAGCTGGGAGAGCGCCTGCCTTGCACGCAGGAGGTCAGCGGTTCGATCCCGCTAGGCTCCACCA
>NZ_JAETXM010000078.1 GCF_024494465.1 Bacillus sp. V3B | reverse complement strand
GTATAAAAGCACTCAATTCCTCCCGACACCTAAAAGAGTGGGCTTCTTGGAGCTAAATTTTGTGATATATTTTTATTACACTGACCGATACAAAATGGTTGAGTGTGACATTCATCATTTTCTTATTTACCATTATGCGATCGTGGCGGAATGGCAGACGCGCTAGGTTGAGGGCCTAGTGGGGGCAACCCCGTGGAGGTTCAAGTGGGGGCAACCCCGTGGAGGTTCAAGTCCTCTCGATCGCATCAATCCTGCAATGTTCGTTAGTCTGTTATGTTTTAAACCGTACTATTTATTCGGGATTCCTACATGTATTGACTGATGCCATGCCTACTTGTTTAGGATCGCAGGAAGGTTGATATGCGGAAACCCACCTGCTAAGAGCGGGTTATAAAACATCTGGGGAAAACGGCATATAGTGGGAATGTTTGGGGCCTTAGCTCAGCTGGGAGAGCTTCTCTTATGCACGCGGAGCAGGAGGTCAGCGGTTGGATCCCGCTAGGCTCCATTTAGATTTTGGAGTTGTACCCAAGTGGCTGAAGGGGCTCGCCTGGAAAGTGAGTAGGTCGGGTAACCGGCGCGAGGGTTCAAATCCCTCCAACTCCGTTTGAATCATTTTTAAGCAAATATTTATTCTGATAAACATATTGGGTATAGCCAAGCTGTAAAGTATCGAATTTAATCCGTAATTCTTTGGTTTGAATCAGAGCTATCCACAGTTATCGTTCAACGACGACGTTAGGAACCAGGTCAGGGCGGGTACGCAGCACCCATAACTAGAGAGTTGTGTGAACGATCTACATAGAACGGAAGCGAGAACGCTGAGCTCTTTTT
>NZ_JAETXM010000077.1 GCF_024494465.1 Bacillus sp. V3B | reverse complement strand
GTTCAAACCCCGGCTGAATGAAGTTAAGCCTCCGGCGGATGCCTCGGATTTTTTAAAGGTAATTGATCGAGCGAGCTCGATAAAAATCCGGGCGCAAATTCGACGGGGCGAATTTGATCATTGTAGAGAAAACGGATACAAGGAACCTTTTAATACATATACGAAAGAGAGTAAAAGGCATTAAGAAGTTATTTTGGAAATGAATGATTTAGAGAAATAAAGACGATCCTGTATGGAAGTTTTCCTTATAAATCAGGTTTTTAGTCTTTTGTTTAATCTATTATGGGTTTATTCTATATTAAAGCGAGGAGTATGATTTGAAGATTTTAAAAAACAGCATGCGTTATGAATTGTTAGCAAAACAGTTTCAAAAAGAAGAGCCTACAGTGGTCGAGATACAAGATTCTCTCGATCGTATTTTTTTCTATATTTATAATTATACAGACCTCATGTACCTTGAATTTATTGATGACCAGACATTGTATAGCTATATTCAGTTTCATCGGTCAAAAGGTTTTAATGAGATTAGCTTTATTGAGACAATCAAGGATATTAAGAACTTTCTCTGCTTCTTAAAGAAGATAAAAAAAGTGAAGAACACGCCTCAAGTTGATTTGTCCATAAAAAACCTGTCATTAAGGTGCCAGGCGATATCCAGATAATTGGAAAAAATTAAGGTGCGAGGTGCCTGTAAATCTCTAGAATTCTTCACTTAACTATTCTTTTACAGATTTTCCGAACGAGAAAGCCCATTATGGTGCGACAGGACCCCCTTTAGGGATGGGATGATAGTGAGGTCAAATGCGGAGTACCACTTAAAATCGTAAAGTTTGTGGTACTTCAAGCATTTGAAAATATCACTATCTTTTTTATATCCATTTGTTGTAGTTTTTAATGTTAACTGATACAATAAAAGC
>NZ_JAETXM010000076.1 GCF_024494465.1 Bacillus sp. V3B | reverse complement strand
AAAAGCCAAAAACAAACTCCAACTGAAGGTTCTTTTGAAGCACTCCAAGCCGAAGTTGAGCAACTTAGGATGGAGAATGCGTATTTAAAAAAGTTGAATGCCTTAGTTCAAAACAAGAGAAAATCACCAAACAAGACAAAGTACAAGTAGTCTATGAATTAAGGCTCGAGTTTCCGGTGAAAGCACTTATAAAGCTCGCAGACATTCCACGTAGTACGTATTATTACTGGGTGAAAAGCTTTGACCGCCCTGATCCAGACGCAGAGCTAAAAGAATTAATTAAAGCCATTTATGATGAGCATGAAGGTCGTTTTGGCTACCGTCGTATTCGCGATGAACTTAGAAATCGGGGACACAAGGTAAACCACAAAAAAGTACAGCGTATCCTGAAAGAGCTAGGATTAAAATGTCTTGTCCGTATGAAAAAATATCGCTCTTATAAAGGAACGGTTGGTAAAATTGCGCCGAATATTCTAGACCGCAACTTTAAATCTGAAAAACCTAATGAAAAGTGGGTTACAGATATTACGGAGTTTAAATTATTTGGGGAGAAGCTATACTTATCTCCTATATTAGATTTATATAATGGAGAAATCATTACCTATACAATCGGTTCAAGACCAACCTATTCACTTGTTTCAACCATGTTAGATCAAGCTTTTGAACGATTATCAGACGAGGATTCCCTCCTTATTCATTCTGATCAGGGTTGGCATTACCAAATGAAGCAGTATCGTCATGCCCTCCGTGAACATAAAATCACCCAAAGTATGTCACGTAAAGGAAATTGTTATGATAACGCTGTAATTGAGAATTTCTTTGGAATTATGAAATCAGAATTACTCTATTTAAAAGAATTTGAAAGTGTAGAGCACTTTAAACAGGAACTAGCAAAATATATAGATTACTATAATCACAAACGAATCAAGGCAAAATTAAAAGGCATGAGCCCGGTACAATACCGAACTCATGCCCTACAAGCTGCCTAATAAAATAACGTGTCTAACTTTTTGGGGTCACTTCA
>NZ_JAETXM010000075.1 GCF_024494465.1 Bacillus sp. V3B | reverse complement strand
TTAAATCTCAACATGACTTTTACAATTAGGATGTAACAGATGTAGAATCGCTATTCCTTTGTTGTTTCTCCTTTAGTTAATACTTTTGCTTCTCAGGAATAACGCCTCGAACACCACCACGTGGATCTTCCATGTCCCCTCTGAATCTAGAAATCAGATGAACATGTACATGAAAAATCGTTTGACCGGCAGCTTCACCACAGTTGATACCGATATTATAACCATCTGGCTGATATTGTTCATCAATCATCTTTTTACCTTCAAATAATAATTGATCAATGGAACTTCTCTCTTGAACAGTTAAATCAAAATACTGCTCGACATGTCTTTTAGGAATGATGAGCAGATGACCTTTGTTTACTGGATACTTATCGTAAAAAGCAATAGCAAAATCGTTTTCTAAGACGCTATCGTTTATCTGGCAAAAAACACATGTCATAACGATAACCTCAATTAATTTGATTTATTTCTACCTTTAGTTTTCCCGCTTATCTCTTCGCTCAAAATACTGATGCAGACGGTATTCACAAATTTCTTTCGTCCATTGGTAGAGAATTTCACGATCTTCTTCTACTATATCAAAATGAAGCTGAAATACACTATTCTCAAAAGCGATTAACCCCTTCGAACTGCCACTCCACTTCGTCATTGGCATTCTGGAAATTAATTTACTTATTTTGTCTTCATGATACTCCCACAATTGTTTGCCTGCTTTATCAGAAAGATCAATTCGTTTACGATATTCTTTTTCAGTCAGATAATGATGAAATGTTAGTGCTGCCTCTGAAGGAGTAATAGGCTGAAACCATTGGTCCACCCCTCGATCAAGCATCACTTTCAACAATACCATCTTATAGCTTTTGGACATGGCAGTCTTTTCCACTTCAACGATCCATTAATTCCCTTTTTAATTCTTCTAAACGATCAAAATGTTGACCTTTCACAAACTCTGCTTTGATGATTTTAAACGTTGCTTCAGCTACGGCATTGTCATACGGGCAGCCCTTCATGCTTAAAGATCGTTGAATATGAAATGTCTTTAAAGCATCGTCCATCAACTTATTTTTAAACTCATTTCCACGATCCGTATGAAAAAG
>NZ_JAETXM010000074.1 GCF_024494465.1 Bacillus sp. V3B | reverse complement strand
TTAAAATTCTCTGTCGAGATGGAAAAACGGCTCAAAAATGGTACCACGCCGTAAGATTGTATCTTAAAGAACGTTTAAAACTAGACATATCACCCGAGAAATCTCAAATAGTAAACTTACGAAAACGTAAATCAGAATTCTTAGGCTTCACAATATGGGCAACAAAAAAGAGGGCAAAAAGAGTAGCTCATACGGGAATAAAACCCCTTAAATGGGTAAAACTCAAACAAAAAGCTAAACAACACATCCGAATGTTGAAAGCTGCTCCGACTACTCAAAATGCCCTAAAATTCAATAGTTTTATTTTAGGTATTCATAACTATTTTAACCGAGCTACACACGTTAATCCAGAGTTTTCACGTCTTGCCTACGATCTAAAGGCTTTTCTATACAATCGTCTTAACTCTGTTGGAAAATACGCACATCCATCTAATCCCCCACCAACCTACAAAAAGTTTTATAGCTTGAGCTTTAAAACATTTAGAATTGCGAATGTGTATTTATTTCCTATCGGAAATATTAAAACAGTAAATGCAATGAACTTTAGCCAAGAGCTATCACTTTTCACTGAAGTGGGAAGAAAGAAATTCTATAAGAGATTAGATCTGGATTTGAAAAATGAAATTAGTTTTCTTATGAAATCAAATCTTCCAAACAGAAGCATTGAATATATGGATAATCGTATTAGTCGATACAGTATGAAGATGGGGAAATGCGAGATAACTGGCAGATATCTATCTGCTTCAGAGGTTCACTGTCACCACTATGTACCGAAAGATCTTGGAGGAACGGACCAATTTAACAACCTTCGCATACTTCATAAAGATGTACATCGATTAATACACCTTATAAACAATGAAAGAATTGTATCTCACATAAAGAACCTTAGACTAAGTAATACAATGATGAATAAAGTGAATCAATACCGCATGAAATGCGGACTCGAACAGATCGAAAGATCCCATGTCTAAGAGTAACAAGGAACTTATAATCTAGTACATAAAGTTAGATGGAACGCAGAGTGCTGGGAAACCAGCATGCTCTGTGCGGAGCAGGGGAAAAGCTGGAGATAACTTCAAATGCTTACCTATTGCTAACTTTAGTTTAAGAAGGACCCTAAATTATTTTGCTAAAAAACGCTCAGAACTTAAT
>NZ_JAETXM010000073.1 GCF_024494465.1 Bacillus sp. V3B | reverse complement strand
ACAAGTAGACAATTTAGTAAAATCAGTTGATAGTTTACACTTTATTAACGGAGAATATGTACCTTCACTTTCAGGGAAGGTAAAAGAAAATATTAATCCAGCAACAGAGGAAGCTATTAGCAATATTTCACAAGGTGGACAAGAAGAAGTAGATACGGCAGTAGCGGCTGCTAAAGGTGCATTAAAAGGTCCTTGGAAAAAGTTTACGTTGGATCAAAGAATTGCGGTTATTCGTAAAATTGGAGATATCATTCTAGAAAGAAAAGATGAGCTTGCAAGACTTGAATCATTAGATACAGGAAAACCAATTTGGCTATCAACTGCTGTTGATATTTCAAGATCTGCATTTAACTTCCATTTCTTCGCAGATTATCTACGTTCTGTAGGAACAGAAGCATTTGAAACAGATGATGTAGCAATAAACTATTCCATTCGTCGTCCAGTTGGGGTTGTTGGGATCATCAGTCCTTGGAATCTACCTTTATTACTCATGACTTGGAAACTTGCACCAGCTCTTGCAGCCGGTAATACGGTTGTAATCAAGCCAGCAAGTCTAACACCAACAACGGCAACATTGATTGGGGAAATTTGTAAGGAAGCTGGCGTTCCAGATGGTGTAGTGAATGTCGTAAACGGTTCTGGCGGTGTGGTAGGTACAGCGTTGACTGAACATAAAGACGTTGATGCACTTACGTTTACAGGTGAAACAGTGACTGGACAAACGATTATGACTTCAGCAGCTAAAACATTGAAAAAACTTTCTTATGAGCTTGGCGGAAAGAATCCAAATATTATCTTCGCTGATGCTGATTTAGATGAAGTCATTGAAACAACGTTAAAATCAAGTTTTATTAACCAAGGGGAAGTTTGCCTTTGCGGTTCTAGAATCTATGTAGAACGTTCTGCATATGATGAATTCATTCAAAAATTTGTAGCAAAAACAAAAGAGTTGGTTATTGGAGATCCGTTCGATCCAAAAACAAAAGTAGGGGCATTAATCAGTAAAGACCACTATGAACGTGTTCTTAGCTATGTTGATTTGGCAAAAGAAGAAGGCGGAGAAGTTCTAACTGGTGGTGTTCGCCCTGAAGGGTTAGAAAAAGGGTATTATTTAGAACCAACTATTATAACTGGTCTTGATCGCAATTGTCGTGTCGTTAAGGAAGAAATCTTTGGTCCT
>NZ_JAETXM010000072.1 GCF_024494465.1 Bacillus sp. V3B | reverse complement strand
TTTTTAAGGTGTTCAAGTTTGAACTCTATTGGACTTACATACCCCAGAGTTCCATGAATTCGTATGTGATTAAACCAGTGGACATAGTCCTGCATTTCCCTTGTTAATTCTTCCAAACTATCAAAATGTCGACCCTTCACAAACTCCGTTTTAATGATTTTAAACGTTGCTTCAGCTACGGCATTGTCATAGGGGCAGCCCTTCATACTTAAAGATCGTTGAATATGAAATGTCTTTAAAGCATCGTCCATCAGCTTATTTTTAAACTCATTTCCACGATCCGTATGGAAAAGTTGGATCTTACGAAGGTCAACCTTGATGGAGGCAAATGCACGGTAGACGAGTAATGCATCTTTGTTTGGACCTGTACTGAAGCCTACGATTTCTCGATTAAAGAGATCGACAAATACACATACGTAATGCCATTTTTTATTGACTCTTACGTAGGTCAAATCGCTTACGACCACTGTCAGTTCTTCTTTCTGGTCGAACGCACGGTTTAGTTCATTTTTCTGTTCGGATTCATTACATGATTTTGTATGAGGCTTAAATTGAGCTACGGTGTACGTAGAGATAAGGCCCTGCTCTTGCATAATGCGGCCAATTCTTCGTCTCGAAATAGTGAGACCACGCTTTTTTAGTTCTACCTTGATTTTACGTGTCCCGTAATTTTGACGGCTTGCCTGAAATACGTCGATCACACCGGACGTAATGTCATCCTCTGTAGCTCTTTCTTTCGCTTCATAATAATAAGTGCTTCTAGGGATTTGTAGGACTTTGCACATTGCTGATATCGAGTATTTATGTTGATTATGCTTGATCACATTTACTTTCGTCCTAGTATCAGCGCGGCTTGCTTTAAAATGTC
Source organism: Bacillus sp. V3B (assembly GCF_024494465.1). GTDB lineage: Bacteria > Bacillota > Bacilli > Bacillales > Cytobacillaceae > Bacillus_BD. The sequence goes on along the minus strand of NZ_JAETXM010000072.1, from coordinate 319 downwards.
ATTCTCCATTTCGAGTTGCTTATTTCGCTTTCGGAGTTCCATTAGTTCCTTTTGTTCATCGGTTACATTGTCTTTTTCCTTAAAAGAACCCGAGTTCTGACTTTGACTTATCCACTTATCTAAAGACGAAGGAGTCAGGTCATACTCACGAATAATCTCTTTTCTTGGTTTCCCATTTTGGTACAGCTGCACGATCTGTTGTTTGAATTCTTCCGTAAATGTTCGACGTTCTCTTTTGGCCATGTAGATTCTCCTCAAATGTATTATTTGTAGTCTACTTGACCTTAAAAATTCTGTCCAACTAAGTGTAGCCTATCCA
>NZ_JAETXM010000071.1 GCF_024494465.1 Bacillus sp. V3B | reverse complement strand
CAGTTTAGCTCAATAATACTATTTACTATCAATTCGGCAAAAACAAATGTAATATTAAGAATAGTAAATATATTATTTTTAATTTTAGAGGAGTGATTTGTTTGAAGGCACAAGTTATCCGTTCTTTTGGAGAGGCATCTGTTTTTCAATTAGAAGAGATTCCTGTTCCTGAAGTGAAACCCATGCATGTTTTAATTCAGGTAAAGGCTACAAGTTTAAATCCCCTTGATACAAAAATACGCAGTGGAGTTTTTGCTAAATTTGCTCCTGAATTTCCAGCTGTTTTACATGGCGATGTAGCTGGTATTATCACAGAAGTCGGAGAAGGGGTTACTGATTTTAAAGTTGGTGATGAGGTATACGGTTTTGCAGGCGGTGTTAAAGGTACGAGTGGTGCTTTAGCAGAATACATGGCAGCAGATGCTAGATTACTTGCTCATAAGCCAAAAAACCTATCATTTGCAGAAGCAGCAGCCCTTCCAGTTGTCGCAATCACTGCTTGGGAAGCTCTAGTTAAACGTGCCAATATTGGAGCTGGAGACGAGATTCTAATTCATGGTGGTGCAGGCGGAGTAGGGCATGTTGCTATTCAGTTGGCAAAATGGGTCGGTGCAAAGGTATATACAACCGTCTCTTCACCAGAAAAAGCTCAAATTGCGGAAGAGTTTGGAGCCGATGTTGTCATCAATTATAAAGAAATGTCCGTAAAAGACTATGTGAATATGTATACGGATGGTAAAGGGTTTAAATATATTTTCGATACCATCGACCGTAAAAACCTTGAGAATTCGATTGAGGCAGCTTCTTTATATGGAACAATTGTGGCGATTGCTGTAAGTCAAGACTATAACCTTAGTCCATTTCTTGTAAAATCATTGAATTTCCATGTTGTATTCACAGAGATTCCAATTCTTCATGAAGAATACCGTCATATAAACGGTGAGGCATTAAAGAACCTTACACCTGTTATTGAGGAAGGAAAACTACGACCATTACTTGCTCAAAGACAATTTACTTTTGATGAAATAGCCCAAGCACATGAATATTATGAGGCTAATAAAGCAGTTGGTAAAATTATTTTAGTAAACAACTGGTGAAATTAGGACGTTACATTAAGAATATGTAACAAAGGCGGTCTTTCCTTAGAATTTTAATTATTGTGTAGTTAGAAGAGATTGTGAATGTTTCTACTTAAACAAACGGGTGC
>NZ_JAETXM010000070.1 GCF_024494465.1 Bacillus sp. V3B | reverse complement strand
AATCGCCTTCGGACAAGGGATGGCTACTTGCCATCTCGATTGTCCGACTGTTCGAGTGCATATTGAATGAGATAAATAATCGTTTGAGTACGAGTTGTAAAACCCTTCTTTTCCTTAAATGCATCAATACGCTTCAACAATTCTTTGGGATAACGCATATTTAAAACTTGTGACATACTACAATCCTCCTTGTGTATTACAGTGATACCTAATATAATTATTGTATATCATAATAATACATGATAAGGGGGTGTTCTACAATGTTAGTCAACAAAGCTTACAAGTTTCGCATATACCCAAACAAAAAACAGACTGAACTCATTAACAAAACCATTGGTTGTTCACGTTTTGTATTCAACTTTTTCCTTAGCAAACAAAAAGATAAGGATACTTATTGGTATATCGTTGAAGAGATGAAACAGAATGGTCAACTTCCAACAAATAGTTGGAAAGGTACATGTTTGAATAAATACGAAACGGTCAAAGCACTTCCTGAATTAAAAAAACACTACTCTTTCTTAAAAGAAGTGGATAGTATTGCTTTGCAAAAGTCTGTTGAAAATCTAAGCGACTCCTATGATCGTTATTACAAAAAACAGAACAAACAACCACGTTTTAAGTCCAAAAAGAAGCCTGTTCAGTCTTATGCAACCAAGCATACGAATGGAAATATAGCTGTAACAGACAACTACGTCAAATTACCTAAACTTGGTCTTGTTCGCTTTGCCAAAAGTCGTGAAGTCGCAGGTCGCATATTAAGTGCAACCATTAGACGCAATCCGTCAGGTAAATATTTTGTTTCTTTAGCAACTGAAATGGAAGTAGAAGAATGGCCCAAAACAAACTCTGCCGTTGGAGTTGATGTTGGCTTAAAAAATTTTGTGATTCTTTCAGATGGAACATCACCTTATAAAAACCAAAAATTTTTCCGCACTTTAGAAGAAAAGTTAGCCAAAGCACAACGAATTATGAGTAGACGAACAATAGGTGGCTCCAACTGGTACAAAGCAAAGATGAAAGTAGCACGCATCTATGAAAAAATGGCTAATGCAAGAAAAGATTATCTCGACAAGATTTCAACCGAAATGGTCAAAAACCACGACATCATCGGTATGGAAAACTTGTCGGTGTCTAATATGCTAAAGAATCACAACCTTGCAAAAGCCATCAGTGAAGTATCTTGGTCACAATTCAAAACCATGATCGAATACAAAGCGAAATGGTACGGAAAACAAGTCGTTACAGTAGCGAAAAACTTTCCTTCCAGTCAGCTATGTTCTTGTTGTGGCTACAAAAATAAAGACGTTAAAGATCTCGGATTACGTGAGTGGGATTGCCCAGAGTGTCATACTCATCATGATCGGGATATTAACGCAAGCTTAAATCTCAAAAACGAAGCCGT
>NZ_JAETXM010000007.1 GCF_024494465.1 Bacillus sp. V3B | reverse complement strand
AGGTTCTAGCAGGAAAAACGTCTGCTAGGTAAAATCTTCAACGTTCTTTCGTCCCACACGTATCGAAGTTGCTAATCCTTAGCTAAAGTAGGACGTGTGGCGAGTCAACGTACAAGTTTGCATGACCGGCAGGAGGCTAAATTAGTAACCGTCGGTGCGACGGGGTTAGCCTGCTCAATATCTGTTCGATAGAACCGAGTTCGCAGGAATCCCCCACTTCAAATTTCGTCAGAAATTAAGTGGTGGGTAGTTCAAGCTATTATGTCGCATTAGATCAGAACTGCGAAGGAAATAATAAGTTAAAAGCGGAAATTAAAAAATACCTCATGTGAGGTGTAGGCTTCACTAGCAATCTTTAGATTCACTATAGTGAAGTGGTGGAGGAATCAACCAACCTTTTTCCTTATTTAACTTTAACATTTTTAAGCCAAATTGAGCCTTGGCTAAATGAAACTGACCATACATCATGGCAATATCCTCTCGAATACTCTGGCCCATTACTTGGCTACAAGTTACTAGTGCAGCAGCAACGTCCTTGGAAACAGCTGCGCTAATTTCGGGATCAGTAAACCTCACCCCGACAGGGATATTCTCTAAATTTGCATTTGGACGATCTGGGGGTGCTGGTGGTAAGCCGATCCCATTTGTTTTAAGAAGTTCTTGCAATTGTTGGTTTTCGTTTTTCATACCTTGAATAGATTCTTCAATAAGTTTTTTTAAGTCATGATCACCTGTGTGATTAATATAAGACTGGTAGGCAGCAATAAGACCATTGTTTGTCAAAAGATGAGTCCAAGTTCCAATAACCTCACCATAGTGCATCGGTTCATCCTGTGGGTTACCACTTAAAATTCCCATTACTACACCCCTTATCATTTTTTGAACATTCATTTATTACTCCTTTTAAAGGATTAGAACACAAGTAATATTATTCAGTAATATGACGGGGAATATTCATTTTACATTAACTTTGTTATATGAGAGAAATAAATAGGATTAGAGGGACAAATATATTACTACTCAGTTCGAAAAAAGTTAATATTTGATCAATATTGCGACAAAGTTTGCATTATATTTAACAGGAAATACGACTAAAACTTACCGTATGTAAATCGAAATATCCAGAGGTACCAACACAAAACGTCGAATGAGAACAATAGCATTGTGAACTAATTCACTTTAAGTAACAGGGGCGTTACTTAAAGAAAAATAAGCTAGGTTGTATCTGTTTCTCTATTTTTTTATTCCATTATAGGGCGCCTTTCTTTGTGTGAAACGTTTCTAATTTAAATTGAGGATGGTCACATCTCTCTGGTAAAGGTTAGACAGTTCCATATTTAAGGAACTGAAGGGTTATATCGAAGAGTCAAATGATGGGGTAACGCCTTGAAGGGCTCTCTCTTAGTCGAATAGCATTTGATTTAGTAAGAATGATAATATTATAAGCTCGGTGAAAAGGCGTGAGAATTTACCGTAACAGGTTAAGCTGACGAAAGGCCTACCCGCGGGGGTGGTGTAAATCATGATGCTTGAGTTGAATGAATAAGGTGAGAATGTTTAAGAACCTATAATAAAAGGTTAAACTGACGAACTTCTGAATGGTGCGAGACGTTGTTGAATAGGCTACACTTAGTTGGACAGAATTTTTAAGGTCAAGTAGACTACAGATACTACATTTGAGGAGAATCTACATGGCCAAAAGAGAACGCTGAACATTTACGGAAGAATTCAAACAACAAATCGTGCAGCTGTACCAAAATGGGAAACCAAGAAAAGAGATTATTCGTGAGTATGGTCTGACTCCTTCTTCTTTAGATAAGTGGGTGGGTCAGAGTCAGAACTCTGGTTCTTTTAAAGAAAAAGACAATGTAACCGATGAACAAAAGGAACTGATGGAACTCCGAAAGCGAAATAAGCAACTTGAAATGGAAAATGACATTTTAAAGCAAGGAGCGCTGATACTAGGACGAAAGTAAATGTGATCAAGAATAATCAACATAAATACTCGATATCAGCCATGTGCAAAGTCCTGCAAATCCCTAGAAGCACCTATTATCATGAGGCGAAAGAAAGATCAACAGAGGATGATATTACTTCGGATATAATCGATATTTTCCATACGAACCGTCAGAATTATGGAACACGTAAAATTAAAGTAGAACTAAAGAAACGTGGTCTCATCGTTTCTAGATGAAGAATTGGCCGTATTATGCAAGAGCAGGGCCTTATCTCATCGTATACTGTAGCTCAATTTAAGCCTCATACCAAATCATGTAATGAATCCGAACAGAAAAATGAACTGAACCGCGCGTTCGACCAGGAAGAAGAAATGACAGTGGTCGTCAGCGATTTGACCTACGTAAGAGTCAATAAAAAATGGCATTACGTATGTGTATTTGTTGATCTCTTTAATCCAGAAATCGTAGGCTTCAGTACAGGACCAAACAAAGATGCATGACTCGTCTATCGTGCATTCGCCTCCATCAAGGTCGATCTCCGTAAAATCCAGCTTTTTCATACGGGTCGTGGAAATGAGTTTAAAAATAAGCTGATGGACGATGCTTTAAAGACATTTCATATTCAACGATCTTTAAGCATGAAGGGCTACCCGTATGACAATGCCGTAGCTGAAGCAACGTTTAAAATCATCAAAACAGAGTTTGTGAAAGGTCAACATTTTAATCGTTTAGAAGAATGAACAAGGGAATTACAGGACTATGTCCATTGGTTTAATCACATACGAATTCATGGGACACTTGGTTATGTAAGTCCGATTGATTACAACTTGAACACCTTAAAAAAGTTATCTAGTTTAGGGTTGACATACCAATGCCCTAAAAATAAATCTAAGGTGTTTAATATGAATGTTAAAATTGAAGATTCTAGCATTCCTTTATATAATCTTTCAGATACACATAATCACCTGCTAAAATGATCGCTATTGCAATAATATAGTTATAATGACATTTAATTGTTTTCTTGTTCACTAAAACTAATTTTTTCAGCTGTCTAATAGGTATTTTTTTTCTTTTGAAATAAGATCTTTTTTAAATCTTTACTCTCTATTAACGCCTTAGCAACCTTTACTACATATTTCTTTTCGTCCATATCTTTTGGACATTGTTCAACCAACGTGTTGAATGATAACCTAAACTTACCTAAAGCCTTTTGATAATAAAGGGATTTCATTTCTTAATTTTCCTTGTCCCAGCTGATTTTGTAAATCGAGAAGATCACTTTTAGGTAGCCCTATATCTTCTAATGTCTCTTTCTTTTTTTAAAAACAAAAGATGGAGCACTGGTTACACCTCGTTATCTTTTCCCGAAAGTCAGCTAATAGTAAGATTCGATAAAGGACATTAAAAAGTATCTATAAAGCCATCCCCTTTAACCTAAACTATTAAGTTATTATTTATAAATGACTAAGAAACGATCTCTTATAACAACCTCATCAATAATAACGATGGATCTAAATTTAATATCTAGAATCCTCACATCTTTCTGTTCTCTTAGCCAACAGTTTAATGTTTCTGAATCCTCAAATACTTTTACCTGAATTTCTGAATCAATAGCATTACATAAACTCATTTAAATCCCCCAAATAGTAAACTAAATCACCAATAAAATTATACCATATACCTGGGAATGATTATGTATATCTTATACTGAACTAGTTAGCATAAACCCCAATCCCATACATATCAAGGAATTGGAGTTTGCCCATTTTTTATCGTTTATGCAGGATTTTATCCATCATTGATACATCAACGTTTTCAGTTTATGAAGAAACCTGATGATTACATAAAAAAGTGGGGTTTTATGCAATTTCTTATAAAATTACCTGTCATCATTTGTCATTCCATAAGAACCTTTGTCATATGTATTCCCATTATGTAGAGTTTTTTGCATAATATTACTTGTATACTAATTAATTCATACACTAAACAATAAAAGATAATGGGCAATCAAGGGAGTTAGGATGAATGTTTTATATCAAAGTTGTAGATTTATTATAAAGGGAGAGTGTACTACATGACAGCTGTAGATTTATTTAAGTTTAATAATGATAGTATTAAAAATTTACATTCTACGTGGGTTACCTTTTTTGTATCTTTCTTTACCTGGTTCAACATAACACCTCTTTCTATGGATCTTATAGAGATAGATGAATTAGAGGACAGAATTAATCAATTGAAAAAGGAATTAATCCAGATTGCGGAAGAAACTGGCTTAAATAGCGATGATACCATTCGTTACAGTCAGAAGTTAGACGAGTTCATCATGAGGTATCAAAAACTAAAAATGAATACTACACAGAAGTTTGATGAAAAATCCTGTATTGTCACATGATGAATATGGGGTTTTTTTGCCTTTCTTTTGGTTAATGTGGTTTTGAAAAAAAGTTTGTTCAAAACCCTGTATTAATAGGGATGGTTCTTTAGTTTTTTGTTTTATTTTTTCTTTTTCATAAGTTTTGAGAGTAGGATGCTAAAAAAGTTCTTTTTTGGTGATTCGCTTGGTGATTCGTCCTGTGGTTTGACCGTTAACTCAATCGATGTTTTGACTGATGATTCAATTGGTAATTCCGCTGCTGTTTCAGTTGGTGTTTGGACAGGTTGATTGACTGGCAGCTCAACTGGTGCCGAGATTGGTTTTTTGGCCAGAGTCTCGATCAGTTTTTCTTCCGGCTGTTGTTGATGTTTACTAAAAAAATTCCATATAATTTCTGTTGCATTTGGACCCGAAGGGTCCGTGTAAGAACCATTCAGGCTTCCACCAGACCAGGTATGCCCCATTTTATCGATCATCCAAAGTTCCAATAATGGTTCGCTGTCCCCATCATTATATACATGTTGGGTATAGCTTTCTCCATTTATTATATCTGATTTGACCAGGGCAGGGGTAACATCAGCAAGGCCTATACCGCCTTCAACGAGAAAATTGGTTTGAGCCCATTGGGTGATAACCTGCTGGCCGTTAATGGGGTGGACCGTTGTATCACAGATCCCATGGAAAACAATCACCCGTATTTTTTTCTTATACTCTCCCATCTCTTGAAGTGCACTGTTTCCGCATGCATATGGGTCAGGCACGCCTTTCTCCATACTTTTTTTAGCTTCCTCAGCCATCGGGTCGGTTAGAAAAAATACATTGGCAGCGCCATAGGCTAGTCCCGAACAAATTCCGATACCGTTAAAGACATCTGGATACGTAACGCCAAGAATACAGGCTAGTGACCCGCCTGCTGATAAGCCCGCAGCGTACACTTTATTTGAATCAATCTTGTATTTACTTTTGACCTCATTAATAATCTCATAAATTAGCTTGGGATGTCCCTTCCCGCGGCGTTGATTTTTATCTAAAAACCAGTTCCAGCAGCCAAAGGGGTTATACCCGGCCAGATCTGAAGGGTTTAACAGATGGTTCATATCAGGATAGAGGACAAGGAATTTTTCCTTTTCAGCAAGCGTGTTCATGTTTGTGCCTGCAGCAAAGTCATTCGGATCTTGTCCACATCCATGAAGCATCACCAACAACGGAGACTCTTTATCTGAATTATATTCACCAGGGACATATAGCTTGTATTTAAAATCGTGATAAATAAAATCGAGAAATTCTCCCAAATCACTTAACCTCCATTTTTATACTCTATTTTCCTATCTTATTCCGGTGGTTGTCACAACATAAGTATTTATTTTACAAGTTTAACAAAAAACGAGGGATTTAGAGAGTAAAAAGTAGAGGGAAAAGCACAATGTTAGGACTAGAGTGGAAAATAGAGGAAGGAGTGACTGAATTGACTTCAGTCGCTGCTTTGTATTTTTGGAAGATAAGAAAGTATAAAGTTTTAACGTAGAGAACGGTCTAGCTCCAAAAGGATTCTGATGCAAAAACTTTTAAACACTTGCAAGTAATCTCTCAATCTTGGACATACTGATACTATCAGTATAAAAAGGATGTGTATCGGTATGAAGAAACCAGCGGAATTCAAATGGAAGCATTATCAGCCTGACATTATCTTATTAACAGTAAGATGGTACCTACGGTACAACTTGAGCTTTCGTAATTTGGTGGAAATGATGGAAGAGCGTGGCCTATCGATGGCTCACACAACGATTATGCGTTGGGTTCATCAATATGGACCGGAATTAGACAAACGCGTCCGTCGTCATCTCGAACAAACCAATGACTCGTGGAGAGTGGATGGAACGTATATAAAAGTAAAAGGTCAATGGATGTACTTAAATTGTACCCTTTGTAAAGGACATTTTTGAAAAAGGTCATGCCACATGGAGAAGATGATTTCTATATTGTACAGGAGTCATCTTCTTTAAGTTCCATTGGTACCTGAAATTGTTATAGTACGTCATATATCTTTTGATTTCTCTTTTAAGTTCTTCCAGCGTATTACACGGCTTTATATAGGCTTCATCTTTGAAGTGACCAAAGAAAGACTCCTGGGGAGCGTTATCCCAACAGTTTCCTCTTCTTGACATTGATTGTCCAAGGCCCAGTTTTCTTACGCGTTTCTGAAAGGTTGGACTTGTATAATGGACTCCTTGATCAGAGTGAATAAAAGCTCCTTCTGCAAACTTTCCTCGTTTATTCTTTATTAACTTTACTAATGTATCTGTAGCTAAATCTAATGTCATTCTACTGGATACGTTATAGGCAAGTATTTCATTCGTTGAACTATCTTTAATGGTGGATAAATAAGCCTTCTGTCCATTACCGTAATATAAATATGTAATATCAGTGAGTAGTACTTTTCCCGGAATTGCTTGTTTAAACTCTCGGTTTAATAAATTGGGCAGTACATTGTGTTCTTGATTGGCTTTCAACATTTTCTTGTAAGGATTAGCTCTTCTAATAGGACATACAATTTTGTATTTCTTCATAATTCTTGGAATTCGCTTCAAATTGTAAGTCATTTGAAACTGTCCTTCTAGTGTCATCTTAATCTGGCGCGCACCCTTTTTACGGCGTTTAAAATTAAAAGCCTTTAAAATATTTCCTTTAAGGATCAAGTCAACTTTTTCTCGTTTCGCTCTTCTTTCCTGAGATTCTGGAGAAAAATAATTATAATAACCTGAGCGCGAAATCCCCGAAATTTCGCATAAGAGACTTATCATCTTTTTGAGTTCATACTTTTCGATCACTGAACGTATTAAAAGAAACCTCTGTTCGGCAGAAACTTTTACTCGGTTTTCTCCAGCCCCCTTTCCATCAGGTCTAACTTTTTTAGTAACTCGTTCTCAGCTCTCAACAATTGAATTTGTGCTTCTAATCTAGCATTCTTTTCTTCTAGAGAAAGCTCCTTCTGAGTTGGTCTCCCCGAATTATCTCTACGCGTATCCCTAAGTCCCAATACTCCTAATTTATTATAAGCAGTACGCCATCTGGAGGCTGCCCTTTGTACTCTGACAATACCAATGACTTCAATATCAAAACCATTCTCCTCGAAAATCTTTCTTGGCAACTTTCCATTTCCATTTTCAGCTATACAAATCCTCTTAAATTCGTCTGTATATGTAATACCCTTTGAACTTACAGATTTAACATATGGATTATTAGATAGTATTTCTATTTCTTTCTCAGTAAAGTGTTTTTTTGGCATTTAATTGTTCTCCAGTTCTCCCATTTTTTTCATTATACATAAAAGTACCCTATAGGGCAGACCTTTTTTAGTGTCTACTCTATAGGGTACAGTTTATTTAGATACCCAACCTTTTTTGTTAGTCTCCTCATCAAACCTTCTCTGATTCGTCGCTCTCTCATTCTATGTAGTTAGACTGAATGGTACGAGTGCGTAACGATCTACCTTGCACTATTATTAATATGTAAAAAAATACCTCGTGATTGAATTTTTAAAAAAATAAACTTAAAACGATATACATGTTATAGTAATTGCAAACGCATACATTGTTCAAAAAAACTGATGAAATGAGTGAGTACTATGTTAATAGAAAACTTGATACATCGTTTTGAACTAGTAAAAGAACGAAACCCATTACATGCCAATGAATTACTAGATTATATTCAAAAAAGTTATATTTATGGAGAATTATCTATTGTTGAATATAAAAAACTTTTTTTTGAACTAGACAAACTTAAAGCAAAAAAGCCAAATTCATTTTTTGTAAAACAAGACCTTTTTCTTTTGAAAAATGCAAATTAAGTTCTACAATCTAACAAATCACATTTTTAGTTAATATAATCGTTGTAGCTTTCTATAAAGTTTGATTAAAAATATCGCGTAAATTCCCGATTAACGGCCAAATAAAAAGAATCCATTTTGAAAAAAGATTGATCAAAATGGATTCTTTTCATATTCAGCGAGAGAACTATTTTATAAAAAAGTTTGATCATTTTAAATTGGCTGGTTTAGTTGAATAAGAAGTAAGAGACGATCCATCTTATATGATGTGCTCTTTTTTTATTTTATCTAATGTATGAATTTACTTAATAGCTTACATTCAATGACTTACGTTCATATATTTATCCTGCTAAAAGATTTCTTTTCTAGTTTACATATCCATCTATAATAGACTAACAAGATCAGAAACAGAATAGGATTGGATACTACTGAATAACAAAATTTCCACCATCCATAAGAAAAATATCCCCAAGGTTCAGGAAGCAATACAATTATTTCATAAAGTAAAATACCGATTATCCAAAAGGAAAAATAGCGAACTTTTTGAGTAATTGTACTTTTAAAAGGATACCAATTTAGAAACATCATATTAACAGGTGGAATTAATGCGAGATGGGCAGGTAATCCTTCCCAATCTATATCTTTTGTAAAATACCAGTAACCACCAAATTTTAAATCTACAAAAATATCAAAAGTCTGTTGAAACACAATTGTAAATAACCAAATATGAATAATTTGGTTGGGTGTTAGATTCTTATTTGTTTTAAAGGCGATGATATTAAATAAGATGATTGAAATAATAAGTCCGATCATAACAGTCTCCCTTTTTATTTTTTAAATTATTGTAGAATACTGGAAATATTTTGCCAAGGAGAAATGGTGATATGTAAATAATTACCACTAATTTTCTTGAGTTTTGGCTAATGTATGAATTTGTTTAAAATCATACATTTGGATATTTTCAGGGGGATTTCTTTTCTAACTAAACAAGTGTCTTTAACGTTTGTCCAACGTACTGCATACAATACTTCTGAACGTTCATTATTATTCCCCCTTAGAGATTGACTGTAGAAAGTCAGTCTCTTTGATGTAAGAAAATATGTAAAATCGTACTTTCGTTATTTTTAGTGGTTACTCATCGTCGTGTATGTAGCTACCAGGTTTTTTTCAGAAGCTGGAAACGTTGATTTATGAACGATTTATAAAATCCTTCATAAACAATAAAAATGGATATTAAATCATTTGCCGTTTCCAAATTAGTACTATGAAATAAAATAATTAAAGGGGTATGGATAAGCCCTTTAAGATTTCCACTAACAAAAGCCGTATAACCACATATTTGAAAGAGAAAGGAGTGAATTATAAAAATGGCAATAATTAAACCTTTTATGGGCTCAAGAAAGTTTAATGCAACAATAGGAGATGGTACAGGTACTGGTGCGACGTTTGCAATTGCTGCCACAACCTTTACGGACGATACTGGTGCAGCTGCAACAGCATTTCCAGGGTCGTTTGCTTATTATGTTTTATATATAAATGCTCAGATTCAAACATCCGATACTTCAACCACTACTACTACCGATATAACTATTCCGGATGGCGATGTACTTGATCCTGCGACTCCGGTTCTTGTGGAATTTGTAGTCAACTAATATTTACTAGAATATAATATCAACAAGTCAATATTGGGATTAAAACTGCTTAGAATACGAAAAAGATCCTTTCGCTTTTAAAAGGGTCTTTTTGTATATGTTATTGGAACCTCAATATGTTGATTGTCGAAATTTTGGTCACTGGATGAGGAATCAATGAGAAAACGATATATAGTGAATTTTTTCTTTAGCCCCCATAAATTATTACAAATTGAAGAATAATAGGGGATCCTGATAGGGGTAAGTCGTTAGAAGTGAATGTAAGTTTTCCCTGTTCTACGATGTAATTTATATTTGGCTGTAATATTCCATTTATAAATAAGTTTACATAAGATACGCTGTTTGGATTGAGAATCCCAGAGCTTCCGTATTTTGACACTCCATCTTGATTGGTATAAATCCTTTTTATACCGTCTGAGATTGTAGTATATTGAAAAGTTTTCACCTCTAAAATGTTAATCGGTTTTGGTTTTTCCCTCGCTGGATAAATATTTGGACAACCCCTTGGTGGAATTGGTGATAAACAAATATTTTTATTATACAGTCTTGTCTTATTTTGTTGCTGGTACATACTACGATAATGGATTGATTTCTTAGTCATAACTTGCTATTAATTCCTCCTTTTTGGATAATGATGCCCCCAAAGCCTCTGTATTTGATTTGTATCTCTCTTATACTTTTATATTCATTTCTTTTAGTTCAGGTATGGATTCTCAATAAAAAAGGAACACATGTAAGATAACTTCCTTTTTGAACTAAATGTTGTTAGTTAAAAAGCAAAGGCTGCTGAAGATTAAACCTTTCGGAGGTTTTCTTGTTATAAGGTCAATTATGTTAATGGCCTTAAGCTCATATTAAGTAGCTTAAGCCACTTTTTTCGAATGTGTGAAAATAAACAAATTCGCATATTCAATAAATGCTACTGTCTAAAATATATATAACTTATTGGACATCAACTTTAGACCAACTTTTATACATGTTGTGAGGGATAAACCTCCCGAGATAATGTGCGTTTTTCGACTGTCCAAAACTTACAACTTCTAGACATCTATAAAACGTTCGTTTTATAGACACTCAAAAATACATAACGAATGAATCAAGACCTAAAACTGTTAGATATCATCATAAAATTAAATATTTCCCTCGATTGGGATTAGTGCCCGAACCATATATTTTTTAATTAATTCACTAATCAATATAGAGCTATGTATAAAAGGAACTAAGGATAAGAAAAGGTGTGATGAATATGTCATCTAGTCATAACAGGGGTAGAGTCACATGCCCATCAAGCTAAGAGTTTATACTTCTCCCCAAGAACGATATTTGGGAATTTCTTTGTAACAAAAAAATCCTATTCTATCGTTTTTGGGGTTGATCTGTTTTCTTAACTTGATGGGTATGTGACTCTCTCCCTTAAATAAAAAATTTTTATTAAATAAAGAAGAAGAAGAAGAGGTTTTACTTCATTCCGAATTAATTTCTTTCTTGCTTTCTAAAGACATATCCTTAGAAGACGCAAAAACTTTTGAAAAGCGTTTGACTGAAGAAGGAGTAACAGGATATACGAATGATGATGTGATTGAAGCTATTGGTCTGTCTTTGCAGGACTTTGTAGATGGTGTTTGTAACTTGCCTTATCTGTCGGCTGTGAGAAAACTAAAATATATCCTAGATAGTAAAACAACGGCAGTAGGTAAAAAAAATAAGTCTAATAAATTTCGAGATAAGAAGGTTACAAGAAAAGAGAAGCTCCCTAACTGGTTTAAAGAGAATGAAAAAAGAGATGTTCAAGATGAACCGTCCTTATCTACTCCAACAGATCCTGAACAAAAGAAACAAGAAATTGAACGGATGCTTCAGCAGTTACGAGATTGAAAACTCACAGCATATAGTCATATAAAAGACAATCTATGACGATTGCCGTTGATGCTTTGGAAGAAATGGCTTCTAACCAAAAAACTCCTGCTATGGCTCGAGCAAGTGCAGCCAGGATCACCCCGTAAAGGTCTATTGCGTTTCATATTGATTCAGTAATGCCTTTTTAAAAATAAATTTTTAAAAAGGCTATCTGAATAGGACAAGCATCCTCTCGATATCAGTGACCAAGCATATCATATAGTAGTTTTTACAGAAAGGAGGGAACCACATGTGTAATCTTTGTCATGATAAAAAGGATAAAAAATGGAAAAAGGCAAAAAAAGATGCAGAAGACCTTTTGCTTTTTCTACAAGAACAGGAACAACAACAGGAACAACAACAGGCTCAGGCACAAGCACAAGCTCAAACAGTCACTGATACTGATACAGTCAATAACGAGGTTAACAATGATGCAAAGCAAGAAGTTAATGTCAATATTGATTTGGATTTCTTGATTGTCATTATCATCATTCTTTTTGGATATGGTAGCGACAAAAAATCACTAAAAGAAGATGACATTGCTAAAGCTATGGCGATGGTTAAATCGTTTAAAAACTAAATGAGGTTAATCTGGAAGGAGAAGCAAATGTGTTTCTCCTTTCACTTTTTTCGGGAAAGTCGGCAGGACCAAAAGAAATAAAGGCTTAGTCTGGTTTGGAGCAAACATTGAAGATTTGAGAAAATATAAAACCAAAGAAGAATTGAAGCTTGCAAAAGAAAATAGAGAATTAAATTTTCATATAAAAAGAAATTATGAAAGATATAAAGCGATAAAAAACGGAGCGTTTTTAGCAATCGGAGCAACATTAATTTACTTATCCCTCTTCCTTTTATAGTTCCAAAAGGTGTGGTTTTGGTCAATATTGTAGGCTGTCTTTTGTATATTTGGAAATAAAATACATGCTACGACCCAAAATTACATGTATCTCGGTTGAATCCCAAGAAAGGCCGGGCATGCAGATCAAAACTATTTTTTATGGTACAAATGAAAAAAACCACAACGCTGGAAACGAAGTGGCTCTTCATTGGAATACCGACAAGTCAATTATATCATAAAAAGGGACTGGATCTCACCGTCCTATTTTTAATGTAGTATTGAATTGCTAGAGTTAAAAGTTTACAATTAATCCAACAATTAAATGATCGGATAAAAGCAAAAGAGCCTTAAAGCGTTTATAAGTAGGACGGCAATCCTCTTATAACGTCAGTCGTGACTACACCACGACAAACACCTGCTCAAGACCCTTATCTGCTATATTATGCATTTATTTTAAGTGATAATGTAGTTTTTTTCAAGAGGGATCTACTGTCTAATTTTGTAGAGCGTTGTTTGTCGTAGATTTTTTACGATGGGCAGCGTTCTTTTTGTTTTCCGAAAAAGGGAGACGATGAAAAATGACTAATAACCAAAATACTAATGTAGAAGAATTACAAAGGATTGTCATAAAAGAAGAGTTAATGGCATTGATCGAGACTTACTACGGTAATAAAAATGGAATCCATATGAGAGCAGCCTTTCTTAACAATTTAATTTTTTGGCAGGGAATTCAATTAAAAACCGATAAAAAGCAAAAGCAAAAAATCGAAAAGGCAATTGTGCATAATGTTAGCCCAAAGTCAATTGAGAAAATGAAAACTGCCTATCGAAATGGATGGTTTTATAAAACGGCTGAGGATCACACTATCGAATTAATGGGATTTTGTTCACCATCATCTATCAGCAGAATGAATAAAGAATTTAAAGAACAAGGGTGGATTGAATTAGGGAAAAACCCTGATCCAAAGTTTAAATATGATAAATCTACATGGTATCGTTTGAACCTCGAAAAAATAAATGAAGACCTTAACAAATTGGGCTATCACTTGGATGGTTTTAAGGTTGTTCATATAAAAAGCGAGGATAAACCCGCACCACAATCGAACTTTCATGGTGAAAGATCGAACTTTCATGGTGAAAGATCGAACTTTCATGGTGAAAGTTCGATCTGCCATGATGGCAGAGCAATAACAGAAGGTATTACAGAAAGTGTTTCAGAAAGTCCTACAAAAAGTGTGTGTAACGAAGAAGCCGAAATTATCACTTTACTGGAAAAAAGATCAGACATAGATCCACACACACACGCAAAGATTATAAAATTATTAAATATCGTGAAAACAAGACCAACATTCACGCACTCTATTTTTGTAGATACGTTAAATTTAGTAGATTTTGAAATTGACGATATAAGTTATTTTAAAGCAGCTATCAAAGGGAATCTTAAAAAAGGATATGTACATCCAGCAACAGATAAGGCACCTAATGGATCAGCAAAAAAAGAAATTATTCCTGATTGGTTTGACGAAACAAAACAAACAACACCAGTTGCACACGTAGAGAACGTTTCAGATCAAAAAGCAGAAATTGAACGGATGCTTCAGGAGTTACGAGATTAAAAACTAGCTCACAACATATAAGCGCATAGATTTACTTATACGTGGTAAATAAGAGCAATCTACCCATTAGCTTGTTATAGTTCCGTTTAAATACCTATGAGGATCATCAGATTGCTATATTTAGCGTTTGAATTTTAAAATAATAGCTAATTATAGCCAAATATAAAATAAGCTCAAATAGGAACTTTATAGGCTTATCCTAGTTGCATATTTAAAATAATGATATGTTTTGTAATTTATTCATTGTACTAATAACACATATTATTTGAACGTAAAAAAGCTACATGTTTTACCTTTTTTACCGAAAAACTTTTGGGGGTACAGGCAGCATTTCTGCAAAATTGTACGTTAAGGATATAAACGTTGATATAAAAGGGATCTTCCACTAATGGTAGTTTTTGATACTTGCACTCGTTTGTTAAAATTCTCTTAAATCAAAAAAGGTTACTAGAAAAAAAGATATTACCACAACAGAATGTTTTTGCCCTTTGAGTCTCGATATACTCCTGAGAGCTTCATATTTTCTTTTTAAACGACTCATTTTGATTTTGTTTATAAAAAGTAAGGGGCAACCTTAAAAACGCGTAGAGGACAATTTATGAGCATAATGTAACTTTGCTACTAAGAGTAAGGTTACCTTTTTATTAAATACATCTTAAAACTATTGAATATTGCTGATCTGGTAGCAAAGATACTACACTCACTTTATTTTCACTTGATGGCTGTAAAAACTGATAGAAAAAATGCTGTTTCGATTGCAAGCAGATCGAAATTATTAAAAAGAGCAGAATTTAGAATGGATAAACAAATAAAAAAGGCATCCAATCGGACACCTAAAACAGTTAATTTATCACATCATTCATTGTGTTAAATTCCTCTGTTTTTCCGTACATACTCAATCATTGAAAACATGATCTGTTCTTCCAATGCTTCAAAATTCTTATCCAGCAACAATCGCTGCCCTTCAAATTTAAACGCTTCTAGTAAGTAGGGTATTCGTGGCTTACTATATTCTTGACTGTTCGAGATACATCGCTGCCACACTTCTTTTTCTAATTCTTTTGAATACTTTTTATGCTGAATACACTCTCGAACCAACGACTTCTTTATTTCTATAAAACCTTCAAATAGGTTCTTTCTAGCTAATTCTCTCCACATTTCCGCACGTATCTGATCCTTCACTTCATCAGTTACAACGATTGTTGTATGATCATCGTTTATTCCTTTTGCAATCATTGTTGTATAGGATTCAGGCAATCGCTGTTGGATAAACGCTCTCAATTCTCTTTCGGGGATCTGCCACCCTTCTTTACGAGAAGTAGGGGCAATCCCTTTCATCACACCTGTTCGCAACCATCTTCTGATACTTTCTTTATGCGTTGTGATCTTATTTTCTTTTAATATTTCAAAAGCTTCATCCACATTGTACGTTCTCATCTATATACACCCCTAATACAACAAATGTTTTGTTAAGTTTATTATACAACAATTGTTGTATAATGGTCTATATAAAACTAGTATTGTATTAAGAGATTAGTCGGAGGATGCTGTTTTGCTCCTCAATCGGGACAGATTGTTAAGAAAGAATAGAAATGAGAGAGGTTGGAAGTATATTAATAAAATTGGGTTAGAAGTGGAGGTTTATTCATTTGTATAAAATATTGGTATCGTTCATTCTTTTGTTCATGATAACTTCTCAACAAACTGTTTTAGCATCTCCAATGACATTTGAAGATTGTTTGACACAACTTAACAATGAAATACAAAAAGATATTAAAAATAGTTTCCCTTTGTTAAAGCAAATCGAAAAGAAAAGCAATGAATATTCTTACGACGACATAAGTGAAATGATGTTAGATTTAAGAAAAAGAAATGAGCATTTAGAGTCTCTAATGGCTCTATTTTATGGTTCGTCCATAGGGGATAGAAAATTAATTATTATAGATAAGAATTTAGATAACTCTTCATCTGGTTACTTATTTTATAAAGAATTAGATGGAACAAACGTATTATTAGAGATAAAAAGAGAAGAAAAAAATTGGAAAGTAATAAATAAACGGAAAGCGCCAGGTAAATATGTAACACTTGAACAAATCAATAAAGAGTGTGTGAAGAAACATTAAATCTTATTCAAGTAAAGGGCGCATTACTGGAATAAGAGTAATGCTTTTTCTTTTTCTAAAATGCTCTTCGAAAGATCCGTTTTTTCTAGAAAAGGAATCCAACGTTTTTTCAAAAGAGTTAGGAAGAGCATAAGGAAAACGTGCTATCACTTTCAGTGCTAGACTAGGCAGGGCCTAGTGTTAGCGTGATATCAAGAAATTTATATTTTGGAACATTTTTGTACCAGTTTTTTAGCCGTTTGGTACAAAACTGTTCCACGCTTTTTATATCATTGGTACACATTTGTACCAAACTTTGCATCTATGTTTTTAACATAGTGCATCTATGTTTTTAACATAGCGCAATTATACATAGATTAAAAATCGATGTAATTCCGAACCCTAAATGGGTTGATTTGCTAAAGCAAAGTCGTTTGTACCTAACGGATTTTTAGGCAAAATATGATTTTAGGTGTCTAGTAATTAGACACTCATCAAAAAACTTGCAAGCATGAAACAACTAGGCCTTGCCTAGTCTTGTAGCGTAGGTGTAAGCACGTTTTCCTTATGCTCTTCCTAACTATTTTTGCTATTCCCCTGGACTATTCGGTGTTCACTATTCTGCGTTTCCTCGTATAGCTCTCATCTCATTATCATGATTAGCAGTCACTAAAAACAGTGAAAAAAGATGCTTACTTAAAGGCATTTATTTTGTTTCCAGTGTCAAAATGAATGTCAAAATTGATTTTAAAAAAATGGACTTATTTTGACATTAACCAATGTAACAAAATAGATAAACAGATACATAAAACTTCAGTTATTCGGAAGACACAAAAAAGGTGCTGGCATAGTACACCAACACCCAAACCTAAATTTAAAAAAAAGATTAATTTGATTATAAATGAAATCAATTGCAAAGTGTATGAACGTTTAGTGACTATTAAACGCGAATTTATGATGAAAGTTAGAGGTGTGACATATTTTACAAATAGTTATCTCGAATTAAAAGTATCATAACTTAAAAGGTTTTGACACCGTAACAACGATGTAGTAATATCAAGGCATAGGCTAGTGTCATAACTTAGTTCCATAAATAAAAGGAGAATTTACTATGAAATATGGATATGCCCGGGTATCTACTCTACACCAAGATTTAGAAGCTCAGCTTCAAGCATTGGAAAAGGAAGGCTGCGACAAAATTTATGAGGATAAGTTTACTGGAACGAAAACAGATCGCCCGAACTTCAATAAGGTATTGGAGGAATTAAAAGAGGGAGACACCTTGGTTGTTACCAAACTAGACCGTTTTGCCAGGACAACTGCAGACGGAATTAATACCATAAAGTCATTGTTTGAACATGGGGTAAAGGTTCATGTTTTAAATATGGGATTAGTCGAGGATACATCAACAGGGCGACTTATATTAAATGTGATGTTATCTTTTGCAGAATTTGAAAGGGATATGATTGTGGAACGTACTCAAGAAGGCAAAGCAATAGCAAAGCAAAAGCCAGATTTTAGAGAGGGCAGACCCAAAAAGTACGGAAAAAAGCAAATTGAACATGCTTTAAAATTGCTAGAAATACAATCTTACAAACAAGTAGAGGAACGGACGGGAATAAGCAAAAGTACACTTATAAGGGCAAAGAAGCGCTTATAAGCGAATAAGTGATTCTTTTATATACTCATCATTAGAACGCTTTAAATCAAGCTGTTCGCTTTCAACTTCAGCTAGAACGAATACCGTGCTTACCTCGAACGCACCTTTATCAAACCTATCTACAACAAGATTTGCAGCGTTATCTAATGACATATTCTCTTTTGCTAAGTTTTGAAAATGTCATAAAACAACTAGATTGAAGTAGGTTACTGTTTTGACAAGAAAAAGCGCATTTTAATTTAGTACTTCACCTCATTGGCGTTATATAAGAGACTTCTTTTTATATTATTGATTTATCTTAAATATAAAATCAAAGAGACTGATTAGAGCCTCTTTGGATAGGGGTGGTGTACATAAAGGGCCCAATATGTAAAGTAGAGCAGCTATGCTTGCAATTTCTACTCTACCGTTTTTTCGGATTAAACAGTCGTATATTATTAGGACTGTTTACATCTCGTCCCGTAAAGGTACTCATCTTTTTATTTGTTAGACCTTCTAATTTTTGAACGGCTATTTGGAATTCCTCATTATCCATTTGTCTCGTCGCAAAGAGGGAACATAAAATGGCGAATCCAATGGCTGTTGTGTCAATATTTACATCAACCTTTAAATCAACATCGGAGTTTCCACTATGGCCAATTGAATTTATACTTTCGTTATCATTGTCAATGATACTTTTTTCGTTGGAACTTACATTTGTTTTTAATTCTGATTCTTCATTCATAAATATTCTTTTTCTTCTTTCCATATTATCACCTTATTTTTAAATAGGTGGGATAAAAATCCCCCACCACCCCTTAAAAGTCTACTTCAACATCAGTATCTTGATCTTGTTCATTGTCCTGATCTTGGTCGGATCTCACACGTGAGTTGCTTCTGCTGTTTAATTTTATATCTACACGAGAGTTACCAGAATTCATGAGTCTAGCACGGGCTACGTTTGTGTTTTTATCAGTATTCCGCACCTCCGCGTCAGCATCAGAATCTACATCTGTTCTATTTTGAATATCAGTTTCGAACTCGCTATCAACATCAATATCTACATCTGTATTGCTGTCATTTCTTCTCCTTTTGGCTGACCCTCTGAAAAAATCTTGATTTCCGTGACGATCACGTTTTCTTCTACTCATCTTTTTCACTCCTTTGCTTGCTTTGATAATAATATATTCAGTTCTCATACTAAAGGCTTGGACATTACACCGAGTTTATTTGCCCTTTTGCGAAAGTAAAGTATAAACAGTGATACAGTCCCATGCCCATTAAGCTAAGGAATCAGGTAGCTGAAACACAGCCGCATCTAAAATCAGAATGCGTTCGAAAACAGAAAGCAAACATATGCTAGAAAATATAAAAATATGATTAATTTCTGTATATATATATTATTTTTAATTTAATTAATTTAATTATATTTAGCAAGGGCTAGACACCAACAGCCCCAAGGGATTCAGGTCTTTATTATGTATAATGCTTCCCTCTATTATGTAGAATCCTTCCTTCTATTATGTAAAACTCTTCTTTTTAATTATGTAATAAATGGTTAAAATACATTATAATGAGTATTAAAAGTTATGTAATACATATAAAAGGGGAAGAAAAATACATAATAGAAAAGGAACTCTGTAAATGAGGAAAAACTTAAAAGAAAAGAATATCAATGCAGAAAACAGCATTAAAAAAAGTAATGAATTGTCGATGGCGAAACTAAATCATGGGTTGAGGTTAAACCAAATGCAGTTATTAGCCTTTGCTATTTTTTGCACTCAAAAAAATGGAGTAACTGAGTTTCATAAAGTAGATTTTGAGAAACAATTTGGTTTAACAAAGTACAATACCATAGATGCTAAAAAGGATTCTGATAAAGTTACAAGTGTAAAGGTTAGCACGGAAGATTTAGAGAATGAAAAGTTTAGGTTTTGGAATGTGTTTTTAGGTGTGGAATACGATAATGGTAAATTTACTTTTGAGTGGTCGCCTAAAATGCTTCCTCACATTTTAGAGTTAAAAGAAAAGTACGTTTCGATTGATTTAACTGTTACAGCAAAATTTAAAAGTGGTTTTAGTTGGATACTGTATGACTATTTAAAAGCTCACTATGGCTATTGGCACAAACCAATTTCAAAGGAAGGGCTTATGAATTTATTTGGTGTGGACGAAAAAAAGACCTATCAACAGAACACAGGAGAATTTAAAAGAGGTGTTCTCGATGTCGCGATCAGCGAGATTAATGAGCATACGGAACTAGAAGTTCGTTACAAAGAAGAAAAAAGAGGCCGTGCAATTGTTGGCTTTGATTTGATTTGGTCCAATGGTAAAACAGTGAAGAGCGCCACTAAAAAGCAAATAAAGGAACTAGGAGCTATTTTGGATGTAGTCTTTGAGGATATATTCAAATTCGTCAATTTGAGAGATGACGATAACCGTCAGCAGGCCATTAACATGGTAAAAAAAATGGAAGAAATGAAAGGTAACATAGAAGAGCCTATCTGTATCACTTATGAGCAGGCTGATGCTTTACTCCAGCAAGCTAGATGGCATCTAATAGAGCTAAATAGATTATTGGAGGAAGATGGGAAACCAAAATTACCATTTTATGATTGGTTGGAGGATTAATAAAACAAATAGAAATGCTTCTCTCGCTTTCAAGATTGCGTCTAGTAGTCTATTTGAAATATCATGAGGTTATTGGTGCAGAAATGAAAAAAATTCGCGTCGTGAGAGAATAATCATGATTAAATCATGGTTATTTGCTATTCGATGTTATTTTGTCGCTATTTGTATAAAGGATAATCATTGGTAAATGGTTAATGAATAATAATAGTAAGTAAAAAACAAGTAGTGATTAATTAATAAATAATGATAAATAACTAATTATAATTATATGTAATAGGCGGTGATTATCGATGACCAAGTATTTAACTATTGCTGAGATTGCAGAACAGGCAGATATTCCGAACAGTTCATGCAGGAGATATTTAGCTAGTTTTGAATCGTTTTTTGTAGTTAAGGGTGGTAGTAGATTAAAAAAGTATGAGCAACAAGCGGTAGATGTTCTGAAACGTATTAAAGACTTGTATGATAATGGAATGGACACTCACGAGATTCATAGCGTATTAGCGAATGAATTCCCACTAGTGATTAGCGGTGATAAACAAGAAGTGAGCAATGAACAAGCAGGAGTATCAACGCTTGCGACCAGCGAGGATATAAACGAGATTAAAAAAGCACTGGATGAGCAACAGAATTTTAATAAGCTGTTACTTGAAAAATTAGAACAGCAAAACTTGTATTACGAGCAGAAGTTTGAAGAATTAAAACAGGACCGAGAACTGATTGGCTCATTAAGGGATAGCATGCAGCAACGACAACTGGAGTCATCTGAGCGTGAAAATAAAACTAGTGAGCAATTCGAGAATATTAATCAGCATCTAGTAGAGATCCAGCAGACAATAAAAGAAACAGCAGTGAGTGAACAGAAAAAGGGATTCTTTCAACGATTATTTAATAAATAATGGTCCGCATTATATAAGACCTGTTTTCTTTTTTATTTACGCTTCTTTCACTAAACCAGCTAATAGGATCTTCGATTGATCCTTAGTCCTAAAAGAATAATACCTCACCTTAGCGGTAACAATAAATATTTGGAAGGAGGGATTATCATGGATAACAAACAAGAACTTCAAGAATGTATTAATGAGTGTGAAAGTGCGCAAAGACACTTAAACAACGCTATGACCAAGATGAACAATGAACGTTTACAACACGCTTCAAAAGACTTGCAAGAGTGCATTAATGAGTGCCGTAGCATGTTGTAATCTTTATGGCCAGCTTTGGACAAATATTAAATCAAAATTTAAACTTTTGTTAACCCCTAAAATAATAGTCTAACTACAATGAATACCCTATACAAATCTAGTTTACATAAAGCCAAATATTGGAAGCTAATAAAAGAGCCAAATCCATGTATACCAAGGGTTTGGCTCTTTTCCGTTTTTTATTGTTTATGCATGATTCTATACATCGTTAGTACATCAAGGTTTTCGGTTTCTTAAGAAACCTCTCAACTGCATAAAAAAAGCTAGTTTTAACAAATAAAAAAGGCCATTCCCTCTAAGCCCTCTTCCTGGTATCGGCCCCACCTACGCCAGATACTGTGACAGCCACGCATGCCATCCAACCCATTATCATTATAATAGAAAACGCTTACATTTTCAAAGATTAATAGAAAACAAGTTTCGACATAAAAATAGCACTCCTTAAGCAAATTTCTACATGAAGAAAGCCGAGTTGTTCTACGCTAAGGAATCACCGGCCTTTATTATTATTGGATAAGAGGGAGCAGAAAATGTAAACTTGCTGCCTTCTTCTTATCAAAGGTGTATTCGTATTCACTAAGAAAATAAAATATCTCCCCTAAAGGGCACATACCTTCGGTGTAATGTCTAAGCTCTTAGTATGAGAACTGCATACGTTATTATTATGACAAGCAAAGGAGTTGAAAAAGATGAGTAGAGGATCATCTAGAAATAGAAGAAATAACAGTAACACAGATGTAAATGTTGATGTTGATACAGATTTCGAAACTGATATTCAAAACAGAACTGACGTAGAGTCTGATGCTGACGCAGAGGTTCGGAATACTGATCAAAACAAAAACGTAGCTAATGCTAGAATAATGAATTCTGGTAACTCTCGTGTGGATATTCGTTTAAACAGCAAAAGCAATGCACGTGTAAGATCTGATCAAGATCAAGACAATGAACAAGATCAAGATATTGATATTGATCTTGATTTAGAAAGAAGATCAAGATAGTGATATTGATTTAGACTTTTAAGGGATGGTGGGGTATTTTATGTCCCACCTATTAAAAAAGGGTGAGAATATGGCTAGAAGAAAAGAAATATTGATACAGGAAGAAGCAGAATTAAGAACACATGTAAATTCTAATGAAAAAAGTATAATTAAAAACGATAATGATAGTATTAATTCTATTGGCCACAGCGGAAACTCAGACGTTGATTTGAAAGTGGATATAAATGTTGACACAACACCAATTGGATTTGCTATTTTATGTTCTCTCCTTGCGACAGAACAAATGAATAATGAACAATTTCAAATTTCTATCCAAAAATTGGAGGAACTAACAAATAGAAAGATGAGCAACTTTTCTGGTCGTGATTTTAACAATCTTACTAATGTACGACTCTTCAATTTAAAAAGACAGTAGAGTAAAGATTGTGAGCACCACTGCTCTACTTTACATATTGGGCCCTTTATGTACACCACCCCTTTTAAAGGAGTCTCATTGAGCCTCTTTGGTGTTTATACTCAGGGGTAGCTCCAACCATTTATCACATTTCCCACGCTAAGGATAAAACCCTTAATAAATAAGGATTTTCTCTAAGACGTTCATTTGAGGAACTTTGTGTAACTGGTTTTTAAACGAAAGTATGATTTTAAATATTTTCATACTTTCATATGTTTGATTTAATTAACTTTCCCGTTTTCGCCCTCTATATTTGAAAGAGAATTAAAAATCATACATTCAAATTCCTTATTGACAAAGGATTCGGAACTCGTTCGGGGAATTGAAGGGAAAGGTTATGAATCATGTAGCTTTATAAAAAGTTTGATCATTTCTGTGATCCTTATTCCATAAAAGCGCCCTTATCTACAGTATGTTTTTCCACTGTATTCAATGTACACAAAGATAAAAGGTGCATTCTATCAGGCTTTTGTCGATAATACTGTAGATAAATGATCAAATTTTATGTTGAAAACAAAGATACCTTTCTATTAAATCGAATAGTATCTACAAAATATTGAATACTTCACTTTTGTTTTAACTCGTCAAAATCCTTGCCTGAAACAAGGAAATATCCAACTAGAAAGATTAAAAAATATATAGGTAATGAAAAAAGGAAGTGCCATTTTATTGTTTTATAAAATCCAAGCCATTCAAACAAAGGTTCACCTATAAATGTACTAAAAAATGAAAAGATGATGGCTTTTAAAATAGGAGAAGTATTTGGTTTTATTTGCACAAGAACAAGAAAAGTAATAGGAAGAAGACTTAAATCCCAGGGCACGAAAGATGGCAAGAACGGAAGTGGTTCATATCGGTAATCCCAATAACCCAATTCTGTTCCAAAAGAATCCAGGAACATCGAAATGAATATGATAAAAAATGCTCCGTATAATAAACGATGCGTGGACTCCTTTTTTCTAAATTTCCACCATAAAATCCAGGGAATGATCGAAAGTATGACACAAAACCACCATTGCCAGGATAAAAACACATATTCAAACCAAATTTCATGATCTTTTTGATCAGCAGAAACTAAAGTTTTATAGACATCATCTATTTTTTTTGCAGCTTCTTCTGGAATAATCATTTTCTCATTCCTTTTATATGAAATCCTCAAATCATTATCACTATATCAAAGGTTTATTTTTATCTAGAATCTTGATAATTATTCAGTAGTCTCCAACCATTGTTGAAAAAAACTATGTATTATTAAGTATTCATAAGATTTTTTTAACATGGAACAATAATCCATATTTCATACATTTCTAGTCAACATAATTCATAACTAACGGAATTTCCCTATCTCAACTTGTTAAAATTTATTGTTTATGCACACTTAAGCGCGCATGTTGACTGCATTAAAAGTGGAGTTTTATGTAACCTCTTATTCCATTAAAGGACCCTTTAATGGAGCAACGTAAAAAACATAAAAATCGAAATTGTAAAACAATATCCAAAGAGAGGATCACCCCCGTTCTATTTCAGAACCCCCTTTGAATATATTTCGCAGCCTAAGGTTTTGGTTGCCTTCATGGCAACCTTTTAGCCTTTGTGGCTAATCGTTTTGAAAACGTAAAATAAATAAAATTAAGTCTTGCAATTCTATCGGCGAATTGCTTAGTGGTACAGACAACATTTAAAGAAAAATGTTGTCTGTACCACTTGAAGAAGAATTGCATAACGCCCTCCCCCCCTTTTTTTTATGCAGCTGTGAGGCTTCTGAAGAAGCCGAAAACGTTGATTCATCAACATTGTATAAAATCATGCAGGATCCATAAAATGACACGCGTTAAAACCTCTTGGGCGCCAAGGGGTTTTGTGTTTCAGAGGTTTCGAAAATTAGTATTATGTAAACTAGATTTGTATATATTATTCATACGATCCTTTGTGCAACTAAATAAGGGGTACGGCAACGATTCATTTCATGTCACAAGCAAATATCTTCCATATAAAGTGTGGATTTTAACAAAAAAACAAACATAACAACAATTATGTATGCTTTTTGATTATTGTATTGTGTGATTTTATCGAAAAACTAAACATAATAGACGAATTAGAAAAAGGAGTTAAATTTCTCATCAAATTTCCTAATAATGTCTTATGACATCAGAAAGAACGAATCGTTGCCGTACCCCAATAAGAGGTAGTTCCGTAAGAGAGCAAAGTTCCTCACTGACAGTAGGTGCAAGTCCATATCTGTTAAAAGTTTAAAATGATTCGGGGATTCCGACATTCACTTAAAGTATACAAAGGAAACAAATAACAAAAAACAACGTTGAGCAACCAGTTATCGCAGATCAACCGGAAAAACAGGAACAAAAAGGATTTCTCCCGTGAACAACTTCATCGTTTGCTCGTATCCCTGCATTTGGGGCATAGCCGAATCGATGTAATCACACGAAATTACATCACACCAAACAATCGATAAATTACGTCATGATGATTTATTAGAAATGCCATGATTGCAGATGTCATCATAGTATTTCTTTCTATTTTTTATATTGTTAACGTAGATAGCGGCCGTGAAATGGTCGGTATGGGTATGGTTGTAGTGGTTGTAATATTTCTGGTTCTGCTGGTGGTGGACCTCCTGGACCTCCTTGCATAACACACTCCCAAAAGCATTCACGAAAGCATATCATATTCCCTCTACACCACGTTATACAAAAACCTTCACAAGGTTCAACATTCCCCGGTTGATTCATAATTATTGGTATTGGAGTTACTCTCCTTCTAAGTCGAGGTGGAATTAATTCTAATATGGAAGGTGGAATTGCTACCAATTGTGTTCTAGTAGGTTGATATTGCTGTTTCTGCCTATAGATATAGGGATAGTATAAGTTCATCGTTTATCCCTCCTTCCAGATAGTCGATAAATCGCGTCACGATGATGTTATTAGAAACGTCATGATTGCAGATGTTATCATGGCGTTTCTTTTTAATGTCGTCCTATTTTAATATTGTTAACGTAGATAGCGGCCGCCAAATGGTTGGTAAGGGTATGGTTGTAGTGGTTGAGGTTGTAGTATTTCTGGTTCTGTCACTTCTGTTGGTGGACCTCCCCAAATAACACAATGCCAATAGCAGGCACCGTAGCATATCGGATTCCCCCATCCACACTCTTTAATACAAAAATCTCCACAATCTTCCAAAGGATTACCCTCAGCCTGACTTATTATTCTTGCTATAACTTGTGGGGTAACATAAGGAGCTAATTCCGATGGTATTGGAGGTACTCTCCTTCTAAGTCGAAGTGGAATTAATTCTAATATGGAAGGTGGAATTGCTACCAATTGTGTCCCTGTAGTTTGATATGATTGATATTGCGGTAGTTGTCTATAAGTATAGGGATTGTATGGGATCATCGTTTATCCCTCCTTTTGTTTTGATCTACTTTAATAATATCCTAATTTTCTCCGAGCAAAGCTTTCTAGTTCGGTAAATCTAATATCCAGTTTGGTAACTGTATCTCCTTTCAATTAGAATTAGAATAAATGGAATTAAACACGTAGACACTCACAATATACTCCTCCACCAGGAGTCTCCCAACATTGTGCAACATCTCCACACTTTCCACTTAAAAACATGTCATTACAATCTGCATCACCTACACAGCTACACTTAAGACCCGTACACTGATATGCAAGGGGTTGAGTTTGAGGAAGAAAAAGTGGATAAAGTGGACGAGGTGGACGAGGACGAGGAATAGGTTGATATTGCTGTCTGAAAGGTGTCCAATAACTAATTGCCTGATTATTGAAATACGGATTTCTCATATTTAATTCACCCTCCCATTTTGGGCTATTAGCTACTATATATTTATGTAATAAATATATGTGTGTATCCGCAAATGTCTTTGCTATATAAGCCTATCTTCAAAAAAAGAGAAAAATCAAAATGGTCAGCTGTTAAATTGATAGCACTTTGTTTTGGAGAATGAGTTTTGTTTTTTAAAAAATAAGTTGTTTATTTAGATTTTAAAAACATCGGAAAATAGCACCAATAACACCCATTAATGGTACTTTCCTTCTATATCAAGAGTTCCAGCTTTATCGTACATTATTTACGAAATGTTGTCTGTACCCCTATTACCGATAATTGCTATTATGTTAACTAGATTTGCATACAACATACATTCCCTCTAACAATTAAAAAGAGGAATATTATGGATCAGACATACACTTAAACCATTTCATTACATACTTTTATTACAGATCTTTATTTTTGTTTCACTGGATACGAATATCATATTGAATGGCTCATATGTGAAAGGGTAATCTCATTCCAAATATCCTAAAATTATATAGATCTAAGAATGGAGGTATAGATATTGTATAATTATCAAGATCTTTATTATAATCCATATACAATGGAAAATCAGAGGCGAGAACTTCGTCAAGCAAAAGGAAAAGTTACTCTATTAAGGGTACATGATGTAGGTACTGGCTATGGACCGTCCCAGGATTTTATTGATGTTGAAGTTGTTTTTTGGCTTGATACTCATCCTAGAATGGCTTTTGGCTTCCAACTTCGCAACGATAAAAATCGCCCAGCTCGCGAGGGAATGCTCTCTTTATTAAGAGAAGCCTTTGAGAACAACTGGACTGTAACTACCGATTACTCCATTGACCCGGGCAAGAAAAATGGTGTAGCTATACGGGTTTGGGCTACAAAATAGATATGTAAGAAACTTGAAACTGGAGTGGATGAAAAACATACCTAAGAATTAAAAAGTAGTTCTTCTGGTTCTCTTTATTTTTTGGGTGATCAAGAGGTTGAGAAATTCCGTGACTGTGGTGAAAAAGGATTTAAAAAAATCCTTTGGTTTAGCCATTATCACATTCGTTATCTTTGTTATTTTATTGGGTAATTAACTTTCAAAAAATTAAATGGTGAACTAAAAAGGGAGTTTTCTACAGAAGTTCTTTCTTGTGCTAACGGGTGCTTTACTTCAATAAACAGCATGAAAGGATCTTCAATCGAAGATCCTTTTTTCATACCTATAACGAACTTTATGTAAACTAGATTTGTATACAGTATTCATTCGATTCTTCAATATATTCTTCAACGATGCAGTTTAGTTCAAGAATATATTCCTAATTTTACTAAGAATACTTTTTTAAAAAAGCATCTTGAAGAATAAAAAAAGTATGTTTAAAGGATACTAATGTATAAATTATACCTTGTGAGGGTTCTTATGATTAGTAAAAGAAAAGTTTTATCATTTTGTACATTAGTTATCCCTTGGTTAACTACTCCATTGCTAGGGAAAAATTCTTTTATTCGCTTTCTTCCAGTCTCAACTTTTATTGGTTATACCTTTAGTTTTTTAAGCGAAATAGCTGATAGACGTAAGTGGTGGAAAGTAAAAAATGCTTTATTTCCAAATTATCGTTTAGATTTCTCTTACCTTTTAGGCTTATTTTTCATAACAACTATTTGGGTATTTAAATTAACATACGGTAGATTTATAAAGTACTTAACATTAAATATGGTACTAGATTATCTTCTTGCATTCCCTATCGTAAAATTTTTCACTAAAATAGGAGTATTCGAATTCAAGAAAATGCGACCTAAACATTTTTACATATTGTCAGTTGTAACAGCAATCGTTATTTATTTTTATCAACTATTAGTGGAACGAACTATTGTAAAAGAGGTAAATAAATATTAGAAGAAGTATTTGGGTTAAAAATAGAACAAAGCATAATTAAAGAATAGTCCTTGTTTCACTAACGGATGCTTTAATTGAACAAACAGCTAAAAGGATCTTCCAGTCGAAGATCCTTTTTCAGTACCTATAACATCGCTTATGTTGACTAGAATGTAAATTTCAGTTATTTAGGGGTACGACCGAGATACGTTTAAAAACAGACCATAGCGTTACATTACTTACCAAATGCTGTTTCCTATGCTATTCCAGTATTTTTGTAAAAGTATTTGGCAATATTGTAGGCTGTCTTTTGTATATTTGGAAATAAAATACATTATATGACCCAAAATTACATGTATCTCGGCTGAACCCCATTTACACCATTCAATAAAAGTTGGATAATAATATTTGAATATTCAAATTAATTATAAGAGGAGGAAAATATGTCCTGTGCTGATTTCGATGATATTAAAACAATTTGTCTAGAATTGTGTAAAGAAACAGAAGATCGTGGTGTTGATACACCTTCTGATGAATTGATGATCTTGCC
This sequence comes from Bacillus sp. V3B, assembly GCF_024494465.1. GTDB lineage: Bacteria > Bacillota > Bacilli > Bacillales > Cytobacillaceae > Bacillus_BD. Next base: position 128,358 of record NZ_JAETXM010000007.1, on the reverse strand, counting down.
CTACGATATTGCTTAAATATCAAATTTCTCTTCATACGCGTTTGTAAAAGTACGTTTCTATAAGCAAACGGGTGCTCAATTCAATAACAAAAGGATCTTCGATTGGAAGATCCTTTTGTTATTGTCGATAAGCGTGATTATGTTAAGTGCCTTAAGGCACTCTTTTCAGTGTACGAAGATAATTAAATTCATAAATTCAGTAAATGCTACTGTCTAAAACTTACAACTTTTAGACACCTATAAAATGATCGTTTTTTAGACTACCGAACATGTTGTTACATTAGTTTAAAAAATGATCAATTTTAGCTAAAAATGAATGAACAATACATTAGGGATAATTTCTCAGGCACCAAAAAACCAACAGCTAATTTAAACACAATTCCATAAAAAAACCGTTTCCAAGATAGAAAACCGGCATTTTTGTTAGCAATATCCGCAGCGAAAGCAACAGTTTAAATGAGGTATATTTAATCTCTTACATTCTTGGACACAAGGATCATCCTCTGGTAAATAACTAGGATAAAAGGGATATGGATAATGCCCTTATTATTATGGATTATATCCATAATAATAAGGTGAAGATTGCATATAAGACAAAGTCCTTTCCCTCCTTATCTTTGTAACTCTCTTATTTAAGACTTAATGTTCGCAGCATTAGGTATTTTTTCTTTTAAGGGAATCGCTACGGTGCCTTTCCTAAAATCAATATGCGTATCGGTTCGTGCCTGTTGCCCATGCAGCCTTCTGACCATAAATAACAACATTTCCATCATTTTGGACAATTAAGTACGCATTATTCCACCCTGCTGTGTCAGAAGCCCAAACTGGGCCTGGGTATCCATAAATAACAAAGTTTCCATCGCTTTGCATTATGGCACGACTAACTGCCCTACCTTGGGTATTACTAGCCCAAAGTGCTTGATTTCCTTCATATAACACAAGATTCCCATCATTTTGAAGGATGAATCGATACCGTCCATTGGCTGAACGCAAACTTTCTCCTGGATAAAGAGTTTGACCTGATAATAATCTGTCCGCCATAGCCTTTACTCCCTTCAGTAATATACCTACAGCATATATTTATGCTATAGGTATATGTGTGTATCCGCAAATACCATCGTTGTATAAGCCTGTATGCAAAAAGTTGTAAAATTAAATAAACCTCTTTTCCTTTTGGAAGTTGGTATCAATAGATACGGCTATTTCATTGCTAGTATATACTTTCGTTACCCTAGCTTTATTCGGTCTACAAATATATATTTGCATAACAAAAAGAAGCCACCATAACTGGTTCCTTCTCAAGGCAGTAAATGGTCCTTTTTAGACATAAAAAAAGATACTCACCTAATGAGTACCGATCAAAACAAAAATACTTTGAAAATCTATTCTCTATATAAAGCCATCTTCTAAAATTCCGTTTTCACCTAAGCAAAAGTTAACTTTCACTTATTCGTTCCCTCAAATTTTGATAATTCACGATTTTACATATTGGACACCGCTCAACTAGACTATGCTTGTCATTGGTTATTTGATTAATAACCTCAATTACTTTTTGAAGTTCTGGAATCATATCAGCACTTCTTTTTTAGCATGTAGGTTGTGATGGAATTTGAGAACTGCAAAATGCAGACCTCACAACTTTTAGACAACCTTTAACACTCGTTTTTGACATAAAAAAAGTTGTGGATCTAGTCTCCGACACCGATTAAAGGAGAATCGTCTTTTTTGTTGTTCGGAACAGCGGAATGATTCAAGGAAGGATAAGATAAGCCGTATTTCGGCGGTATAAGATCGCCCTGGGGCGTTTAGCTGTGTAATAGCTGGATCAAGTCGATAAATCTCAAAAAGTGCACGGTACTCATTATGTGAATCCCTGCAAAACCTGCATTCTGATGAGTTATGACGCTGATAATGAATGTTATGTTCTGAGAACAAAATGTAACTTTTTATGTAAAATCATACCTGTAAATCAAAGACAAAAAATGTCCTTCGATAAGGAGTGCCATTTTTATGTCGAAACTTGTTTTACATTAACCTTTGAAAATGTAAGCGTTTTCTATTATAATGATAATGGGTTGGATGGCATGTGTGGCTGTCATAGTATCTGGCGTAGGTGGGGCCGATACCAGGAAGAGGGCTTAAAGAAAATGGCCTTTTTGTTTGTTAAAACTAGCTTTTTTATGCAGTTGAGAGGTTTCTTCAGAAGCTGAAAACGTTGATGTAACAACGATGTATAAAAACCTGTATAAACGATTAAAAATGAACGAACGCCAATCTCTTGAATCATAAGGGTTTGGCGTTTTTGCTATTTCCTAAAATTGCTATTATTTAAATTGATAATGTATATAATGTGGTCAAATCGAAAAAAGTAGGCCTGGCTCTACCTACTTTTTTCGATTCGAGTTTTTCCTGTAAGTTTTTTCGATTAAAGCCCCTAAAAGTGCCCCTAATAATCCCAATATTAAACCGTTATAAACAGGGAAATGTAAAAAATATAGATATTTTACCTGTTCAAGGGTTTTGTGATTATGCCAATAAAGTCCCAAATTCATTCCGATTACCATGCCAAAAAAGAAGCCTGTAAAATAGGTTTTTTTAACAAGGCCCTTACCTTCCACTTTATAATTATTGGCCTTTGCATGGTTATAAGCTTGCCAAATAGCAAAGCCATAAATAGAAGGATAGAATAGACCCCATTCATAATTAATGACTTCATGGGCTTGTAGAAAATCCCCATTAAATGAATACAAGATTGCTAGGTTCAGATTAGAATAAAGATTAATTAGAAATTCTAACCCTATTAAAAGAAAGGCTGGTATGTAATATCTGTTATAGATCTGCCCTAGACCTGGGAGTGCAATAGACCATAGTATGGCTGATATAGGGCTTCTGTAAACTTGTCTTTGTCTCATGATGTCCACCTTTGGAAGAATTTTAAAAACGATCTATTATTATTAAACTCCTTTTTTAGTTTTAGTAGGTACAATTCACAAATTTTTTACATATTTCAGGAATAAAGCCCTAAAAGATAGCCTTAATTCATATAATCATTCTCCAACAATCGGCATGCTTTAATTGAGTAAGAGTGATCATTATCAACGGTCTTTTTTTATGTTGCAGCCTTTAGGCTGCAACCATCACCATAAAGGGGATGAACCCTGATCAGCTGAAGCTGATCGAGAAAGCCATGAAGGCTTTCTTGTTTTTAAGAAGGTTTTAGGTTTTTCATTTTCAAGTAACACGTAGAAAATGACATTGGCGATGAGCCAATGAAAAGGGGGTTTGGGGCATCGCACCAACAAGATAGCTGATGTCACGTAGTGACAAAAGCGAATCTTACTCATTCCACTGAATTTGTGATAGGATGGAAATATAATACAAAAATGAAAAATTAGGGAGGTGTTGAGTTTCTTGGGAAACGAACGAACACCGAGGGAAAATTACATAAATTTGCGCGTTTCGAAGGAAGAGCAAAAACAAATTGCGGAAAAGGCAAAAGCCAACGGCTTGAGCGTTTCGGAATTTTTGCGAGAGTTGGGAACAGAGCAAAGAGTGAAGCAATCTGCGATTGATGAAGAGACGGCAAAAGAATTGAGACGTCTCCTCTTTGCGATTGGGAACAACGTCAATCAACTGGCAAGGAAGGCGAATGCCGGACAGGTCCAGGTGATGGGCTTGAACGAAGTTCAAGAGGAGCTAAGCAAGGTATGGCAGTTATTAAACTACTCTCTACGAAAAAAATAAGCTCGTTGCTGCAATATGCAGATAAACGAGCAGAGGTAAAAAGCAATTGCAACGTTTTTGATGAAAGACAAGCCACAAAAGAAATGTATGAAGTGAGAAAAGCCTTTAATAAAAACACCAGTGTTCAAGGTCATCATATGATTCAATCGTTTAGTCCAGAGGACAAGGTTTCACCGGAACAGGCGAATGAGATTGGCAGACAGTTAGCTGAAAAAGTGGCCATAGGACACCAAGTCATGATTTATACGCACGCGGACAAAGAGCATATTCACAATCATATTGTCATTAATTCGGTCCATCCGGAAACCGGGAAAAAGTATCATTCCGACCGAAAAAAGATGTATGAAATCAAAGAAATGAGTAATGATCTGTGTCGTGCTGAAGGTCTTTCAATCATCAAAGAACCAACTGAAAAAGCCACCTATAAGATGGCTGAAGTTCAACTCTTAGAACGTGGGGAAATTCCGTATAAAGAGCATGTGCGTCAGGCCATTGACGTGGTAAAAACGGCCGTGAAAACGTTGGAAGAGATGAGAGAAAAGCTAAAAGAAAAGTTCCAAATTGAAATGAAAATTCAAAATAGAAATGTTTCGTTTAAGGCTCCTGATCGAGAGCGTTTTGTGAGAGGGAAAACACTGGGTTCTGGCTATACAAAGGAGGCGTTGGTAAATGAGTTGGAAAAACAATTTGAAAGAGGCACAGCACGATCTGCAGGAAGAAATGACAACGCTGATACTGGAGGATCCACCACAAAAGATACAGGAAACAGAGAGAGAGCAGATCGACTTACAGGAAGTGAAAGAACTCTTAGCAGACTTGAAAAATTTTCAGAATATACAATGGGACAGAAACGTCCTTCACAAAAACCAGTTAGAGCAAATGATGACCGAAGTCATGAAAGAAATGAAAGCAACACAAGAGCTGTCTCAAGAACTTTGGAAACAAACACAGCAGAACAACAACGAGATCAAAGAGCAGTTAGCAGCAGTCCTGGAGAACAACAACGAGGTAAATCAAAAGGTTCAGAGTCTCATATCAAGCCATTACCAGAAGAACGTGAACGTAACAGAGAAAGCATTGGAAGTCATCACGAAATTGGAGCCGATCAGAGAGCAAGAAAAGAAAATGGTGACAAAGGAAAAGCTTCAACTGTTCACGATCGTAGCAGGGTCGAGCATCCTGGGCTCAATCGTTCTGAATCTTCTTTGGATGGTTCTGAGCAATTAAAACCAACAAAGATAGATAAAAATAAAGATAGGGGAATGGATTTTGACCGATAAAGTAAAAGGGCACTTCCTTGGGGTATTACTTTTTATTGTTGTTATTATGGTTAACCCTTAACTTACCTAAAATTAGGTGGTTAACCGGGGCAACCTTGTTAACTGAGAAAGTTATACAACAAGTATTGTAAGGTAATTCAACACATAAATTGTTGAGAAAGAATGCTGACGTCACTTTCCCCCACTCTCATTTTAATACAGACTTTTGACCATATGACCAACCAACCTTAAGATATTTTCCAAATTTAATAAAACAGCTGTTGCGAGAGATCAGCCCAATAAACGTTGCCAGATGCTTTTTTTTAGTTCAATTTTTTCCTTTTTTTCTATTTTCATAATGAAATCCACTGATTTTGGGGTATGGAAACGATTCCGGATTTCAGGGGCCACTATGGGGGTAAATACCATTTAATCAATTTTGATAAGCCTTGAAAATCAATAAATCGTTACCCTCTCAATAGGGTACACTCATTTGATAACTCTAAATAAACATTAAGCAAAAACCCGTCCATAGTTAATGTTTTAGATGTGGCCCCTCATTCCTCGAATCGTTTCCTTCCCCCATTACCGAGAATGCCGTATTTGACCTTTAGAACCCTAACCCTTAGTGTTAACTATTAAAATTAAAAATTAAATGATTACAGGCCATATATAAAGGTCTGAGACGCATGATTGATATACCTTTATACTTGTACCCTTAAGTATTCAGAAAGAGATTCATAGTTTTTTGAAAAATATTTAAAAACTATTTCTGAACTAAATGCTTGTGTATTCAGCTGATAAACATGCTTATCAATATCCACTGTACACCGTTCATTACCATAGTATTTTTTCACCCGTTCTAAAGAATCCAAATCGGGTAAATCATCTTTGGCAATTAGATATGGCGTATTCATAAGAAATAAAAGAGTCCTACCATGACTGTCCTCTTTTTCGTCTAATACAGCAATCGAAAAAAGACTAAAATAGTGATCTTTTCCTTTCTGACAATTAGGGCATGATTCAAACCATTCGTGTCTTTTATATAGATATAAGTGTGTATTCATATTAGCCTTTTTCATTTGTGCATAGTGAGAGTAGCACAATTTCTTATGAAACTTAGGGATATATTTTCTAACACTAACGTAATCACTTTTTAGTAGTAAAATTAATCCGTTCTTTTTGAGTGTGAATAGCTGTTTCCTTTCTTCTAGATTATTAGATCCTTCTGCAAGTTTACTTAGCCAGTAAACCCAATAAGCTAACCTACCAACTAACACTAGCTCTTTGTCTTTCTTTTTCCACTCTACTTGTAATGCTTTATATCCTTCGGTATATTCCTTTTTAATATCAGCGATTGTTATATCCATATTCAATTAGTCCTCCTTTATTGTTTTTATCAACTTTTAACTATTGAATTGTTTTTTCTCTTAATAAACCTTTTCGAGGGGATATGTAAAATACCCTATCTGCGTTTTGTCGACTGAACCCCAACTAGAATAAACCTACAAAATCCCCTATTTGAGTTTTTTTGTATTAGGTTAATAAAAACTACTAATCTACTATTCAAACGCTAAATACAGCAATCTGATAAACCTGAGAGGTATTTAAACGGAACTATAACACGCTAATGGGTAGACTGCTCCTATTTATCGTATATAAGTATGATTATAGGCTTATCTGCTGTGAGTGAGTTTTCAAGCTCGTAACTGCTGTAGCATCCGTTCAATTTCCTCTTTCTTTGGATCAACAGCTTCACTATTTGGTTTTTCCTTTTTCTTTGGTTCAACTTGACCCTGCTCTTTTTTATCATCAAACCAATCAGGTAGCTTTTCAGTTCTAGTCGGCTTATTTGGCTTTCTAACAGGCTTTTTGTTCTCGCCCTTAGTCTTACTATCTAGAATGTTTTTAAGTTTTCCTACAGCCCACAAATAAGGAGACTTACAATGACCCTCTACAAAATCTGTTAAGGATAGTCTGATCGCTTCGATCACATCATCATTCGTATATCCAGTTATTCCTTCTCTTAGTAAACGAGTTTCAAATGCTTTAGCATTTTCTAGAGTTATGTCTTTTGAAAGCAAGAATGAAATTAATTCAGAATGAGGTGAAACCTCTTCTTCTTCTTTGTTTAAATCTTTATTTAAACCTTTATTTAGAGATGCTTCAACACCTATAGTATCAAGGGATTCAGCTTCTACAATACTAACCTTTTGGTTACCCTTAATACTAACCTTTTGGTTATACTTATCTATAACCTTTTGGTTAGTATCATCATCAATACTAACCTTTTGGTTACTATCTTTAATATGTGGTTTTTCGGCATTATCCCAAGGTCGCTTTTTCTCTTTTATTAAATTTAAACGATATATTTTTTGGCTTGGGTGCAATGTTTTCCCTATTAACTTTTCTATGTTTGCTCTTACCTTTTTTGATAGCTTACCTACTTCGATTGATTCTAAAAATTGTTTGTTATCGACTAGATCCGTTAAAGCATTAACCACCGAATTTCTTTTCTTTATATCGAATAGGTCCATAATGTAAGTGCTGGATATAACGAGTGCTTTGTGTTTGTCATGCCATCCGAATGTTTCTCGAAAGACTAAGTTCATGATCCTCATTTGTAAGGCTGTAAGATCGCACTCAGCTGATGTTGTGTATTCTAAATATTCATTTGGTACTTGTGTAAAGTTTGGGCTTTGGAATCCATTAAATTTTGTCATTTTGTTTTATCTCCCTTTTTCTCGGAAAACAAAAAGAACGCTGTCCATCGTAAAAAATCTACGACAAACAACGCTCTACAAAATTAGACAGTAGATCCCTCTTGAAAAAAACTACATTATCACTTAAAATAAGTGCATAACATAGCAGTAAGGGTCTTAAGCAGGTGTTTGTCGTGGTCTCGGCACGACGGACGTTATAAGAGGATTGCAGTCCTACTTATAAACGCTTTAAGGCTCTTTTGCTTTTATCCGATCATTTAATTGTTGGATTAATTGTAAACTTTTAACTCTAGCAATTCAATACTAGATTAAAAATAGGACAGTGTGATCAAGTCTTTTTTCATGATAGAATGGAATTGTCGATATTCCAATGAAGAGCCACTTCGTTTCCAGCGTTGTGGCTTTTTTAATTTGGACCATAAGAAATAGAAGTGGATCTGCATACCTAGCCTTTCTTTTAATTTCAATCGATTTTTATTCTATTTGTATCCCCTTGGTTCTTTAACTTTATAAAGAAATTCTATATATTTAGTTTTGAATTATCAAATAAATCATTTAAAATCATGTATTTTTTCTTTAATATATTGTAGAATTATGTCCATAGAAAGATAGAAATGAGGTTTTGCTATGAGTTTCTCTTATGATCCACTATGGAAACTACTGATCGATAAAAAAATGACAAAAGAGAAACTAAGAACAGCAATAAAAGTTTCCCCGGCTACGATTGCGAAAATGGGCCGTAATGAAAATGTAGCGATGTCTGTACTGGATAGGATCTGTACTTACTTGGATTGCCAGCTAGACGACGTGGTCGAATACGAAAAATCAAATAAAGAAAGGGAGGTCCGATAAAGTGAGTCATGAATTATTAAAACAAATTTTAGATGAGTTAAAAGGGTTAAACCAACGTGTAGGTGGTATAGAAAGCGAAATACAAGACGTGAAGTCACAAATGAACAGCCGTTTTGATACCATAGAAACCAACATGAGCCATATGCAAGGTGATGTTTCTAGCATTAAAAATAGCGTTGACTGTGTGGAACAGAATGAACCAGCTGACGTTTTAGCCATGTTGAAACAGATCAACGGGAAACTGGATGGAAGAGACGATGAAATCCAAGTTCTTAATAAACGATTATTTAAAACAGAATCAGAAGTTGAGCGTTTAACGAGACAATAGAAAATTTATCAATATCCAATTAACATAATGAGTCTTCTCAGAACCAATAAAAACCCTTTGAAAATAAAGGGTTTTTTTACGTAGTCAAAAATGACTAACCAATAAGAAATATACAGACCTTACTTTTATTTATTTCCATACTTGCCACCATTTCTTTTCCTTTACGGCTGCTGGCTCTTGTATTGTTTTTACTATCTGTTCAACTTGATTACTTAATTCGGAAACATGTTCTGCTAATTCTTTTACATTTTCATTCTGCTTGATCTCTGATAATTGCTGATTGATATTTTCTAATTGTTCGTTCACATCCTTCATGTATCGGTCATTCATGCATACATCATACGTTGATAATCTTATATTCATTGATACAAAAGGTTTCTCCTTCCTATCAGTCATGACTGATTATATTATAAATTCATCCGGTCATGAAAATTTATATATTGGTTGTATAAAGCTACTTCTATTAGTCAATAACAATACTAAGTAGTCCCCTTGGGAGGTAGTTTATATGAAATGTAGATATTGTAGTAAAACTATACGTAAGACGAAGGATTCGCAAAAAAGATTAGGTCTATGTGCAAAGTGTTATAGCTGGGACAAAAAGTGGGTAAAAGAAGGTCTTAAATATTCAAGTGCAAAATAAAAATCTCCCTAGCCACACCTGGCCGGGAGATTTTTTTAATAATAAACCTTATTGTTAATCACTGTAGGGCGAACTTTGTATTCTTCCACCTTATTAAACTGGTCTTGTAACCACTCCAACACATTAGGTGAATCAAGGGCAATCCTTAACAGTTGGTCAGACATTTCTGATTTAGTCATTCCACAAGAAGTTGATAACCTGGAGAGTTTTCTATCGTATTCATTGTTAATTGAAATGCTGAACCGGACACACCTTTTACCACCTAAACTTCGTTTTTTAGCTGCATCTGAACGATTTTTTAATACACTCATTAAAATTTCCCCCTTACTGGATATATCAGTATTTGAAAGTGGTGTACTGCATCAGTGAACCACTTTTGATCTATATTTATGCTTGTCCATTTGTGTTCAGAACAATTTTTAATACAACCTCTTCCCTTCCTCTCTCCAAATGAGTTTCTTTTGTTTTTCCTTAGACTTTTCAAAGCTTGAAACTACATCAGTGAATCACTGCATCACTGATTCATCAGCAAAGGGAGGACCGAAAATTTAAAAATTAATCATGGTAGGGGTTACCGTCAACATTTCGGGACTGTACCCCAATATGTAAAAAAATACCTCGTGTTTGAATTTTTAAAAAAATAAACTTAAAACGATATACATGTTATAGTAATTGCGAACGCATACATTGTTCAAAAAAACTGATGAAATGAGTGATTACTATGTTAATAGAAAACTTAATACATCGTTTTGAACTAGTAAAAGAACGAAACCCATTACATGCCAATGAATTACTAGATTATATTCAAAAAAGTTATATTTATGGAGAATTATCTATTGTTGAATATAAAGAACTTTTTTTTGAACTAGACAAACTTAAAGCAAAAAAGCCAAATTCATTTTTTGTAAAACAAGACCTTTTTCTTTTGAAAAATGCAAATTAAGTTCTACAATCTAACAAATCACATTTTTAGTTAATATAATCGTTGTAGCTTTCTATAAAGTTTGATTAAAAATATCGCGTAAATTCCCGATTAACGGCCAAATAAAAAGAATCCATTTTGAAAAAAGATTGATCAAAATGGATTCTTTTCATATTCAGCGAGAGAACTATTTTATAAAAAAGTTTGATCATTTTAAATTGGCTGGTTTAGTTGAATAAGAAGTAAGAGACGATCCATCTTATATGATGTGGTCTTTTTTTATTTTATCTAATGTATGAAAATTTATATTTTCATACATTCATACCTTTGAATGGATTCACCTTCTGAACTTACACCCTTTATCTTCGAAAGGGAATAGTCTTTTTTATATCCTCCTTCATATAAATTTAGGAAACATTGGACAAGTCTGCGAAACAAGACAGAGTCCATATTGCCAAGATAATACAGAATAGATGGAGTTTACTTTAAGGAGATTGGATGGTTAAAAAACAATCAAATTGGATGGTTACTTTCTCTATAAATTCTTTAATATAGGTGAAAAGGTAATCATAGTGATTGCCTTTTTTATAATGTTACTGATGAAAAGTGAATAATCATTCCATTATGAGTAGCCGTTTTCAGCTTTCTTACTCTCTTGCTAAAGAAATAATGGTAACGCTAGGAGGGAGTCAAGCTTTAGACACTACATTGAGGACTATTATCAATCCAGGTGACGAAGTGCTGGTCATAGAACCAAGCTATGTTGCTTATGGGGCGTTGGTTTAATTGGCAGGAGGAAAACCTGTTCCAATTGTTACTGCTATGGAGAAAGCGTTTAAACCTCAACCAGAACAAATAAAACAAGCAATTTCCCCAAGAACAAAAGCAATAATTCTTTGTTTTCCGAACAACCCGACAGGAAGTTTGCTAGACAAACAGGAATTAGAAGCAATAGCTGATATAATCATAGCACATGATTTATTAGTTATTACAGATGAAATATATGCTGAATTAACGTATGAAGAAGACATTTTTTGTTCGATAGCCTCTTTAAAGGGAATGAGAGAGCGAACGATTCTTGTATCAGGCTTTTCAAAAGGCTTTGCTATGACGGGTTGGAGATTAGGATTTATATGTGCTCCAGATTATTTAACTCAACAAATATTGAAAATTAGTCAATTCACAACAATAAGTGCTCCTTCGATAACTCAGTATGGAGCCGTTGAAGCTTTAAAAAATGGGCAAAAGTATATCGTTGAGATGAGAAATTCGTATCGTAAACGGCGTAATTTTGTCGTAAAACATTTGCATGAAATGAGGCTGGACTGTCATTTTCCTGAAGGGGCATTTTATGTATTTCCATCGATTCGTCAAACTGGACTTACATCAGAAGAATTCGCGGAAAAACTACTTATTCAGCATGAGGTAGCGGTTGTACCCGGAAATGCCTTTGGAGAATGTGGAGAAGGGCATATACGGTGCTCCTATGCAACTTCAATGAAGAGGCCATGAAGAGAATGAAGCAATTTGTCGATAATTTATAGAGTTAATTGGATGGTGGTTAATTGTTGTTATTTTCTTATAATAGAGTTAGTTAAAGGGATTGACTTACCGTAAAGATCATTAGCTATACTCAATAGATTATTTTTAAGAGTTTTACTTGTTTTATCTCAAATATAATTATTGTATAAACGTAGAATTTTCTAAGAGGTGGAATATGAAGGTTATATATGCTTTGGTCATTATTCTTATAATAATATCTATTGTTTCAACGATATTAATCGCAGGTAAGGGCGACGATAATTATAGTAGCTCAACCAAAAGAAATTTCACAAATTTAACTTTAATTTATGTGGTCATTATTATCTTGGGTTTCATTGCCCTCGGTGTATATATTAGGTTTTTTTCTTAAAACAAATTATATGATGTTCTAACCTATTATTGTAATAATGATAATAGGTTATTTTTTCGAGTGGAGTTTTGTTTTTATTAGAAAGATAGGGCAGAGTAAAGAATACGAACGGGAAAATAATCATTTGGTAAAAGGTATTGATTAAATAATAAGGACTGTTATGCATGGATTGGAAACCAGATCGAAAAGCAAAAAAAGCTATTTATAAACAACTTGCTGAATATCTTGAAAATGGAATAGGGGATGGTACATTTCCACCTGACAAACCATTACCTTCTGAAAGGTACTTAGCTAAGGAGCTAAATATAAACCGAAGCACGGTAGTTGCTGCATATGATGAGTTGGAATCAAATGGGCTTATTCAAAGAAGTAGAGGAAGCGGGACGACTATAAGCAAGGATATATGGGGAATTACTAAGAAACGTATTCCTAGCTGGAATAGGTATATTGAGGCAGGTTCCTTCTTACCTAATTTACCTATTACCCAACAGATACGAAAAGAAGCCGTGGAACATAAAATGATTAATCTAGCCAGCGGAGAATTATCGGAGGATCTTTTTCCAATGGATTACTTAAGAGAAATTACTTCGACTAGATCGTTTATCGGAAGCTTAGGCTATGACCATCCGCAGGGAAGTGCAATATTAAGAAATACCATTACGAAGCATGTTAGGCAATTTCGGAAAATTGAAACGTCTCCTTCTTCCATACTAATTACATCTGGAGCACAACAAGCGTTACACTTAGTCGTTCAATGCTTGTTAAAGCCGGGAGATGCCGTGGCTTTAGAAGACCCGTCTTATAATTATAATCTTCCAATATTTAAATCAGCAGGAATCAAACCATATTTTTTATCAGTAGATAAGAATGGAATAAATCCAGAGGAATTACTGTCATTACATAAAAAACATCGAATCAGAATGATACTTTTAAATCCAGCTTATCAAAATCCCACAGGTTCCTTACTTAATGAAAATCAGCGAAAAGCGATTCTAGAAATATCTTCCGAACATGGGATTCCTGTCGTGGAAGACGATCCATATAGCTTAACATCCTTTACAGGGGAACAAGTTCCCACACTGAAATCGATGGACGTTCATGGAAATGTTTTATATATTAGTTCTTTGTCAAAGATTGTTGCTTCCGGGTTAAGAATTGGTTGGATTATTGGACCAAAACCTGTTATCGAGAGGTTATCAGATGCCAAACAACAAATAGATTTTGGTCATGCTAGCTTTACTCAATGGATCGCAAACGATTTTTTAGAATCAAACGATTTTCATGCTCATATTAAAAGACTAGTGAAAGAATTAGAAAAACGAAGGGATCAAATTGTAAATAGTCTTAGATTTTATTTAAAGAATCAAGTGGAATTCTATATTCCTCAAGGGGGAATTCATATATGGTGCAAGCTAAATAAAGATTTTAATGAAGTGAAATTGCTGGAAGAATCAATCAAAAGAGGAGTTATTTACGTTCCTGGTTCAACATTGGGATCTAAAAAGGGCTTCATTCGTTTTACTTATGCAAGAGAAGATGAAGAATCAATAGATGAAGGAATAAAAAGGTTTGCTGAAGCACTTAATTCCCTTTAAAATAAATCCTTCTGTAAACTACTCTTTATTATTCAGAATCATGGTAAAATCATGGTTCTTTTTTATCTATGAAGAATAAATGGATGGTCAAAAAAACATCTGATTGGATGGTTATAAAAAATATAAATCCTTTATTATTGAGACGTGGATGATCAAACATCCATGTAGGCTAATTAATAATGATTTGTGGTTAAATATGTGGATTGATTCACAAGTATCTTTTCACCATATAGTTTTTGAAATGGATGCAAAAGGATTGGAGGGGAAGGGTTATAAATATGATAAATCAGCGTAAAGCATTAGACTGCATTAAGCCCTATACACCAGGTAAACCATCAAGGGAAGTACAAAAGGAATTAGGATTAACAAGGGTTATTAAATTAGCATCAAATGAAAATCCTCTCGGTCCATCACCTAAATCCCTTGATGCTATAACAAGTAGTCTTTCTGGGATCAATTCTCGGTAATTAACGATTAGTTATCCGCAAATGGAGGTCTTATATATGGCTAACACGAATCAAAGTGTAAGGGTTGCTGTTATTCAAGCTGCATCAATTATTATGGACCGGGATGCATCTATTGAGAAGGCCATTACTCTTATTCAACAAGCAAGTGAAAAGGGAGCAAAAATCGTTGTTTTTCCGGAAGCGTTCATTCCTGCTTATCCTAGAGGCTTGTCCTTTGGAACGATAATAGGGAGCCGTTCGGATAACGGAAGGAAAGACTGGTATCGATACTGGGAAAACTCAATACCAGTACCTGGAGAAGAAACGGACCAACTTGGTAAAGCCGCACGTGAAGCTAGTGTATATCTTATCATTGGTGTAATTGAGAGAGATAGTGAATATAGTGGTGGCACTCTTTATTGCTCCGTGTTATTTTTTGATCCGGATGGGGTATTGCTAGGGAAACATCGCAAGTTAAAACCGACTGCAGCAGAACGGATTGTTTGGGGAGAAGGGGATGGTAGTACATTGCCTGTATTTGATACCCCATATGGAAAAATAGGAGCATTAATTTGCTGGGAAAACTATATACCTCTCGCTAGAGCAGCAATGTATGCTCAAGGAATTCAACTTTATATCGCCCCTACTGCAGATGCAAGGGAGACGTGGCAATCCACTATTCGTCACATTGCAATGGAAGGAAGATGCTTTGTCTTGTCCTCTAATCAATATGTAACGAAGGATATGTATCCTAAGGATTTAGCTTGTTATACTGATCTTGAATCTTCCCCAGAAGTGATGTGTACGGGTGGAAGTGCTATTGTTGGCCCGATGGGTGATTATGTGGCAGAACCTGTTTGGGGAAAGGAAGAAATGATCATTGCAGACCTTGATATGAAACAAATAGTCTATAGTCAATTTGATTTCGATCCTATAGGGCATTATGCAAGACCTGATGTATTTAAGCTGCAAGTAAACAGTGAGAAACAGGAGAGTATTGAGTGGAAGAAGTAATGATATGGTTACAACCCTATAAGATGAATCTATTTTCGAATAAATTTGGCTTTTTTGACTAACTTATTATTAATCTAGAGCTAGAACCCTTTATATAAAAAACGTAACTACTCAGCCATAACCTTGATTTAAGAGTTTGTTAGGCGGAATTTTGCTTTATTTGTTTTTATTTCGGTAAAGATATGTGCATACACCACCACATCTTGTGGTGAATTTTGTCATCCAACACAATAATAAAGCAAATAAACGCGTTTCTTGGTCCAATTTCTCTAGCTATCTGGTATTTTCATGGGATGGGGTACCTGAGTAGTTACAAAAAACTAGATTTATTTGATTATTATTCTAATCTAAAGGATCATCTTCGACTAATGTTATGTCAGGAATTGTTTATTAAACATTTGTGGAGTCATTTCAATATCGGTAGACTAGTTTTGGTTAGCATTCCAGTTATCGGATTATTATTTAGGAAATGCTTGAGATTGGGAATGTGTATAAATTGGATAGTTCATTTTTTTATAAATTCCTTATCATTGTAAGAAAGAGATTTCAATAGTAAACATTAATATATACTTTTCGGAGGTTATCTAATGCCAAATTGGTTACATAATACATTATATATCATTATATTAATAGTAAGTATGGGATGTGTTTCAAGTGGGCTTGAATGGAAATCTAACAAAAAAACTAACAAGAACTAAAGCCATTAATAGTCCAGCGAACGCTACAAGCTTTTGAGGCTTATTAAATCAAGGTATGATATGACTTCGCTAATTGCTCAAGCGCTATAGTTGAACAAAAGATTAAAACAAGAGAGCAACTACTTAAAATGTACCCTATAGAGTAGACACTAAAAAAAGAGTCTGCCCTCTAGGGTACTTTGTAATCCCCCATTCAAACAACGCATATAAACACCCAGCACCTCTTGGTACGATGAACGTATCAATTAAAGGAGGTGCTTTTCCTATGCCGAATCAAAAATTGACGATCGTCCCCGTTACACTACACCCAGACAGTAAAAAATCTTTACCATCCACTTCTTCAAAAGATCCTTCAACAAGCATTTGCACGATTAAAACAGCAAACGTTGAAGTATCCTTCTATGGTGGCGTAGATGAGCACGTGATCCAGACCGTCATGAGGGAGCTGAAAAATCTATGAGACACGATTATACAAGCGTGAAAATATCTACATCATTTGTGGGAAGACAGATATGAGAAAAGGAATTGATGGACTTGCCACACTGATTCAGGATTCTTTTGAGTTGGATCCGTATAGTGATTCGATTTTCTTATTTTCTGGATGGAGTAAAGAGCGATATAAATGTTTATATTTTGATGGTGATGGCTTTGCCATGCTCTACAAGCGTTTAGATAACGGCAAACTTCAATGGCCTAAAGATGAAAATGAAGTACGCAATCTTTCACAACAGGAGCTTCGCTGGCTCCTTGAAGGGTTATCGATTCAGCAACCAAAGGTCATTCAATCATCGTCAAAAGGTGTATTCTAAATTCGTATTTTTATCTTTATCCGACTCTTCGAAATGGTTATAATAGGGAGAACGAAATCGAACGGAAAGTGGCGAATGATATGGTGAACGTTTCTTCTACGAATGAAAATCAATATGAGAAATTAATTCGGTTGCTTGAAGAGCAATTGGCTCATACGAATCAACAAAACAAAGATCTTTCGGAAAAGCTAGATAAAGCTATTAAACAGAATGAAGCGTTAACCGAACAACTTCGCCATTTAACAAAGCTATTATATGGCTCTAAAACAGAAAAAGCGAAATACAACGCACCCGATGGGCAAGTGTCCTTATTTGAGGATGACCCGTCTTTTACTGATTCTGAGCACACAGAAGAACAAAGCCAACAGACGATTTCTTATACTGTTGTACGAAAAATTCAATTGGTCGAAAAAATTGGCTTTTTTCGGTCAACGAAGCTGGTGCAAAAGCAAACGCCATCTGTTTAAGTATCGCAGAAACCGCCAAAAGTAACGGTGTGGATTTCTACGAATACATAAAGAAACTTTTGACGGACCTATCGAATATCAGCATCCATCAAAACCCTGAAATTTTAAATCAATACATGCCCTGGTCAAAAATGATCCAGGCAGCATGTAACAGAAAATAAAATAAGCCGCATATTCGATTAAAAAAATCGTGATACACGGCTATTTTTCATGCGTACCGGGAAGGTGCACTTACTTTTTATAATTCGGGCTTACGGTATTTGCACCAGAACCAGATTTTTTGTACCATTCAAGAATAAAAGAGAACACCTACTAATCCAGAAAGAGCAATAACATAAATTGGATTCCAGCGGAATTTTACTAGAACGAACAATGATAATGTAAAGATGAATAATAAACTGATTGTATGTAATGACACATCAAGTGTAATGAGGTTATTGGAAAGTGCAAAACTAATAGCTGCATAGAGGATTAGACTCGTAACAATCGGTTTCAATCCGTAGAACATGGATTGAACAATCGGATGATGATGAAGTTTCATAAAAAAGGTAGCTACAATCAGGACTAAAATAAGGGAAGGGAGTAATATTCCAAGAGTAGAGATGATGGCTCCAGGTAAGCCTGCGGTAGAGTATCCAATTAAAACAGCTATATTAGCGCCAATCGGACCGGGAGACATTCCCGCAATGGCAATCATGTTTGTCAGTTGTTCAGAAGTCATCCACCCATGCTGCATAACCTCGGTTTCAATAATCGGGATCATGGCATATCCGCCTCCGAACGATACAAAGCCAATGATAAAAAATGTATAGAATAGTTGCCATAGTACCATTACGCTCACTCCCTTCCTTAAATTCCAGCTCCCATGTAATACTCAAGTTTGTTTTCGAGTTTATCCTGATCTTTACTATCATTCGCTGGCTTTTCATGACCCCATTTTCTTTTTACAAACAATGAGACAACTCCTAAAGCAGCTCCTGTTACGATTGCTAATATGGGGTGAAGAAAGAATAACAATGGAACTCCAATCACGGTGATGAAAAAGGTGAACTTGTCGACAATCGCTGTTTTCGCTACTTTAATAGCAGCGTAAACGATGATTGCCACGATGGCAGGTCGAATGGCCATAAATGAAGCCTCTAATTTTGGATTTCCTGCTATAAGGAAATAAGATAGTCCAAGAGAGAGGACAATTAAAAAGGTAGGTAGTGAAACTCCAATTAAGGCAGCAATCGCACCTTTCACTCCGCTTATTCGGTGTCCAATAAAGGATGCTGAATTAATCGCAACAGCCCCTGGCACGGATTGGGATAAGGCAAACACGTCCGTCACGTCTTCACTGTTTAACCATTTTTTCTTTTCTACTACTTCTGTTTCAATTAAAGGGATCATCGCAAATCCCCCTCCAAAAGTGGAAGGAGCAATTTTGAAAAAAGTCCAAAAAAGTTGGAATAGGATTTTCCATTGTTCCTTCATTTTATCTCCTTCTTTCTTTCGAGAATGTTATAGAATATTAGAAGGTGAGAAGTCTAGGTGAAGGTTGTAGCTCTTGTTTATTACATTATCAAAGGAGAACATGATAGTAAATTGCAATTAAATCATAGGGTATAATAAACTGTAATACCTAAGTAAATAGATCTGATTTTATAGAGAGATATGTTAATATTTTAGTAAATACTTAACTATGAAGGTGACTGTATTGAATATTGAAAACTTGAAAATGTTCTGTTTAGTAGTAGACGAAGGAAGTATTAGTCAAGCAGCCAGATTAAGTTTTGTCTCTCAACCAGCTGTAACAAGACAAATTAATCAATTGGAAAACTTTTATGGTACTTTGTTATTCGATCGAACAGGGGGAAAGTTAAAGGTAACCGAAGCAGGCAAAATATTGTACCCCTATGCTAAGACTATTGTGAATGATTTTAATCGTTCAAAAGAGGCTGTTCAACAGGAAACAGAAAAATACAATGCCAACCTCCAAGTAGGAGCCACCTTTACAATTGGGGAATATTTATTACCTAGCTTGTTAGGAAGGTTTAAAAAACAGAAACCGGACATTAAAGTAACGCTGACGATTAAAAATACTCCTAGTATTTTGGAAGATTTAACAAATGATGTGATTGATCTGGCTTTGGTCGAAGGGATTGTTGAAAATAACGACTTAACGGTTGAGAAATTTGCAGATGACGAATTGATTCTTGTTTGTGCACCTGACCATAAATGGGAAAAAAAGATAGACCTCGAAAAGCTAGTAAATGAGAGGATGATCTGGCGTGAATCCATCTCAGGAACACGGCTGATTGTTGAAAATATGTTAAAGGAATATGGAGTTTTAGAAAAAATAGATAGTTATATGGAAATTGGAAGCACACAAGCAATCAAAAGTGCTGTTGAAGCAGGACTTGGGGTTAGTATTCTACCAAGACTAACGGTTAGCAGGGAATTAGAACAAGGTACTTTACGGGAAGTTAGTATTGATGGAGTCAATCTCACGAGGAATTTATGGATGGTCAGAAAACCGCAGCGATTTTCTAAAGCATGGATATCGGATCTTTTGGAATTAATTATGAGTAAATAAAAAATCAGTACTGGTTAATCACCCTCTTGTTGTGGGGGGGGGGCTTTCTCACTTTTACAAGTTTTGGAATGTTATAATTGCTACTTCTCAAAAATTGAAACATCAGGGTGGAGAAGAGCTTTCACTATAGTTTCGACATCGAGGACTTTTGATAAGTAATATTAAAAATAATTGACGTTTTTAAGGCGGCAATTCTCAATTTAACTTAAGAAATACACTAGAACTTAACAACTAAGGGAAAGGGAGTTAAGTAAAATAATTTGATTTTCCCGAAAAGAAATGTGGTACTATCATAGTAAGTATAATAAACGGGTAGGGATGAACATGTTATCTCAGTTTTTTAAAGATCACTCCAGCCACAATCAACTGACAAAAGCCATTTATCTATGCATTTATGATAACGGACCGATATCAAGGGCAGAAATTATTACACAAACTCAAATTAATCGGGGGAAAGTGGATCGGTCCTTAAAAGAGCTTTTAGATAAGGGCTATACTTGTATCATTGGGCAAGGTAATTCTGAAGGAGGAAGGCCTCCAACCCTTTACCAAGTCAATCCAAAAAGCAGTTATATTATTGGTATTCAAATTACAAGGTACGATATAAGGATTGTTTTATTTGACTTACTGTTTGATAAGTTGAGTCAGAAAACAATTAGAATGACAGTTAGACATACGCCTGAAGTGGTGATAGAAGAAATGAAAAATACTATTAATGAGTTTATGAATGCACATCACTTTACGGTAAATGAGTTACTTGGAATTGGCATTGGGGCGATTGGACCTTTAGATCGAGAAAAGGGATTGATTCTAAACTCGGAGCCTTTTTTGACTCATGGTTGGGAAAATATCTCTATTGTCGAAAATATAAAGGAAACGTTTCCTGTTTTAGTGAAACTTGATAATGGTGCCAATACAGGGGTTCTTGCAGAGTATAAAAGAAAACAAGCTTATCATAATATACTAAATGTAATCGTTGGATGGACATGGGGATGTGGAGTTATTTTAGATGGGAAATTAGTGAACGTTGAAAGTAGCGATGTCAGTGGCTATGGTCATATGGTCATTAATATGAACGGAAAAGATTGTTTTTGCGGAAGAAAAGGATGTATGGTTGCTTATACTTCGCTCTATGCCATTCTAGATAAAATAAAAGAGTGTTCCCCCTACTTCTTTCAAGAAAAGTTAAAAGATTTTACACCGGTTGAACAAATATTAAATTTATTATCAGAACAGGATGTATCTACAAGGGATGTAATCTATGAATCTGCCAAATATCTTGGTGTCGGTATAGCCAATTTGGCTACTGTTTTTAATTCAGAATTAGTGATTGTCAATGGTCCTTTGATTAGCAAATACCCTGGCTACTACGAAGAGATTGTTCGCTATATTTCACTCAATCAGAATCCAAAAGAAAATATCCAATTTAGTAAAGGAGATTTTGATGGAGATGCTATGGTTGTAGGGGCGGCTATTCAAGTGTTTGACTATGCTAGTAAAAATCTATAAAAATTAAGAGTTGCAGCCATTCTTAGCTGCAACTTTTTTATTTTATCCTTTGTTAGTGAATACTGTGATTGGACCTAAAATAAACTCAAAAACAGTAGGAACATCTTGTATAGAAAAAAATTTGTAAAAATTAGATTAAATAAATAGTTGACAATATTCTAAAAATTAGATAAATTCAATATATCAACTTTACATATTTTATGTAAGACGAGGATAATCATTCTTTCGTCTCTAATTTTCCCTATGTTGTGAAAAAGTAAGAGGTTTAAATCTTATGCAGACACTTTATCACATTTTATGAAAAAGCAAGAGGTTTAAATCTTGCGACGACACTTTATCACATTTTGTGAAAAAGAGAGAGGTTTGAGTCTTGCGGTGACACGTTATTGCATTTCATGAAAAGTGTTTAGGGGAAAAGAAGAGGTTACTAAAAAATTTGTAAGCGTTGTACAAATTACTTATCAGTGAGAAATGTACAATCATTTCAAAACTTGATATCACCTTATTGCCGAAAGCTCAGAATGTTAATGAAGGAGGAAAACGATGATTACAAAAGCAGCAGTGGTTTCAGAAAAAGGGGCTCCATTTCATATTAAAGAAATTCAGTTAGATGGTCCAGATGTTGGCGAAGTACTTATAAGGCTAGTAGGCTCTGGAATATGCCATACGGATTTGATTGTCAGAGACCAACAGTTTCCAGTGAAACTACCAGCTGTATTAGGTCATGAGGGTTCAGGAATAGTTGAAAAAGTGGGAGAAGGAGTTACAGGCATTGAACAGGGGGATCATGTGGTTTTAAGCTATAGCTCATGTGGTGCATGCCCAAGCTGTTACGAAGGAAAAACATACGCTTGTGAAAATTTCTTTCAACTTAATTTTGGCGGGAAAATGAGTGATGGGACAAGCCGTTTGAAAGATGAAGGAGAGCCATTATCCCATTTGTTTGGTCAATCTAGCTTTTCTTACTACGCTGTGACAAATGCAAGAAATGTGGTAAAGGTCCCAAAAGACGTTCCACTTGAAATATTAGGACCGCTGGGATGTGGGATTCAAACTGGCTGCGGTGCCATTTTAAATAAATTAAAGCCTGAACCAGGATCCAGTGTGGCGGTATTTGGATGCGGTTCTGTTGGATTAAGTTCTGTCATGGCCGCTAAAGTAGCAGGTTGTACGACGATACTAGCCATTGATATTTATGAAGAAAGACTCCAGTTGGCGAAAGAGCTGGGAGCAACACATACAATCAATCCGAAGAGAGAAGATGCGCTAGAGGCTATTATGGAAATTACGAAAAAAGGGGTTAACTATTCATTAGAAACAAGTGGAGTACCACAAGTCTTAAGACAGGCTGTTGATTGTTTGGCCGTATCTGGAACAGCAGCCGTGATTGGAGCTCCACCCATCGGGACAGAAGTCAGTTTGGATGTAAAAACAATCCGTTCTGAACGGACGATTACAGGAGTAGTTGAAGGAAGTGGAAACCCGCAGGTATTTATTCCAAAGTTAATTGAATTATATAAAAAGGGACAACTACCGTTTGATAAATTAATGGATTTCTATAGTTTAGAAGAAATTAATCAAGCTTGTGAGGATGCGGAAAAAGGAATTTCTATCAAGCCAGTAATTAAATTTAATTGATAGTGAACTCTTAAGGTTCTATTTCATTTTATTGGGGGGAATGTTTATGTTCAAAAACAAATTCCGGTGGTTCATTATCTTATTTTTGTCCATCCTCATGATTATCAATTTTGTGGATCGGATTGTCATTTCTCTTGCTACAGAGCCTATTATGAAAGAGTTTGGATTTTCAGCCTCGCAATGGGGCTGGGTGTTAAGTGCCTTTTTCTGGGGACTTGTTCCTTTCTCCTTTATCGCAGGGATAGGGGCAGACAAACTGGGACCAAAGAAGATGTACACTTGGGGTGTAGTCGTTTGGTCAGCTTTTACAGTTGCCACAGCAGGAGCGTGGAATCTAATTACCTTCTTTATCTCACGTGTTTTCTTTGGAGTTGGAGAAGGTCCTACACAGTCAAATGGAATTAAAGTCATTTCGAATTGGGTAAGCCCTAAAGAATACTCAACCGCGTATGGTTTTGCTTTCGGAGGTGTGTTTTTAGGACCTGCGATTGCGGCACCGGTTCTTGGATGGATGATTGCTCAATTTGGTTGGAGAATGCCGTTTTACGTTATGGGGGTACTAGGATTTCTTTGGGTAATTGGATGGAAAAAACTATTTACTGATCGTCCGGAGAATAACAAATATGTAAGTGAAAGTGAGAAGAAGTGGATTCTTGAACAGCAACAACAGAATAAAGCTTCAGCGTCTACTGAAACAAATGGAGAGAAGAAGTCTATTAAAGAATTGCTAAGCATTCCAAAAGGAGTTCGAAAAACGATTATTGCTAACTGGTGGGCCGCTTTCTGTTTTGGTTACGCTCTATTCTTCTTAATGACATGGCTGCCTGGTTATTTAAACATGCAGCGTGGGTTTGATCTTAATTCAATGGGATTTGCGTTAATGTTTCCATGGCTTGGAGCTGCATTAGGAATTATGGGCGGCGGAAGAATCGCTGACTATCTTCTTGACAAAACCGGAAGCAGAAAAATTGCTAGAGCTTATTGGTGTGCAGGATCACTCTTAGTTGCGACCGTAGCCATGCTTTTAACGGTCTCTGTACAGTCATCAACTCTTGCCATTGTTGCTCTTACTATTGGTGGTATGGCCGTTGCAAGTGCAGGGGGAGTCGTTGGTCCTGTGCTTGCCGAAACATTACCAGGACAAGCGGGCGCACATGGCGGTGTGTTACAAGTATTTCAAACATTGCCAGGACTTATTGCACCTGTTGTTACGGGATATATTGTCGAGGCTACTCAAAGTTTTGACAACGCCTTCTATCTTACTTCCTTGATTCTTTTGTCAGGTGTAGTCATAACATTTCTATTCTTAAGACCTCCACATAAAAAAGAAGGTGAGGAAATAACGAAAGAGCCAACAGTTGTATTACATTAATGGATTTAACTTTAAAGCGAGCGACTAGAGGGAGAGGATGTTCATGAATTATTCGCAATGGAATACCATGCCGATTGGCGGTGTTTGGCGAGAGGGGTCAAGTGAAAAGCATGCTAATAACAGAAATCCATACACAGGGGAAGTCCTAGTATCTCATAAATTAGCAAACCGTGAGGATGTTAATGAGGCATATGAAACTGCTTTTCGCGTCCAAAAGGAGTGGATCAGTCTTTCTCCTGATCACCGTGCTAGGATCATAGAAAATGCTGCTTCTCTTTTAGCGGATAGGAGAGAAGAAGCAATAGAGCTTTTAAGAAATGAAACGGGTTCAACAAAGGTCAAGGCCAGGATAGAAGTGAATTCTTCTATTGCCTTGATTAAAGAAGCTGCAACCTACCCGTATAAAATGAATGAGGCGGTAATGCCTTCCACTATTCCTGGAAAAGAGAATCAAATCTACCGGGAACCAGTTGGAGTTGTCAATGTCATTACATCATGGAATTTTCCGCTATCTTTATCGATGCGTTCGATCGCCCCGGCGTTGGCGACGGGTAATGGGGTAGTAGTCAAACCAGCTTCTAATACTCCAATTTCCGGTGGAAGTTACATTGCTAAGCTATTTGAGGATGCTGGAATACCAAAAGGTTTGATCAGTGTCATTATTGGATCTGGATCAGAAGTGGGTGATGCAGTAGTCGAGCATCCGATTCCAAGAGTGGTTTCTTTCACTGGTTCAACAGAGATAGGCAAGAGAATCGGTGCTCTAGCTGGACAAAATTTGAAGGAAGCTTCGCTTGAGTTAGGTGGAAACAATGCCTTTATTGTCTTGGATGATGCTGATCTAGGGCAAGCTGTCGAGGCAGCTGCTTTTGGAAAGTTTCTGCATCAAGGTCAAATTTGTATGGCCATTAACCGGATCATTGTAAGCAGAAGCATCTATCCTGCTTTCATTAAACAGTTTAAAGAAAAGGTAAACGCTTTAAAGGTTGGAGATCCTAGACAAGATGACACGATGATTGGGCCGTTGATTGATGGAAAACAGACCGATCAAGTATTGTCCCTTGTCAATAAAGGAAAACAATCAGGGGCAACCGTATATCTAGAAGGAAAAGTAGAAGGAAATGTGGTGAGTCCGTTTATTTTAACGGATGTCGATAATCGTATGAGTATTGCTCAAGAGGAGATCTTTGGTCCCATTGCTCTCGTTATTCCGGTTGACAGCGAAGAGGAAGCAGTTTCTGTAGCCAATGATACACGCTATGGATTAACAGCTTCTGTATTTAGCTCATCTACGGAAAGAGCGATCGAAGTTGCCAAACAATTACAAACGGGAATGGTGCATATAAACGACCAAACCGTTAATAGTGAACCTTCCATGCCTTTTGGCGGTGAAAAAGATTCAGGAATAGGTAGATTTGGAGGACAATGGATTATTGAAAAATTCACCACTGTCAAATGGGTGTCTGTTCAAAAGGAAAAGCGTCAATATCCAATGTTTGTTTAAAATAAAAAGCTAATTTAGGAGTTGTTGTTATGGAAAATATTACGGTAACGATGTTAGGAACAGGAAGTCCACGTCCGGATGTGAAACGATCAGGACCGGCGCAGACATTATCGGTAGGAAATGAAACCATCCTAATCGATTGTGGTGAGGGAACAACCAATCAACTGTTAAAATCTGGTATCCAGCCAGAATCAATTAAACAGTTATGGTTTACACATCTTCATTCCGATCATACCTTTGGTTATGGCCAGTTTTTAGTCGGAGGATGGGGTCGTGGACGATCAGAATTAACGATCATTGGCCCTAAAGGAACGAAGGAATTTCATGAAAAAATTCTAGATTTATATAAAGAGGATATTGATTACCGCTGTTCACTAGGAAGACCGGAAGCTGGTATTCGTGATGTACGCATCATTGAAATTGAACAGGCAGGTCCAGTGGAAAATCCACTTTCATTAAAGTTAACTGTTGAGCCGATGATTCATAATGTATCTACCTATGGTTATCGAGTCGAAATTGATGATCAAGTCATTGTTTTTTCTGGAGATACAGCTCCACATGATGGAATCATTAAGTTAGCAGAAGGTGCCGATCTATTAGTTATAGATGCTTGCTTAACCGTTGGAAAATTCAGTCCTGCACTAGAAAAAATTTGGGATGAATTACAAAAAGAACATTGTTCAACGAAACAAGTTGGGGAAATTGCAACAAAAGCTAATGTGAAAAAGGTGGTTCTGACTCACTTCTTACCTGAAGTCGATCCAGAAAAGGCCTATCATGAAACAGCTGAATATTTTACAGGAGAAATCGTCGTTCCAGAGGATTTAGATAAGGTTGAAATCAAACGACATGTTTTAAAATAAGCTAATAAATTTCATTATATATATTTATTATTTGAGAGGGGATGTTGTAAAATGACAGTTGCTGTTCAATTACCTAAGTATCAAGAGTTATCCGACGAGGAATTAATGGAGTGGAGTCCAGAAGAATTCACAGAAAAAATCATGAAAAAGTCTGAAGCGTTTGCTGAAAACTTTTTTCACAAGGAAAATTGGGAGCCGATTGAATTAGATGAGGAAACACGCAGAGCCAATTTAGTTGAATTTTGTGCAAGGTTAGCATGGCGTGAGTTTTATAATGGAGTTCATCCTCCTTCCAAAGAAATTGTCATGTTAGAAAAGAATTCTGACGATCTTGGCATCCGCATTCGCTTAGCGCAGCAAATTATTGACGAAGTTCAACACCAAAGAGTGTGGGGAAAATGGTGCAAATATTATGGTGGAAGCCCAAGACTTCAAGACTATGACGTAAGTCCAGAAGTGATTAAACAATTTCAATTAACAAATGAATATGATGATCCGGCCGAGATTGCTGTCAATTTACAATTAACTGGTGAAGTCATTCTCACCTATCTATTTGGCTTTGGAACACTAACACCAGATGAAAGTATGACTTATGGTTTACTACCAGTTGAATTGTTAAAGGATATTGAAAAGTCTGTTGTAGCGGATGAACCGAGACATATTGCAGTAGGTAGAGATATTATGATTAAATATTGCGGTTCAGCAGAGAAGCGGCGCAGAATTTTAGAATTGCAAAATATAAGATTAGAAAATACGCTCAAGATTATGGGAAGAGATCTGGAACTATTAGGAGCCAAGAGAATTAGTCCATTACCAATGATTTAACTTCATTCATCCTCCACTTCTACAAGTGGGGGATGAATGCGACTAGCTCTTTAATTCAGTGGGGATTCAGACCTCGGTTGAATGAAGTTAAGCCTCTGGGCGCAAATTCGACGGGCGAATTTAATACAATCTAATACTCTATTCATCTATTGGTTTTATCGTCAATAGATGAATATTTATGGGGTGAAATAATATGTTCAATTTTGAAAAGTGGTCTCAAGACCTCTATGAATTGATTGATTCGATGGAGGATGTTAAATCTAATGGTCAGGACTTATCCATTTATCAAAAAGAACTAGAACAAAAATGGGATGAATTGTTTCAACAAGAAAATGATATGTTTGTTCAGTTTCTAAAACAATTATTAAGTATGACAAAAGAAGTAGTGAATGGAGAAGGGGAACAAGAAGGGCTTGAACGGCTAGTAAATGATATGCGGAGTAGTACTCTTTTAGGGAATTAATTATGACTTAAAAGATTCATGATACAAAAACTATAGAAGCCTATTCTAATTGGGGGTGAGATCCGATTAGAATAGGCTTTGTTACATGTTAATATTGATTTATCAAAAAGGAAGGAAAAAGGGGAGGATATGGTTTGAAAATAGTTGAAATAAATGGAAATATCAAGCTGCAAAGGAGGGGTTAATGATGGAAATGTCCGTTCTCATTATTGGTTTTATTATCATTTTTTTTGCTGCCTTTATTCAAGGAATTACGGGTTTCGGTTTTGCTGTTGTTGCGGTTCCTTTTCTTTCATTATTCGTTCCTTTACAAATGGTTGTGCCTATCGTTGGGATTTTATGTATCCTTATTAATTTTTATATCTATCTCCGAGAAAGGTCCCACACCGAATTTAAAGAAGTTAAGATGTTATTGATTTTTATCATTCTCTTTACTCCCTTAGGGACTTATTTATTAGTGATAATAGATGAGTTCTACCTAAAGGTAGTCACTGGATTATTGGTTTTATTTTTTGGTGTGTGTCTCTGGAAAGGGAAAAGCTTCAGCGTAAAGAACGAAAAAGCTGCACTTGTCACAGTTGGTTCTGTAAGTGGTTTGTTAAATGGAAGTATTGGATTGATGGGACTTCCTATTGCGCTATTCATGACAAATCAAAAGGCTGATAAAAATGTATTTCGTGCCAATATCGCCTTATTAGGTTTTGTCGTAGCGATACTCACTTTCTTTAATTATATTTTCATAGGATTAATCAATAAAGAAGTGATTGAACATTCCCTATGGTTTTGTGTGGCATTAGTATTGGGAGGTTTTGTAGGGGTGAAAATAGATAAGCTTATTAAACAAGCACTCTTTTTAAAAATTTCTACATGGGTCATTATGATCTCAGGCTTTTTCACTTTACTTTTCGCAGGTTAAAAACTACTTATACCCATATTTCAAAGCTATATTAGCGAAAAAAGTCATAAAAAGGTTAGTCTCTCAATTTGTTTAAGAGTAACCTTTTTATGACTTTTATATTTTAGACTTGTCTTTTATAGTTTAATACAAATATTAGATAGTTCTGAATAGAATTCAAAGCTGTGGAGTCCACCTTCACGACCAATACCACTTTGCTTCATTCTACCAAATAGTGTACGAAGATCACGAAAAATCATGTGTTTGCCCAGATAATTCCAGACTCTACTTCTTTTGCTAACTTAACATAGCTTAGAACACGCTCATAGTGGTCTTTACTGATCAATGCTCCTACTTTTGTTTGTGGATCAAAATCCGAGAAGATAAAAATTTATTGAAAATGGAATTTACTTTACATATTCCTCTTCAGTATTCTCTTTTAAACTAGAAATCTTCGTTTTTCCAAATGTTATGAGAGGATTCCAGCTTCCTGATGATTGTCCGTCTGCAAAATAGACTGGCGTACAATCTTCATCAATAACACCAAGTAACATGGCTACGTGGCGGCCGCCTGATTCCACTTTTGCCATACTTGCATATTGCGGAAGCATTTGGTAAGCAGCTTTATAATCTTTATTCATCAATAAATCGACAAACTCTTTGTCTAGGGAATGCTCAGCAATCGTTGGCATATGATGTCTTCCACGTACTAAGTTATGAGATAGGGCACCACTTGCTATGAAAACGACCTTCTTCTCGGTTTCCTGTAGAACCTTAGCAATCTCTTGACCCCATTTATAAGTTTCTTCAATATTAGCAGCCAATGTTACAGACAGGTTGATAACAGGAATATCTTCATTTGGAACAAGATAACGTAAAGGTACAATTGTGCCATAATCCCACTCGAAATGATCGCCATATGCCCCTTCCACAGGAATTTCAGCCTTTTTTCCTGCTTGAACAAGTTGATTTGCTAAATCTTCATCACCTGGGTAATGATATGGCACATCTTTAATCATATCTGGAGCTTCCTGTGCAGTCAGGAACCCTGTATGAACTGGATTACAGTCAACATAATGGGCAAAAGTAGAGGGCCAGTGACAAGACACTAAAACAACCACATCAGGTCCGATTTGTTCAACTTCCTTAGCAACTTCTTTTAAACCATCAATAATCCCTTGTTGGAAATCTGGTGCTTGGTCCTCATGGCAAAGACTTGGTGCATGTGGGACAAGCATGCTTAATTCAATCGTCATCATTCATTCCTCCACTTATTGAAAATTATAAATTGATTTTATATTTTGGATTCCCACGAAAATACAGCACTTTTCACTTCATCTATAAGATTAGTATTCTTCTGTGTGGAACAAAAATGAAATATATTGATATCTTCTAAATACTAACGATAAAGATAGATTTACTTTACTAACAACTGTGAGTCTCCTGCTTTTTCCCATTCGATTGGCATGCCGACATAGTTCTCAGCAATCGTTATTAATCCTGCTTCAGATGAAGTATAGTAATCAAGATCAGCCAATTGAATACCACGTTCAAATGAATCATAATTTGGATTTGTATGAAGAAGTTTTGTCATGAAAGAAGAGAAGCGTTCTGCTTTCCAAACACGACGAAGACATATTTCTGAATAACGCTCAAGGATATCGTGGCTACCAGCTTGGTAGAATTCTATAATGCCACGAGCCATTACTTTGACATCCGTAGCAGCCAAGTTAAGTCCTTTGGCGCCTGTAGGTGGAACGGTATGGGCAGCATCACCTGCAATAAATAGGCGGCCATATTGCATGGTTTCACAAATGAAACTGCGCATTTGGATGATTCCTTTTGAGTTAATCGGTCCATCGGGGATTTGCCATCCATCGTGAGTTTTCGTTCTTTCATTTAATTCCGTCCAAATTCTGTCATCTGACCAATTGGCAATATCATCGTTTGCATCTACCTGTAGATAGTGGCGTTGTAAAATAGGAGTACGTGTACTTAATAAAGCAAAACCATTGTCATGGTTGGCATAAACAAGTTCATCTGCTGCTGGAGCAGAATCAGACAGAATCCCTAACCAGCCATCTTTATACATATGTATATGTTCTTTTCTGATATGATCAGGAATCGCTTGACGGCTTGGTCCATGATACCCGTCACAGCCTGCGATAAAATCGCAAACGAGTTCTTCGTCCATCCCGTTTTTACGATATCTGATTTTTGGTTCGTTTGTATCGACATCATGTAACGTGACATCCTCTACGTCAAAGATAATATCTTTGCCATTTTCATGGCGAGCGTTGACTAGATCGACAATCACTTCATGCTGTGGATAAACAACCACTTGCTTTCCACCGGTATATTTTTTTAAATCAATACGGCGTCTTTGGCCATTAAATTGAAAGTAGTTCCCATCATGAAAATGACCTTCACGATTCATGCGATCGCCAACACCAATTTCTCTTAAGATATCAATCGTCGTTTGTTCTAAAATACCAGCCTTTACGGTTCCCTCGATATTGTCTCTTGATCTACGCTCTAATATAACGGAATCAATGCCTTGTTGATGAAGAAGTTGTGCCAATATAAGACCAGCTGGTCCAGCTCCGATAATTCCTACTTGTGTTCTCATTATTTCCATCCCCTTTTTTAAAATATTTTATATTGTTTGAATATATATTATAATTAAAATATTAAAAAATATAGCGTTAACTTCTTATATACGAAACAAATAAAATTTTTGAGGTGAATGATATGATCCCAACCAAAAAGAAAACGGCTGCCTTACAGTCTGTCCAAAATGGGCTTCAGATTTTAAAGCTTTTTACAATCGAAAAATCAGTTTGGGGATTGACCGAAATAGCGAATACCCTTCTATTAAATAAAAGTACCGCCAGCCGCCTGGTAAGTGATTTGGTAGCGGAAGGTTTTTTACAAAAAGAAGGGAGAAAATATAGTCTTGGATTTTCATTACTTTCTATAAGTGGAGTCGTTACATCTGATTTAGAAATTCACCGGGAATCGAAAGATATATTAAAAAAATTAGTGGCTGATTTAGGGGAAACGGCTCATATTGCGATTTTAGAAGGAAAGGAAATAACCTACGTTCATAAAATGGAATGTGCGAACCCCATGCCTCTACTATCTTCTATTGGAAAAAAGAACCCAGTCACTTGTACAAGTGCCGGAAAAATCTTACTAGCTTTTCAGACAAAACAATATATCGTTGATAGAATTCTGGATGAAGGACTTCCAAGGATGGGTCCAAACAGCCCGACAGACCCTGAACAATTGAAACGTCAATTAAGCCAGATCAAAAAACAAGGGTATGCTATATGTTTAGATGAAATGCATGAAAATGTTGTGAGTATTGCGGCGCCAGTTCGGGACTATACCGATGAAGTTGTAGCCGCAGTGACCTTAGTAGGGACAAGAGAACGTATCGGTGATTCTAAAATTAATCGTTTTACAGAATTGATCATAGAGGCAGCAAATGAAGTATCGAATAGACTAGGATATATTCCAGGACTATTAGAAAGGGGGTGACCGCGGATTGAGGTATCCTGCAGTTAACGATTATGCTTATTCATCATTAAGAAATTCTCTTCGTCTTCTTAATTTATTCTCCGTTGAAGAACCCGAATTACAGTTAGAGGATATGGCAAGTAGATTGAAAGTTGGACAAAGTACAGCTTATAGGTTAGTTCATACATTGATAGAAGAAGGATTCATTGTCCGTGATCCATCTGCTAAGTCTTACCGTTTGGCTGCATCCATTTTGGCCTTAAGTCATACGATCATTACAAAGCTAGATCTTTGCCATTTGTCGCTAGATATTTTAGAAAAACTAGCAGAGATGACTGGTGAAACGGCCCATATTTCAGTTATCAAGGATCATCAGGCTTTGTACCTCCTGAAAATTGATAGTTCTTATCCTGTTCATTTACTGTCGCATGCAGGGAAGAAAAATCCAATTCATTGTACGAGTACTGGGCAAGTATTGTTAGCCAATCAATCAGATGCAATCATCGAACAAGTCATAAATAAGGGGCTAACCTCCTATACATCTAAAACCATAACAGATCCTATTAAGCTAAAGAATTTACTAAAAACAATTCGATTACATGGATATGCCGTGAGTGAAGAAGAACTTCATGAAGGGGTTGTATCAATAGCGGCTCCTGTAAAAAATAACAAAGGAAATGTCATAGCAGCTGTTAGTATTGCTGGACCAACTCGTAGAATAAACAGGCAAACCATTCCAAAATTAATCAAACAAGTTCAACAGGCATCCGATAAAGTCACAGAGGAATTACTAAGTAGAAAAGGATGAAAGGAAAAGAGGGAAAGTTCTTGTTAGGGTGTATATGATAACTTTTCTTTGTGGAATTGATATATACTTCCCTTTTCCTTTGCTGATTTATGTAATAACAATAAGTATATCATCACTTTATATATTAAAAATAAAATAAAATAAAATATAAGGTTCTGGTGCAAAGATTGGATTTGTTTAAAAAAAGCATATAGATTTCTTAACTGAATTTCTTTTTAAGCAGCGATTCCAAATAGTTTATGGATGATTTTCACTTGATTTTGGGCAGACTTGTCCTGTAAAACAAGTTGCCCTTTTTCAACCATATGCATCGCTTCTATTCCAGAAATTATGACCTTTGCTGTTCGAAAGGATGTGAACCCTAACATCGTATGAACTCGCTTCTTGATTAACCGATGATCTTGTTCGACAATGTTATTGAGATATTTAACTTGTCTTAGTTGGGTGCCTTCAGGAATCTTTTTCTCCTGTTTCAGTTGTTGAATGGTGACTGGATAGGCTGGTTTCTTATCAACTGTTATGACACGAGGCTTGGAAACATGAAAAGACCGCAAAGCTTTTAAAGTGGGCTTTTTTAATTTGTTCATCATATGAACGTTCAGGCGATTTTATAATCCGATAGATCCTCACGTAAATCCTCTACCAATCCCTCGAAGAGTTAACCCTAAGAGGTATCTTCAATCGGATCAATTATTTCATTGTTACAGTATTAGATTTAACATTTATCGGACCTTACTTTTGTTTGGTTTCATGGTGCAAATCTATTTGTTCTATTTGAATTTTGATATTTCAATCTTTTTTCAGATAAACTGAATTAATATTCAGAATTATCATATTTACTTTAGATATTCAGAATTATATAATGAGTCTATAAAGTTATTATTGTCGACAATCAACAAAAAGGAGAGATATTAAATGGATTCTAGATTAACTGGAG
Organism: Bacillus sp. V3B; assembly: GCF_024494465.1. Taxonomy (GTDB): domain Bacteria; phylum Bacillota; class Bacilli; order Bacillales; family Cytobacillaceae; genus Bacillus_BD. The sequence continues at coordinate 94,032 of NZ_JAETXM010000007.1, read as the reverse complement.
AACAAAGAATGGTATAAAAATTGATAAGAGATTTCGTAAATAAGGAATTAATTCCATTAAAAATGGACGTTCTTAAAAATGAAAGGGAAGGTAGATGAAGATTTAGTGGGGAATAATTAGGAACTTCAAATAAAAGAAAAGAAAGCTGGTTTTGGGGAATTAATACACCGGAAGAGTAAGGAGGAATTAACTTAGACCCAATTACTATTGCTATGATTACGATAGAGCAAAATAGAACATTTGTCCCGTTTGATTGGTGGTCATGCTAATAATGTTCAATACGTTAGTAACGAAGAATAAAAACTAAAAGACCTTGTACCGATTGTAGATGGAAAAAAGATTTCTTGTTTTTCTTTAACTGAACCAAGAGGTGGATTTAACCCACAACTAAATTTCAATATATATATAACAGTTAACGATAATGAAAGGATAGGAGAATTTGTATGATATTAATAGATGAATTAGAGCATAGGATCAAGCAACTGAGAAATGAAATGATTCATACTGCTACAGTAACTGGCTTTAATAGTAAAAAGACAATTTATATCAGTCAGAAATTAGATCAACTCATCATGATTTATCAAAAATTTCATATAAAAAGAAACTAGCTTTTTTGTTCTTGTACACATTATCATGTACCACATGGTGCGGCAGTTGGAATATTTATTACAGTTACTCTAGAGCTACTTGCAGAATCTTTCCCAGATGAAATGTTAATGTTAGGTGATCTTTTCGAAATAACAGGTATTGATTCAGTTGAGGTTCCAAGAGATGTTGGAAAAAATCATTTATGATTTGTCTCAAAGTGTTAATAACCCTAATAATGAATAATTGATAGAACTTACGAATATGCAGAATCTACTGTAACAAGATTCTAGGTGCAAATACCAACACAAATAGAAAAAAGTTGTAGGTTTACTTTCAGAGTAAGCGTAAAATACACGGAAAGAGAAGCAATAGTTTAAAGTCACAGTGACGACCCGAATAAGAAAATCTCCACTCATGGAAGTTTCACTTTATCAACTAATTATCTGGAAAATCTGTTGACTTATCCTTTTTTTAGTAATAATATGAAATTATTAATTGTCGACAATCCACTATTTTAATGAAAAATAGTTATTGATTATAAACCTTGGAGGGAGGCTACTTAAAGGTGGAACAAGAGAATAAAGTTTTTTTGAAGATAGAAGAGGAAATAGGAACAATCTACATGAATCGTCCCAAAAAAAGGAATGCACTATCATTAGATATGTGGAAAGAACTTATTCAGTTTGTTGATGAATGTAATGAGAATCCAAGTGTGAAAATAATTATTTTTAGAAGCAGCAGTCCTACAGCATTTTCTGCAGGTGCTGATATCAATGAATTCAGTACGATACGTTCCACGGCAGAAGGAGCTGCTGAATATAATGACATTACCATGATTTTAGAAGAGAAAATAGCCAAAAGTTTAAAACCGAGTATCGCCATGATCCAAGGTTTTTGTGTTGGGGGTGGCTGTGAAATTGCGGTAGCATGTGATTTCCGTTTTTCTGATTCTTCAGGGGTATTTGGCATTACACCTGCTAAATTAGGACTTGTTTATAACACACCTGGGACTAAAAACGTAGTTGATCTTGTGGGTCCATCTAAAGCAAAGGATATTTTATTTACTGGTCGTTTGCTTTCTGCTGAAGAAGCGCTAAGCATTGGTCTTATTGATCGAATCATTGATTCTGAGACGCTTGTAGAAGAAGCCTATCAATATGCTAAATTAATTAGTAACAATGCTCAATTTGCCGTGCATAATTCAAAACGAATTATTAATGAAGTATTAGAAGGTGCTGTAAAGGATTCAGAAGAAACAGCCCAAATTATCCTTGATTCTTTTACATCTAGTGATTATCAAGAAGGAGTAAAATCATTTTTAGAAAAAAGGAAACCAAACTTTACTTATCGATAATGAAACATTTAGCCCATGTGTAAATTTGTACATGGGCTAAACATCTATTTCATGGACGTCTATGATCCTGAATTTTATTTCAACTTCATTAAAATTTCTTTAACAAACATATCTTAATTATGGAAAGAGTGAAAACATGATTATCGATATTCATACTCATTTTGTACCTGAAACATTACCAAATATGTCTAATCGGGTAGGGGGAGATCAATGGCCAGCGATTCAATGCGTATGTGGACAGCCAAACCATAGACATGTCATGATCTCAGGGAAAAACTACCGTACCATTACGAACCAATCTTGGAGCCCGCAGAAGCGTATCGCGGATATGAATCAGGAAAACGTTGATATTCAGGTCATCTCACCCATGCCACAGCTTTTGTCTTATTGGTTTAATGCCAAGGATACATTAGATTTCTCCAGATATATCAATGAACAATTAGCTGTTGCAATCGCTGAAAATCCAAAGCGGTTTTATGGCTTGGGAATGGTACCGCTTCAAGATCCAGAATTAGCCGCAAAAGAACTGGGGCTATTGAAAAAGAATGATGGAGTGGTTGGAGTTGAAGTGGGGACAAATATAAATGGTAAATCAATAGGAGATCCTTTTTTTGAGCCATTTTTTGCAGAAGCTGAAGCACAAGGGATGGTCATTTTTATTCATGCCTTACATCCGCAAGGAAAAGAAAGGTTTGTCGGGGCACCCTTAGTCAATAACTTAGTTGGTTTTCCTACCGAAAATGGCTTGGCTATTTCATCTTTAATAACCGGTGGTTTATTAGAAAAATACCCAAAATTAAAAATCATTTCTAGTCATGGAGGAGGTTCTTTTTCGTCTATACTTCCAAGATTAAATCAGGGGTGGAATATCAATCAACCATTTAGAGAATTCTGCCCACAACCGCCGAGTTACTATGCTCAAAAGATCTATTACGATACACTTGTTTATGATGTGAAAACAGTAAATTATTTAATAGACTTATATGGCTCTACTCAATTAATTGTTGGATCTGATTATCCTTATGTCATAAAAGAAGAATATCCAGGTCATTGGATTGATCATTTAGAAGTGTCAAAAGAGATCAAAGATCAATTAAAGTATAAAAATGCATTACGGTTATTAGATGTACCCATATAATCACAAATCAAATTTACCAATCTTTTAAAAAAGCATATAATGAATGTAACGATTAAATATTGAGGGTATTGTTTGTGAATTTATGGGAGGGGTAATGATGACTGTTCATCATATTGATAATAATTCTATTTCAAATATTATTATGGAAGATATTATGAATGATATTATACATGGTAAATTAAAACCAGGTGATAAGCTGGTTGAAATAAAATATGCAGAAAAATTTGGTGTAAGCAGAGCGCCTATTCGAGAAGCCTTTAATACGTTAACCATCGAAGGGGTTGTGGTGAAAATCCCTCGAAAAGAAACGGTTGTAAAGGGATATACCAATCCAGAAATTTGGGATCTTGTGAGAATAAGGAAGTTTTTAGAAGACCTAGCTATGGAAAAGATAGTAAATAATAGTGGGCTCACAAATTTGGTTAAAGATTTAAAAGAAATTGAAAGTAGAATGGATATCAAGAATACAAAAGATTATGCAAAATTAAACCAAGATTTCCATTTTCGTATTATTAGGGAAAGTCAAAGTGATGTTCTTATTGACATGTATACGAGGATGGTAAGGCTATTACTATCACTTCAGTTACTGGCATTAATGGAAACGGATAATATAAAAACTTCACACACAGAGCATAAGATCATTATCAATATGTTAGAACAAGGTAATATCCTCGAGGCACAAAAAATATTAAATGATCATAATGAAAAGTTCTTAGAAATTATCAAAAATCATTTATTGAAGCAGTAAGATGAAATTTATCAACGGAATAACTAAAAAGTAGAAAAAGCCGACAAATATATCTTTTATTTGTCGGTTTTTTAATAGATCGAGAAGATTGTAAAAATAAATAAATTAAATTTTCTAAAAATATTGACATATGTATATAGGGTGCTTATAATCTAATTAAATGGTGATTGTCGACAATCAACATAAAGATTCGATCATCATTCTTAAGCACTATCATTTAACAGATAAAAAATAGAAAATCTATTCAATAGAATAGTAGAGAGCGAGGCAAAAAATATGATTTCTATTTGGAATAACTTTATCGGTCACGAAGTGAAGCAATCTTTTTATCAAGCAGGGAATATTCGCACAAGAGCCATTGAAACTGGTCAAGGAGAACCATTAATTTTCTTACATGGTACTGGGGGGCATGCTGAAGCTTACGCTAGAAACATCATAGCTCATGCTGAATATTTTCATGTTTATTCAATAGATATGATTGGACATGGTTTTACAGATAAGCCTGAAAACATCGTTTATAATCTTGATACTTATGTTCAGCATTTAAGAGATTTTGTTGAAGCCATTGGGGCAACAAAGATCAATATTTCCGGTGAATCACTTGGCGGACAGGTAGCAATCATGTTTGCCTATAAATATCCGGATTTGGTCAATCGTATTGTGATTAACACGGGAATGATTGCACCGAGATCAGAGCAAGGAATGAAAGAATTAAATGATATGTTAACTAGAGCAAAGGGTGCAGCTACTACGATGTCGAGAGAAGCGGTGAAAAAGAGACTAGAGTGGCTGATGTATGATCCTAATGATGTGACCGAGGAATTAATCGAATTAAGACATCACATTTATAACCAACCAGGCGCTGCACAAATTATGTATAAAATTACAGAAGGAGTTATAAGTAACGAATCAACAGACCGAGACAATAGCTTCCTATCTGAAATTAAAACAGAAGCATTAATTTTCTGGTCCAACCATAATCCAGGTGCTTCTTGGGAAGAAGCACAAGTTCATGCACAAAAATTTCCTAATCAAAAATTTTACTTAATGGAGCAGGATGCAGCACATTGGCCGCAATGGGAGAATCCTGAAGAGTTTAATAAAATTCATATCGATTTCCTGAGATTCGGGATTAAATCAGAAATTCTTGGATGAGTTAAATCTTATAAAGGGGAGGGATTATTGTGAGTCAGGGTGTACAAGTTCAACATAAATATCTACAAATAGACAGAGAAAAATGTGTTTTTAATGTACCACACAAAGCTTTTATTGATCAAGATATTTTTGAGAGAGAAAGAGAGGAAATCTTTAATAAATGTTGGCTCTATTTAGGCCATGAGTCTGAGGTTGAAAAAGAAAACGAATACAAAACCCGAACGGTTGGTGGCCGCCCATTGATCTTTAATAAAGACAGTAACGGACAAGTCAATGCCTTCCTCAATGCTTGTCCACACAGGGGGGCAATGATTTGCCGGGAACGTCAAGGCAATAGTAAAGTATTTCGCTGCTTCTATCATGCGTGGACTTTTAACAACAAAGGTGAACTAGCAGGAACGCCAGATGGAAAAGATGGTTATCATGAAGACCATAACGCAGATGGCTCAAAGAACTTATTCAGAGTTCCAAGATTAGAAAGCTATCGTGGATTTATTTTTGTTAATTTCGACAAGGATGCAATGAGTTTAGAAGACTATCTTGGTGGAGCTAAGGAGTATATTGATTTAGTTGCTGACCAGTCTGAAATTGGGATGGAAATAGTACGTGGAACACAAGAATACAGTATTAGAGCAAACTGGAAGCTACTGTGTGAAAACAGTGCTGATGGGTATCATGCCCTGCCAACTCACAAAACCTATTTTGACTATGTCATTGAAACGAATAACGTTAAATACGACAAAAATAAAGAAGAGCTAAGTATAGCAAGAGATTTAGGTAATGGACATGTGGTAACAGAAAAAGCAGGTATGTATCCATGGGGCCGTCCCGTTGCAAAATGGATTCCCGCATGGGGAGAAGATGGAAAGAAAGAAATCGATGAAATCAGACAACGTTTAATCGATCGCTTCGGTGAAGAAAGAGCAAAAAGAATTGCCGAACATGACTTTAACATGATTATCTTCCCAAATCTGGTGATTAATAATATTATGGCAATCACGATTCGAACCTTCTATCCAAAAACACCAACCTATATGGAAACAACACAATGGGCGATTGGACCAAAAGAGGAAGATCGAAAGCTAAGACATCGTCGTTTAGATAACTATTTAGAATTCTTAGGACCAGGTGGCTTTGCGACACCGGATGATAATGAAGCGCTTGAATTGTGCCATAGAGGGTATGAAGCTACTAATGGTGAAGGCTGGAATGACCTATCTAAAGGTATGCATAAGGAATTAAGAGGAGAAATTCCAAAGAACTATGATGAATACCATATGCGTGCATTTTGGCTTCAATGGGAAAAAATGATGTCAGAAGAATAATAGGGGAGGAGTTGTTTTAAATGTCGGTTGCAAGTATAGTTTCGAAAGATTTAGTGGAAGCGTATTTATTTCAAGAGGCAGATCTTTTAGATGAATGGAAATTAATGGAGTGGTCTGAATTATTCACAGAGGATGGTTCCTATCTGGTACCATCCACAGATATCCCTGATGGGGATCATGAAACGGATCTTTTCTTAATCGCTGATAATCATCATCGATTGGTACAAAGAGCAATAAGGTTACTTAAAAAGGAAGCCCATGTTGAATTTCCTCATTCTACTACGCGCCACATGTACACGAATATTCGCATTCACGAGACAGTTGACGGAGTAACAAATGTAACTTGTAATTTCTCAACCTACCGAATTAAAAGGGAGTTTATGGATAACTATGTAGGTCAAATCAAATTCAAGCTTGTTATCAACGGAGAGGATATTAAGATTCAACAAAAGAAGGTAGTTCTTGATTTAGCTGCACTTAGACCACAGGGAAAAGTAAGTATTATTCTATAATAATAAGAGAAGGGGTAAAGAGATGATTAGGTACAGGAAATTAGGTTATGTGGCATTAAATGTATCAGATATTGAAAGTTCCAAAGAGTTTTATACCAAAATGGTCGGGTTAGAGTGTGTTTCGGCTAAAGAAAACGAACCAGTCTTTTTAAGATGTACTAGTGACCACCATAATCTCATTCTTTATCAAACAGATAGAGAGCCTGGGCTTAAACGAATTGGTTTTGAGCTAGAAAGTGATGAACAAGTTGAAATTGCATTCGAGCATTTTCAAGAACACGGTTTAGATCCTTATTATATTGATGAAGAAGAACAAAATCTATTAAAACAAACAAAAACATTTCGTTTTACTGAACCGCATTCAGGTGCGACATTAGAATTTTACAATTATCAATATCATCTTCCTCGTGATTTCAATAACGATATTACGAAATTTGAAACATTAAGTCATGTTGTTGTAAAAATACCAGAATACGAAAAGGCTGTTAAGTTCTTTAGAGAAGTGATGAATTTTAAGGTGTCAGATATGGTTGGTAACGGTATTACCTTTATGCGTTGTCACCCTAATCCATACCACCATTCTTTTGCTGTAGCAAACGGTACAAAACCACAACTACACCACATTGCCTTTAAAGTCGTAGATATTAATGATATTGGTATTGGAAGAACTAGACTCGCGAATAATGATGTTCCGATTGTTCATGGTCCAGGACGTCATTTACCATCTGGAAGTATTTTCTTGTATTTCCTTGACCCAGATAATTTAACGGTAGAGTTTACAATGGGAATGGAAGAATTTCCAGAGGAAGAACCTCGTAAACCGCGCTATTTGCAACCGCACATTGAATCCATTGATATTTGGGGAACGGTTCCAGATCCAAGAAAAGCTGCATTTGGAAGTGTTGAAAATTTAAAAGAGATTAATAGTCCAGTAAAAAATTAATATGAGTCTAGCAGGGGGAGCTCTAGCATATGAATAGTTGTAAAAAATTAGCCGGAAAATCAGCAATCATTACAGGAGCATCTAAAGGAATAGGTCTTAACATTGCCAAAAGACTTGCAGAGGATGGAGCTGATGTCTTATTAGCAGCTACTTCTGATCCTGTGATTGAAAATGCGCAGGCAATTGCAGAAGAGTATAGTGTTAAAACAGACTATTATATTGGGGATCTTAGTAAAGAAGAACATTCCTATGCGATGGTAAATAAAGCGATCGATAGTTTTGGAAAAGTAGATATTCTTGTTAATAATGCTGGTGGTGGGGTGATTCTACCATTTCTTGAACATACCGCTGAAACATTGAAGACGACGCTTGATCGAAACTTATGGACAACTATTTGGGGATGTAAAGCCGTTCTTCCTCATATGGTAGAAAGAGAGTATGGCAGAATTATTAACATTGGTGGAGATTCAGTTCGAAATGGTTTGTGGAATCACGCGGGCTATAATGCAGCTAAAGGTGGGGTCCATGCGATCGTCACTGGACTTGCCAGAGAATTTGCTCAATATGATATCACTGCAAACTGTGTCGCCCCTCCACAAGTGTTAACAGACCGAAAATTGAAAGCGGATACTTTGAGAAGAATTGACGATGATTTAAATGCAAAGTTCAAAAGTATTATTCCAAAAGGAAGACCAGCAAATATGAGTGAAGTGTCTGCGGTTGTAGGCTTCTTAGCAACGGACGAAGCTTCTTTTGTCACTGGTCAAGTCATTAGTGTAAATGGTGGAAGTACGATGCTTTAATCTATGAATAGAATATGTAATGGTATTGCATGAATACTATCTATGAATAATAGTTTTTAATTTAGGGTCACCTTGAAGTCTCTAAAGTATAATTTCAGGTGATCCTTTATCTTGACTACTATCATAAATAACTATTTCTAAATAATATTTTTAGATAAATATGAAAATTTTGTAAGTAGGGTTTAGTTCATTATCTATTTCTATATTATAAAAACTATATAGATAATAGTATTTCCATGTATTTGTATTATTCTAATGAAAAGGGAGGGAATTAAAGAGTGAAAGCGATCGTAGTGAGTGAATTTGGAGGACCGAACGTACTTCAATACAGGGACATGGACATCCCTACTATCAGTCCAAATCAAGTGCTTGTTCGAGTTGTAGCGACAAGTGTTAATTTTGCAGATATTGGTTCAAGATATGGAAAGTATCATGGTGGAAAACAACCTCCATTTATTCCAGGATTAGATGCGGCTGGAGTCATTGAAAAGGTAGGATCTGAGGTCCAAAATTTAAAAGTAGGACAACGAGTCATATCCTTTCCAAAAAATGGGTCATATGCTGAATATATCGTTGCAGATGAAAACCTCACCTTTGTTTTACCTGATCAGGTTGATTTTCAGTTGGCTGCCGCTAGTCCATTAGTATCCTTTACATCCTATAAGCTCCTTGCTGATGTTGCAAGGCTCGAACCGGGCGAAACCGTTCTTATCCATGCTGCTGCTGGCGGTATCGGAACAACAGCTATTCAATTAGCCAAAATTTTAGGTGCTGGGAAAGTCATTGGAACAGTTGGAAGTGAAAACAAAATGGCAACCCCACTAGAAGTTGGTGCGGATCATGTCATTTGTTATGAAAAAGAGGATTTTGCCAGCAAGGTAAATGAATTAACAGATGGAGAAGGAGCAAATGTCATTCTTGATCCTATCTCTGGTTGGGTAACGGAAAAAGGGATTGATTGTCTTGCAGGTTATGGCCGAATGGTCATATTTGGAAATGCTAGCAAGTCGATTGCGCAGATCAAAACGAAGGATTTACATTCAAGTTGTAGATCTGTTCTTGGATTTAGTATTACCACAACAAGAAATAAGCGCCCCCACTTATTAAAAGATACTGCTCATAAAGTTCTTAATTATTTAGCTGATCAACAATTGAAAGTGAAAGTTGGAAATGTATTCTCCCTCAAAGATGCTGCAGACGCCCATAGTTTAGTAGAAAATAGAAAGAGTCTTGGTAAGGTAATACTTGAGATTTAATCGTATTTTATGTATTCATTTTGAATATAGAAAAATTAAATTAGTATCTTCCTTAAAATATATTCATAATTTTCAATATTTTTAGTATTTAACCTATAATTATGATATCGGATATATGCTTGAATCCATGCTATCACTATTGAGAATTTTAATACGATTAAAAGGAGCCAAAATATGAAAATAAAAAGTCTTTTCTTATCACTTGTATTAATTCTTGGAATTGCACTTTCAGCCTGTAGCAGTAATGAAGCAAGTTCTGGCAGTAGTGAAGAAAAAATTGTGATTAAAATGGCAGATCATTTCCCAACTGGACATTTCCTTTTAGATATGACTCAAACGTTCATGGATAGAGCAGTAGAGCTTTCTGGGGGGAAAATAAAGTTTGAATATTATTCAGGTGGACAATTAGGAACAATCAATGAATCGGCTGGTTTGGTAAAGGATGGGGCAGTAGACATCGCCTATGCATTGATCCCATCAGCTGGTTTCCTTCCATTAAGTTCGGTTTCCACATTACCTAATAAACTAACTAGTGCATCTGATAATGGAAAGGTATTGGATCAACTTATTAAAGGTCCATTAAAAGAAGAACTTGAAAAAAATGGGCTAGTACCAATTCTAAGTTTTGTTAATCCTCCAAATAGTGTTTTATCAGCTAAAAAGGTAAGTGCTGTTGAAGATATAGCGGGCTTGAAGCTCAGAGGCTCAGGAGGAGTTCTTAATCTAATTCCTGGTGTGTTCAATGCATCGAGCGTATCTATTGGAGTAAATGATTTGTATGAATCCATGCAAAGAGGCGTAGCAGACGCATCTCTAATGACGATCGCAAGTGCCCCTTCTTACCACTTAAATGAAGTAACAAACCATGTATTAACTAATACTAACTTTGGAATGACTACTCAATTATATGCGATGAATTTAGATAAGTGGAACAGCTTACCAGAGGATGTTCAAGAGGCATTAGCAAAAGCCGGTAAGGAAGCTACTGAATCTTTAGGAACCATCATGTTAGAAAAAGAAAAAGAAGCAATTGAGTTATTCAAAAATGAAGGTATTGAAGTAACACAGATTTCACCGGAAAAGCATAAAGAGATTGTCGATAAATTACTATCATTAGATCAACATTGGTTAAAATCTATGGAAGACAAAGGAATTGATGGAAAGAAGGTATTAGAAGAATACAGAGCCATTACCGAAAAGATATATGAAGAAAATCAAAATAAATAGGTTCTTATTAAACTAAAAAACAAATATTAGAAGTCTTCTAGATAGCTTAAATCATAGAATATTTTAAGTTATCTAGAAAACTCCGTAATTGTCATCTGATAAGAACGTAATATTTTAATAATAGAATGCAGTTTAGAAGAAATGATGAGGTGACACTATGAGCGCTGTTGTAAATATAGTTGATAAAATAGATGGGTATCTCTATAAGCTTGCTATGTTTATTCTTGTTTTTACCATGTTGTTTTCTACAACGGATACATTGCTTAGATATGTAGCTAATTCCCAAATCCCAGGGGGATATGAGATCGTTGCTGAATATATGCTACCATATATAGTCTTTTTATCGATTAGTTATGTTTTTAAAGAAGGTGGGCATATACGAGTGACTATGCTTACTAGACTTCTTCCTAAGAAAGTCCAAGATGGATTAATGTTAATGTCGCATATACTAAGTATTGTATTAGTATTAATTCTAACTTATGCATCTTATTTTAAGGCACACGGTGCCTATCTTATTGGAGAGTACTCCTCAAGTATATTAGCTTACCTATTATGGCCCGCATTCACTGTTTTAGTATTTGGTTACGGGTTCCTGGCACTTAGGTTAATTATTACAATTATTACTAGGGAAAACCCATATTCTGATGGAGAATAACATAAGAAAGTGCTAAAGGTGATGATTAAAATAGTGGAGGTATACTTATGCTAGTAGCTATAGTTTTTATACTCATGTTCCTCCTAATGGCATTGGGAGTGCCTGTGGGTTTTACAATGGGAATTGCAGGTCTAGTAGGTTTGTTCTTTTTTAGTGGATGGGATACGTTAATTACTTATTTAGGACAGATATCCTACCATTCTGTATCAAATCCGACTTTAATGACAGTACCATTGTTTATATTATTAGGTGAATTGGTTTCAAGTGGTGGAATTGCCAAGGATTTATTTACGGCCATACAGCGTTGGCTTGGTCGTACACCAGGTGGAGTAGCAATTACGACCGTTTTTACTAGTGCTGCTTTCGGTTCGATGTCAGGATCTACAACGGCTGCTGCTGGTTCTTTATCAAGAATAACCATGCCTGAGTTTAGACGCTTAGGATATGATGAGGGGCTAGCTGCTGGGGTTATTGCCGTATCTGGTACACTTGCTATTTTAATTCCTCCTAGTATTCCGATGATTATCTATGGAGTTTCCACGCAAACATCAGTAGGAAAACTATTACTAGCTGGACTTTTACCAGGTCTATTAACAGCGCTAGTATATATTATCGGAATATTATTTTGGAATAAGGTTAAGTCGGGTGCGATGCCTAAAGGGGAAAAATATACTTGGAAAGAGAAATTTAGCTCTTTAAAGAACCTTTGGGGATTTGCTATTCTTGTTGCATTTATCTTATTCGCTTTATACGGAGGAATTGCTACACCTTCTGAGGTAGCAGCTCTAGGTTCGTTTTTTGCCTTAGTCTTTTTATTAATTATGCGTCGTCTTACTTGGAAGAATTTCATATTAGCTCTACAGCGAACACTTCATACGACTGCGATGATCTTTGTGATTATCATTGGTGCGAATATTCTAGCCAAGTTTGTAACCTTAACTAATGTAGCAAGAAATATGATGCAATGGTTAACTTCACTAGATGTAAGTCCATGGATGGTTATGCTAATCCTGATCTTTATCTATTTAATTTTAGGCTGTGTAATGGATCAAATTGCGATTCTAGTTATTACTTTGCCATTAACATTCCCGCTTATTACTTCTTTAGGGTTCGATCCAATTTGGTTTGGTGTCATCGTCATTAAATTAGTAGAAATTGGATTAGTTACACCACCAATAGGCTTAAACTCCTTTATTGTTAGTGGGGCCTCCGGTGTACCGCTAGAAAAGGTGTTTAAAGGAATTGGAATGCTGTTAGTCTTTGAAGTTGTAACCTTAATAATTTTATTAGCTTTCCCTATTATTTCTACTGTATTGGTTAGATAGCTAGCTAGCGAGATAGTTATCTAATTAAATATCTGTTGGTTATGATAATTTAACCATTTAGCTGATAATGATAGACAAGTATATTTAACAGATAAATAGGAATTGTCCCAATAGAAACGGTGTTATTCACCCTATGGGGCAGTCCTATTTATTGTCTTTTAGAAGAAAAGGAGAGAATTGAAATGCTGGATAATAAAAACTTACCGAAATTTGGGCCTTTACAAGGAATTAAGGTATTACATGCTGACCAAGTATTGGCTGGACCACATTGTGCCCAACTATTTGCTGACTTTGGGGCAGATGTCATTTGGGTTGAAAATGCGATAACACCTGACTTATCTCGTTTTGCAGGAACGATGCAGGCTCCACAAGAGCGTCGGAATCAAAGAACCATTGCGTTAAATATTCCTACACCAGAAGGAGAAGAAGTCTTCTTTGAGCTAATTAAAGAAGTAGATATCTTTATTGAAGCAGCAAAGGGAGGACAATATGAAAAATGGGGGTTAACTGATGAGCGGTTGTGGGAGATCAATCCACAGCTAGTTATTATTCATATTTCCGGCTTTGGTCAAACAGGGATTGAAAAATACGTCAAACGCCCTTCCTTCGATGCCCTTGCACAAGCATTTAGTGGCTATATGAGTGTCAATGGTTTTGCTGATCGTCCACCGATTGCTGCGCAGCCCTTTACTGGAGACTATATGACCGGGGTTTATGCCGCATTTGCTGGGATGGCTGCGGTGTATCGTGCTAAAATGACAGGTGAAGGAGAAAGTATAGATGTGGCGCAATATGAAGTCCTTCTTCGTGCACAATACTGGGCAACTGATTATTTAACAAGGGGAAAAGAATATGGGAGACAAGGAAATCATCATACCGATTTTGCAGCTGTTGGATTGTATACCTGTCAAGATGGAGAATATGTGTATGTCTTCTGGATGGGAGCGGGTACCTTGAAAAAAGGACTTCCATTATTAGGTTTAGAATATGGAAGTGATTTAATACCAGGGGGAAGCGGCTCTATTCGATTAGATACACCTGCGGGAAAAATTGTGGAAGAAAGATTAAAAGAAATATGTCTAAGTAAACCAGCCAGTGAAGTAGAGGAAATTCTTTTAGAAGCAGGAATTCCATGCAGTAAAATCATGGATTATCAAAGTCTGTCAGAAGATCCACATGTACAGATTCGGGAAGTTTTCACGGAATGGGAAGATAACGAAGGAAATGTAATAAAAGGTGTAAATGTTGTTCCTAAATTTAAAAAGAACCCTGGGAGAACATGGAGAGCTATGCCAGATATCGGAATGGACAATGAAGAGATTTTATCAGAGCTTGGTTACTCTGATGAAGATATTAATCGATTCTATGAATCTAAAACTATTCAAAAATCACAGGGGAAGAAAAAACGAGAAAGTTAATGCCTTTAATGAATATCATGGTCCAATAAAAAAGAGAATGAATGTCCTTCAAAATAGTAATGAAGGACATTCACTCAAATAAAAGGATATCCGGATATCTTCTATCCGTAAAGTTAGAAATGGCTAGAGCCCTTCAATAACTATCTACTAACAATAATTCCTTTTTCAATCTGCTCTCTCATTGTTTTAATAAAATCACGAGTTTGCGGTGAAAAACTTCTCTTTTTAGAACGAACAATCCCATAGGTTAAATTAGCGTTCTCATAGTTGGTGAGTGGAATCGGAATGATATCGCCACTTTTCACACTAGGATCATCCTTCATAATGATATCAGAAAGAAGGGTAACCGCTATTCCACTTATAACAGACTTTTTTAATATCTCCGTATTATAGGTGTCGAAAAGGATTTTTAAAGGTCCATATTGCTGACTGATATTTTCATAAACATGTTTCGTACTTGAATACACGACATGATTCTGACCTAGCAAATCTTCAGGTGTAAGACTATCTTTAAAGGAAAGAGGGGAATGCTTGCTAACACATACACACAATCTTCCTTGAGATAAAGTATCAAAATGAAAATTATTTTTGTATTGGGCGGCCCATTCAATCCAGTGTGTTTCATTTAAAGATATAAATCCGATATCTGTTTCATTTTGTTTTAAAATTTCTAAAATATTTAAGTGCTCTTTAATCATAATATCTATATGAGGGTATTTTTTTTGAAAGACAGGGATGGTATCTGGTAAGTAAGTTAAAAGTATACTTGGACTACTTACGATACTTAATTGATTGTTCGTGCTATCATGATGGTTTTGAGTCTCTTTTTCTAATTCAATTAACTTTAAACAAACATCAAAGGCTTTATTAATCACCTTTTTTCCTTGATCCGTTGGTATCGTTCCTAATCTGGACCTTTTAAACAATTTAACACCATATCTTTCTTCAAAACTAGTAATGGATTGGCTAATGGTAGACACAGATACATGAAGGTTTTTAGCGGCTTTGGAAATAGACCCAACCTTTGCTACTTCTACAATATATTCAATTTGTTCAATATGCATAATTTCACCTATCTTTCAGAAATAATGAAGTTACATTCAGATTATTTTAATTTACTTTGACTAATCTGAATTGTACAATAAATATATATATTTGTCGACAATCAACAATATTTTTCTTTAAGTAAGTGACTAAACATCGCCCGGCAAATCATGACATTCCATTTAGAGAAATCAATTTTTGATGAAAGAGAGGGGGATAAACGATGACAAATGTTGTTCAGAAGCAAAAAGATCAAGATATTATCGAAGAAAATCAGCTATTCAGTGAATTTCCACACCCTTCCTATAAAGAGTGGAGGGAAGTGGCAGAGAAATCATTAAAAGACGCCTCCTTTGAGGAGAAGCTGATTTCGAAAACCTATGAAGGTATTTTCCTTCAACCATTATATAGAAAAGAGGATATAGAGGGTCTTTCACACCTTTCTTCATTACCAGGCGCAGCTCCATATGTGCGTGGAACACGGGCATTAGGTTATCAAGATAAAACCTGGGAGGTATGTCAGGAGCTTGTCTATCCTACACCTTTAGAATTTAATGAGGCAGCAAAAAATGATCTACAATGCGGCCAGACGATGCTGAACCTTGTGCTCGATCAAGCCTCTTCCCTAGGACAGGATCCAGATCAAGTCTCCCCTGAAAAAGTAGGCAAGGGAGGAGTATCCATTAGTTCTTACCAGGATCTAGGTAATGCTTTGAAGGGAATTGACCTTGAACAAACACCACTTCTTATTCAAGCAGGTTGTGCAGGATTACCTATTTATTGCATGGTGGTTGCACATGCGAAAGCAGCAGGCATGGAAATAAGTAAACTGCGCGGTTCTGTGGGTATGGATCCATTAGGAACATTGGTAAAAGAAGGGACAATCCCGTTTTCACTAAAGAAGTCCTATGATTTATTAGCTCATCAAACTTCCTGGGCAAAAAAAGAAACCCCAGAATTAAAGACCATTCTCGTACAGGGAGATCCTTATCACAATGCAGGAGGAAATGCTGTTCAAGAATTAGCTTTCACTTTGGCTACCGGTGTGGAATATATTCGTGAGATGCAAGAAAGAGGATTATCCATTGAAGAAATGGCACCAAGAATGCTCTTTTCCTTCTCGATTGGTTCGAACTTCTTTATGGAAATATCTAAACTTCGTGCCGTCCGATTACTTTGGTCTAAGATCATTGCTGCTTTTGGCGGAAATGAAGAAGCACAGAAAATGACCATTCATGCGCGAACATCATACTGGACTAAAACCGTGTATGATCCATATGTCAATATCCTTCGTGGAACTTCGGAAGCATTTGCAGCCGTTATTGGTGGAGTTGATAGTCTTCATATATCACCTTTTGATGAAGCGATTCGTCCACCCGATGAATTTTCCCGACGGATTGCAAGAAATACGCAAATCATTTTGGAAAAGGAAGCTCATTTATCGAAAGTGGCCGATATAGCTGGGGGTTCCTGGTACGTTGAATCTCTTACCGATTCTCTTGCTAAAGAAGCATGGAAACAATTCCAGCAGATTGAGAAAAATGGCGGGATGTTCAAAACTCTTGATAGCAGTTACGTACAAGAGCAAATCAAAGAAATAGCTGACAAACGTTTAAACAATATTGGTCGACGTAAAGATAAGTTTGTAGGAACTAATATGTATCCAAACTTAATTGAGCAAAAACTTTCAGTGCCTAAAGCGGATAAGGATTCTGTCTATCAAACCCGCTGTGAAGAAGTAGGTAATTATCGAAAAGCAAATGATGGAAGTAAGAAGAATTCACTCCTCAATGAATTGGGGGTCTCTAAAGAAGGAAACGTACATCTTTCTCTGGAAGCCATCCAAGCTGGTATCACTTTAAGTGAATGGGTTAAGGCTATTAGACAAATGGACAAGGCTTCACCAACCATTCAAGCATTAAATATCCATCGTGGAGCAGAACGCTTTGAGGGTTTAAGGAAAAAGGCAGAGATGTATAAAGAAACGAATGGTTCCTACCCTAAAGTCTTTCTTGCGAACATGGGGCCGATTTCACAGCATAAACCGCGTGCTGATTTCTCCAGAGAATTCTTCGGGGTTGGCGGGTTTGAAGTGATTTCAAATAACGGATTTTCAACAATTGATGAAGCGGTTCATGCTGCCCTTACATCTGGTACTTCAATCGTTGTGATCTGCTCGAATGACGCGACTTATCCAGAAATAGTACCACAATTGGCACAAAAGCTTAAACAGGAAAATCCGGACAGCATTCTTTTCGTAGCGGGTCTTCCAAATTCAGAACAAGCGGAACGATTCAAGCAAGCAGGAGTGGATGATTTTGTCCACATGCAATCAAATTGTTATAACGTGCTGTTTGATCTTCAACAGCGGAAAGGAATTGGACGATGATTAATAATCCGAATTTTTCGACTATTGATTATAGAGGAAACACTGAATCAGATTTTACGGAGCCATTGGATAAGGCTAATTTAGACGATCATATATGGAAGACAATGGAACATATTAATGTTAAGCCTTTATACGACGATAAAGACTTGACTGGGATTGAACATCTAGACTATGTTGCCGGAATTGCTCCCTTTTTACGTGGTCCCTATCCTACCATGTATATCACAAAGCCATGGACCGTTCGTCAATATGCCGGATTCTCTACGGCAGAGGAAAGTAATGCCTTCTATCGAAGAAATCTGGCAGCGGGTCAGAAAGGACTTTCGATTGCCTTTGACCTGGCTACACACCGCGGCTATGATTCCGATCATCCGCGTGTAGTCGGGGATGTAGGAAAAGCCGGAGTTGCCGTTGATTCGATTTTAGATATGAAAATATTATTTGACGGTATTCCGTTGGATAAAATGTCTGTTTCGATGACGATGAACGGAGCGGTTCTTCCTATTATGGCTTTCTACATTGTTGCCGCTGAGGAACAAGGAGTTCACCAATCACAGCTAACCGGAACAATTCAAAATGATATTTTAAAAGAATATATGGTACGGAATACGTATATTTATCCACCTGAAGCTTCGATGAAGATCATTGCTGATATTTTTGAATATACTTCACAGCATATGCCTAAGTTCAACAGCATTAGTATTTCCGGTTACCATATGCAGGAAGCGGGAGCGACTGCAGATATTGAATTAGGCTACACACTGGCAGACGGATTGGAATATGTAAGGACCGGATTAAAAGCCGGCATCGATATTGATTCATTTGCACCACGGTTATCTTTCTTCTGGGCTATCGGAAAGAACTATTTTATGGAAGTAGCAAAAATGCGGGCGGCACGGATGATTTGGGCGAAACTCATCAAACCGTTTAACCCTAAAAATGAAAAATCAATGGCTTTAAGGACACATAGTCAAACCTCTGGCTGGAGTCTCACAGAGCAGGATCCGTTTAATAATGTGACAAGAACCTGCGTTGAAGCTATGGCAGCTGCACTAGGGCATACCCAGTCGCTTCATACGAATGCACTGGACGAGGCGATCGCCCTTCCAACGGACTTTTCAGCCCGAATTGCCCGCAATACCCAATTATTTTTGCAAGATGAAACAGGGATTTCTAAGGTTGTCGATCCGTGGGGTGGGTCCTATTATGTAGAATCCCTTACCAAGGATCTTATCAACCGTGCTTGGACACATATTCAAGAGGTTGAGTCACTTGGCGGAATGGCTAAGGCAATCGAAACAGGCTTGCCAAAAATGAGGATTGAAGAAGCCGCAGCCCGCCGTCAGGCTCAAATTGATTCTGGTAAAGAAGTCATCATTGGTGTTAACCAATATCGATTAGAACAGGAAGATCCGCTTGAAATTCTTGAAGTAGACAATACGGCGGTACGTGAAGCACAGCTTCATAGATTGAAAGAATTGCGTTCAAACCGTGATGAAACATTAGTGAAATCAACTCTTGATGCCATTACAAAGGCAGCTGAGACAGGGGAAGGAAATCTATTAGCTTTAGCCATTGAAGCAACAAGAGCAAGAGCAAGCCTTGGTGAAATTTCAGATGCTTATGAAAAGGTAGTGGATCGCCATAAGGCTGTCATTCGTTCCATATCCGGAGTATACACTGCGGAGTTTGGTGAAGACGAACAGGTTGCACAAGTTAGGAAAATGGCAGACGTATTCGAAAAACAGGAAGGTAGACGCCCCAGGATTATGATTGCAAAAATGGGGCAGGACGGTCATGATCGCGGGTCAAAGGTTATTTCCACAGCATTTGCTGATTTGGGCTTTGATGTCGATATCGGACCACTATTCCAAACCCCGGAAGAAACAGCCATGCAGGCTGTAGAAAATGATGTTCATGTTGTAGGGATGAGTTCTCTTGCTGCCGGCCATAAAACATTATTGCCACAGTTAGTAGAAGAATTAAGAAAACTTGGCCGTGAAGATATCGTTGTGGTTGTAGGCGGAGTGATTCCAGCCCAGGATTATGAATTCTTAAAGCAGAATGGAGCATCAGCTATTTTCGGACCTGGTACCGTGATCCCTGCCGCAGCTCAAAAAGTACTAGAAGAGATCATCCGACGTCTTGAGGAAGAGATCCAATATGGATAATAAAGAAAAAATACCGGAATGGGTACCAGTAGATGCAGGAGCAGAATTTACGTCTCGTGTGGTAGAAGGGATTACAGGGGAAAACTCTAAACGGAAAGACAATATTAATCATACAGCACCACTACTTACGCCACGTCGGAATCGGTTAACGATAAGTGATTATATCGATGGGGTACTTTCAAGGAATCGAACCATTCTAGCACAAACCATTACTCTGGTTGAAAGTAATAATGCTAAGCATATGGAAATGGCTCAAGAAGTGTTGAAGGAGTTGCTCCCCTACACTGGAAATTCAATACGGGTCGGAATTACCGGTGTTCCTGGAGCTGGAAAAAGTACATTCATAGAAACGTTGGGCACTATGCTTTGTGAGAAAGGGCATCGCGTTGCAATACTTGCTGTCGATCCGAGTAGTACGGTTACAGGAGGCAGCATTCTTGGAGACAAAACGAGGATGGAAATGCTCTCACGTCATCCCCAGGCATTTATCCGACCATCGGCTTCAGGTGGAACCCTAGGTGGGTTAAATCGGAAAAGTAGGGAAACCATGCTTGTATGTGAAGCAGCTGGCTTTGATGTCATTCTTGTTGAAACCATGGGGATCGGGCAAAGTGAAGTGACAGTACGTTCCATGGTTGATTTCTTTCTGTTAGTCATGTTGACAGGTGGAGGTGACGAACTTCAAGGAATCAAAAAGGGTGTTATGGAGCTGGCTGATGCGATCCTTGTGAATAAGGCGGATGGAGAAAATAAACGTCGTGCTTTGATAGCAAAGTCTGAGTTTAATCAAATTCTGCATTATTTACAGCCGATTACAGAAGGATGGTCTCCCAAAGCCTATACAGGTTCTGCATTAACGAGTGAAGGGATTGCTGATATTTGGCAGGTGATTCAAGATTTCCGCAGCCAAACATCTGAATCAGGTGTGTTCTGGGAGCGGCGCCGGAAGCAAACGATTGATTGGATGTATACGATGGTTGAAGATTATCTGCGAACAAGCTTCTTCAACCACCCGGAAGTGAGCAAATCTATTCCGGCAATTGAGGCGGCTTTAGTAAGAGATGAAATGTCTGCCACCATGGCTGCGAAACAACTGTTAAAAACATATGAGTATAACTTTAAATAGAGAGGAAGAAGAATATGTCGGTCAAGGCACCAAAACAAATCGAACATATCGGGATTGCGGTAAAAGATTTGGAAGAATCCGTTCAACTTTATACCGAACTGCTTGGATTAACTTGTCTCGGGTATGAAACCGTTGAAAGTGAGAAAGTTCGTGTCGCCTTCCTGGAAATAGGGGAGACACGACTAGAACTTTTAGAACCGACTAGCCCGGATAGTCCGGTTGCTCAATTTATTGAAAAAAGAGGGGAAGGACTACACCATATTGCCTTGCAAGTTGATAATTCAATCGAGCGCTTAGAGTTCCTGAAAGATCACGGTGTCAAGTTGATCAATGAGGTCCCAAAACAAGGGGCACACGGCAATTTGGTCGCATTTCTACATCCGAAATCGACAAACGGAGTGCTGCTGGAGCTGTGTCAGCCTCTAGGGAATAAAGAAGTGATTGAAAAATAGAATCATATATTTTATGGAAGGGGGAAACTTCCTTCTAATAAACCTGGAAGATTAAGGGGAGATGACATGTTAGCACTTATAAACCTTTTAACCTTTATCGCTGTAGGCGGTTATGCTATTTATTTATTTGCTAATTTGCTGTACAGCCGGTATTTGTTTATAAAGCTTGGTAAGAAAGCTGATTTTGAACCGAACTTCAAAGAACGAATTAATGGTGTATTAGTGAATGGTTTCGGTCAGTCCAAACTATTTAAAGATAAGAAAAGCGGTACGATGCATTTAATCTTATTTTATGGATTCTTTATCATTCAAATAGGACTTATCGAACTGATTATAAAGGGATTTATTAAAGGATATGAATTTCCATTCGGTGAAGCGCATAAATATTTTAGCTTTCTACAAGAGTGGACTAACTTCCTCATGATGTTAGCAATCGTATATGGATTTTACCGTCGTTATGGTGAAAAACTAAAACGGTTACAGTGGAAGCGAAATGGAAAAGCAGCTTTTGTCTATATTGCCTTATTCACTCTAACCATGTCGATCCTGGTTGCATTGGGATTTGAAGCAGTTATGATCGGTCATGAACCAAATCTCGTATTCGCTCCATTCTCTGGTGCTATTGCGTTATTGTTCTCCAGCATTGGAGCAACGGCTGCAACGGTGTTATTCTACGTGTTTTGGTGGATTCACATGTTGACTGTATTCTCGTTCCTAGTGTTTGTACCACAGTCAAAGCAATTCCACGAGATATTTGCTATGATCAATATCTTCTTTAGGAAAACTGGTCCTGTAGGGAAGTTAAAGAAGGTTGATTTTGAAGATGAGACAGCGGAAGAATTTGGTGTGGGAAAAATTGAAGATTTTACGCAGAATCAGTTGATAGATCTGTATGCCTGTGCGGAATGCGGACGATGCACCAATATGTGCCCTGCTTCAGGAACTGGAAAAACGTTATCTCCGATGGACCTCATTGTGAACTTGAGAAATCATTTGACAGAAAAAGGAGCAGCGGTGACTTCCAGACAACCGTGGGCACCCTCTTATTTTTTTAAAAATACAAGAGCCAATCAATTAGCTCTAGCGGGCGCTGGTTCTAGCGAAGTAGCGGCCACCCTTGAAGATGTAAGTTTAATAGGGGATGTTGTGACAGAAGAAGATATTTGGGCCTGTACGACTTGTCGTAACTGTGAGGATCAATGTCCTGTTATGAATGAGCATGTAGACAAAATCATTGACTTACGCCGTTACCTTGTCTTGACAGAAGGAAAAATGAATTCGGATGCCCAAAGGGCGATGACTAATATTGAACGTCAAGGGAATCCTTGGGGAATTAACCGTAAGGAACGTGCTAATTGGCGTGACGCTTTAATTGAAGAAGTTACGATTCCAACTGCAAAAGAATTGAAAAAAGCAGGAGAAGAGTTTGATTATCTATTCTTTGTTGGATCAATGGGCTCTTATGATAACCGCAGTCAAAAAATAACTCAATCGTTTACGCAGCTTTTAAATAAGGCTGGATTGAAGGTAGCCATTCTCGGAAATGAAGAAAAGAACTCTGGAGATACACCACGTCGTCTTGGAAATGAGTTCTTGTTCCAAGAACTGGCAACATCAAATATTGAAACATTTAAAAAGTATGATGTGAAGAAAATTGTCACAGTAGATCCACATGCTTTTAACACACTCAAAAATGAATACCCTGAGTTTGGGTTAGAAGCAGAAGTGTATCACCATACAGAATTACTAGAAAAATTAATTAAAGAAGGAAAATTAACACCGAAGAACAAAGTAGATGAAGTAATTACGTATCATGATTCTTGTTATTTAGGGCGCTACAACAAGGTGTATGATGCCCCTCGTGAAATCTTAAAATCCATTCCAGGAGTCAAATTAGTAGAACCTGAAAGGAACCGAGAGAATTCCATGTGCTGTGGTGCCGGTGGTGGACGCATGTGGATGGAGGAAGATAAGGGAACCCGCATTAATTTGGCGAGAACAGAACAGCTTCTTGAAACCAATGCCACGATGATTAGTACGGGCTGTCCATACTGCTTAACTATGATCAGTGATGGAACGAAGGCAAAAGAGGTGGACGGACAAGTTCAAACATTAGATGTAGTAGAAATCCTGGAAAGATCGATAATATAAAAGGGACAAAGAGGATGCCAATAATGATTGGTATCCTCTCCTTAACTTTAGTCGTCACAGAAAAAAGGAAATCGATTTAGAATTGAACACCTAATTGATTAGTTTGTTTACGATGATAATGATCTGAGATGTTATTATTGGATCCTTAGAAGGCAATGTTCTTATATTCATGTCACTGCTTTTTGTTGACTTACTTAATACTAGTAGGAAAAATAATGGGGCAAGGGGCCCAAAGAGGAGAGGTTATGAAATGGTTATAGAGATGGAAAATGTGTCTTTAATGAGAGACGGAAAATGGATTTTAAAAGACATTAATTGGAAGGTGGATAAAGGGAAAAGATGGGTGGTATATGGTTTAAATGGTGCTGGGAAAACAGCATTGCTAAATACGCTTTGTGCCTATAATTTTCCTACTAAAGGTAAAATGGAGGTATTGGGAAGAGAATTCGGCAAGGTGATGCTCGGTGAAGAGCTGCGTATACAAATCGGCTTGGTTTCATCCAGTCTCCAACAAAAGTTTTACCAATCGAATAATGCTTTTGAAATTGTTTTGAGTGGTGCCTATGCCTCAATCGGATTATATCAGAAGCCGACACAGGAAATCAGAGAAAAGGCGATCTCTTTATTGGACCAGCTGGGCTGTATGGAATATGCCAACCGCAGTTATGGAACCTTGTCTCAGGGAGAAAAACAACGTGTGCTGATAGGTCGTGCCTTAATGGCAGAGCCGGGATTGTTAATTTTAGACGAACCGACAAACGGATTGGATTTTGTTGCAAAAGAACAACTATTGGATACGATTGATAAAATAAGCAGAGTACAATCAGCTCCGACCTTACTGTACGTTACTCACCATGTGGATGAAATTCTACCGATTTTTACCCATACCCTGTTATTAAAAAAGGGACAAGTATTTGCAACCGGTAAGACAAAGGACGTTCTGACCAGTGATAGATTATCAGAATTCTTTCATTTAGATGTTGAAGTCTTATGGAATCACGATAGGCCTGCGCTAGTACGAGCATAATAAATGAAAGCAGCCTTCGTAACCTTAACCTCGCATTCTATTATTAACTATATCTTTTGGAAAAATTGAAATAATATTCAGAATTATCTAATTTACTTAAAGCATACTGAATTGTATAATAAGAACATAAGGTTGTCGACAATCCTTTAAAAACATATTTATAGTCGACAATCAACAAAAGGAGGAATATTATATGGATTTTAGATTAACGGAAGAACAAAGAATGGTACAAAAAACGATAAGAGATTTTGTGAATAAAGAGTTAATACCATTAGAAATAGACGTTCTTAAAAATGAGCGTGAAGGTAGACCAGGACTTACAAAAGAAAAATTAAAGGCGCTTCAATTAAAAGCAAAAAAAGCGGGATTCTGGGGAATCAATACACCAGAAGAATACGGTGGTGCTAATTTAGACCCAATTACTAGTGCGATTATTACAATGGAGCAATACAGAACGTTTGTCCCGTTTGAATTTGGTGGCCATGTAAATAATATTCTTTTTGCTTGTAATGAAGAACAAAAACAAAAATACTTAATACCTTCAGTTGCAGGAGATAAGATTCCATGCTTTGCTTTAACTGAACCAAGTGGTGGATCTGATCCTCAAATGAATACAACAGCTGTTAGAGATGGAGACGAATATATCCTTAACGGTGAAAAAGTATTCATCACACGTGGTATGGAAGCTGATTTTGCAATCGTTTTCGCATCTACAGACAAATCAAAAGGAAGAAGCGGCGGGGTTACAGCCTTCCTAGTAGATCGTGAAATGGGTTGGAAATCTGAACCGATTCAAACAATGGGTGGAACATGGGAGCCTGCACAATTAATTTTTGATAATGTTCGTGTGCCTAAAGAAAATATCATCGGTGAAGAAGGAAAAGGATTTAAATATGCGATGATGTTTATCAATCATAATCGCGGTTGGGTTATTCCTGCACGAAGCGTTGGTGCTGCAGAAAGACTATTAGCAATGGGTATTGAATATTCAAATACTCGTGTTACTTTCGGAAAACCAATTGGTACGAATCAAGCGATCCAATGGATGATTGCCGACTCTGCAACTGAAATAGAAGCGGCTAAATGGATCATGTTCCGTGCTGCTTGGATGGCTGATCAAGAAGGTTCTTGGAAAACAGGGCAGGATAGCCTGAAATTTAGACATCAAGCTTCAATGGCTAAACTCTATGGAACAAATATGGTTAATCGTGTTGTTGATAGAGTACTACAAATTCATGGTGGTATGGGCTTCACGAAGGAGTTACCTGTGGAGCGCTGGTACCGTAATCTACGTGTGTGGAGAGTTTATGAAGGGTCAGATGAAATGCTTCGCCGTACGATCTCTAAACATTTACTTGAAGAAACAATTAAGCCAAGCGAGTTAATGCCTAGTAGCAAAGAGAGTGTAATTTATCAATAATGATTGGACAAGGTTTTACAATTTTACTAGATGGAATTGTAAGGCCTTCCAATTCTAAAATCAATATTGACTATAGAAACAGAGGTTTTTTTTAGAAAGGGTAGATAATAATGAGATTAGAATTAGATTCGCTAAAACCCTTACTAGATCCAAATAGCATTGCCATTATAGGAGCGTCCTCTGATTTAACGAAAATTGGAGGACTTCCTATTAAAAGTTTATTAGATTTTAAATATCAAGGAAGAATTTTCCCTATAAATCCTAAATATGAAGAAATTGCAGGTTTAACATGTTATCCACATATTAGTCATGTTCCTTATGAAATTGATCTAGCAATTATTGTACTTCCAAGTTCGTTGGTTTTACAAACTGTTCGAGATTGTGGCACTCATGGGGTTAAGTCTATTATCGTCATGAGTGCTGGTTTTTCTGAAATTGGAGAACAAGGGAGACGAAATCAAGAAGAATTAACGAAAATCGCGAATAACTATGGAATGAGAATATTAGGACCAAACACAGTCGGTATGTTTAATTTGAAAAAGGGAGCCATTGCCAATTTTGCGATCACTTCTAGTTTAGGAGAGGTTCCTAAAGGGAGAATTGGAATTGTAAGTCAAAGCGGGGCCTTTTGCGGTTACATCTATACACTAGCATCGCAAAAACAAATTGGACTAAGTTATTTTATCGGCACTGGTAATGAAGCAGATATCGATGTTGCAGATTGCATTGCCTACTTGGCTCAAGGTGAACATACAGATGTTATTGCTGTATATCTAGAAGGCTGTAAAGATGGGAGAAAGTTAATTTCTTCATTAGAAATGGCAAAGAAAAATAATAAGCCAGTCATTGTTTTAAAGACCGGTAAATCAGAAATTGGCAGTAAAGCTGCATTATCACATACAGCCTCTTTAGTTGGTGAGGATGCTTCCTATGATGTGATTTTTAAACAAACAGGTGCGTATCGGGTTGAAAGTATTCAAGAGATGTTAGATATAGCATATGCCTGTTCTTTCGGAAGGCTTCCACAAGGGAAAAACATTGCCATTTTTACCGTGTCAGGTGGGGCTGGAATTATGATGGCTGATTATCTCGCTTTCCAAGATGTAAATTTACCTGAGCCTGAAGAAAGTGTAAGAAAAAAACTACTTCAACTTGTGCCATTTGCATCCATACAAAACCCGGTCGATTTTACAGGTCATCTAGTTAATAATCCTAAGATTTTTGGGGACTTTTTGAGAGAGGTACTGGATAACGGAATCTATGATATGATTGTTACTTTTACTGGCATTCAAGGATATAAAAAAGAAGCTTTTGAAGAACTTTTATCTGCCATGAAAGAGATCCACAATGAATACCCGCATATTCCACAGTTGCTGACAACTTTGTTTACACCAGAAACCAAAAAGAAGATTCATAAAACAGGAATTCCTGTTTTTGATGATCCGATCACAATGGTTAAAGTGGCTAAAGCCTTGAGCTATTTAGGCAATCATTTCTATCCTTCTACTCAAAGTGAAATGAAATGGATCAAGAAGAAACTAGATTTATCTCTATTTACGTCTCATACTTTGACAGAAGTACACAGTAAACAATTACTTCAATATTATGATATTCCTGTCACCATCGAAAAGATGGTTAAAACAGAAGAAGAAGCGGTTAAAGTTGCTAATGAAATTGGGTATCCTGTCGTATTAAAAGGAATGTCACCACAGATTTCACATAAAACAGAAGCCAATCTTGTTCACTTAAATGTTTATAATGATGTTGAAGTGATTCGTTTATTTAGATATCTTCGTCAAAGGATTTTCCAAATACAGGATGCAGAATTTGAAGGGGTATTAGTTCAAGAGATGCTGGATCGCCCTATTGCCGAAATCATTGTAGGGTCAAAAAATGATCTGCTATTTGGGCCAATGATAATGGTAGGTTTAGGGGGGGTTTTTGTAGAGGCATTTAAGGATGTTTCGATCAGGAAAGCACCTGTTGATAAGAATGAAGCATTAAAAATGATTCAAGAGTTAAAAGGTTTTTCCATCTTAAATGGACTAAGAGGGCAGCCACCAGTAGATATAGAGGCACTTTCTGATTTAATTACTTCAGTCAGTCATCTTGTCATAGACTATGCAGCTGAAATGGAAGAAGTAGACCTAAACCCAGTGATGGTTTATCCAGTAGGAAATGGAGTTAAGGTAGCTGATGCTTTAATCAAACTGAAAAAGAAAACATTGGAAAAGGTCAAGTAAATTTACAGAATATTAAAATTAATTATGATCAAATAAAAGGTTTTATCGAAAGGAGAAAAACAAAATGAATATTTTGGTATTACTAAAACAGACCTTTGATACTGAAGAAAAAATAGTCATTCAAGATGGGTTAATTAATGAAGATGGTGTTGAATTCATCATTAATCCCTATGATGAATTTGCGGTTGAAGAGGCCGTGAAGTTAAAAGAAACACATGGCGGGGAAGTCACAGTACTCACAGTAGGCCCTGATCGTGCAGCGGATGCGCTACGAACTGCCCTTGCAATGGGTGCTGACAAATCCATTCTTGTTGAGGATGAGGATCTGTTTGGAGATGAGTATAAAATCTCTAAAGTCATTGCTGCTGTAGTCAAAAGAGACTCTTATGACATCATTATTTGTGGATATATGGCCGTTGATAATGGCGCAGCGCAAGTAGGTCCAAGACTAGCAGAGCTATTAGATATTCCACATATCATTACGGTTATAGGACTGGAAATTGATGGAACAACTGCGAAGATACAAAAGGATGTGGAAGGAGAAACGGAATTTATTGAAACCCAATTACCGGTTCTTATTACTGCTCAACAAGGCTTAAATGAGCCACGTTATCCTTCCATTCCAGGTATTATGAAAGCAAAGAAAAAGCCTCTAGAAAGACTTGAAGCGGATGATCTAGATATTGATGCTGATGATATCCCTTCAAAAACGGTTGTTACCGAACAGTACCTTCCTCCTAAAAAAGAAGCAGGAAGGGTTTTAAATGGTGAATTATCTGACCAAGTGAATGAATTGGTTCAATTACTATATAAAGAAGCAAAAGTAATCTAATAAGAAAGGGCTGATCATAATGAGTAAAAATGTATTAGTTTTTGCTGAATCTCGTGAAGGAAATATTCGTAACGTTTCTTTAGAAGCTATTGCTGCCGCAAAACAAGTGGCAAACGGAGGGACAGTCATTGCTGCTGTATTTGGTAGTGAAGCCCAAAACCATGTCAATCAGCTTGCCCATCATGGAGCTAATGAAGTATATGTAGTCCAAAACAGTCAATTAGACTCTTATTTAACGGATGCTTATACACAAGCATTCACTCAATTAATTAAAGAAGTCCAGCCAGAAGCGATCATTTTAGGCCACACTGCCATTGGAAAGGATTTAGCTCCAAGAGTGGCTGCACGATTAGATCTAGGACTTATTTCAGATTGTACGGGTCTTGAGGTCAATGATTCCGATATTCAATTTACCCGCCCAATCTATGCGGGTAAAGCATTCCAAAAGAAGCAAGTATTAGAAGGGACTATTTTTGCTACGATTCGTCCTAATAATATTGAGCCAAATGAACCAGCTACAGGCCAGACAGCCAATGTTGTTCATTTTGCTGCTGAAATTACAAATATCCGTACTGTAATCAAAGATGTTGTTCGTAGAGCCACTCAAGGTGTCGATTTAACGGAAGCAAAGATTGTCATATCTGGAGGACGTGGGGTTAAGAGCAAGGAAGGGTTCCAACCATTAAATGAATTAGCCGAAGTGTTAGGTGCCGCTGTTGGTGCTTCTAGGGGGGCTTGCGATGCGCAATATTGTGATTACTCGATGCAAGTTGGTCAAACAGGGAAAGTCGTAACACCAGACTTATATATTGCTTGTGGAATTTCAGGCGCCATTCAGCATGTTGCGGGTATGAGTAATTCAAAAATTATCGTGGCAGTTAATAAAGATCCTGAAGCACCAATCTTCCAAGTAGCAGATTACGGGATTGTTGGGGACTTATTTGAAGTAGTACCAATGCTTACAGAAGAGTTTAAAAATCTATTAGCAGAAGTTCAAGTAAATTAACCATTTTGAGTAAAATATTCAACAGAAAATTGGCAATATTGGATTTTATATTGCCAATTTTCTGTTTGTATTTTTTGGGTTTTGTTCAGTAATTAGGAAGAAGGGAAATTGATTGTATAAAAAAATTTGTACGGGATTCTTTCTTCTTGCTTTTTTATTTTACTTAATGAGTATTCCGTTTTCAGCAACCTGGATTTCTGTTACTTTAAACATCCTTTCACTCCTATGTATCATACTCTCGCTACCAAGGTTGAGAGGACTCATGTTATATATATCATTAACTTTTTTACTTTTAGGTATTGTGATTACGATAGTTGATCAAAAGAACTTTATTCACCTATTCAGTTATTTTTCTAATATGGTTGATGTGATTACTCTTATTGCCTTAGTCCCCCTGTTAACATTGCCTGTGAAGCTATCCGGCTATGCCGTATCCATAGAACAATTATCGATGAGAAGGATTAAAAAATCTCGTCAGTTTTTTTCTTTTACTCAAGTGTTAGCCTTTATTGCTGGGAGCGTCATTCATATGTCTTCTATGAACATGACACATACTTTAGTAAAAGAATCTAGTGTGAAGATGAATATTCCGGATAAGTTTATGGGGCTTGCGATTATACAAGGTTATTCATTATCGATGCTGTTTAGTCCACTGGGTGCTGGTTTTTCACAAATGGTTGATTACACAGGGGTAAAATTCACTCATGCATTTTTATTTGGTTTAGGGCTCTCAATATTAGGTCTTATACTGGGACAATTATTAGATCGAAAGCGACTGAATCAAATTCCTTTTCAACTACAACATAGTCAGGATGAAAATATCTCATATAAATATATTCTTTGGCTATGTATTCCAATTACGATTTATGTCATAACGATTATACTTCTTAATGAAACTACACATCTGAGTATGATCTACTTAACTTCTATATTATCGATTCCATTTTCATATGTATGGAGTGTTTTATTAAAGAAACGAAAGGGATATTTTCGAGAAGTATCATCTTATATAGAAAAAGATTTATCCAATCTGTTTGGTACGTTTGCCTTAATGCTAAGTGCTGGATTTTTTATAGGAGTGTTAGAGTCTTCATCATTATTTGATTATATTACTGAGGGACTCATATGGCTAGCCAATTATCTTAACCCTAGCCTTCTGGTTAGTATTTTCATGTTGATTATTATCTTGTTTTCATTGATGGGAATGCATCCGTTAGTCGCTAATATTATTGTGCTTCATATTGTGAATCCTTCAACGATTGGGGTACACCCTGTCTTATGGGGAGGTTCTTTATTGGTAGCAATGGTCATTGGAGTGATGGTTTGTCCTTTCAATGGTACAACATCTATTATTTCTAGTTTAGTAGGATCAACTCCCCTTAAAGTCGCTAAATGGAATTCTGTATTTGGTGTATATTATTTCCTTTTAATGAGTTTGATTGTATTTATAACAGTTAACTTATTTTAGGATATTGAAAATAAAAGGGGTATGCTTAGGTTGCCTTGGCCCTCTAAATCAAAGTTTTTAGAAATCATACACCCAGGCTGGATCGCAGAATTCAACTAGTAACATTTATTGTAAATGAGATAGGATTAAAGGGGGAGCTTTTTTAGAATGAAAAATAAGAAACGAACAATGTTAGTTTCGATACTTTTAGTACTAGGGGTATTCCTTGCAGCCTGTGGTAATCAGCAAAGTTTTACGGAAGGGAATGAAGAAAACAAAAGTCCTTCGGATTCCAGTGAACCAATTGTATTAGTTATGGGAGACCACTTACCTGCAGGACATTATATGGGGGGGATTACGGAATCCTTTCAAGAAAGAGTAGTAGAGTTATCCGATAGTAAAGTGAAGTTCGAATACTATTCTGCCGGGCAATTAGGGGGAATTACTGAAATGGCTCAACTAATTAAAGATGGGGCAGTGGACTTAGGCTGGTCTCATGTACCGTCTGCTGGTTTT
Organism: Bacillus sp. V3B; assembly: GCF_024494465.1. Classification (GTDB taxonomy): domain Bacteria; phylum Bacillota; class Bacilli; order Bacillales; family Cytobacillaceae; genus Bacillus_BD. Next base: position 61,761 of record NZ_JAETXM010000007.1, on the reverse strand, counting down.
CTTCCTAAAACATCTGTAACCTTATTACCTTCATTAACTACGAATGCAATTGAAATGGGAGAGGCTTTTACAAAACTGTTAGAGAATGAATTGGTCGAAGAATGGGAATCGAATCATTTAAAGCCATTGTATGTTATCTCATTTCCTCTAGAAGGATTATATACAACGGATAAGAAGATTGAAAATCTGAGCGATGTAGCTGGTTTAAAAATTGGTTCGGTATCCGGTGTTCTGAATCATATCCCTAGTTTGTTAGGAGCAAATGGGGTATCTATCAGAACCCCAGAGCTTTACGAATCATTACAAAGAAAAGTAATTGATGGGAACCTGTTTCCAATGTCAAATATGGACGAGTATAAACTAGAAGAGAAAATTAATTATGCTTATAAAGGAACTTTTGGGGCTTCCAATAATGTAATCGCCATGAATTTAAATAAATTCAATTCATTATCAGAAAACGTTCAGAAAGCATTAATTCAAGCTGGGGAAGAAACATCTGTCAAAATGGCGGAAGCTATTGAAGAAAAGAAGCTAGAATTAATTGACAAGCTGAAAAAGAATAATATTGAGGTTACTGAGGCAACCCAAGAACAAAATAAAGAGCTAATGGAAGTATTAGCTCCATTGGATGATTTATGGTTAGAAGATGTTAAGAAAAAAGGAGTTGAAAATGGGGAAAAGCTTTTAGAATCATATCGAACAGCTATACAGGAAATTACAAAATAACAAACTTTACAGGAAGGTCTGCGGGAAACCACAGACCTTCCTGTAAAATGGCTTTATCTCTATACTTAGCAAATTATTAGAATTTTTAATATATTTATTTACTTAAGATAAACCGAGGTATATAATAATATATATAGTTGATTGTCGACAACATGAAAAATGCAGATTAAATTCACTGAATCTTTCAAAGGAGGAACTGGTTTGGGAGCACTTGATGGACTAAAAATCATGGATTTGTCGCAAATTATGGCTGGACCATACTGTACGATGGTTTTAGCCGATCTTGGTGCAGAGGTCATAAAAATTGAAAAAGTTAATGGAGGTGATGATACGCGTGTCACAGGGCCATTTATTAATGGAGAATCTATCAGTTTTTTTCAAATAAATCGAAATAAAAAAAGTATCGCTTTAAATCTTAAAACAGAAGAAGGGAAGGAGATTTTCTATCGATTAGTTGAAGAAGCAGATGTTGTTGTTGAAAATTTTCGACCTGGTGTAACAGCCTCTCTCGGGATAGACTATCAAACACTCAAAAATATTAACGAAGGAATTATTTATTGCTCGATTTCTGGATTTGGTCAAACGGGTCCGTATGCTCATAAAGGTGGATTCGATCTTGTTGCTCAAGGGATGACAGGATTGATGAGTATGACGGGTGAAAAAGGGAAAAGACCTTCCAAGTCTGGAATTGCAGTCTATGATATCGGAGCCGGAATTACGGCTGTATACTCCATTCTAGCTGCCTATATTCATAAAATAAAAACGTGTAAAGGACAACATATTGATTTATCTTTGGCAGAAATAGGTCTTCCTTGGTTTGCTTGGGAATCTGCCCATTATTTTACAAATGGAATCGTTCCAGAAGCAACCGGCCATCGTCATCGCTCTTTAGCTCCATACCAAGCGTTTAAAACGAAAGATTCGTATCTCATGTTAGGTTGTGCAAACCAACGGAATTGGGAGAAATTCTGTGTAGATGTTATTGAGAAGCCTGAATGGATTGAAAATCCTCTATTTATTGACAATACGAAGAGAATGGAAAATGTCGAGCATTTGGAGCGAGAAATTGAAAACATATTGGTACTTCAAGATAATACTTATTGGTTAACTCGCTGTGAAAAGGCCGGTGTACCTGCAGGACCTATTAATCGATTTGATGAAGCGTTACAGGATCCCCATTATTTAGAAAGAGGAATGATTCAAGAAATTGAACATCCAGTTGTTGGTAAAATGAAAACCATTGGCATTCCAACTTTCTTTTCAGAAACACCAGGAGAAATACGTACAGCACCACCATTATTGGGGCAGCATACCGATCAAATTCTTTCAAACTTACATTTTTCAAAGGAAGAAATCGAGCAACTCGAGAAAAAGGGAGTTACAAAAACATCATCCCATATGATTTCATCAACATCGAAATGAATGGAGTGAAAGAGGGTAATTTAGAATTAAATCTTATCAGGAGACAGGAATGGTTCCACCAGGTTTTGTAAATAGTTACGGAGCAGCAGGCAGCAGCAGCCAAACTTCTTAAGCTTGATGTGAATCAAACAGCAGATGCTATGACGATTGCAGGTACTCTTGCAGGTTGTTGTCATCTTTCTAATTAAACCTATTTTCCTTTCTAGAATTTCGCAAAATGTGACTATTTTTTAACTTCATTTTTAAAACGCCTTCAAATATATCTGAAAGTGTGATTAAAATATTTACATTTAAAAATGAGTGAGAGAGGAGGACACATAAAATAAATTTCTAGTAAAGTCACTTTGCTTCAAAAAAATGGGATTCAGCTCCTGAAGTCAACAATCGGCATTAGGGGAAAATATATAATTAAAATTGAAGGGATGATTGAACAATGAGAACAGAAATTATGTCATTAACTAGGGGAATTGATAAGAATTCGTTTCCTTACCAACTTTATCAAAGAGCTAAACAATTTGGAATATGGGACCCAAGTAAAATTGACTTTTCGCAGGATAAAGAAGATTGGAAAAGGTTGTCTCCTGAAACACAAGAAACGATCAAAATAAAAGTTTCAAGACATTTAGTTGGTGAAGAAGCAGTTACAATGGATATTTTACCAATGATTATGGCTTGTGCAAAAAAGGGTTGGCTTGAAGAAGAAATGTATTTGACGACATTTGTTTTTGAAGAAGCAAAACATGTTGAAATGTTTAGACTATTTATGGATGCAATTGGAGAACCAGGGGATATCAATTATTCAACTGGTATACATCGAGAAACTTGGTTTGAAACGTTACCAACCATCATGAACCGTTTAATAGATGATGCCACTCCACAAAACATGGCAGAAGCTGCAGCAATATATAATATTTATCAAGAAGGAATCCAAGCAGAAACAAGTTATTACACTTTTACTGATTTTTGTAAGAAAAACAATGTACTTCCTGGTTTACTTGAAGGAATTCGTAATTTACAGCATGATGAGTCACGACATATTTCGTTTGGTAATCATATTTTACATCGTTTAATCACAGAAGAGGATCCAGAAATCTATCATTTTGTTGAAAACAAAATTAGAAATGAATGGTGGCCAATAACTGAATACACATGGGGTTCTCTCGCCCAAAATGGAGGAACAGATGGATTAGGGATGAAAATCCCTGATATGTTAGCGTTTGCAAGAAAGCAATTAGAAGTACGTTTAAATATTCTCAAAAAGTCTTATGATGCCAGCTCATTAAGAGAAAAGGCAAAACAATAATGATTGGTAGAAATGATTGAGAGAAGTGATTATTTAATGAGAAACTATTACTTCTCTTTCATGCTATAAAAAAATATGAAAGTAGGCTGAACACTTATGAGAAAAGAAAAAATTGTATCTCTATCCAGAGGAATTAATGAAAACGCATTCACGTATCAATTATTTCAAAAGGCTAAAAAATTTGGTGTCTGGAATCCTAGCGACATTGATTTTAGTCAAGATAAAGAAGATTGGAAAGATCTTACTCCTGAGCAGCAAGAAACTTTAAGGATACGATTTTCAAAGTTTCTTGTCGGAGAAGAATCGGTTACACATGAAATTACCCCAATGATTGTAGCCGTCGGAAAAAAAGGTTGGTTAGAAGATGAAATCTATTTAACTTCTTTCTTATGGGAAGAAGCAAAACACGTTGAATTTTTTAATATCATATTAAAGGAGATTGGGGAGAAAGGGAGTATAGCTTATTCAAGTGAAGAACATTTACACATGTGGTTAAATGTACTGCCAAATACCATGAATAAATTGTTAGATAATCCAACAAATAAAGAAATAGCAGAAGCCTCAGCAATTTATAATATGTTTCAAGAAGGGGTTCAAGCCGAAACAGCCTACTTTTTAATGTATGAAGGTGTAAACCGCCTTGGTTTGATGCCTGGTTTAATGCAAGGGATCGAGAATATAAAGAGAGATGAAGCCCGACATATTTCCTTTGGTACCTATCTTCTTCAGAAATTAATTCGTGAGGAACCAGAGATATACCAATTTGTTGAAGATAAAATGAATGAATGGTGGCCGATTGCTGAGAAGTTAATGTTTAATAACAATATCAATTCAGGTGAAGTTGATGCGTTTGGAATTAAAGTTAGTGAAGTGTATGAGTTTGCGAGAAAACAATTTAATGTCAGACTTGAAATGTTAAGGAGAGCAGTAGATTCAGATAGTAATCAATTTATTATAAATACATTATAAAATAAACAGATTGGTTTTAAATAGGGGATGTTTCTAATACTAGCTTTAAGTCAACCTATTGGTCATCGCCTTCCCAATAAACCAATAATGAAAATTTCCTATGTATCTTCTATATTTTCATAAAGCTAAATCAAGAAAGAGGGATATTCATGGCTAATAAAACGAAGCAGCTGTTGGAGTTTTCACTTTTTATAAATGGTAACTGGCAGGCTGCAGACCATAATCAAACTTTTGATGTCCGTAACCCAGCAAATGGACAAGTGATTGCGAAAGTGGCTAAGGCGAGCAAAAGTGATACAGAAAAGGCGATTGCTTCTGCAAGAAAGGCATTTGATTCAGGTGTATGGTCACGAAAGTCATATCAAGAAAGAGCTGAGGTTCTTACACAGTTTGCCAATCTCATCCGCAACAATATTGAAGAAATTGCAAAACTGGATATTATCAGTTCAGGTGCAACAAGACGCAAAGCTTATTCTGATCCAGCAAGGGCAGCAGATTTAATTGATCAGGTGGTGAAAAAACTACACCAATTTGCACATGTAGAGTTTCTTCCAACTGTAGGATCGAATCATAACGAAGTTTGGAGAGAGCCGATTGGAGTCGCTTCGGCTATCACACCATGGAATGTGCCTTTAATGTTAGCGATGCTGAAGGTTGTTCCTGCATTGGCAATGGGAAATTCGATTGTCGTGAAACCAGCCTCTAATACCCCACTTTCCACTTTAAAAATAGCTGAATTAGCTACACAAGCAGGGGTTCCGGATGGTGTATTTAATGTTATTCCAGGTCCTGGTTCGGAGGTAGGAGATGTACTCACAACGCATCCAAGTGTTGATAAGGTTGCGTTTACGGGTTCAACAGAAATTGGCAAGAACATTATGGCACAAGCCTCTGACACGATTAAACGAGTGACGCTTGAGTTAGGTGGAAAATCACCTGGAATTGTTCTTCCGGATGCAGACTTAGATATTTCTATCCCAGGCATTTTGCATGGTTTTTGTTTCCACTCCGGACAAATATGTATGTCAGGAACACGCTTATTAGTTCATGATTCCATCTATGAGGAAGTACTCGAACGTTTGGTCAAGTATGCCGAAACGATTAAGGTGGGGGACCCTCAAAGTCCTGATACTGGAATGGGACCTGTTATTTCAAAAAGTCAGCTAGATTCTATTCTCGGTTACATTGATATTGGTATTCAAGAAGGTGCTAGATTAGTATATGGCGGTCAACGTGTCATAGTGGAAGGTTTAGAAGAGGGATATTATATTCAACCAACTATTTTCGCTGATGTTCGGAATGATATGCGAATTGCTCAAGAAGAGATATTTGGGCCTGTTCTAGCGGTCATTCGATACTCGACTCTTGAAGAAGCGATTGAAATCGCTAATGATTCTATTTATGGATTAGTTGCTGGAGTTTGGACAAGTGATGTTGTAAAAGCTAAGCAAATTGTTAAAGAATTAAGAGCAGGAACCGTTTGGATAAATGATTGGCATGCGATGCGATTCGATGCTCCTTTTGGTGGATATAAGCAGAGCGGAATAGGTCGTGAACTTGGGGATGATGTTTTATATGAATATACTCAAACAAAACATGTTCATACATCCTTAGCACGAGATTTAGACCAAAGACCAGCCTATAGCATATTTTAATAGAATTTTATCTAAAATCAAGGAAGGTGACCTTATGCTACTATCAAATTTTCAATATTCTGTAAGAACTGCTATCCACAGTGGAGCTGGATCCCGAACAACATTGCCTAGTCTTGTTCAGGGGCTTGGCGGGAAACGAGTCATTCTATTTACTGATAAAGGACTTAATCAAGCTGGTGTCACAAGTCAAATCGCTGAGGTGTTTCATGGACTTTCAGGCCAAGTTCAGCTTGTAGGGACATTTGACAATATACAGCAAGATGCTAGAGCTCAAAATATCAATCAGGCGATTCAATTTGTTAGAGAACATAATGGAGATACATTGATTGCTCTTGGCGGAGGAAGTGTCATTGATACTGTCAAAAGTATAAGATGGGCACTTAACAAAGGTTACTCTGATATACGTGAGGGTCTAACGATCATGGTTAGAGAACAGTGGCCGGAAGCAGAAGAAATAAACATTCCATTTATAGCTATTCCAACAACCGCTGGTACAGGATCAGAGGTGTCTGCTGCAGCCCTCGTTTATAATGAAGACCTTAAAGTAAAGGCGAGCATAGTTAGTCCCTACTTATCACCAGATATTGCTCTGCTAGACCCTGAGTTATCGACAGGATTACCTCCAAGAATTACAGCCTTTACAGGGATGGATGCCCTAACGCATGCAGTAGAAGGATATTTTTCAACTAGAGCGAATCCATTGACAGATGCTTATGCAGAGCAAGCAATGAAGTTAATTATAGAAAATTTACCAGTTGCCGTTAAAGAGGGGAAAAATGTCGAGGCACGTGCCAATATGTTATTGGCTAGTTCTATGGCAATCCTTGCATTTACTCAATCATCAAGTGGTGTTCCTGTACACAATATGGCACATGTATTTGGCGCTAAATTTGGTGTGCCACATGGCTTAGCTAATGCTGTACTACTACCAGAGGTGCTGGAATCACTACCAATTTTATATCTGCCAAGGATTCAAAGTTTTGCTAGAGTAATAGGGGTTGAGAATCCATCCAAAGATAACCAACAATGTTTAAATGAAGTGGTGAGTTATATTCGTCAATTTAGTGAAGAATTAGGATTGCCGAATTCATTTGAGGACTACAATATTGATAGTTTAGAAGGTTTTGTTGAATCTGTTCATAGTGATCCAACTGCACGTTATAAAATTCCAGCTGAAGTCATTGTAAAAGTTGCTCGTAAAGTTTCTGGGTTAGCAGTTAATGTATAAACTGTTCCAACTTCACTCTCTATACACTAGAGAGTGAAGTTTTCTATTAGATATCTTGATGTTAATTCAATTACAAGGATAGGGAGATGAGTTAATGAGGAAAAGAAAACTTTTACTTGCAGTCTTGATGATTTTAGGTGTTTTTCTTGCCGCTTGTGGGAGTAAGGAAGCAACTGCAGGAGATGGTTCGAGTAAAAATGATGAACAAATAGTCATTCAGAATGCCAATCATCTTCCAACAGGTCACTATTTACATGAAGTCAATGAAATTTTTATGGATCGAGCAGTTGAATTATCTGGCGGAAAAATAAAGTTTGAATATTATCCAGCAGGTCAATTAGGTAGTTTTACAGAGATGTCAGGACTTGTAAAAGATGGTGCAGTGGATATGGGCTATATTTTTCCTCCAGGGGCTAGCTTTCTTCCATTAAGTTCGGTTGTCACTCTTCCTTCACTAGCTACTGATGCTGTAACGAGTGGTAAGGTTTTCGATCAGCTATTAGATGATGCTTTGAAAGAAGAATTAGAAAAAAATAATTTAGTCAAAATATATTCCTTTATGAATCCAGCAAACGATATTATTTCGGCAAATAAAAAGATTGAAAAAATGGATGATCTTAAAGGAATGAAAATGTACTCTTCAGGAGGTATTCTCAATGTTATCCCTGATTTGTTTAATGCTTCAGCTGTAACTGTGCAGGTTCCGGATATTTATCAGTCTACTACAACAAAAGTAATTGATGGTTCGTTTTTCCCTATGTCTAGCGCTGCTGCCTATCACTTTGAGGAAATTCATAATTATATCCTTACGGGTAGTAATTTTGGAGGAACAAATAATTTTTATGCCATCAATAAACAAAAATGGGATTCCTATCCAAATGATGTCCAAGATGCTTTATTACAGGCTGGGAAAGAGGCAACCATTTTAAACAATGAAACAATGGATAAAGAAAAAGAGAAAGGATTGAAATACTTTGAAGAAAGTGGAGTAGAAATTACAAAAACAACACCTAAACAACATGAAGAAATAGTAAATAAAATGGAAGTATTAGATGAGTTATGGATTAAAGATATGGAGAAAAAGGGCGTAACTAAAGAAAAAGCTAAAGAGGTACTAACAGAATATAGAAAACTGACAAATGAAGCCGTAGCCGAGAAAAAATAAGTATAATTTAAGTACTAGTTAATAGAGAAAATTAAAATCTGTTTGATATTACTTGTTTAAAAATGGAAGTTATTTACTAAGATCGTTTCGAATGGAGTGTAATTAACAGGGAATTTTGAATACCTAAATAAAAGCAATATTAATGGGAAATAAGTGAAAGTAAAAAGTCAAAGAAGTTATGAAACCACGTATCCATATGACAATTCATTTAACAAAATGGTTCGGTTGGCAACTTTCGTTCAAGTTCAAGAACCCTTTGAAGCGACAGAAAAATCTCTTAACTTGTAGAGATCCTAAAGATCCGAATAGCATTAATAGGGAGCAGTTGCAGAGGAATAGTAAGGTGATTTCTGAATTTTTTAAAAAAGGAGGGATGACTTGGGTATTTATTCATTAGATGGAATAACGCCAAAGATTCACCCATCGGCTTATATTGCACCAGGTGCTCAGATTATTGGAGATGTTGAAATTAAGGAAAATGCCACGATTTGGTTTAATGCCGTATTACGTGGAGATGTCGAAAAAATCACAATCGGAGAAGGAGCGAACGTACAGGATGGGACGGTCATTCATACAGATACTGGCTGTCCGACAACGATTAAAAAAAATGCCACTATTGGTCATAACTGTGTTATTCATGGATGTATTATTGAAGAAGATGCGATGATCGGTATGAATGCAACCGTTTTGAGCCGGGCCCATATTAAAAAGCAAGCCTTTGTATCAGCAGGTGCTCTTGTTGGGGAAGGGAAAATCATTGAAGAAAGGATGCTTGCCGTAGGGGTTCCAGCGAAGCCTATAAAAGTACTTCAGGATGATTTAATCAACCGTATGAAATTAGGTGCTGAATTTTATCAAAATAATGCAAAACGATTCAGAAACAATGACATTCTTGAATAATTGATGAATTGAATTATAAGTAGTATTAATAAGGCGATAGTCATTATTATTAAGGAAGGGGGAAGCGTTGGTTCTTCCCTTTTTCCATTGAATCTTAAATTAAGAGGAAACTATAATAGAAGAATTCTAAAACACAGACCTAATCTATTTGAAAATGAGGGTTGAACATGAAAGTCTCACTATTTATCACCTGTCTCGCAGATGTTTTTTATTCAAATGTTGGTAAAAGTACAGTTGAATTATTAGAAAAACTAGGGTGTGAAGTTGATTTTTCAGAACAACAAACCTGTTGTGGGCAGCCAGCTTTTAACACAGGCTATCATAAAGAAACGAGAGAAGTAGCAAAAAATATGATTAAAACGTTCGAGAGTGCTGAATATGTTGTATCCCCTTCAGGTTCTTGTATCACGATGTTACATGAATATAAGAAATTATTTGATGATCAACCTGAATGGAGAGATAGGGCTGCCAATCTTGCAAATAAATCTTATGAGTTAACACAGTTTTTAGTTGATGTATTAAAAGTAGATCATGTAAATGCCAGTCTACCTGCCCGTGCAACCTATCACAGTTCTTGCCATATGACTCGTTTATTAGGTGTTAAGGATGCTCCAGCGAAATTATTGGAAAATGTAGAAGGTTTAGAGATGAAGCCACTGTCCAATCACTATGATTGCTGTGGGTTCGGAGGAACTTTTTCGGTGAAAATGGGACCGATTTCGGAACAAATGGTTGATGAAAAAATTAAGCATATTGAAGAGACGGGCGCAGAGGTACTCATTGGCGCAGATTGTGGTTGTTTAATGAATATTGGCGGAAGAATCAATCGAAAAGGAAAACCAATAAAGGTCATGCATATTGCTGAAGTCCTAAATAGTGAGGGTGATAATTGATGGCGATGAAAATTGGTGAGGAACGTTTTTTCGAACGAGTCGATAAAGGGGTTCACAATTCATTTATGCGTAACGCGGTTGTAGCCGCACAAGAAAGAATGCAGGGAAAGAGACTGTCGGCAGCGGAGGAACTTGGAAATTGGGAAGAATGGCGGAAACTGGGTGAAGAGATTCGAACCCATACCATTGAAAATTTAGATTACTACTTACAACAATTAAGTGAAAATATCGCAAAACTTGGAGGCCATGTCTTCTTTGCTGAAACAAAGGAAGAGGCAAATGATTACATAACTTCAATAGTTAAGAAAAAACAAGCTAAAAAAATTGTAAAGGCAAAGTCAATGGTAACGGAAGAGATTCATTTAAATGCAGCCTTAGAAAAGGCCGGTTGTGAGGTCATTGAAACGGACTTAGGAGAATATATTCTTCAACTTGATGATCATGATCCACCTTCGCATATTGTCATTCCGGCACTTCATAAAAATAAAGAACAAATCCGTGATACATTTAAAGAGAAAAAAGGCTATGAAAGGTCAGAAGTACCTGAAGAGCTTGCCTTATTTGCCCGAGAACAGCTGCGTCAAGAGTTTCTTAGTGCCGACATTGGAATAACAGGATGTAACTTTGCTGTTGCTGAATCGGGATCTATATGCCTTGTCACAAATGAAGGGAATGCAGGATTAGTAACGGCTTTACCTAAAACTCAAATTACAGTGATGGGCATGGAACGGATTGCTCCAACTTGGGAAGAGTTAGATATTTTAGTTAGTTTACTGTGCAGAAGTGCAGTGGGTCAAAAATTAACAAGTTATATTACCGGTTTAACAGGACCAAAAGAAGAAGGAGAAGTGGATGGTCCGGAAGAATTCCACTTGGTTATTGTTGACAATGGACGATCCAATATCTTAGGAACAGAATTTCAAAGTGCACTACATTGTATCCGTTGTGCAGCGTGTATTAATGTATGCCCAGTCTATCGTCATATTGGCGGTCATTCTTACGGTTCCATTTATCCAGGGCCAATTGGAGCGGTATTAACACCATTATTAGGCGGATATGACGATTATAAAGAATTACCGTATGCATCTTCTTTATGTGCAGCTTGTACGGATGCATGTCCTGTGAAAATTCCTCTTCATGAATTATTGATTAAACACCGAAGAAAAATTGTAGAGGATGAAAAAAAATCTCCGTTTGCAGAAAAAATAGCTATGAAAGGTTATCAAATGGCGACAAGTTCATCTCAAGTTTATAAAGTTGGGGTCAAGTCGATTTCAAGTATTATGGGACATATGGAAAGCGCTTTACAAAAGGGACCAGGCCCCATAAAATCTTGGACAGAATTACGCGATTTCCCTGCCACTAGTAAGGAAAGTTTCAGAGAATGGTATAAAAAAAGAGGTGAATAAACATGAGAATTGGGCAAGTATATCATCGAGAATATTTCTTGAACAAAGTGGCGACTAAGTTAAATCGTCCAAGAATAACAACAGTCTTAAAGCCAGCATGGATGAAAACTCCCCAATATGAAGTAGGGAAGAATTCAACTCAAGAGGAACTATTGGAAGTATTAAGGAATCAATGTAAGTTGATTCACACCAATTTGATCGAAACGACTTCAAAAGAATTACCTCAACAAATACTCCATGTATTTAGAGAGTTTCATGTTAAAAAGTCCATTAGTTGGAATGATGAAAGGTATAAAACCTATAGTTTAGAGGAACATTTATTTTCAAAATTAGCCGACTATGGTATTGACTTTCACCTGTGGGATCCCGAGTTAAAAGACAAAAACATAGAAATAGCGGAAAAAGCCGATGTGGGAATCACATTCAGCGACATTACACTTGCTGAATCAGGTACGGCTGTATTATTCACGGATAAAAACAAAGGAAGAGTCGTGAGTTTACTACCTAAAGCCTATATTGCTATTATTCCAAAAAGTACGATTGTACCCAGAATGACACAGGCAACTTCTTATATCAGTCGATTGGTTCAAGACGGAATAAGAATCTCATCTTGTATTGATTTTGTAACGGGTCCAAGCAACAGCGCTGATATCGAATTAAATTTAATTGTAGGGGTACACGGTCCAATTAGAGCTACTTATATTGTTTTGAATGATAAATAAGTCTTGTAATATCCGGATAAGTTTCGTATAAAAATAATAAAAACAGGGGAAAAACAATGGATTTATTATATAAAACAAGAAAAATGAATCTTATATTGCAACAAAATTCAATTTATTAAGTCGGCCTTAATAGAGTGTCTGAAACGTTGAGTGAGGTTATGAATGCCAATATTTTGATCATAAATAGTCATGGTAAAGTATTAGGATTTACGGTTCTGGTGCAAAAACTTCAAGATAAATGCAATTAATCTTTAAATCTAGGACATACTGATACTACTACTCTAAAAAAAGGTGTGTGATCAGTATGGAAAAGCAAAATGTATTCAAGTGGAAGCATGATCAGCCTAACATTATTTTGTTAACGGTAAGATGGTACCTACGGTAAAACCTCAGTTTTCGTGATTTAGTGGGAATGATGGAAGAACGGGGCTTATTCATTGCTCATACAACGATCCGATCATGCGTTTGGTTCATCAGTATGGTCCACGCATCCGTCGTCATCTCAAACAAACCAATGACTCGTGTTGAAGGAAGATCGGTTTGCTCCTCCTGAAATTATTGATGAAAAAATGAAAAGTGGAGAAATAGGTTTAAGAGCTAAAAAAGGCTTTTATTCATTTGAGGATAAGAAGATTGATGAATATCAAGTAGAGACACTTCGGAAGTTTATTGATCTTCTTAAACATTTAGAATTTATGAATGAGGCAGATCCTCATTCTAAAGTTTCTGAGAGTAATAAGGAAGAAAATATAGTGTTTTAGACTACTTACTTGGGAACTTCTTGGGCATGAGTTCGGTATGAAATCGAACTCATGCCTTTTCATTTTACCTTAGTTCGTTTCTGATATTAAAGTTTAAGTGGTGGGTTAGTAATTTCCGAGTTTCTTCTATTATATATACTCTCCAAATACTTCAGGATTCCAACCGTGAATCGCATGTCGTTCCTTTTCAAAAACCTTTTCTAAATAGATCATCGTCGTTTCTATTTTTTCATGTCCTAGTGAACGCATAATCTGATAAATATCTACTCCACTTTTATGAGAAATAATCGCAAAAGCATGGCGAAACGTATGCGGTCCAATAGGAGAGGTGCGATGTAAAAGAAAAGGTAAATTCGTCTCCTTGATCATTTTGGTTAAATACTGAGATAAATAGGAAGGTGTATACGCTTTTCCTGTATTGGTTGTCACTAATGGCTTTTCCTTTCCAGCAACCGATACATCCTCAAGCCCTCGAGCATCTCGAAACATACGAATGCTATTTAAGATTTTTTCCTTTAAAGGAACCTGTCTCCTTTTATTTCCTTTTCCCAATACGTCCAGATAGTAGCCCCCGTTGATAGAATCATATTGGAGATCCCTTACCTTTAACTTACAAAGTTCTTCATTTCTCAAACCAGTTGTGGTCAGAATATGAATTATTGCAAAGGCAACAGGATGATTAATTTTACGGAAATGATCGAGCAGCTGTATTACTTCTTGTGGTCCAAGGTCACGGTTGGGCCGGTCATCTTTTCTTACTGTTGCAGTAAAGAATCCCTTATGTAGAGGTTCACTTATATATTCTTTTTCATATAAGAATTGCAGGAAGTTTTTAATGATGGTTGTCTTTCTTGCCAATGTAGCTGGGGAGTATGAACCTTTCTTTTGGACATAAGGACTTCTTTCGGCTAGCCATTCTTGGTAACGTCTCATATGGCGCGGGGAAAGTGATTTGAATAAAGAACTTTCTATTATATGATCCATATCTATATCGATATCTTTGGAATACTGTATCAACAGCTCAATAAATTGCGTAAGCTCCCGTTCGTATTCTTTTATCGTTCTCAAAGATTTGTCATGCTGCCGATCCAAATGTTCCTTTCGATATAAAAACCATTGCATCATTTCCACATCAGAAAAATCCGCAAACGGCTCCTCTTGATTTTTTTCCGCAAGATCCAAACGCTCTTGTAAAAGAGAAAGTGAAGAACTATCTTTAAGTTCCTTTTTCCAATCAGTTACTTGAAGGTATTTTTTATGTTCCATAAAATTCATCATATTTACAAACCTCCTTTATTTATTTTTAAAAATAATCTCTATTATGAATAAATCAATCAATTTCTTTTAATAAAATAAGTTAATTAAATTATAACAAATATTTATATTCGTATATATTCTAATCAACATAAAAAAACATTCCCTTTGTTTATATTAGGTTAATAAATTATATAATTAGATTTTATTATTATCTATATATCAATTGATATATAGATAATAATACCTTAAAATAACATTATTATAATACTTAATATTATACAATTTAATTTTTAAAGATGGAGATATCTATTAATTATCAATTAATTGTTAATAGTTATTTCTTTTTTTATTATGGATGAAAAATAGAATAAACAGAGATAGGAGGATCAGATATGAATGAATGGTATACCCAAAAACAAGTGGCTGAACGATTAGGTGTTTCGAAAGCAACCGTTTATCATTATGCGAAACAAGGAAAAATACGAAAAATTGCAGATCCGCACCGATTACATCGTGAAGCGCGGTACTATAAAGAAGAAGTAGACCGTTTAGCCGAGGATAAGAAAGGGCATCCAACTGGTATGCGTCCATCGGAAGTTGCCAAACAATTAGGATTATCTGTTCAAAGTGTTTATAAGTATATTAAAGACGGAACCATTCAAGCTGTAGAAGTTCCTTTTGGAGATGAGAGAACGACGTATGTAATATCTGACGAAGCTTTCCAAGAAACAAAAGAACTTCTTCAATCTTCGGAAACCGACCGTGTACGGAAAAGTGAATTCTATGATTCTACTCATGATATTAGCCTTTTTCAGTATTTTCAATCGACTGATAGTGTAGCTGCCCGGGTGATGAGGGATGAGGAGCATAACTGGGGTTTTTATCTTCCATATTATCAAAAGTGGGTTGAATATAAGGAAGGAATAGAAAAGTATGGATTGGAACCTTGTTATGGTATTCATGCCGATTCATTCGATTATAAGGGGTATGTCCACTTGCAAATTCCAAAAGGGGAAGATATTTTGTATCCCTTTATCGATTTCATTTATGAGTCGTGGGGGATTGAAAATCTAGGAGTCCGCGAACAAGAACAAAGCGTGTATATTTCAATGAAAGCAGGAGAAATGCCAATTCAAAATTCGGTTCCTTTTCCTTTAGACCAACTCATTCCGTTTGTACAAGAAGGAACAATTGAAATGGTGGAAGATTTCTTGCTTGTACAAAGTGCTTATCGAAAAACGAATTTAGAGCTGCCAATTAAGATGTTGGATATGGTAAAGCAATTAGCAGAACAAGAGAATATCACGATGAGCCAGTGGGTGAAGCGAGCCATTCATCACGTTTTAAAAAAGGAAGAATCTTAATGAGAATGGATATAACTCAATATCAACTGCATGTAAAAGCTCTTATATGGACGATTTTATATAAAATACTACTTTCAGAGGGTGAGGTTTGAAGAAGCGTTTTGGTTATTATAGTTATAGGCCGACTGCGAATCTGTGGTTGACCTATACTGTATCCGAAAGAAGTTATAAAAAGGTTAATGAATACGAAATGATTAATCAAAGGATTTAGATTTGCATCGAATGATAGTTAATACACAAAAAGTGTTTCTAATTTCGTTCTAGAACGTTTCTCAAGCATCTATATTCTCAAAGGTTCTGGTGAAAAGGTTGGATTTGTTTAAAAACAGCATATAAATTTCTTAACTGAATTTCTTTTTAAGCAGCGATTCCAAAT
This sequence comes from Bacillus sp. V3B, assembly GCF_024494465.1. GTDB lineage: Bacteria > Bacillota > Bacilli > Bacillales > Cytobacillaceae > Bacillus_BD. Next base: position 45,611 of record NZ_JAETXM010000007.1, on the reverse strand, counting down.
AGTTTATGGATGATTTTCACTTGATTTTGGGCAGACTTGTCCTGTAAAACAAGTTGCCCTTTTTTAACCATATGCATCGCTTCTATTCCAGAAATCATGGCCTTTGCTGTTCGAAAGGATTTGAACCCTAACATCGTACGAACTCGCTTCTTGATAAACCGATGATCTTGTTCGGCAATGTTATTGAGATATTTAACTTGTCTTATTTGGATGCCTTCAGGAATCTTTTTTCCTGTTTCAGTTGTTGAATGGAGATTGGATAGGCTGGGTTCTTATCAACTGTTATGACACGAGGCTTCGAAACATGAAAAGACCGCAAGGCTTTCTTGAAAAAGCGCTTTGCAGCCTTTTGGTCTCTTGTTTTGCTTAGGTAAAAATCGATTGTGTTTCCTTCGGAATCCACTGCACGATACAGGTACATCCATTGACCTTTTACTTTTATGTACGTTTCATCCACTCTCCATGAGTCATTGGTTTGTTTGAGATGACGACGGATTCGTTTGTCTAATTCAGGACCATACTGATGAACCCAACGCATGATCGTTGTATGAGCAATGAATAAGCCCCGTTCTTCCATCATTTCCACTAAATCACGAAAACTCAAGGTACCATCTTACCTTTAACAAAATAATGTCAGGCTGATCATGCTTCCACTTGAATACATTTTGCTTTTCCATACTGATCACACACCTTTTTTGTTTCTAATAATTTTATTGAGCAACAGGCTTATGAAATGAGTGAAGAGATACGAAAAAATTCATTGTACAAATTGGTAAGGGTAGAGGTTTCAAGAGGTAACAGTTTAGAATTTCAAAAACACGATGATCATTGGAATGGAAAAGATCTTATTACTAAAGTAATTCTAGAAGATACGAAGGGTACACTTTATTCTGTAAAACCTGATCATAATGGACTAAGGTTTGCCAAAGGAGAAATCACTTATAAAGAATATAACCAATTACAAAAAAGAGAGGACTTTAAGGGATTTAGTTATTTCTTTGTGATAATCGGTTTTTTTATCATAATGATGTTTTTGTTAATAAGGTATTTAACCTAAAACGCTGGCTTTGAAATAAAGCTTATTTTATAGTGAACTACCCACCACTTAGCTAACTGCATAAATTCTGCACATTTTTGTAGTAATTTTAATTATAAAATTTGTAAAAGTAAATAGGAGTGAAGGGATTGAAAAAGTACTTTGTTATAGCAACTTTAGGAATGATATTAGTGCTTGCCGCATGCGGACAGGAAGAACCAAAGGTTACTAAAGAAGGATCAGCAGAGCAAACAGAAACACAGAATAGTACAAATGAGCAACAATCATCAGTTGAAACAGGTCAATTCATTGCCACCAATGGTTTTTTTGAACCGTTTGAGGGGAAGATTGATCATATCCATGGAGTTGGATATGCAGGCAATCAAGCTGTTCCGTTTTTTGCAGTTCATGATGGTTTAAAAGTGTATGAAAATGGAAGTTGGTACAAAACAAAAAGAGAAAACAATGACTACATGGGATTTAATGCGACAGCAGATGGTTTTTATTCAAGCGGGCATCCCGGTGTTGATTCTCAGCTACCCAATCCTTTTGGAATCAAAAAAAGCACAGATAATGGGCAAACACTTGAAGATCTTACTCTAGAAGGAGAAGTGGACTTTCACTTAATGGGGGTAGGGTATGAAAATCCGACAATTTTTGTTATGAGCCCTCATGAGAATCCATTAATGGAAGCTAATACTTTTTATGTTAGCGAAGATGATGGAAAGACTTGGAACGAGGTAGCTGCAAAAGGATTAGATGACGAATTACTAAGCATTGTTGTTCACCCTGAAGATGGAAATAAAATTGCTGCTGTTGGGCAGAAAGGAATTTATCTTTCTGACGATAAGGGTGAAAGCTTTGAGCTAATCACAAGTGGAATGCAGGGGACATCTGTATTTTTCACAAAGGACGATCTCATTTACGGAACATTTGATGGAAATGCCTCATTAATAAAACGCTCTTTAGATGACAATTCAGAAGAAGAAATTCTCTTACCAGAGATGAAACAGGATGCGGTATTATATTTTGCAATAAACCCTCAGGATGAGAAGGAAATGACGTTTGTCTCTTTTAATGGTAATATCTATCAAACGAAAGACAATGCTGAGAGCTGGGAACTTTTAGTGGAAAAGGGAAAGCTAATGTAGTACAAACCTGTTTAAAGGCAACCATATTTGTGTAGTGTTAAATGAAAATGAGAAACCTAGCATTTGGACATCATAGAAACGGAGTGTGGAAGATATCACACTCCATTTTTCTATAATGATCCCTTGAACCCCAGCTAGATTTCTATAATGTGATTTCGGGAAAGTAAAAATGCAGTCTAAGGATAAGGCCGCATTTTTGTGATGAAATATTATAGGGTTAGTAAAAGATTTACTCTGGTTTATTATTTGCGTTAGGATCCGGTATGAAATTCGGCTTAAATCCATCATATTTGACCATGTTCACCATTCCGGCAGTTGCGTGGTGGAGGTCATGACAGTGGAAAAGCCAGTTTCCAGGATTATCAGCTTTAAAGGCAACAACATACTCATCCCCTGGTTTCAGGTTAATGGTATCTTTGATGATTGGTGATCCTTCAATCGGTTTACCGTTTTTACTTAGAACTTGGAAAAAGTGTCCATGTAAATGCATTGGATGATCATCCATCATTGAATTGTTAACCAGATTTACTTTAACAAAATCCCCTTCCTTAACGTTAATATTGTTTGTATTGGGGAAGGTTTTATCATTTATCGTATAGACCATCTCTTCGCCCTGCATGGCTGTATTAAGGTCCATCGTATATTCTACATCATAGTCTTGATTTAAAGTGAATTTCCCTTCTTTCGAACCGCCATAATTAGTAAAGGTGAATTCAGGTAATTCTTTATCTTGGTTGGATTTATCTTTTGATTCAGTTATCCTTTCATATTGAATCGTTGTTTTCATCCCATCTGTACCTTCCATATCCCCGTGGCACTCAATAAACCATTCGCCAGGATTATCGGCAGTGAATTCAATATCATAACGTTCACCTGGAGCAATCGCGATAACTTGATCCTTCAGTTCCTGAGGTTCATTTAATTCTTGTCCATCAATCGCAGCGATTTTAAAGTCATGGCCATGTAGGTGGAGTTCATGTGACATATATCCGACATTTATAAGACGGATTCTTACCTTTTCCCCTTCTTTTACCATTAATGGTTCAATGTTGTCACCACTTTTTCCATTTATAGTGAAAATATCATATGCACTCATATCATGGCCCATGCCATTTATGTTCATGGATTCTGACTCACTCTCTGCAGTTTCATCAGAATCCATGCTCATACCTTCCATGTTACCATGGTCCATATTTTCCATTCCGTTCTTATCTGAATCGCTTTCTTCATTTATATTATTAGTAGAACTTATATTGCTGTGATCCATACCTTCCATTTGGGATTCGGTCTGTTCTTCTTCTGGTGCGCTCATCCATTCGTCAAGTATCATTGTATAATCGCGGTCATATGTTTCTTCCTTTGGTTCAACAATAAATGAGCCATAAAGCCCTTTATCCATTTCTTCTACCGCATTTTGGTGTGTATGGTACATATAAGTTCCTGGATCAGTTGGTATAAATTCATAAGTAAAACTCTCACCAGGCTGAACAGCATTTTGCGTCACACCTGGAATGCCATCCATCTCATTTGGAACTCTAATGCCATGCCAGTGAATTGTGACAGGATCGGAAAGTTCATTTTTTAAGTTGATTTTGACTTTTTCTCCTGCTGTTACACGAATTTGAGATCCCGGTACAGAACCGTTAAATGTCAGGGCGTTAACACTGACTTCATCATTTAGCTGATGGATAGCTTCTTTTGCAACAATATTAAATTCATTTCCTGTCAGCGTTTCGAAACTTGTCGTCTGTAGTCCCTTACCATCTTGATTAACCTCAGAAGTATTTGTAGTGGCTTCTTCCGTTTTCTCACTTTCTTTGTTGCTCACATCCCCATCCTGTGTTGAGGAACATGCTGCAAGGAAAAGAATGGCAAAGGATAATAATGCAACTAGTTTAAATTTCATATTAGGATACCTCCTGTGATTTTTCTAACACATCATAGTAAATAAATTTGCAGTTTTAATGAATTTCAAGAAATTGTACTATTTTTCCCTCCTTTTTTTGATTAAGTGAAGCAAATCACAGTTTAAGTTGGATTGGGTTATTATGATTACCTTAGATTTTTTACAGGAGGGACTTTACATGAGTAAAGTAAAATGGAGTTTATATACATTACTATTAGTTTTGGGAGTGATACTTGCTGGTTGTAGTTCTGGCACTTCACCTGAAGATGTGAGTAAGGAGAAGGAGTCTGCTTCTGAAGCTGAAAACAATGAGGTAGAAGCAGTTGAAGAACAAAAATCCCAATATTATTTCACAGCGGAGGAAAGTAATAGCTACAATCGAAACTGGAAAAGGTTCGCATGGAGTGGTTTCTAGTCCAGATAATAAACGCGTCTATGTAACCAATATGTTTGAAGATATAGTCAGTGTAATAGATACAGAGCAAAATAAAGTCATTGAAACGCTAGAAGTCGGTGAGACTCCAACTGGAATTAGTATAACTGAATAACATCTTCATTAATTTGCTGCTACCATACAATGGTTAGCGGTTTTTTTGTCTTATTTTTAATATTTTTATTCTTATTCTTTCTTCTGTTTAGAGCCAAGAAAGTTAACACTCATATAAAGGTGGTTCGTCCATTTGGTCACTATTTACATTAGACTGGTGTGACAACGACAAGTTTCTCTTAAGAGATCCAAACCGAACTAAGGAAAAAAGGAGCAATAAGGCAATGAAAAACCAAAAGGACTCGGGTAAAAAACAATTGATCATTCACGAAAAATGGCAGCTCGACAGCGACAGTGAAAACGGTGGTGTGCGTATTATAAAGGCCCCTAACGCAAAGCCGGTCGAGTTTTATAGACCACACAAAAAATAAAGCAGACGCAGCCCTTCGTAACCTTCCGAAACAAAAGGAAAGAACCGGCCCCAGGAAAGACCGCACACCAGCCACAAGACTGTTTATATGAATTTTTTAGGGAGTTTTATAGATTTAGAATAAAGTTTGATTAAATTAACGCTATAAACCTTGATAAACGGACCAAAAGAAAAAGCTTGTATAAAAATGTAACAAAAGCTTTTTAATCTGTTTTTTTATTTCTACGCTGATCTAATAATTCTGCAGCCTTACGCTGTTTTTCCTTCGTTGTGTTAATGTAAAGGAGAGAGATATCAGATTGAGTATGACCGAGTTGATTCATAATTAGTGGTATGTCACCACCAGTTTGTTCCGCTAAATTGGTTGCATAAGTGTGGCGAAGCTTATGGGGGGACATTCGTTTATCAAACGATTTGGTATATTTATATACAATGTCTTCCACAGCACGGTTGCTAAGAGGGTCAGTTAGCCCATTGTAATGCTTCACAAACACAAATTCGTTTTCTCCATCACCAGCTTTATACTTTTCCTTTCTGACCGCTAAATAACGGTGTACGTCCTCTAGAGAAGAAGGGGTAACAGATACAGTATCCTTTTTGCCACCTTTTCGAATAACCCTTATTTCTTTTGAACTAAAATCAATATCCTTAATGCGTAAACTGGTCAATTCATTTACCCTAATACCCGTTCCTAAAAAGAGGGAAAGGATCGCAAAATCACGTTCTTTATCGCGCTGATAATATCTCTTTTGAGCTGGGGAGAGGGAGGCAACATATTCATGTTGCACATACTCTAAAAAGTCTATGTCTGCATCCTCAATGAAAATCTTTTCAGTGATTTTACTGGCACGTTCATTAAACGTTTCCGTCACTTTCTTGATTGGGATCTTAGCCATTACATTTCTTTCAAAATAAGGCTTTCCGGATTTCACTTCTGATTCAACCGTTAAATACTTAAAAAGAGAGCGAAGGGAGGACTTATGACGATTAACTGTTTTCGTATCAATTTGTTTGGTTTCATCCTCCTTTTTAGACACTTTATACTTTTTACGAGCAACAAACTTAAAGTAATTATTGGCATCATCAAGAGAAAGGGTTGCTAAGGGCTCTACATCGATTTCTTTCATACTTTCACACTCCACAATCCCTTCAGCCATTAACCACTGGAAAAACTCCTTATAATCCCGTACATAGTTATATAAGGTAAGGGGGGAGCGGATATCTAATTTATCATCCGCATATTTCACTACAAAGAAAGGCATTTCCTTTAGTAATGATTCCAATCGTTTTTCGTAATATTCATGTTGTTTGGTTATTGCCATTTTAACACCTCGTATTAATTACTCTTTGGCTGAATACAAGAGGGACTTACACCGGTTCCATTAGGATAGCGGGGAGCAGAAGATATTCACCATGAAGGAACAAGTGTTCGTATAATACAATTTTTACGAATAGTTTATCATAATATAATTATCGTAAAGTTATATAGAAAGTTCAATCCCTGACTTAAAGAGAAGGGGGAATACATATGCTGAACAAACATTCACTTTTCAAGGGATACGATTTTCACTTCTTTTTTATTGCTCATCAGGATAATAAAGGTATTTCCGCAAACAAACATCCTTATGTCTAAGAGTCTCACCTTTAAAACGCAGCCAAATCTCATCATCAGCCATGACACCATGCGTTTTACGGATAATTGCCCATCGATTATAGCTATTTAAGCCAAGTGCAGCAAGCAATTCATCAGCATTAACTCTTGTTTCGGGAAACACATGCCACTTCAGCCAATTTTCCAACTCATCTTTTGTAATGTAGCCCTCTGGATTAGGTGAAAATTGCTTATTAAAGCCTTCAATATAGTTGATGACGTATGGCTTGTCGCTCCCATTGGGTTTTAAGTCTACACTTGCTATAACATCATCAAACAACATAACATCAAATTTCATATAGTCGATCATTGCAACACCTTCTTCATTCAAAGATTAGTCCGTTACAGAAGTAAACTAATTATTGTCAAATCCACGTTTCTACAATCATAGGATCATCATTAGGGTTTCGTTCAAATCTCTGCATGTGCTCCAGTATAGCAAATGGTTAATTAATGAATATTTATATTATAACAAACATTTATTCTATTTTGTAATATAATTCGTAAAATTTATATTATACGAATTGTTTAAAATAAAATAAATACAACCTCCTCTACTTGAATATACGCTCAAAAAAATCTTTTCTTTATATGAAATAAAACGATTTTTTTAAAGTTTTTTTCGTAAATAATTTTCTCTTGTCGGAGTAGTAGGAGTAATATTATTTTCTATGACAGCTATTTTTTAAAAATTCTACTTCTGTTGGACATTTTTCTTTTATCCCGGTTCATTTTGTCTAGAAAAACAACCACCTTCGCAAAATAAAAAAGCCAGTTATATCAAAATTATAAGAATAATGATATAACTGGCTTTTTCTACTCAAATACTCCGTTTTTACAAAGGTTTGAAGACTTCACAGTTTTAATTTACCACCAAACAAAATAAGCAGTAAGGCTATATTACTGCTTGAGTATAAACAGTTCAACTCATGAAAGCTTCCTTTTTAATATCTTCTTCTTTTTGAAGATCCCGGTATTCCTGCTTCTTCCCGATATTTCGCAACTGTACGACGGGAAATTTGAATGCCTTCTTTCTGTAATAATGTGACAATCATTTGATCTGATATTGGACTTTCTTTATCTTCCTCATTAATAAAAGTTTTGATTTTTTCTTTTATTGAAACAGACGACTCTGCTTCAACACTATTATTTTTTCTAATCCCTGTCGTAAACAAGTTTTTTATATGAAAGAGTCCGTGCGGAGTTTGAATATATTTATTACTTGTAGCACGGCTGATCGTTGACTCATGAAAACTGAGTTGTTTGGATACATCCTTTAAAGTCATTGGTTTTAATTTTGTCCCACCATATTTGAAAAAATCCACTTGCATTTTTACAATGACTTGTGTGACCTTATAAAGGGTATACTTTCTCTGCTCCATTCCATTCATTAACATTGTTGCATCTTGTAATTTCTTTTTAACATAGTCGTTATCGGAATCGATTTCGTTATTTTTATAAACTGGATTAATATCGAGCTGTGGCATGATACTATCATTTACGATAATAATATATTCCTCATTTATTTTTTCAACAATAACGTCAGGAACAATATATTGTGTCATTTCATGGCTGAATTCGCTACATGGCCGTGGATTTAATGTCTTAATATAATCAGTTGCCTCTTGAACTTCCTGTAAAGTTACATCATACGTTTTCGTAATCTTTCGAAATTTTTTTTCAGCAATATCCTCCAAATGTTTTTCAACCATCACATAAGCAAGTTGATTATAATCTGTTTGCACACGCATTTGGATAAGCAAACTTTCCTTGATATTTCTTGCACCAACACCAACAGGATCAAACGATTGCAAAACCGAAATGGTATTGTCCATTTCCTTCAATGAAACAGACATAATTTTTGCAGCGATTGCCGGTTCTATTTCTAAAAAGCCATGTCGATTTAAATTCCCAATTAAAAATTTAAAAATTTCGATCTCCTTAGAGGTAATTTCGGGTAAAGTCATAATTTGTTCCATTAAATGTCTTTCTAGTGATACATGAGTATCAGAGTATTGTGTAATAGGATCATATTCCTGTTCCCTATTGTAGGAACTGAATGATGTTCTTTCTTTACCCACAGTAAAATCATGACTGGATTTTTCCTTTATAACCAACAGGGGATTTTCTACTGTTTCCTGTTGTATATATTCGATTAATTCAAATGATGAATATTGTAACATATTAATGGATTGAAGCGCTTGAGGTGTCAATGTTCCCTTTAATGTCTGGGTTTGTTTTAATTCCATTCCTAATTGCATATTATTCACCTATCATTCTAAATTTTGTTAATTATCTGAATAATAAATATATATCTTTATAATACCCTATTTTCTACAATAAATATAGAGTTTTATGAGATTTCTTACTTTAATTGTTAGTAATTGTTAGGCCCTGTCGACAATTGAGAAAAAACAATTCATTTAGCTGTTAAATAGATGATCCCTACTTTACTAATATCTCTCATACCATTGTAATAGGAGCAATGCGAAGCAAGCGAAAAGATTCCTGACGATAGCCGGAAATCTTCCGATAACTAATGGTTGGTTCAACTAATTTTTTTCAAATATCGCTTTCCTTTACTAATTGGCTGTGTTAAATCGTAGTAAATCTGGTAATTTCCCTTTTTGTTGGAGTAACTAAAACCTTTCTATTTTTTATATCATATAAACCACTTGGAGTCACTCTAATAAATGGTAAATGAGTCGCAGAGAAGAATAATAAGGTGAAGGCAGGGTCGTTATATTTATAGCCTCTTTCTTTTAATAACTCTATCATTTTTTTCTCATCTTTAATTAAAAATCCCATATCTAGATCAGACATGATTCCCGTTAAAGGTAAAGGAATTTCGTGTAAGATATGATTTTCTTCCGCCAAAACTATACCACCACCCATTGCTTGCATTCGTTCAAAAGCAATGAGCATATCTGTTTTTCTTTTTCCTATGATTAAGATGTCTCCTGTACCCGAATAAGAACTTGCAAATCCATCTAAATGTTGAGCAAACCCTTTCACTACTGTATTTATTCTCCAAGATCCGTCTCGCCCAACCAGCATAAGAAAACATTCATCATGCTCAAGTGATAATTCATCCCTACTTAAATCGATACTACTTTCATACGGTTTGGTAATGACATTATTTATTAGGTTAATGCCAATTGAGGTTGAAAAGCTCAAATCATCTTTTTGTAAAGTCCATTTAAAGTGAAGAGGAGATATTTGATGTTTGCTCCAATCGATGGAGGATGAATCATCGTTATCTTTTCCATCTCTCTTAATCCATTTCCCTTTTGCTAATACACTGATAGGTGTAGGGTTATTTTTTCTCTCCAAAATATTTATATTCGCTATTCTCCCTGTAGCAATGGATCCATGTAAATGTTCCATATTATAATACCGCGCGATATTATAACTTGCCATACGATAAGCATCCATTAATGATATCCCATGATTAATCGCCATTTTTATCAGTTCGTCTGTCATTCCGTTTTCATAAAAGGATGGATGTGACCCGTCAGTGGTAAAGAAAAACCGATCAAAGTTTTGAACACCTAACTCTATTAATTCTTTTAAGAGTATTTCTAAATCAGGTCGAATAGATGAATGTCTAAGAGATACTGTATAGCCCTGTATTAAACGTGTAAGCGCTTCTTGACCTGTCATGGCTTCATGATCGCAATCTGTGCCCATTAACATTAATTTTGCTAAAGTCCGTTCGGAAGCTCCTGGAAAATGTCCTTCTACTTTTTTATGTAATCTCCTTGTCTCTTGTAACCAGGATAGCATTTGGTTATCTCCATTTAATAATTTCGGCCACGCCGTTAGCTCTCCGCCTTGCAGCACTAATTCATGTTGGAGCCAGGAAATTACATCTTCATTATTAAAAATATCATGATGATTCGACGACTCGGTTTGTCCATCAAAGCGACACCACCAGTACATGCTTGATGAAATGTTCTTAAATTCATGCAATAATTCAAAGGCTGCTCTAGTAGGGAGCTGAAGGAAAAAGAATATATTATCACTAATGAAAGTCGTTGTGCCGAATTGTCCCACATGTTTGGCTAATGTAAGAGGATTGTATAACTGATAAGGGTGAGCATGCGGTTCAATATATCCAGGTACTAAATATTGCCCCTTACAATTAATAACCTCATATCCATTTAAGTTTTCAGGAAGATTCTCTCCAACATAAACAATACGATCTTCATATATCCAAATATTCGCAACTACCCATTGCTGCAAATAGGTATTTAAATAGGTCGCGTTTTTTAGGATAATATGAGGATTTATGACTCCATCGAGTACCTCTACATGATTTCTTATTTGATTGTTGCTCCATCTATAATTTCTATTCTCCAACTTGAACCCCCCAAGTTATTACTTAAAAATAGTTAAAAATTAATAATCTCCAAAATTGGAAAATAAGCTCCTTTTAATTAATTCTTCTCTTAAAAGTTCAATAAAGTCTTTAGCCATATTCTCTACTATTAGTGCTGCCTTGTATGTCTCTATTAAATCTTTATCACTAAGTTTCTTCATCATTTCTTACTCCTACTTCATTTTTTGAAATTTTCCTATGAAGGGAAAATACAAGATCAATAGATTTCTAAAGTGATGAATCACTGATTGATACTCTTCAGGTCAGAAATTTTCTAAAAGTATTCGGGAGGAAAAACACAAGGAAAGCCTTATGTAGAGCCGCCTGTTGTGTTGTTATTATTTTTATCTTTTATTTTAAATGATCATCTAGCCAGCCTATATATTTCTAAAACATTAACTCTATACAGAATCAATCCCAGGAATAGCTGTAGTATAAAACTTGGACCATGCTTTGCTTTTTTCTTTCTTTTCTTTTCGAATTCTAGCTCGATCTGGTGCCGTTTCATTTAACGTTCTTTCTTCTTCTGTTTCAGGTATGACCTCAGGAACCCTTGCTGGACGTTTATTTTCATCTACTCCGACAAAGGTTAAAAACGCCGTCGCTGCTATTTTACGCTCACCACTTTTTAAATTTTCAGCAATAACCTTTACAAATATTTCTATCGATGATGAACCCGCCCAAGTTACATACGATTCATAACAGACTGCATCTGTAGTTTGAATCGGAAATAAAAAGTCAACCGAATCAGTTGAGGCAGTTACACAATTTGTGCGGCAATGTCGTAACGCTGAAATAGAAGCAACTTGATCAATATCACTCATTAATCTCCCACCAAATAATGTATTATGACTATTTACATCACTTTGAAATACACGATTTGTTCGGACCACTCTTGATTCTCTACAATACTTTGCATTCATGTCACCCACTCCTCATCCTTAAAACTTGGAATCTAATTGTTTTGCTCATATGCCATTCTAGTTTTCTATTCCTTTAGACTCCTACCTTTTCTCCCTTAGTCTATCTTTATTTACTTATTTAACATGCAATTTCCGTACCAACTTTGTATTTTTTATAAAGTGAAACTTCAATCAGCCTTAGCGTGACAGGACGTCGCTTTCTTTTCTTAGTCTGTGATTCCTTATTTCGAGGGTCTTTACGGGCAGTTGCCCCCCATCTATCTTCTTTCTTTATATTCTCAGAATCTTGACATCGGTGTCTTACTGCCCGTTAAGACGGGATAAAACGCCATTTCTTCACGATATGGATTCGCAAAGATGATAATACTCGCAAAATTGTGAAGCATGATTGCAAAATGAACAAATCGCAAGGAGTGTCTATACCGAAATAATCTTTATCAAATTCGCCTCGCCGAATTTGCGCCCGGATTTTTATCGAGCTCGCTCGATAAATGACCTTTTAAAAAAAACACATGGCTTTTAGAGTACAGAATTTTGACAATTAAAAAAGATAAGTTCATTTTCCATACCGAAGTCAGGAAAATGAACTTATCTTTTTAATTTATGAATTAAATCGCCCACGTTGGCGTAGCAATTCGCGATTTAAGTTTGGATCCTTTTCAAAGGCAGCACGTCCGTGTAGCCAAAAAATATTATTAATAACAACAAGATCTCCTACGGGAAGCTCCAATTCTATTACACTTTCATCATTTTCCATAGAGTTGGAGAGATCATGTAAATATTTTGCTTGATTAATGGTTTCAGGATATACAAATTGATCGATAAAACACATGCCCAGCTTGTTATTATAATTAAAGAATGTCAACCGTTCAATCTCTTGGCCTACATTTTTACTGCTTGGTGCTTTATAAGTGAATTTATGATTTGCTAATGGGTGATTGGTATATTTATCAAGTTCTTTCCAATCATCAAGGTGCAATAGTCTTGATTCTCCGCCGCGAGCATTTTGTTCAACCATTTTCATCATTAACAGCCAGTCAGTAGGCTCATCCACAAACGTTCCATCCGTATGGAGCGTAAATAAACGATAGGCCTGACGTAAATAAGAATCGCTATTGTCTGTATCTTTCACACTGAATCGTGCATAATAATTTCCAGACATCATATCAAAGTTCGGGGTACCAATCAAATGAGAAATCGCTGTTGAGAAAATCACATATTCATCGGTATTCTCCGTCACTCCCTGTAAGCCTAGAGTAAAGCCTCCCGATTCTCTATCATGAAGAATACTGCGAAGTAGCTCTCCAAACTCTTCCCCGACTTGATCTAATAAATAAGAGGCACTAAGATGGCGTGCATACGGTGTATATTCCAATTGTTGAACGGAAAAATTCTCCTGACTTACTGCATCAAGGAATTTTTCAATACTTTCTTTTGACAATTGAATGTGGTATAAACGATTTGTTTGTGGATGAACACATACTTGATAGTGCGGTGTTTCCTTTTCGAATTTTGCTTTCTTCTTTTCTGCAATACTCATGCTTCATTCCTCCTGTTTTAGTAAAAGGTAATTTTGTAAACAGGAAAGTAAAAAGCCAGTTGTAAAAGGATACCTAATCATTAGGAATCTACTTTATACAACTGGCTTATATTCACTTTCCCGCTCTATGGAAATAGAGTCACAGTGAATATTACAGTCTTCTGTTATTTTACTTTCCCGTTCCTCATATTCATAACTGTTTACGATTTTGAAAAGGTATTTTTCAAAAGGTGAACATATTATAAATAGTAGTAGTTATTCCTAATATAACATGCACGCATTATATTGTCAAATTATTTTTAATATTCTAATATTTTTTAAAAAAGTATTTAACTATGATTGAATTTGTTGCTTACTTTCACTGGATTTTATTTGCTGATAATGGAGAGCAAGATCCTTTAATGCCGCTACCAATGCATTCGTTCCTTTTCCATGATAATACATTTGGATTGCAGCGATTGCTTCATCCACTCCATCATCGATACTTAATCCCTTCAATAGTTGTCCAATAAATTGACGTCCATGTTCGGTAGCCAATGTACAAGATGCCTCGAGGATGACCCCATATTTTCTATCGATTTCTGCGGTAATCGTCAACGTTCCAAATACACTGGTAGCCGCCATTCCTTGGGGTAGACGTGCGTGTCCGGCAATAAACATTGTTTTTTCATTAAACATTTGAACCTACCCCTTTCCAAAAATAATTTAAACGATTGTGGTGATTCTATTCATTAAATTCTCCTGAACAGGAATACGTCTTACCACTTCTTCCCCAATTTCAATAGACGCTGTTGCCGCTGGTGACGGCGCATTGCAAACATGGATGGAGCGTTTCCCCATAATAATATGGAAATCATCCACCATATTCCCATCATACTTCAAGGCTTGTGCACGAACACCTGCAGGCGCTGGGATTAAATCATCCTCCTGAATTTCAGGAATTAATTCTTGAAGACTTTTTGTAAACTGCTTTTTGCTAAATGAACGAACATATTCATTCAAGCCTTCCTTCGCAAATTTACCAGCCATTTTCCATAGTCCAGGATAGCTTAACGATTCCATTAAATCTTTCACATTAATATCTGTCTTTTTATAACCCTCTCGTTTAAAACTTAGTACAGCATTTGGACCTGCATCTACTTCACCACCGACCATTCGGGTAAAATGAACTCCTAAGAACGGAAATTTAGGATTGGGTACAGGATAGATCAAATGTTTAACAAGGTATCTTTTTTCTGGCTTTAATTTAAAATACTCACCACGGAATGGTAAAATTTTCATATCTGTTTTATACCCTGCTGTAGCTGCCATACGGTCGCTATGTAATCCAGCACAGTTGATGATCATACTCGCTTTTACCGTACCACGGTTCGTTTCAATCGTAACTTCGTCTGCTTCTTCATGAATTTTCTCTACTTTTGTGTTTAAAAGAATGACGCCATCGTGTTTCTTAATAATCTCAGCAAATTTCTCACTAACTTGACGGTAATTCACGATGCCTGCCATTGGAACACGAATCGCACCAAGACCATTTACATGTGGTTCAATTTCCTTTAATTCATCTACTCCAATTCGATGAATATTTAAACCGTTATCTAATCCTCTTTTGTATAAATTTTCAAGAAGAGGGATTTCTTCTTTTTTTGTTGCCACAATGACTTTTCCGCAAATATCGTGTTGTATTCCGTAGGTTTGGCAAAATTCTCTCATCGATTGGCTTCCTTGTTTAGCAAAGCGTGCCTTAAAACTCCCTGGTTTATAATAGATGCCTGAATGAATGACCCCACTATTATGACCGGTTTGATGTTGAGCAACAGCCGACTCCTTTTCAATGACAACAACCTTTGCATTTGGGAACCGTTTATAAATAGCCATGCCTGTTGAAAGCCCTACAATCCCGCCTCCAATGATTGCAAAATCAAACATTGGCTACCCCTCCTTTTCCATTATAGATGGGGCCATATTCCACCAGAAACAGGTATGATATGCCCAGTAATATAAGCCGCTTCATCACTGGCTAAAAATAGTGCAGCATTGGCGACATCAGTGGGTTTTCCTAACCTTCCCAATAAAGTACTCTTACGATATTCCTCAAGAGCTTCACTGTCCATTCTGTCTAAGATCGAGGTTTGAATTAACCCCGGTGCAATACAATTCACATTAATAGCAGGACTTAATTCCTTAGCAGCTGTTCTCGTAAAGGAAGCGACTCCCGCCTTAGCAGCCCCATAATCGGCGTACCCTTTCTCCCCGTCAAAATGAATCGTAGAAATATTGACGATTTTTCCATAACCATGATCTATCATCGTTGGGGCAATTAATTTCGTACAATTAAAAGTACCCTTTAGATTGAGTTCCATCGTCTGATCCCAGCGTTCCCCATCAATTTCAAAAAGTGATTTAATCATGTTACTATCACGGATTCCCCCGACAACATTAACGAGAATATCAATTTTCGAGAATGTATTAGCTGCCTCCTCTACCACTACTTTTACTTCATCATAAACTAGTACACTTGCCCTTATGGCTAATATATGATCAGCAGCGATAAAATCGAGCAATTTTTCTCTCGTTTGATTTAACCTATTCTCAGAAATATCCGTGATGACTAGTTTGGCGCCCTCTTCAGCAAAACGTAAAGCGATTGCTTGTCCCATCGGCCCTCCAGCACCAGTGATGAAGGCAACTTTATCTTTAAGGCGCAAAATAATCTCTCCCTTATTTTCGTTTAGTAGTTTTATCATGAACTCTTTCTTATTGATATTTCCGATGTAATTGGGCCGCGATAATATTCTTTTGAATTTCAGAGGTTCCTTCGTAAATTCTCGTAATTCGAGCATCACGGTAAAAGCGTTCAATTGGATACTCCGAAATGTAGCCTATTCCCCCATGAATTTGGACTGCTCTATCCGCTACATGGTTATAGGTTTCAGAGCCAAGCAATTTGACCATGGCGGCTTCTTTAATCACGTTCTTATTTTGATCTACCATATTAGCAACATGATAAGTAAAGGCACGAAGCGCTTCCACCTCTGTTGCCATTTCAGCCAAGTAGTGTTGAATGATTTGCTGTTCAAATATCGGTTTGCCAAACTGAATCCGCATATGTGCATAATCGAGTGACATTTCTAGCAATTTATCTGCAGAACCTAGGTTTCTAGCAGCCATTGCCGCCCGTCCGTTTGCTAGAATCTTTAAAGCGTTTACATAACCTTGCCCCTCTTCGCCTAACACGTTCTCAACTGGAACTTCACAATCCTCGAAGAAAATCTCCCAAGTATGTGAGCCATGGAGACCCATTTTCTTCTCTTTATTGCCGAGCTTAAAGCCTGGGAAATTCTTTTCAACAATAAAAGAAGTAATCCCTTTAGGACCTTTTAACGGATCGGTAACCGCCATCACTGTAAACACATCAGCAATTCCGGCATTCGTAATATAGCATTTCGATCCATTTAAGATGTAACGGTCGCCTTTTTTTACCGCTGTTGTTTTTAAGTTATATGCATGGGAGCCAGCACTTGGCTCTGTTAAAGCAAAGGCACCAATGCTTTCCCCGCTCGCCATTTTCGGTAGATATTTCTGCTTTTGCGCTTCATTCGCCATCTCCACGATTCCGACGCTGCCGATTCCGGTATGGCCGCCAATGACAGTCGTGTAGCCATTGTGGGTTCTGCCGACTTCTTCTAAGACAGCACATTTCCCGACCATTCCAATCCCTAACCCGCCATATTCTTCTGGAATACTAAGGGCAAATAAGCCCATTTCCTTTGATTTTCCCATTATATCTTGCGGAATTTCGTTGGTTTCCTCGATTAACATGGCATGTGGTTCTACTTCATGATCGATAAACTCGCGAATTCCTTGTTTTAAATGTTGGAGATCCTTTGTTATAACTTGTTCCATTTGCTTCACGTTCCTTTCATTTTTATTTCTATGTGACTCTCACTTTTATTTATAGTTATAAAAACCTTGCCCTGACTTCCTGCCTAAGCGTCTAGATTTCACATATTTTACCAGTAATGGAGATGGACGATATTTCTCGCCAAGATTTTCGTACAGATACTGCATGTTGCGAAGACGGCTGTCCAACCCAACTAAATCGGCCATTTCCAGCGGACCCATCGGGTGGTTTAAGCCAAGCTTAATGGCCTTGTCAATATGTTCAGCTGATGCAACCCCTTCCATCAGCATATTCATGGCTTCATTTCCGATCAAACAATTCATACGACTTGTGACAAATCCTGGAAATTCGTTGACTTCAACGGTTTCTTTCCCCATTTTTTCAGATACATGACGGATGATTTCAACCGTCTCATCTGAAGTATCCATTCCTCGGATAATCTCGATTAACTTCATACGGTGAACAGGGTTAAAGAAGTGCATGGCGACAAATTTCTCCGGTCTTGTCGTGGCCGCCCCTATTTCCGTTGGGCTCATTGTTGACGTGTTCGTTGCCAAAATGGTATGTGCTGGTGCGTATTGCTCAATTTTTTGGAAGGTTTCAACCTTTAAATCCATAAGTTCAAGGATGGCTTCAATGACCAAATCAGCATTCTGCACTGCTTCCTGTAACTCTGTTGTATAGGTTAAATTTTGTAGAACAAAGTCTCGTTGTTCACTAGTGATATACCCTTTTTCTACGCTTTGATTTGCAAGTGACACGTTGTAATCATTTGCTTTTTCAAGTGCCTCTGCTGATATATCCTGAAGAATCACTCCATATCCAGATAGAGCAGCCGTATAGGCAATCCCGCGCCCCATTGTTCCACTACCGATTACTGCAACCTTATTTACTTCCATTTCTTTTCCTCCTATTCTAGATCTGACAGTTCTCAAAAATTGTTGTAATTCCTTGTCCACCGCCAATACACAAGGTCACTAATCCATATTTCACGCTTCTTCGTTCCATTTCATGAAGTAGTTTTGTTGTAAGGATCGATCCCGTCGCCCCCATTGGATGACCTAGGGCAATGGCACCACCGTTGACGTTCACTTTATCTAAATCTAGATTTAGTTCTTTTATGACTGCAATTGATTGTGCAGCAAAAGCCTCATTCAGCTCAATTAAGCCAATATCCGCCAAGGTTAAATCCGCTCTCTTTAAAGCAAGCTTGGTTGCTGAAACTGGTCCGATTCCCATAATTTCAGGGGATACACCTGATACAGCCTGTGAAACGATCCTCGCTTTTGGCTTTACACCATATTTTTCGACTGCTTCCCCGGACATCAGGACCACTGCCGATGCTCCATCATTACGTCCGCTGCTGTTTCCAGCAGTAACTGTTCCATTTTCTTTAAAAGCTGCTTTTAAACTGCCTAGCTTTTCTAAGGTTGATAGACGTGGATGTTCATCAACAGCAAAGGTTTTCACACTCTTACGCTCACGAATTTCATAAGGAAGGATTTCTTTTTCAAACCGGCCTGAAGTGATGGCTTGATGTGCAAGTTCCTGACTTCTTTGGGCAAACTCATCCTGCTCTATTCGGGAAATCTCATATTTTTCAGCTAAGTTTTCTGCCGTCAAGCCCATCGTCAGATTTCCATACTCCTCAATCGGCTGTGATCGCACTTGGCTTTCTATATTAGAATCCACTAACACGGTATTCCCTGTTCCTACGCCATAACGGGCATTACGAATATAAAATGGCGCTAAACTCATTGATTCAACCCCACCAGCAACAATCACCTCATCCAGCCCACACATGATTTGTTGGGCACCATTATTAATGGCTTGAAGCGATGATCCGCATTGTCTTTGTACCGTATACCCTGGAATATCAACTGGAAGACCTGCCCGAAGCAAAGCTGACCGAGCAATATTTGGGGCATCTGAAGATTGTTTTGTCTGTCCAAGAATGACTTCATCTACTGCATTTTTGTCTATGTTTGCTCTTCTAACTACTTCTTCAATCACTTTAGCAACAAGAAAATCAGGTTGGACCTCCTTTAGCTCTCCACCCATTTTCCCTATAGCCGTACGAACTGTTTCAACTAGATATACTGGTTTCATATGCTCCTCCTATAAATCTATTAATGTATGATTAATGCTTATTTTTTAACTTTTAACCATTACAGATTTACTATTCACTGATGTGTTTAACATCTTCCCTATTTAGTTTCAGTTTTTGGCAGCCACTAAATGATTAGTAGATTTATATTCTTTTCCGATGATGTCCTTTGCGATGACCATCATATTTGCTTGTGCCGTCCCATCTCCGATTTCCAGACCAATGACATCACGTAAACGTTGTTCGTGAGGCATTTCCTTTGTATAGGCGTAGTGCCCGTTAAATAGCAGACATTCATGAATCGCTTCCTGGCCATATTTCGGACCTAGCCATTTCACAGAAGCAGATTCCTTGGAGTGTGGCAATCCTTGATCACGAAGCCATAGTCCTCGATAGGCCTGCCATTTCACAAACTCTAAATGAGTATAGTGAGTGACAATCGGAAAGGAAACTCCTTGATAAGTAGCCAGTGGCTTTCCAAAGGAGCTTCGCATTTTGACGTGTTCAATCGTCTCGTCTACACTTTGCGAAGCGGCCCCTACACATTGCAAACCAATTAACAGACGACTAAGATCAAACCCATTCATGACTTGGGTAAAACCTTGGTTTTCAAGGCCAATCAAATACTCCTCAGGAACCTCGACGTCTGATAAATAAACGGAACCGCGGCCAATCGGAATATTGCCCAAATCCTCGTAGCCTTTACATTCCACTCCCGGAAGATCCGACGGAACGATAAAGGCACTGATTCCGCGGTTTCCAAGTTCCAGATCCGTTTTAGCAAATACTAGAAAAGCATCTGCCACGGTAGCGACGCTAATACCAGACTTTTCTCCGTTCAGGACATACCCATTTCCTTTACGTACAGCAGTGGTTCGAATTCCACCAGCGTCTGTTCCGGCCGTTGGCTCGGTAATGGCAATCCCGACGATTCTATCTCCACTAGAAATTTTCGGAAGCCAGTCCTGCTTCAATTCCTCACGGGCATGTTTATTAATAATTTCACCGATTAACGCATTCAACATAACGGCATAGGTCAGATTAAAGTCTCCCCTTCCAATTTCTTCAGCGGCAATCCCAGTCGTCACACAATCAGCACCGCTGCCGCCATATTCAACTGGAATTCGAAGGCCATTAACACCTAGTTCACCTAGCTTCTTCCATAAATGTCTTGGCATGATTCCTTCTCTGTCCCATTTTGTATAGTTTGGCAAAAGTTCCTCCTTAGCGAATTCCTTTAACATCTTTCGAAAATATTCTTGTTCCTCTGTGAATGAAAAATTTAACATGTATAATTCCCCCTCTTGCTTATTTATATTGCAAGTTCCATGCCAACAATGATCCTTGATAAATCAACAAAATAATTATAAAATCCTCGCAAAACTGATAATTTTTCGCAATATTAAGAATCTTTTATCGGAAAATGAAAGTTTAATAGCGTAAATCTTGATAAAAAATAGATCATACCAAGGAGACTCCCTGGCATGGTCTATTTTTTTCGTTACAATGCTTTTTCCACAATTTCTACGATATCAAAGCTAGCTACTTTGTCTTCCACTTCTTTTTCCTTTACGCCATCGCTAATCATCGTTAAACAATATGGACATCCGCTTCCAATCATGGTTGGTTTTGTATCAAGAAGCTGCTCGGTTCTCGCAATATTGATTCTTGTTCCTGCAGTTTCCTCTGTCCACATCATTCCGCCGCCTGCTCCGCAGCACATGGCATTTTCTCGATTACGGTCAGCTTCAAGTACTTTTACACCTGGAATGGCTTTTAAAATTTCACGCGGTGGATCATAAACCGTATTGTAGCGGCCTAAATAACAAGAATCATGATAAGTAATCACTTCATTTAGTTCTTTTGTAAATTTGATTCTTCCTTCTCTGATCCATAAAGCCAACAATTCTGTATGGTGATAAATTTGCGCTTCTAGTCCAAATTCTGGATATTCATTTTTAAAGGAATTATAGGCATGTGGATCAATCGTTATAATTTTGTTTACATCATACTTTTGGAAGTTTGCAATATTGGTATTTGCTAAGTCCTGGAATAAGAACTCATTTCCGATTCTGCGCGGTGTATCTCCTGAATTTTTCTCATTATTACCTAGAATCGCAAAGGAAATGCCTGCTAAATTCATCACTCGGGCAAAAGACTGAGCAATCTTTTGGCTGCGGTTATCATAAGAACCCATTGAACCAACAAAGAATAAATATTCAAATTCTTCTCCAGCCTTTTTCTTTTCTTTTACAGTTGGAACAGAAATATCCTCTCGACCCTCACGCCAATTTTCACGCTCTTTTCGATTAAGCCCCCATGGATTTCCCTGGCGCTCGATATTTGTGATGGCACGCTGTGCATCAGGATTCATTTTTCCTTCTGTCAAGACTAAGTAACGGCGTAAATCAATAATTTTATCAACATGCTCATTCATTACCGGACATTGGTCTTCACAGTTCCGACATGTTGTACATGCCCAAATTTCTTCTTCTGTGATGACATCTCCAATTAAGCTAACACTTTCCAATGCTGCAGCAGATTCTTGAGCTCCGGCACCCGCTAGAGCCAATTGATTTCCTTTTGTGTTTTTAAAAGCAAAGGTAGGCACCCATGGCTGTCTAGAAGTAATGGCTGCCCCTTTTTCTGTCAAATGATCTCTCATCTTCACAATAAGATCCATCGGAGATAAAGTTTTTCCTGTTCCTGAAGCTGGACACATATTCGTGCATCGTCCACATTCTGCACAGGCGTATAGATCCATCAATTGATGACGAGTAAAATCTTCAATTTTCCCAACACCAAATACTTCAGCTGACTCATCCTCAAAATCGATCTTTCTTAATTTCCCAACAGGACCGCTTTTCTTAAAAAAAATATTCAACATGGCAAATAATTCGTGAAATTGCTTTGACTGTGGTACGAATACCATAAAAGTAAATACAGTCAGCATATGAACCCACCAAAATACATAAAACAAGATCGTTCCTGCCACTGTTCCAATGCCGGAAAGCAGTAGCGCAATGCTTCCAGAGAATGGAGCGTAAACGAGATTTGGTTCATGACCTAACATAATGGCTTCAAATCCTAAAGAAAGCAGGATTGATAAGGTTAAAGTACCTAAGGCGATATAAACGAAGGCAGCTTTACCATCACGTTTCCATTGCAACCGCTTTAATTCTTCACCATAACGACGGTAAAATCCATATATGACAGCCAACAGCATAAGGAACGTAGCCCACTCCTGGATAAGACTGAAATATTTATGTGCCTCACCAAAAGGAAACTCATAGCCTTTAATAAATCCTTTTATGATGAGTTCAATGAGTCCTATTTGAATGATAAAAAAGGTATAAAATAATACTAAATGCATCAGACCGCTTTTCTTGTCTTTGAATAATTTTTTTTGACCAAAGCCGTTGATTAAGACCGTATGGATTCGTTCTTTCAGATTAGGTTGGAAATCTGCTTCTTTGCCAAGCTTTATAAACAAATACCTCGTGTATACAAGATTGATAAACAAATAGGCTGCATATCCAGTCACGGCTAGAAAAGCAAGTAAATTCAGTAATGATAACATCTTTTTCATCCCTCCCAATGATAAACTTTTGAAATAAATGGGAGGAATAAATCCTCCCATTCAACATTAGACTCCCGCAGCAATCGCGGCTTTTTTGAATTCCGCCGTTAACATTGGTACTACATCGAATAAATCTCCAACAATTCCATAATCTGCTACATCGAAAATAGGTGCCTCCGGATCTTTATTAATCGCCACAATGATTTTTGAATTCGACATTCCTGCTAAATGTTGAATGGCTCCTGAAATCCCAACGGCAATATATAGATCTGGAGTGACAACTTTACCGGTTTGTCCAATTTGTAAAGAATAATCGCAATAGCCTGCATCACAAGCACCGCGTGAAGCTCCCACTGTAGCACCTAATGTAGTGCTGAGTTCCTCCAAAAGTTGAAAGTTCTCCGCATCCTTCATCCCACGGCCGCCGGAAACAATAATTTTTGCTTCAGACAGATCGATTCCACCTGTTGCTTTTTTTACAATATCTTTAATCGTTGTTCGAAGATCTTTAATATCCACTGTGACATGGCTTACATCACCAGAACGAGATTCATCTTTTTCAAGTGGAGTAATGTTATTAGGGCGGACCGTTGCGACGACCATGCCATCCTTGATTTTGATCTTTTCAAATGCTTTCCCGGAATAAATTGGAGTCGTGAAAACAGCCTCTTCCCCGTCCATTTCGATATTGACCACATCCGAAACAAGTCCAGCATTTAATTTTGTGGCAATCCTTGGGGATAAATCTTTCCCTTGTGCAGTATGTCCCATAATCAACCCATCTGGCTTTTCAGTATCTAGTACTTGGAGTAGGGCTTGTTGGTATGCGTCAGTCGTATATACTTTTAAATCCGGATGTTCTACCTTTACCACACGGTCTGCACCATAGTGAATCAATCCTGAGATTTCATCACCGATTGATTCTCCAAATAAGGCTGCCACTACCTCTCCGTCAGCAGCAATACGTTTTGCTGCTGCAATGGCTTCAAATGAAACGTTTCTTAAAGCTCCGTCACGAATATCACCTAACACTAATACTTTTCTTCCCATAATAGATCTCCTCCCTTAAATAACTTTTGCTTCAGATTTTAATAATGACACTAGCTCTTGGACTTGATTATTTAATTCGCCCGCTAACACTTTTCCTTGTTCTTTCTTTGGCGGCAGGAAGACATCAATCTTTTCCGTTTGAGCTTCTACATCATCTTCTTCTAAATCTAAATCATCTAACTCAAGTGTGATTAACGGTTTCTTCTTTGCTTTCATAATCCCTGGTAAAGAAGGATAGCGTGGTTCATTCAAACCTTGTTGAGTGCTCACAAGAACAGGGAGTGATACTTCAATGGTTTCTTCGTCCCCTTCCACATCATGAATGAGGATGGCTTTCCCATCTTCAATCGTAAGATTTGTAATCGCTGTGACCTGAGGGATCCCAAGTATCTCGGCTACACGCGGACCTACTTGACCCGAACCGCCATCAACGGCTACATTTCCTGCTAGGATGATATCTGCCTCTTTATCTTTCAAGTAGGTTGCTAGAATAGTAGCGGTAGAAAACTGATCGATTTCTTCCAAGTCATCGCTATCAATCAATACGGCTTTGTCAGCTCCCATGGCGAGTGCTGTACGAAGCTCCTTCTCCGCTTCTTCTTCTCCTAAGGTTACGACTGTCACTTCACCGCCGTGTTTCTCCTTTAAAGCAATCGCTTCCTCGATGGCGTACTCGTCATAAGGATTAATAATAAACTCAACCCCATCACTCTTGATGTTGGCGTTTTCAATCGTAATCTTTTCTTCAGTATCAAAGGTACGTTTCATAATCACGTAGATGTTCATTTGTATCTCTCCTTTATCGTTTTATTTATTATCCATCATTGGATAGGAGTTAAAAATTCATGTATTTCAAGAATTGAAAGATTGAAAGGAATATTCCATCTCTCACTTAAATACTTTGCAAGTTTCGTGCCAACCATTATCCCTTTATAAACAAAGAACAAGGTTCATATTATCTCGCAAGGATAATAATTTTCGCAATATTGCGAATCATTACTGCAAAAAGAGTGGAGGTTACGTTCCCGATCTTGTACCTTGAAAGAATGAACCTTTATTTAAATGGTTCCTTTCGTTATTAGATACAAGGTAGAAATAGAAATGAAAGGAGCGATCTACCTTTTAACGAAGGTTTAAATATATTTCGATATTTTAGTAGAGGGAGCAGCATGATACGCAATAGATCCTTTCCTATTTTGGGTTCTTCTTTGGCAAACGGAAAGATGAGTTTCCCTGCCCTATTTCCACTTACTTTCCTATTTTTTCATGACGACTGCTTCTCCATCTACTACTAGTTCCTGACTCTGATTTATTACTTGTGTTTTTAACTTAATGATTTTCTTATCATCCCTTTTTTCCACTACCTCGACATTTGCCTGTATGGTATCTCCAATTTTTACAGGTAAAAGAAACTTGAAGTTTTGGGATAAGTAGATCGTGTTCGGCCCAGGCAGCCTCGTTCCAAGTACAGTAGAAATAATACTACCTGATAAAATGCCATGGGCAATTCTTTCTTTAAAAGGTGTCTGCTTAGCATACTCAGGATCAAGATGTACCGGATTAACATCACCAGTCAGCCTGGCAAATTGTACAATATCATACTCAGTAATCGTTTTAGTAAATGAATCCGTATCCCCTATTTGAATATCTTCGTACATGAGTTCTTTGTTAATAAGTTTTATTTCCATTTATCAGCATCCCCTTCTATTAATCAAATTTGCTCCGCCGAATTTGCGCCCGGATTTTTATCGAGCTCGCTCGATAAATGACCTTAAAAAAATCCGAGGCATCCGCCGGAGGCTTAACTTCATTCAGCCGGGGTTTGAACCCCCACTGAATCAGAGAGCTTTTTGCATTCATCCCCACTTAAAGAAGTGGAAGACTTCTGCTGAATGAAGTTAAAAGTGATCTAACGATCCATATGCCGCATTTTTTGACTAAAAATGAGTCAGCAAATCAAACAACGCCTTCACATTGATCACTATTACTGACTCATTCAAGGCTTGTCTTTACAAAGGAGATTAAGTGAACAAAATCAATTGGATAAATGATTGTACAAAGTGGGGTATGCAACAAAACGGTCTCTTTCATCAACTGTTGGCTAAATGATTGACTTTTTGCGAATCCATCCTGACCTATTAATGGGCACCCTCGCAAAAACTCTATTACCCCAGCATACTGTGCCCGCCGTTTACCGAGATTACTTGTCCAGTAATCCAGTCAGCATGGTTCGATAGCAAAAATAAAATCATCCCCGTCACATCATCCACTTTTCCAAGTCGCTTCAAAGGATATTGCTTCACAATTTTTTCTAATGTTGCTTCATTAAAGTCCAATGAACCTTGGTTGATCAATCCAAGTGCTACCGTGTTACACTGGACATTGCTTTTCCCTACATCCTGCGCTAATGATTTTAGGAAGCTAATAGCACCATTCCTGGCAGCTGCAGAAATAATTAAATTTTTGTCACCTATTCGTGCTGAATCACCTACGATATTAATAAATTGCCCTCGTTTCTTTTCAATCATTTCAGGCATAAACGTATGAACCAAATTCAGAACTCCATAAAAGCAAACATCGACTTCATGCTTCCATTCATCTAGTTCATATTGAAAGAACGATTTCATCTGAGCGAAACCAGCATTGTTTACAATACAATCAATGCCACCTAGACTATGATCAAGTTCCTCCTTCATCCTTACGACATCTTCCGCTTTTGCGATATCCCCTTTAACAAGGTGCACGTTCACGCCATAAGCACTAGTGATTTCCTTAGCTGTATGAACGGCTTCCTCTACAGAACTAAGATAGTGTAAAGCAATATTCGCCCCTTCACCGGCAGCAGCGAAAGCAATTCCTTGACCGATCCCCTTTGCCGCACCGGTAATGAAGACATTTTTCCCTTTCAAATCAAGTTCCATCTATTTTCTCCTCCTGAAATGAAGTGAAACTGACCTTCTTAATCAAATGCGCCTTGGCGCATTTGCGCCCAGATTTTATCGAGCTTGTTCGATAAATTTCCTTTGAAAATCTGAGGCATCTGCCGGAGGCTTTAACTTTATTCAGTCAGGGTTTGAACCCCCACTGAATTGAATAACGATTGCATTCACCTCACCACTTATAGAAGTGGGAGACTTCTGCTGAATAAAGTTAAAAAGTTCCTTTTCACATGTCTTTCATAAGAAATCAGTTTCTTCGTTTAGTTTCCTGAAAACGATGGCTGTCTTTTTTCAAGAAAAGCTTTCGTTCCTTCTCCCTTATCTTCCGTTGTATACAAAAAGGCTTGTGCTAAGGTTTCAATCAGTAATCCAGTATCCATATCAACTTCAAAGCCTCGATTCACAACAAGCTTCGCCATTTGAATGGAAAGAGGTCCTTTTGCTAAGATTTTTTCAGCCTTTTCGAGAACAGCATCCATCAATTCCTCTAATGGAACCACATCTGTCACTAAGCCGATCGCTTTCGCCTCACTCGCGGATATAAACTCCCCTGTTAAAATCATATTCATCGCACGGCCCTTGCCGATGATTCGGGTTAACCGTTGTGTTCCGCCTGCACCAGGAATAACCGATAAGTTCAATTCAGGCAATCCGAATTTTGCATTATCAGATGCCATCCGAATATCACAGCTCATGGCAAGCTCACTTCCACCGCCAAGGGCAAACCCATTAATGGCTGCAATCGTTGCTTTTTTACTATTTTCAATGCGGCGATACACATCGCTCATACTTCCCGTCTTAAATGCTTCAATTGCTTCCCTCATTGTCAGTTGGTTTATATCTGCTCCTGCTGCAAATGCCTTTTCACCCACTCCGGTAAAGACAATTACACCTATTTCCTTATCATTCTCTAACTCTTCAAAAGCCGATAAGATTTCTGTAACGGTTTCATTATTCAAGGCATTTCTTACTTCAGGACGATTTATTTTAATAAAACCAATTTGATTTCCCTTTTCAACAATTAGATTTTCATAGTTCACGATAAACTCCTCCTTTATTGATATTTCCGATGTAATTGGGCCGCGATAATATTCTTTTGGATTTCAGAGGTTCCTTCGTAAATTCTCGTAATTCGGGCATCACGGTAAAAACGTTCAATTGGATACTCCGAAATGTAGCCCATTCCCCCATGAATTTGGACTGCTTTATCCGCTACACGATTATAGGTTTCAGAGCCAAGCAATTTGACCATGGAGGCTTCTTTAATCACGTTCTTATTTTGATCTACCATATTGGCAACGTGATAAGTAAAGGCACGAAGCGCTTCAACCTCTGTTGCCATTTCAGCCAAGTAGTGTTGAATGATTTGCTGTTCAAAAATCGGTTTGCCAAACTGGATCCGCATATGTGCATAATCAAGCGACATTTCTAACAATTTATCGGCGGAACCCAAATTTCTGGCAGCCATTCCTGCCCGTCCGTTCGCTAGAATTTTCAAAGCGTTCACATAGCCTTGTCCTTCTTCGCCTAACATGTTCTCAACCGGAACTTGGCAATCTTCGAAGAAAATCTCCCAAGTATGCGACCCATGAAGGCCCATTTTCTTCTCTTTATTGCCCAACTTAAAGCCTGGGAAATCCTTTTCGACAATAAAAGAAGTAATGCCTTTTGCTCCTTTAGACGGATCGGTTACCGCCATCACCGTGAATACATCGGCAATTCCGGCATTTGTTATATAGCACTTCGATCCGTTTAAGATGTAACGGTCGCCTTTTCGTACCGCCGTTGTTTTCAAGTTGGTTGCCTGGGAGCCGGCACTTGGCTCTGTTAAAGCAAAGGCACCAATGCTTTCCCCGCTCGCCATTTTCGGCAAGTATTTCTGCTTTTGTTCTTCATTTCCCATCTCCACGATTCCAACGCCGCCAATTCCGGTATGACCTCCAATGACCGTTGTATAGCCATTATGGGTTCTGCCGACTTCCTCTAAGACAGCACATTTCCCAACCATTCCAATCCCTAACCCGCCGTATTCTTCTGGAATACTAAGGGCAAATAAGCCCATTTCCTTGGATTTTTCCATAATACTTTGAGGGATCTCGTCCGTTTCCTCAATTAACATGGCATGTGGTTCTACTTCATGATCAATAAACTCGCGAATTCCTTGTTTTAAATGTTGGATATCTTTTGGTAGAGTTTGTATCATTTGCCTCACGTTCCTTTCCTGAATGGTGTGCACGTTTCCTTAAATAAAGCCGGTAGTAGCCACAATAGCCAAGATTACATTTGTCCCTCTCTCTCACAAGCTGCACGATTTTAACGGAACCAGTACCCATCATCTGATACAGCTTGTGAGAAGAGGGGCAAGTTCTTTCCTTCCCCATCTATTCATGAAATTGAAGGTTTGTTTTCTACTATCATTAAGCCATGACTAATCCGCCACTCACTGAAATGGTTTGACCTGTTACATAATCTGCTTCTTCTGACGCAAGGAATGCGACCCCATTAGCGATATCACTAGGCTGTGCTAAACGTCTAAATGGAATGGCTTTTTCAAGTGCTGCTGCAATCCCTTCATTATAAGAACCAATTTCTTCGAAAAGAGGCGTATTACTTGGTCCTGGTGCAATACAATTAACATTGATCTTATGTCTTGCCATTTCTCGTGCGATCGTTTTCGTGAAAGCAATGACGCCACCTTTAGCAGCCGAGTAAACCGCTTCACCGCTTGAACCCACTCTTCCAGAATCAGAGGCAATATTGACCACTTTGCCGTGACCACCATTTTCGATCATAATAGGTAGAATTTCTTTACAAGTGTGAATTTGACCCATTATGTTAATATCCATAATTCTCTTCCATGTGTCCGGTTCACTTTTCAAAAATGGCTCAACCTTATCCCATCCAGCGTTGTTCACGAGTATATCAATTTTTCCAAAATGGCTAACTGCGGCTGCGGCTGCTTCCTGAACACTTTCTAACTTTGTCACGTCGCAATAAACCGCAACCCCTTTTCCACCCTCTTTTTCCACAATGGAAACCGTTTCATTTGCATTATCAAGATTGACATCGGTTACAATAATCTCCATTCCTCTAGAAGCTAATGTTCTAGCAATCTCTCTTCCAATTCCACGTCCTGCTCCAGTAATAAAAGCTACTTTTTTTGTCATAATTATTTCCCTCCGTTTTCTTAGTTAAATGATGAAATTTGAATATGATATGAATCTATCAATTTATTAATTTTGTTTCTGTTCATTGAGCTGGAGAATCTGTTCTCTCAGGCGGAACTTTTGAATTTTTCCACTAGGAGTTCTTGGGAACTCCTCAACAATTTCCAGATACTCTGGCCAATATTGCTTAGCGACCCCTTTTTCTTTAAGGTATTCTTGTAGTTCTGAAAAACTAAGAGGTGCCTTCCCAGGTTTCATGCTAATAACAGCACATGCCTTCTCTTGCAGTCTTGGATCAGGCAATGCGATTAGCTGCGCATCCAATATGTTCTTATGTTCATACAAGATATTTTCAATATAAACGACAGGGATATTTTCACCGCCACGAATGATAATATCTTTATTTCGCCCTGATATCCGAATGTAACCGTCTTCATCCATGTACGCGCGATCTCCCGTGAAAAACCATTCATTCTGATACTCAGACATGGTCCCTTGGAGATTTTTCAAATAGCCAACAAATAGGGCCGGTCCTCTGCTAAGAAGGTCTCCTTCCTGATTAGGTGGACAAGGGTTTCCGTTCGGATCAATCACCATTACTTCCATACTATCAAGCGCTACACCATCAGTACCTGACAGCTTTTCTTCGGGATCGTCAAGCTTTGTTAAAGTAACGAGACCACATTCCGTTGAACCCCAGCCGGAAAGAATCGCAAAATTCACTTTTTGGGAAGCTTCTTTTACCAATGCCATCGGAATCGGCGCCCCCATAGCTGCGAATACTCTTAGTGAATCAATGTTACGACTTTCAAGCCCTTCCAATTGCATGGTATCCTGCAGGAATGGGGTCGCCCCAGCTGTAAACGTAATCCCTTCCTCCTCAATGAGTTCAATAAACTCTAACGGGTTCCAAACATCTTGATAAACGCCCGTTCCGCCAATCGTAGTAGGGAGCCTTACCCCATAGCCAAAACCAGTTTGGTGAGCAAAGGTCGAGGCCATGAACATGACGTCGTCAGAGGTTAATTGCAAATGATCAACCCAGTAATTGGTTGAGACACAAATGGTATTATGTGTATGCATGACTCCTTTTGGATTTCCCGTTGTTCCAGAGGTGAAAATAATTTCAGTCACATCATTTGGATCATGAGTGATTTCCTCTAATACCGCTGGATCGCAAATTTCTTCCCACGGTTTATCAAACAATAATGCGAGCGGTTTCATATGATAGGGTACATGATCGCCAACCACATAAACATGTTTAAGGGATGACCATTGATGGGAAAGTCTATCAATCATGGCTGGATAATCAAACCCGCGAAATGTATCGGGAATAATCAACATTTTCGTTTCAGCCATTCCTACCATATAACCAATTTCACGATCACGATAAATAGGAATCAGTGGATTCGTAATAGCCCCAATTCTTGTCGCTGCATAGTGAAGAATAATAAATTCATTCCAGTTAGGCAGCTGAATGGAGATGACATCCCCTTTGCCAAGACCTAATTCCAACAGACCCAAAGCAACGCGGTCAATCAATTTTCCGAGCTCACGATACGTATAACGGCTCTTTTTATCAATAATGGCGAGCTTGTCTGGATATGTTGCAATGGCATCATTTAAGTAATCGAGAATGGTTTTATTGGGCCAAACGGATTGATATTTTTCTACATATTCAGGAATCAAAATCGTTTCTAATTTCACGGGCCTCATCATCTCCTGGTTATTTTCTAAATTTGCTAAAATCTACTGGTCTTTTTTCAAGAAAAGCATTCATCCCCTCGCCAGATTCATCCGTGTTATAAAACATGGCTAGACTGCCCATTGCGAGTTGTGAAATCCCTTGGATATGCGCACTGTCTGCATTAAATGAGTATTTAAGCATTTTGAGTGCAGTTGGACTTTTCGCTAGAATCTTAGTAGCCCACTCTTCTGCTGCCTCTTGCAGCTGGTCAGCAGGGACTATTTTATTGACAAGCCCCATTTCTTTTGCTTCTTGAGCAGTATATTGCTCACATAAGTACCAAATTTCTCTTGCTTTCTTTTCTCCAACGACCCTTGCCAAATAAGTGGATCCAAAACCAGCATCATAGCTTCCAACTTTTGGTCCGGCTTGTCCAAATTTGGCGTTTTCTGAAGCAATCGTCAAATCACAGATAACATGTAAGACATGCCCGCCTCCAATCGCATATCCATTCACTGCGGCAACAACCGGTTTTGGAATATTGCGGATGGTTTGGTGCAATGTCTCAATTTCAAGACCGATACCGCCTCCTAATCCACCGTTATAATCGTAACCTCCCTCATCACCTTTTTCTTTTTGATCACCTCCTGTACAAAATGCTTTCGGGCCAGCACCTGTTAAAATGACAACACCAATTTGGTTATCATCCCACGCATCGCGGAAAGACCAAATTAACTCTTTAATCGTACGTCCTGTAAAAGCATTGTAA
Source organism: Bacillus sp. V3B (assembly GCF_024494465.1). Taxonomy (GTDB): domain Bacteria; phylum Bacillota; class Bacilli; order Bacillales; family Cytobacillaceae; genus Bacillus_BD. The sequence continues at coordinate 12,906 of NZ_JAETXM010000007.1, read as the reverse complement.
GCTTGAGGACGATTAATCGTAATCTTTGCCATTCCATTCGTTTTTTCATACAAAACATCAGTTAGTTCCATTTTGCATACCTCCGGTTTCTTTGTTATATCTTCTTCAGTCTTTGTAAAAGTTGATGCTGATTCTCCACTCTTCCATATTCATCAGCTTCAGTTTTTGGCAGCCACTAAATGATTAGTAGATTTATATTCTTTTCCGATGATATCCTTCGCGATGACCATCATGTTGGCTTGTGCCGTTCCATCTCCGATTTCTAAACCAATGACATCACGTAAACGTTGTTCGTGAGGCATTTCCTTTGTATAGGCGTAGTGCCCGTTAAACAGAAGACATTCATGAATCGCTTCCTGGCCGTATTTCGGGCCTAGCCATTTCACAGAAGCGGATTCCTTGGAGTGTGGCAATCCTTGATCACGAAGCCATAGTCCTCGATAGGCCTGCCATTTCACAAACTCTAAATGAGTATAGTAAGTGACAATCGGGAAGGAAACTCCTTGATAAGTAGCAAGCGGCTTTCCAAAGGAGCTTCGTATTTTAACATGTTCAATCGTCTCGTCTAGACTTTGCGAAGCGGCCCCTACACATTGCAAGCCGATTAGCAGACGACTAAGATCAAACCCATTCATGACTTGGGAAAATCCTTTGTTTTCAAGACCAATCAAGTTCTCCTCAGCCACCTCAACATTGGATAAATAAACCGATCCGCGGCCAATCGGAATATTGCCCAAATCCTCATAGCCTTTACACTCTACTCCTGGCAGATCCGCAGGAACGATAAAGGCGCTGATTCCACGGTTCCCCAACTCTGGATCTGTTTTAGCAAATACAAGAAAGGCATCTGCCGCTGTAGCGACGCTAATACCAGACTTTTCTCCGTTCAGGACATATCCATTTGCAGTACGTACAGCAGTGGTTCGAATTCCACCAGCGTCTGTTCCGGCCGTTGGCTCGGTAATGGCAATCCCGACGATTCTATCTCCACTAGAAATTTTCGGAAGCCAGTCCTGTTTCAATTCCTCACGGGCATGTTTATTAATGATTTCACCGATTAACGCATTCAACATAACGGCATAGGTCAGATTAAAGTCTCCCCTGCCAATTTCTTCAGCGGCAATTCCAGTGGTTACACAATCGGCACCGCTTCCGCCATATTCAACTGGAATTCGAAGGCCATTAACACCTAGTTCACCAAGCTTCTTCCATAAATGTTTTGGTGTGATCCCTTCTCTGTCCCACTTTGTATAGTTTGGTAATAGCTCCTCCTTAGCAAATTCCTTTAGCATCTTTCGAAAATATTCCTGTTCTTCTGTAAATGAAAAATTCAACAATATAATTCCTCCTTTCACTTATCTATATTTGCAAGTTCCGTGCCAACAAGTATCCTTGTAAAATAAGCAATATAATTACAGAATTATCGCAAAATTGATAATCTTTTGCGCATTTGAGAATCATTTATGCAAAAAAGGATAAAATCGACATCCTTATTACCGAAACTTTCTCTTATAAAGCTACACATTCTGATACAAGAATGGGAATGTTTGATAAGTACTTAAAAATAAAGGTCTTTTTGTGGAGTTGATTAATAAAGAATAAAAAGGGGTTTAGAAATGTTGGGTAAATTAACTTTCTGTACAACTTTATATATAGGAAGTCGGGGACTATTCAAGATAATAATGCCCGTTTGATGGAAGTAGGAGTTTGAATGGGCACTATCCCTGCTTGATCATTCCCTTTTGAAGAAATCGGAACTTTGGTCGGTGCTTATGTTTGCTATTTTGAATGTAAATAGGGCAGTCCAGAAAGTCGATAATACGATTTTCTGGACTGCCCTATTTAAGGAATTATTTCAGATTGTACTTGGCGATTTTTCGATACAAGCTAGCAATATGTATTTTTAGTTTTTGGGCCGCTAGTGATCGATCGCCATTTGCTTCATGTAAAGCTCGTTGAATTGCGTTTATCTCTGCATTTCTCACTTCTTCCTCCAAACTTTGCAGAGATGTCGTTACCCTAGTTGTTCGATTGTTCACCGCCTGGCGTGAAAAATAGATATCATCCATTGAAAGAGTATCTCCATCTACAATATTCATTCCCCGCTCAATAAAGGCTCTTAATTCACGAACATTTCCTGGCCAGTCATAGTTCAAAATCCAATCTTGAAGCTTGTAATCGATATATTTTACTTCAAGATCAAACCTCTCATTAAAGTAATCGATAAAATAATGGGCTAATGGCAGAAGATCCTCTTTCCTTTCCCGAAGTGAGGGAATGGTTAAATCGAAGACATATAGACGATAGTATAAATCTTGCCTAAACCTCCCTTCCTCAACCAGTTTTCCTAAGTCACGATTCGTTGCTGTAATAATACGAATATCGATGTTTTTACTTACAGTTCCTCCGACACGTTCAACTTCTTTTTCCTGAAGGACACGGAGCAGCTTTCCTTGTGCCTCATAAGGGAGTTCTGAAATTTCATCAAGAAAAAGGGTTCCATTCATGGCTAATTCAATTTTCCCAGGCTTTCCTTCTTTTTTTGCCCCACTAAATGCTCCCGGTTCATAGCCAAAAAGTTCAGACTCAAATAATTCTCCAGGGATGGCCGCACAATTCACGGCAATAAAAGGGTTATTTTTCCTTGTGCTTATACCATGTATCGCTTGAGCGAATAGTTCCTTTCCCGTCCCACTTTCCCCAGTCAGCAGCACGGTTGAATTACTAGTCGCAATTCGAGTGGCTAATTCCTTAGCCTCCCTCACTGCCAGGCTATCCCCGATTATTTCCTCAAAGTTGTATTTGTTTTGGTACGGCTTTTTTTTGTTCATTTTCGCTATATCAATTGAGTTCATAAAGGATACCATTTCATAATGCTCGATATCGCCATCACGGACTATTACCCGATAAATCTCCTTTTGGCCCTTTTTCGTCACTCTAATGATACAATTAATCTCAGAGATCACTCCGAAGAAGACTTTTTTACGTCTTCTTCCATACATTCCGTGAATGACATCATGTATGGAAGCCCCTAAGCAATTAACCTTATTTATCGAAAAATTCCCACAAAAATCTGGGCTAGCGTCCATCAGTCTCCCGCTTTCATCAACTTCAACGTATCCCCAATCTTCTATTGAATGAATTGTCTTCTCCATATCATTAGCCTCCCGGTAAAACAAAAATGACAACTTGTCCTTTAATAACCTCGGTTCCATTTTGATTGAAGCATATAACCTTTTGCGTAACCCAGTTTCTTTCCTGATTTATATCAATAATCAACAATTCAGTGGTAATCGCATCTCCAATATGTACCGGATGATAATAGATCAGTTCTTTTTGCAGCAATACACAGGCACATCCCGGAAGTTTATCGGAAATCACTTGGGTAATTAAACCCTCTACTAACAGAGCGGGAACAATTGGCTGGGAATAACGTTTCTTCCAACCACTTCGTTGATATATTTGATTGAAATCTTTTGCTAATTCATTATATTGCTGAACATCAGCTTCGGTAAATACTCGCTGCAAACGAGCTGTTTGCCCGATAAACAGTTCCGAGTTGGTTAAACTCATCTATGCTCCCCCTAGTTAACGTAATTTTCTTAATTATTAGTATATACCTAATTATCATATAATGAAAGAAACCGCTTCCAAGTTGGTTAAGAACTACTATGTATTTCTTCTAGTATTATTAGTGATAGACTTTCATAATAGGCTAGTCTTCATAAGAGACAAAGAAAGATCATACAAGAAATGAAAGAGTATGATCCTTTTTTGTTGTCTTCTTTTCTTTATTTTTGTAGTGAAACTTGCTCAAATGGCCATGCAGGCAGCATTTGACGAAGTGGCTTATCATTACGATATCCCAGCGCATATTCACCCTGCATGACTGTATGAACCTCTCTTGTTCCCTCGTAAATCACAGGTGCTTTAGAGTTTCGAAGGAAACGTTCAACTGGATATTCATCGGAGTAACCGTACGCACCGTGGACTTGGACTGCATCATTTGCTGCCTCAAATGCTGCATTACAAGAAATCCATTTCGCTAATGACGTTTCCTTTGTGTTGCGTTCTCCTTGATTTTTCAACCAGCCAGCCTTATAAACGAGCAATTTAGAAATCTCAAGATTTGCACTCATTTTCGCTATCATTTGTTGAACAAGCTGGTGTTTCCCGATTTCTTTTCCAAATGTTTTTCTTTCATGACAATATTTCACACTTGCTTCAAGACTGGCTTCAATTAAACCAACAGCTCCTGCAGCAACGGTAAAACGTCCATTATCTAACGCAGCCATGGCAATTTTAAAGCCTTCCCCTACATCACCGAAGATATTTTCTGCAGGTACTCTTACATCTGTTAAAAAGACCTCACCCGTATTCCCTGCACGAATCCCAAGTTTCCCTTTGATTGCCTTTGTTTCCACTCCAGGAAATGTACGTTCTACGATGAAAGCAGTAATCCCTTTGTGTCCTGCATCATGATCTGTTTTCGCAAAAATCAGAAAATTATCTGCATAATCACATAAGGAAATCCATGTTTTTGAACCGTTAAGAATATATGCATCTCCGTCTCTTCGTGCTGTTGTTTTCATTGCCGCTACATCACTTCCAGCATTCGGTTCTGTCAAACCAAACGCACCAATCTTTTCCCCTTTTGCCTGAGGTATTAAGTACTTTTGTTTTTGCTCTTCATTTCCCCATTGCAATAACGTCATACTGTTTAAGCCTGTATGAACAGAAACTGCTGTTCGATATGCTGTATCACCACGTTCTAATTCAGCACAAACAATGGCAAGTGTATTATAATCCATGCCAGCTCCGCCGTACTCCTCCGGAATACAAACACCCATCAACTGTAGGTCCGCCAATTTTTTTAAAATAGCAGGTTGAAATTCCCCATTACGATCCCACTCTTGAATGTACGGGATAATTTCCTTATCGACAAACTTTCTCACCATTTTTTGTACACTTTGTTGTTCTTCAGTTAATTCAAAATTCATCATTCAAAATTCCTCCTAATTCTCATTTATATACAAGATATTGCTTTAGTACCTAATTCAGCTAACAGCTACACTTTTCATTTCTTCAATAAACAATGGAACAACTTCGAATAAATCCCCAACAATTCCATAATCTGCTACATCAAAAATAGGGGCTTCTGGATCCTTATTAATCGCCACAATGACTTTTGAATTCGACATCCCTGCTAAATGTTGAATGGCACCTGAAATCCCAACGGCAATATAGAGATCCGGAGTAACAACCTTACCCGTTTGTCCGATTTGTAAAGAATAATCGCAATAACCTGCGTCACACGCACCTCGTGAGGCACCTACTGCAGCCCCTAGATCTTGGGCAAGTTCCTCCAAAATAGTAAAGCCCTCTGCACCCTTTACACCACGTCCGCCGGAAACAATAATTTTTGCTTCTGACAAATCGATTCCGCCAGTAGACTTCCGGACAATATCTTTAATGGTGGTGCGAAGATTTTTAATATCCACACTTATTTCATTGACATCACCGGAACGTGATTCATCTTTTTCTAGTGGAGTAATGTTATTAGGGCGAATTGTAGCGAATAAGATTCCCTCATTGATTTTGACCTTTTCAAATGCTTTCCCCGAATAAATAGGGGTCGTGAAAATGACATTTCCACCATCATTTTCAATATTGACCACATCAGAAACAAGCCCGGCATTTATTTTAGTCGCAATTCTTGGGGACAAATCCTTTCCTTGGGCTGTATGTCCCATCACAAGACCATCTGGTTTTTCTGCATCTAGAACTTGGAGTAAAGCTTGCTGGTAGGCATCGGTCGTATATTTTTTGAAATCCGGATGTTCGCCTTTCACTACGCGGTCTGCTCCATAATGAAGCATGGTTACGATTTCATCACCAATTGTTTCTCCAAATAATGCGGCAACCACCTCTCCAGCGTCTGCAATACGTTTGGCTGCTGCAATGGCTTCAAAGGAAACGTTTCTTACTACACCGTCACGAATTTCGCCTAACACTAATACTTTTCTTCCCATAACAACCCTCCTATTAAATGACTTTTGCTTCCATTTTTAATAATGAAACAAGCTGTTGGACCTGATTATTTAATTCGCCCGCTAACACTTTTCCTTGTTGTTTCTTTGGCGACAGGAAGATATCAATCTTTTCCGTTTTAGCTTCTACATCATCTTCTTCTAAATCTAAATCACCTAACTCGAGTGTCTCTAATGGTTTCTTCTTGGCTTTCATAATCCCAGGCAGGGAAGGATAGCGTGGTTCATTCAAACCTTGTTGAGTGGTCACAAGAACAGGGAGTGATACTTCAAGTGTTTCTTCATCCCCTTCCACATCATGAATGAGGATGGCTTTCCCATCTTCAATCGTAAGATTTGTAATGGCTGTGACCTGAGGGATCCCCAGCATCTCGGCTACACGCGGACCTACTTGACCCGAACCACCATCAACGGCTACATTTCCTGCCAGGACGATATCTGCCTCTTTATCTTTCAAGTAGGTTGCTAGGATAGTAGCGGTAGAAAATTGATCGATTTCTTCCAAGTCATCGCTATCAATCAATACAGCTTTGTCAGCTCCCATGGCAAGCGCTGTACGAAGCTCCTTTTCCGCTTCCTCTTCTCCTAAGGTTAGGACCGTCACTTCACCGCCGTGTTTCTCCTTTAAAGCAATCGCTTCCTCGATGGCGTATTCGTCATAAGGATTAATGATATACTCAACACCATCGCTCCTAATAGTACCGTTTTCAACTTGAATCCTTTCTTCTGTATCAAAGGTACGCTTCATCATCACGTAGATGTTCATTTGTGTCTCTCCTTTTTCGTTTCATATGTGTATCCAATACTTGAATACTATCTAAAGTAAAAAATCTAGTTATTCTGTAATTGAAATAGTGAATGAATCCTTCCCCCTCTCGCTTAATCATGTTGCAAGTATCATGCCAACAGTTGTCCTTTATAAATAAAGACCGAGGAACATGCAATCTCGCAAAAGCGATAATTTTTCGCAAAGTTGCGAATCATTTTTGCAAATTTATTCAAATAAATGCGTTTTAATTAAAAGATCATAGCTAAAATTGCAAGAATACCTATTACACTAATTGCCCCTATTGCTCTCCAAGTTGATTCCCAATCTTTTACTAAGTATGTTCCATAACTTCCTTTTACTTTAACGAGTCTTATTGATCGTAATTTTAATTCCTCTTTTTCCTTTGGAAACGATTCGTTGGGAAGGAATCTCCCCTGATCGTCTCGTTTCCGATTGCTCACATCTATATTGCTCGTTCTCTGCTGATCTTCGTCCTGGTTCATAATCTCCAATAACATTTTCAGTTTTCTTTGTTCCTCCATGCTTAACATTGACGTCCTTCCTCCTCTCTTTTATTCCAGGGCTTTGCTCCATCCAATAACGGCGTTGATCTATATCCCATAAAGGTGGAGGGAAGGAGACGTCTATCTTTTTATATTCGTTCATAAGATTTTGAAATTCTTTTGAATGAGCTGATGCAAAAAGAGCAGCTCTTATAATTTGATTTCGATCCAAATGAGTAGCATGAAAAAGACTATCTACATATTCTCGAAAAATATCATCATAGCGAACTGTAGGTCTATACATCTGACGTCCCTCCCTCTATCTCGTGAAAAATCCCATAACTAAGAAAATAACTAGGGGAATAATTACAAAACTCATATCAAACTCACCGTCATTATCATTCTCAAACTCTTCTAAATCCTCTTTTTGACGTCTTTTGTTCTTTGCCATAGGTAAAACATCTCCTTTAAACTTTGACGCCCTGTGACGCCTTTGTTAAAGGTTATTAGTTACCGCTTGTCCACTATTCCGCATTTTTCAGGATAAAAAGGTTTATTTTTTAGGATTATTGGACATGAATGGTTCTAAGGAGAGTGAGAACATGTTCGGAATTGGAAAAACACGTACAAAGTTAGGTAAGTGGTTGGATAAACGAGGGATTTCCCAGTCATGGCTTAGAGAGAAAACAGGATTAAATAAAAATACAATTGGGGACTTAACCAGTGACAAAGATCGTTCACCTAATCAGCGCACAATGAAAAAAATATTAAAAGCATTGAGAGAAATTGATCCGAATATTAAAAGCGATGACTTTTGGGACATGTAATATAAAACAAGACCTCTCAGAATCAATTCTGAGAGGTCTTGTTTTATATATTAGACTATTTATATCGAAATTTATTAAAATACAATACAAATCATTTTAAAGACTTTTAATTATGTTGTAAAAAAAGATCCCTCCACATGGAAGAAATCTAAAACTTATTTAAGGAGTTGTAATAGGGGCATGCGTCTGGACCCCAAAAGGGCAAATACACTCGGTGTAATATCCAATCCTTTAGTATGAGAACTGAATATATTATTATCAAAGCAAGCAAAGGAGTGGAAAAGATGAGTAGAAGAAAACGTGACCGTCACGGAAATCAAGATTTTTTTAGTGGGTCAGCCAAAAGGAGAAGAAATGACAGCAATACAGATGTAAATATTGATGTTGATAACGATTTCGAAACTGATATTCAAAATAGAACAGATGTAGATTCTGATGCTGATGCGGAGGTGCGGAATACTGATAAAAACATAAACGTAGCCCGTGCTAGACTCGTTAAGTCTGGTAACTCTTGTGTGGATATAAGTTTAAACAGCAGAAGCAACGCACGTGTGAGATCCGACCAAGATCAGGACAATGAACAAGATCAAGATACTGATGTTGAAGTAGACTTTTAAGGGGTGTGGGGTATTATTATCTCACCTATTTAAAAATAAGGTGATAATATGGCAAGAAGAAAAAGAATATTTATGAATGAAGAATCAGAATTAAAAACAAATGTAAGTTCCAATGAAAAAAGTATCATTGACAATGATAACGAAAGTATCAATTCAATTGGCCATAGTGGAAACTCCGATGTTGATTTAAAGGTTGATGTAAATGTTGACACAACAGCCATTGGATTCGCCATTTTATGTTCCCTCTTTGCCACGGGACAAATGGATAATGAGGAATTCCAAATAGCCGTTCAAAAATTAGAAGGTCTAACAAATAAAAAGATGAGTACCTTTACGGGACGAGATGTAAACAGTCTTAATAATATACGACTTTTTAATCCTAAAAAACAGTAGAGTAGAAATTGCAAGCATAGCTGCTCTACTTTACATATTGGGCCCTTATGTACACCACCCCTATCAAAAGAGGTTCTAATGAGTCTCTTTGGTGTTATATTTAAGATAAATCAATAATATAAAAAGAAGTTTTTTATATAACTCCAATGAGGTGAAGCACTAAATTAAAATGCACTTTTTTTTGTCAAAACAGCAACCTACTTCAATAAATGGGCTAGCCAGTAGTTAACTACTGGCTAGCCCATTTGATCCCAAATCCTATTTAAATTTAATGGTCCGTATACTTCATTTCCTTGGATTTACTTATGAATGATTGGGTTCAGAAAATACTGATCTATTTTTTTCAAATTTGTTTTGTTTTTTCCCCTTACGTCCACTCCTAATGCACTTTCCGCTGAGTATCTAGGAATGTTCATTTAATTGCGCCTCTTTCCTTTTTTATTGTTTTTATTATGTTCTAAATCACTCATTTTATGTGGCGAAAGCTATCTAATGTCGAGTCAGTTCTTCAGACCAAGTGATGTATGGTAAAAGCTAAACTGCTTCAATCCTAGACGAATGAGCGATTGGTGCACAGTTGTCTACGAGGGGTAAGGAAACGATTCGAGGAATGAAGCGCCACATCTAAAACATTAACTATAGACGGGGTTTTGCTTAATATTTATTGTTTCTTTAGAGTTATTAAATGAGTGTACTCTATTGATAGTAATTGAAAAAGCATTTGGACCGTTCTAAAATCTAGTTTGTAAAATCATGTGCAAATTATCTTGTCAAAAACATGCAAAATAAAATGTAAAGTGACACTAAACTGGTAATTAGCCCTTGGATTGTTGTAACAAAAATGGTTATTTTTGTTACGGTGATTCCATAAAAAATTCTACTTTATAAAAAATGGAGTAAAGTTAAAAGCTCTAGTCACTCTATTCCGCAATCGGGCCAAATTCTTTAGTAATGCTAATGGATATTGTGAAGAAGTATACTTAAACTAAAGGGTTAGTGAAATAAGATTGGGAAAGAAGAATGGAAAAAATTTTAGTTATATAAAGTAATAGTATTTTCTAGTTGTAATTTACTCATTTAAAAAGAAATAGATATATGATAAGGAGGAGATATTTTGAAAATAATCTTATCGTTTTTCCTATTATTTGCTTTAGGTCTTCTAATTGGACAACCTATACTTAGTAATAATCTAAATGAAACCGAAAAAGAAAAGGCTGGAGTAGTAACAAATAATAAATATGTCTTTGATAATGGTTTATCGCCTTTACCTAAAGGAATGCCAAAAATAATGCATCCTTTTCCCTTACCGAAAGGCTCGCTATCAGAACCAATGCCTAATACACCGAAGTATTATAGCGAAACAGAAAAACAAGTTAATGCACAGCTTGATTTAATAAAGCTCCCATTGAACCCCAATTTTACAGAAAATGATGTACCGAACGGTGTATATGTAAAAGGGGTTAAAATACACTCTGGCAAACAGATATTTACAATTTATTCAAAAGAAGATGTTTCAAAAAAACAAAGTATAAAAGTAAAAATTGAAGAAAGCACATTAAAAGTTTTTGTGGAAGATGAGAAAAGTAATACAGATAAAGACCAACATCTCTTATATCACGCAATAATTAAAGAGGTACCAGAGAAATATGAAGTTTTTCGCAACGGTAAAATAGAAAAAAGCAAAAAAATAATTTATGATATTAAGCAATAAAACTTATTGTACTAACAGGTGCATTACTGAAACAACGGTAATGCTTTTTCTTGTTCAAGAAACGGGTTAGTCAAAGAACATTTAGGGAACGTTACTTTTAAAAAGGAGTAACCTAAATGAAAAATCCATACTTAATTAGTTTGTATATGTTTATATTTTCGTGCAGTCTTTCCATTTTATTAGAAAATCCTGTTTATTCACAAACTACGCCTTCAGATAAAATTGAATATCTATATCCTGCAAATAAGGAAAAAGTTTTTGATGAAACTGTAGACGAATTTTACCAGGCATTAAGAGACATAAAGTATCCTGTACATCAGGACCTTTACCGAAGGAATAAGCAGAAGCAAAGACATTTGGATACTGTTCTTTTTAAAGAAATGCCTGATGCATCAGTAAATATTAGAAAAAAGTTATTGTTTAATGAGATAGAAGGATTTAATTATATAACTTGGGATGGAGATATTCTTCAAACCTACCCTGATATAGATATTAACTACATCAGGCAATTAGCCCAAATAGGCAAGTTTATTTCTTTTATTCCTTTAAAGACACAGAAAAAGAATTTAGAGGTAGATATGCAATTTATGATGTTGAAACAAAAGAAATGGTAGCAGGTGGAGGTACTTATATGCCCAAGTATCCAACTTACAAGGAATACTTAAGATAAAGAAGGATAAATTTAGAGCCAGGAAAAATAGTAAAAAAGTTTTGTTCGTCTTATTCAACTATCCTATCCTGAAAATAAAAACATGGTGGTAGGGAAATTTGGGCATACGAAACTAGACCCAGTCAAATTCTTTTTTTAAAAAAATCTGGACTCTTGATTAGTTATATTTGTTGCGTCTCATTATGCTATGGATTCAATCGTTACTTTACAACCAAGTACCTCTAGTCGTTTTATAGATTGCTTGATCACGATTTCTTTTTTCTGACGGTCAAAGTAATCTGCACCTAACTCAACATAAAGTTGCCTCTTGTTTAAAAGATGATAAACAATTGTTAAAATGGTATGTCCCACGGCTACTGCTGCACGTTTTTTGCCAACCCTTGCTGCCAAACGTTGATATTGGGAAGAAAGATAGGTGTTTTTTGTTCTTGCTGCTGAATGTGCTGCTTCAACAAGTGCTACTCGTAATTTTTTATTACCTTTTCTTGTTTTTCCGGACTTCTTTTTCCCAGCACTTTCGTTGTTACCTGGAACCATTCCAGCCTATGAACATAAATGCGGAGCTGAAGGGAATTGTTTTGAAATTTCCACGCCAATTCCTATTTCAGCCAAAAGTTGTTCCGCATGACTTCTACCTATGCCAGGAATAGAATCAAGTAATTCAATATCTTCTTCATAAGGCTGCATACGTCGCTGGACTTCTTCACTTAACAGTTCAATCTGTTGATCCATAAACTCAATGTGTGAAATTAGAGAGCAACAATTTGTGGTGTACCTGGTCGTAGTGAATCAGTCTACCACGCGGGCTTAAAAGCACCATAGTCGAACGATCTTCCTTCGCCAGCCATATTAACAGAATTGACAGAATGAATGCGAAATAGACTAGTATTAAAAACATTTTCATTCATTTGATGGTGCCGCAACGCGGCATGAGTGTCTTTCATTTAATTCTTCCGATCCATATTGATGAACCCAACGCATAATCGTTGTGTGAGCCATCGATAGGCACACTCTTCCATCATTTCCACCAAATTACGAAAGCTCAAGTTGTACCGTAGGTACCATCTTACTGTTAATAAGATAATGTCAGGCTGATAATGCTTCCATTTGAATTCTGCTGGTTTCTTCATACCGATACACATCCTTTTTATACTGATAGTATCAGTATGTCCAAGATTGAGAGATTACTTGTATGTGTTTAAAAGTTTTTGCGCCAGAACCGAAAAAACTTAGTTGAGGTTGTACAATAGGATATTTTATCCATTAGTGATATTGTACCGTTAGGGGAGGATGCAGGATTAAAGGGAATTGAATTATACATTTTCTTCTATGTGGTTGTTAACGATATGGATATGTAAGTTTCATT
>NZ_JAETXM010000069.1 GCF_024494465.1 Bacillus sp. V3B | reverse complement strand
GGGGGATTCCTAAGAACACCAGTGTATCCACCAGTTATTGATTAGGCTAACCCCGTTGTACCAACGGTTAGAAGTCTTACGGCTTCGTTTTTTAGATTTAAGCTTGCGTTAATATCTCGATCATGATGAGTATGACATTCTGGGCAATCCCACTCACGTAATCCGAGATCTTTAACGTCTTTATTTTTGTAACCACAATAAGAACAAAGCTGACTGGAAGGGAAATTTTTCGCTACCGTCACCACTTGTTTTCTGTACCATTTCGCCTTGTATTCAATCATGGTTTTGAATTGTGACCACGATACTTCGCTAATCGCTTTGGCAAGATTATGATTTCTTAACATGTTAGATACAGACAAACCTTCCATTCCAATGATGTCGTGGTTTTTGACAATTTTGGTTGAAATCTTGTCGAGATAATCTTTTCTTGCGTTAGCCATTTTTTCATGGATGCGTGCTACTTTAATCTTTGCTTTGTACCAGTTGGAACCACCTATTGTTCGTCTACTCATAATCCGTTGCGCTTTGGCTAACTTTTCTTCTAAAGTGCGGAAAAATCTTGGGTTTTTATAAGGGGGTGTTCCATCTGAAAGAATCACAAAGTCTTTGACACCCACATCAATGCCGACAGCTGAATTTGTTTTAGATAATTCTGCTACTTCTGTTTCCGTTCCTAAAGAAACAAAATATTTTCCTGAAGGATTACGTCTGATGGTAGCACTCAAAATGCGTCCTTCTACTTCACGACTTTTGGCAAAACGAACAAGTCCTAGTTTTGGTAGTTTGATCCAATGATCGACTACTGCGATATTTCCGTTCGTATGCTTCGTTGTGTAAGACTGAACAGGGTTCTTTTTTGATTTAAAGCGTGGTTGTTTATTCTGTTTTTTGTAATATCTATCGTAAGAATCAGATAAGTTTTCAACTGATTTTTGCAAAGCAATACTATCTACCTCTTTTAAAAAGAGGTAATGCTGTTTTAGTTCAGGAAGTGATTTGACGGTTTCATATTTACTGAAGTACTTCCCTTTCCAATGATTCATGGGAAGCTGACCATTCTGTTTCATTTCTTCTACGATAGACCAATAAGCATCTTTTTCTTTTTGTTTGCCAAGAAAGAAGTTAAATACGAAACGAGAACAACCAATGGTCTTATTCATAAGCTCTGCTTGTTTTTGGTTCGGATAGATACGAAACTTATAGGATTTGTTCACCAGCATACGTCGACACCTCCTTTTCCTCCTTCTATTTTACCATTTTTATGAGCAAAGAACAAACGTTTGTTCTTTTTTAAATGAATGAAAAAAGGGCGATTTGGAACTCGTATGATGTTTTTTATGTTCAGAAATAGATAGGCTCTCGAACAGTCGGACAATCGAGATGGCAAGAAAGCCATCCCTTGTCCGAA
>NZ_JAETXM010000068.1 GCF_024494465.1 Bacillus sp. V3B | reverse complement strand
GATAATGAAAAGGCAGCGGAATATCCGTTGCCTTTGACCATCCATATTTAAAAATATTTTCTGTAAAATTCTCTTCTAACGCTTCCGCTTAGCTGGGCATAAATTCTGGTGGTCTCGCTTTTTTCGTGTCCCAGTAAACTTTGAATAACATCAATAGGAGCTCCGTTGTTCAATAGGTGTGTTGCATAGCTGTGGCGTAGTTGGTGTGGATGAATTTCTTTGTTGGTCTCTGCCCGACTTGATATTCGCTTTATGACATACCTCATTTGTCCAATACTCATTCTATGTGGCTGCCGTTCAGTAACGAAAATAGCAGGGTCTTTATCTTGCCGAAGGTCTAAGTATCGCTTAAGCCATATTTCACACCGTATATTAAAGTAGACCTCCCTTTCCTTATCACCCTTCCCAAGCACAATGGCGGAACTATTTGACCAATTAATACAATTTTTATCAAGAGAAACAATTTCCCCTATTCTACAACCTGATGAAAACATAAATTCAAATAATGCCTTTTCCATTGGAGTAATACACGCTTCCCTCAAATGTTCTAATTCTCTCTCCGTTAAAAATTTTGGAATCCGTTTACCTTGTTTAGGTTCTTTGATTTTCACTGCTGGATTTTTCGATATATGCCCTTCCTCGTGTGACCAACGAAATATCGATTTAATAAATCGAATTCGATGAGCCAAACTTGACGGCTTAAGGTGTTCACTGGATTTTGCTAAGTATTCTTTCAGTCGTTCAGTCGTCAATGATTCAATATTCACATCGTTAAAGTATTGGATAAGTAGCATAGTCTGAAGCTTATATGCTTTTAATGTCTGAGGGGAGAATCCTTCAATCCTTTTATCGGATTCATATAATTCCCAGGTTTTTGATAATAACAAAACAATCTCCTCCTTCGGTTATGTTGGAGGAATTATTGCCTTTATTGTAGAAAAGGAAACGTAGGTATTGAACTATCGAGCAGTTTAGTTGTTGACGAAATGCTGCGATAATAGCGTCTTGTATATTGCGATTTTGATATAATGGAAACAAAAACGAAAGAAAGTGATATTGTTGAGGTTTCCGATAAACGACCCGATTCTTTCCGATTTCGTAAATATTGATATTCCGTTAAATAATTTCAAAAGTTACGCAAAGGATATCGAAGAATTTTTAGATAATAGGTTTTTAGAAACGGTTGTAGACCGAGAAGGAGACGAAGAGGACGAAGAAGAAAACTATGAAGACGAAGATGATTCTTTTATACGAAGTTTAAATTCCTTTTCGTTCTTTCAAGGCGAAAAATATCGTTATGGAATTGAATTCCCTCATATTATGAGGACATCATTATTTTATACTTGTTTCGCTTTTTTAGAAAATTATCTTATAAAAGCGTGTAAAGATATACGCCAAAGAAAACGGGTTGACCTTGATATTAGCGATTTAAGACATAACGGAATAG
>NZ_JAETXM010000067.1 GCF_024494465.1 Bacillus sp. V3B | reverse complement strand
AGTGATTGAAACCTCATCATTTCCACTCGTATATCAGAACCAAGAGCAAGGATATCATTCCCTAACTTCTCGTGCGACATTTTTCGTTCAACAGCGATTTTTCGATATCGTTCCTTGCGTTCCTTGAGTAGTTTTTTATATCGGTTGGAAAAGTTCCAAGTTCGTTTACCTTTCTTAAGCGTTCCATTTTCATTGAAATTTTCGGGATTGGTAGCTCGTTTAGACCGATCCATTTTGCGTTGAATACATCGCAGTTTGGTTTCATCAACGTTACACCCTGGTGCAAGCTCACGAAGTTCTACCTTGTTTTCGCTACTGATTGCGATGGTAGATGAACCAATGTCGATTCCTACACGTTTGGTTTCATCATCCGCAATCTTGCGGTTGCGTTTTGTTGGTGGATAGCCTTCTTGAATGAGTTGAACGAAGTAGCGAACCTTTCCACGCACTTCACGCTTTAAGATACGCACGTACTTTGTCTCATCCATTAAAGCTAGGTGTGCATATTCATCATTGGCTTTCGGTACAATCGGCATACATAGCCAATTCTTAGGTTTAGGATTTTTCTTTGTCGGTCTATTGCCCCAAAGAATACAACCATCTGCATATCGCAAGCCAGTGGTGTTTGATTTATTTTCAACAGAAATATCATCACCAAACGATTTGAAATGCACTTTTTTTGCTTTTCTAAAATGTAGCTTCTCTACTGCTTGGAAAGCCCTTGTAGCCAATTTTTGTGCTTCAAGGCTACCGATATGTTCTTTGAATTTATGTTGAACAGGTTTCACGAAATCGTGCAAACTATATTCAGAAAAGCCGTAGGCTAAACGTATGTCTGATAGCTGTTTATCTCGTTCCTTGGACTTAGGTTCATGAAGCAGAACACGATATTTTGGGTCAGCTTTCACACGTTTATGACGTTTGAGGGTTCCACCTAGACAAGAATTGTAGACGTTCCGAGCAATTTTAAATTTCTTTTCCAAACAATGTTGTTGCCGAACAGGGATATGCAGCAGCGGAAATTCGATTGTATAAGTGGGTGTACTCTTTCTTGTCATAGGTTCCAGGTCCTTTCTAGTTACGCTTTTTCTGACTGTCAACATATCGCTTAATGGTTTGGCTTGATACATTGCCAGCAGTCGAAACAAAATAAGAACGTGTCCATAAACTTGGCAAGTGTTGTAGGTGAGAAAATTCCTCACGCAAATGTTTTGAAGTCACTCCTTTAATTTTTGCCATTATGTTTGCAGGACTTAATGTTGGCAGTGCGTTCAGAAATATATGTGCATGATCTTTGTCGCACTCTAAAGCGACAACTTCAATTTTTAGCGATTCACATATTTCATGAACCATTTCTTTAAATCTTTGTTCTACCTTTAAATCGAGGAAAATTCTCCTTCTATATCGAGGACAGAACACAAAATGATAGTTAATTAATGATACGGTAGTACTTGTTCGTCTGTATTCGTTCAT
>NZ_JAETXM010000066.1 GCF_024494465.1 Bacillus sp. V3B | reverse complement strand
TCTGTGAAAAGGAAGGAAACTACATTTGGGTTTAGTGAAAATCATGCGGGTGAGCCTATAGGAGATAAGTGTGTTTTTTGCTAAAAAGGCAATAGGAAAGAAAACTATTGATTTTTTCTTTTTTTCAATAGTTAGAAGTATATTTAGATTAGAAAATGGTTAGGCTAATAATTTAGCGTATTCAATAAATGGTTGTTTTCCAGATAAAATATGATAAATAATTTTCAATGTTTTATGTGCTATGGCGATTAATGCCTTTTTCTTTCCTCGACGAGCTGCCAGTGACCAATACTTACTTGCCAACCATGTATTCTTTGTTCTAGAAATAGCCCATGCCACTTCACATAATGTCGATTTTATGTGTGGATTTCCTTTGGTTGTTCGGGTGCTTTTTTTTTACCCGCACTTTCATGATTTCCCGGTGCTAAGCCTGCCCATGATGCTAGATGTTGTGCAGATGGAAATTGACTCATTTCTATTCCGATTTCTGCTAAGATGCTTGCGACGGAGTTCTCTTTTACTCCGGGAATCGTTAACAGTAAATCTACCTGTTCCTTATAAGGAATCAATAATTCATTGATCTGTTTTTCAAGTTGTTCTAATTGTTCCTCTAAGAAAATGATATGATTCCAAGATTGGCGAATTAAAAAGATTTGATGCATATTGAGTGTTCCAAAAAGAGAATCAGAGATCTGTTGAGCTTTTGGCATCATTTTAAAATGAATGGTTTCTTGTACATCTTTTGGATCGACATACCCTTTTTCAACGAGCTTAGAAAGAAGTTTTCTTCCGGAAACACCAAAAACATCAGAGATGACGGAACCTAATTTAATATTAGAACACTCTAACGTTTTTTGGATTCGGTTCTTCTCTGCTGTTATATTTCCAATCCATTTCTTACGTAATCGTGTTAAATCTCGGAGTTCCCGAATATCAGTTGGAGGGACAAAGCTTTTTTCAATAAGACCATGTTGAAGTAATTTCGCAATCCACTCGGCATCAGCTACATCGGTTTTACGTCCCGGTACATTTTTAATTCGTTGTGCATTGGCTAAGGTGATATCAAAGTAATCTTCGATGACATTGAAGACAGGCTTCCAATAGATTCCTGTACTTTCTAAAGCAACGTGAGTAACGTTACATTGCTCAAGCCATTTTAATAATTCATATAGATCTTTTGTCATCGTTGGAAAAGATCGAATTTCAGTGATCGAACTTCCATCTGTTTCTTCTCGAATCACACAGGCCACAATCTCTTTCTGATGAACATCTAAACCAGCACAATTCTTTAATAGTACGTCCATATAAACACCATCCTAATTATATTAACAAACAGTGGAAAAGATTGTGTATCGACATTTTTCTGTACGTGATCCAAGCAAGCTTGGTCAACAAGGCGGTGTGCAACAATCGATTCCTTACAGTTTCTATGACAGGGTTTACCCACCATTAAAACCCACGTACTTACCTGTTTGTTGTAATATCAGTTATGGGCAAATGGCAAAAAAATAACCCCCATTTTCATGAGGGGGTGCGAGTAAAAAATCATGATTGTTT
>NZ_JAETXM010000064.1 GCF_024494465.1 Bacillus sp. V3B | reverse complement strand
TTCAGCCGGGGTTTGAACCCCCACTGAATCAGAGAGCTTTTTGCATTCATCCCCCTCTTACAGAAGTGGAGGACTTCTGTACCTGTCGCAAGCTTTCGGTACAAAAAGCATTTGCTGAATGAAGTTAAACTTGATAGGAAATTAATTATTTGTGAATAAAAAAAGGATGTGTTTCTTATGATCTTTGTTCAATATGCAATTCTTGCTATCTTTTTTCTTCTCGAGTTATCGGCGCTTATGACATTTATGTATTGGGGCTTCCAAATTGACAAACAAATGCTAATAAAAGTTTTGTTTGGTTTAGGTACTCCAATACTGGTCGCGATCATCTGGGGTACATTCATTGCTCCAAAAGCTTCAATTCCTGTTTCCGTTCCAATAAGAATATTTCTTCAGTTAATAATATTTGGTTCGGCAGCAGCAGCGTTATATTACTCAGAAAAAAGTACGCTTGCTACAATTTTTTTAATAGTATTACTAATCGAAATGGCTTTAATGTATTTAATGAAGCTATAATAAAACCAGATGCCAAGTTACAATCTATTAAACTGTGTAAAAATAGAACCTTCCTTTTTTGTTCTAGCATTCTCTACGTTAACCAGCCTTTAAAAGTTTCCCCTATACCTTAATTCGAATAGGTAATAAACTTGGTGAGGTTTTTAAATTTGCATTGCCTAACTCGTTGGAATTGCTATAGTCAGCAATAAAGTTTTCTAGATTCCCGGGATTAAGATAGTCATCTCCACTTCATCTACTGTACTATGAAAAGCATAAACAGGTTGATAATAGCCTTTAGAATCTAAATGATAGCTTACCTCTACTTTGTGGATATGTAAGGTTTCTATCATCTTATTTTCAGAGTAGTGCCGAAATTTCCCCTCTAAGATTTCTTTGTATGCTTCTTGTTCGCTTTTTATTTGAACATCTCTTACCTTGTCATAAGTTATTAACTGATTGTCAATTACTTTCACTGTATCATCGTTGTAGTAACTAACCATTAAAACACCATCTATTAGCTGATTTTCTTCTACCTTTTTATCTAAAGTCCACTCATAGCTCCCAATATCGACTTTTTGAAAAAGTGAGTCTTGAGGTATATGTATACCGAGTTGTATTAAGTTTTCTATTAACGTTTCTTTATCTACATCTTTTGGCTCCAAACCTTCGTCAAAGCTTGAAAAATCTGTATAACGGTAACTTCCATCTAAGAAATGAAACCATATATTATGAGATCTCCCATCTCGAATCCAATAAACACCTTCATTCTGATAGGAAATAACCTCCATATTCGATGTATCAATATTCATTTCCCTAAAAAAATCTATGACAAATTCATCAGCAGCAGCCTTTGTATAGCTCGGTGCCATATAAACTGGGACTGTTGTTCTATTACCGTCGAGTTGTATATCAATAGTGGTTGTTGCTTGTGTCATATCAGTCCTATGAGTAGACACGATGGAGAGATTCCCAAATTCCTTCAAATGGTAGTAAGTAAACATACTTCCAAATAGGATAATGACTAGAAATAAAGATGAAAAGCACAAAAACGATTTCTTTATTCCCTAACTATACCAATGATTTCTTTTGACACTCCCACAGCTAAAGCAGTGGGATTCTTATCCCACTTGCGTTAAGTCTTCTTATCTCTCGAC
>NZ_JAETXM010000063.1 GCF_024494465.1 Bacillus sp. V3B | reverse complement strand
TTGTCAAACATACGTTCCTATTGTATAATAAAAGTATACATAATCAGAAAGAGGTGTATTTTGTGAAAAAAGCTAATCAACCATCGTTTATTTTAGAATTGAAGTTATCAGCGCTCGTTTGGCAACAACAGATTTTAAAGACACGATTTGAATTGGCTCGCAGACTTTACAACACCACCCTTTCTTATGCCTTAAAACAAGTTCAATGCATGAAAGAATCGAAACGTTATCGTAAACAACTTTATGTCTATCGAGAAATCAAAGCCAAAATGAAACGAACTACGAATAAAAATCTCATTCCATTCTATCAAAAGGAATTAGACACTTACACTCAAAACTTAAATGAGATCCGTCAATCATTTGAGTTAAGTGAATTCGGACTTCATGCGTATATGAAAAAACATCAACATAACTATAAGAAACACATAGACAGCAATACAGCTCAAAAGATTGCTTCGAAGGTATGGCAGTCCATTGAAGATGTCCTTTTTAAAGGGAGTAAAGCCCATTTTAAAAAGTATGGTACCATGACTTCGGTTGAAGGAAAAACGAACAAATCAGGCATTCGCTTTCGGGATAACAATATTCATTGGAATGGATTAGAAATTCCTGTTAGGATTCGTAAAAATGATTTATTTGCAGAGGAAGTGCTTTCTTGCCACAAAATTAAATACAGTCGTATCGTCAAAAAAGCGATTCGTGGCAAAGATGCCTACTACGTTCAATTGATCATGGAGGGAATTCCCCCTTCCAAACGAGTGAATTCGACAGGTGCTTTTCGTCATCCTAAAATGCCCCATGGTCGTGTAGGAATTGATATGGGCACCTCCACTGTTGCTGTTGCTTCCGACAAAGAGGTTTGGATTCAACCGCTTGCACCAAAAGTACCTCAACTGGACAAAGAAAAAAGGCGGTTGCTGCGGAAACTGGATCGCAGTCGCAGAAGCAACCATTCGGACAACTTCAATGCAGATGGTACAGTAAAAAAAGGAATCAAACTGACATGGGAACGAAGTAACCACTACATGAAAACGCTGTACCAACTGAAAGAAGTCTATCGAAAACAAAGTGCCTATGTCAAAGCAGAACACGGTAAAATCGCCAACCGCATCCTATCCTGCGGAGATGAAGTCTATGTAGAAAAGATGAATTTTCGTGCCTTAACGAAGCGGGCGAAAGAAACCAAAATCAATGTCAAAGGCAAATACCAACGAAAAAAGCGATTTGGCAAAAGTATTGGTTCTTATGCTCCTGCTCTGTTGATAACGATTATAGATCGGAAATTAAAGTACCAACATACTGAAGTTCATAGAGTGAATACCAACACCTTTAAGGCAAGTCAATATAACCACATAACGGACTCTTACAAAAAGAAAAAACTCCATCAAAGATGGACGACAATCGGAAACCATTTGGTTCAACGAGATTTATACAGTGCCTTTTTATTGATGAACAGTGAAACCAACTTACAACAAACGAATCGAGAGTCATGTAACCAAACCTTTCATCCATTCCTAGCATTACACAATCAACAAATAGAAGCATTAAAAAAAATGAAAGAACAACTACCAAGCAGTATCGGAATCAAAAAAGTAAGTTAAAGATTTCATCCTTCGTAGGTGGAGCTACCCGCCTCCGTTAAAAGTGTTCGTCAACATAACATTAGTTGTGTAGAGCATAAAGTCTT
>NZ_JAETXM010000062.1 GCF_024494465.1 Bacillus sp. V3B | reverse complement strand
GACTGTGTGCCACGAAAGCAAACGAAGTGTGCTTGAGAATCACACATAGTAAGCTATGCTGCACTTAAGATGAGAGAAGGCCTCTCGCAATCGCTATACAGGTAGAGATTGCAAACCACCCTAAGGTGCTTTAGTCAAAAGCTATGGTATTGAGCGTTAGGGAAAAGGCAGAACAAGATTTTGTCAGGTAGGTATTAAGGAGACGAAAACCATTGAACCACTGAAGAAGTATCGAAAGCGTAGAGATGTCATCAAAACTGAGGGGGAGTCGTTAACTCAGGATTAGTTCGGAGGGAACCTGTTTACTGTCCGTTCGGTGACCGGTATAAAGGTGGCGTGAACTTAATGCAGGCTTTTGTGTGGAACGTGGGAACCTACGACATGGATGCCAAGGGAGAGATTACAAGTGGAAGCCCCACAAGAATCAGAGTACCAATGCCATGTATAGGGACGGAATAACTCGTAGTAGCAATGAAATCTCCTAACGGAGATGGAGCAAAGGGGTTATGTTATTCAGTTTTATAAACAAGTCAACCATCAAATTGGGAGGAACTTATGCATAAAACAAAGCCATATGGGATATCTAAAAACATAGTATATGAAGCCTTTCTAAGAGTTAAAGCAAACAAAGGGTCAGCAGGAATTGATGAGCAGTCCATAGCAGAGTTCGAAGGAAATCTCAAAGACAATCTTTATAAAGTATGGAACCGAATGTCATCTGGAAGCTACTTTCCACCGGCTGTCAAAGCTGTAGAAATACCGAAGAAAGCTGGAGGTACTAGGACACTTGGAATTCCAACGGTTGCGGATAGAATTGCACAAATGACAGTGAAGTTATATTTCGAACCTTCGGTGGAGCCATTCTTTCATGAGGATTCTTATGGATACAGACCTAAGAAAAGTGCCATTCAAGCGATAGAGATAACTCGAAAAAGATGCTGGAAGTACAATTGGGTACTGGAATTCGATATTAAAGGTCTATTTGATAATATAGACCATGATTTATTAATGAGAGCAGTAGAAAAGCATACGCAAGTCAAATGGATTAAGTTATACATCAAAAGATGGTTAAGAGCACCTTTTCAAACGAAAGAGGGAATAAAAGAACGTACATCTGGCACACCGCAAGGTGGTGTCATAAGCCCTGTATTAGCAAATTTATTTTTACATTACACGTTTGATAAATGGATGGCTATTAATCACCCAAATAATCCGTTCGCTAGATATGCAGATGACGCAGTCATCCACTGCAAGACAGAGGAAGAAGCAAAGAAAGTGCTCAAATCCTTAAGCGAGAGGATGAACGAATGTAAACTCGAACTACATCCTTCCAAAACAAAAATTGTATATTGTAAGGATGCGGACAGGAGAGAAGATCATGAAAACATAGCGTTTGATTTTCTGGGATACACGTTCAGACCAAGGCTGTCGAAGAACAGGTGGGGAAAACATTTTGTGAATTTCACGCCAGCCATCAGTAATAAATCTAAGAAATCAATTCAGCAAAAAGTGAGAGATTGGAAACTACAATTGAAGGCTGATAAAGAGCTCATAGACCTATCAAATATGTTTAACTCAGTAATTCAAGGGTGGATTAACTACTATGGGAAGTTCTACAAATCTGAAATGTACTCCTCTTTAAGGCACATAAATAAAGCCTTAATTACGTGGGCGAGAAGGAAATATAAAAAGTTATCTCGACACAAGAAAAGGGCAGAAGATTTTCTTGGCAGAATTTCTAAACAAAATCCTAAACTCTTCAAACACTGGGATATAGGTATCAAACCTACGGCTGAATAATGGGAGCCGGATGAGCTGAGAGGTTCATGTCCGGTTCTGAGAGAGACTACTGGGGAGGTTCCAGTGGTCTACTTGCC
>NZ_JAETXM010000061.1 GCF_024494465.1 Bacillus sp. V3B | reverse complement strand
TGAGGATAGGTAACCTGAATTGCCGGATTCATTCCCCCTACCAGAAAGAAGGACCCGGTCGTTCGGTGACATAGTAAGCAAAATCCTCCATTGCCATTTGCAAAGGGATTTCCAAAACATTTTCTTTTCCCGCAATCACCTCTCCTCTTCGTTTGAAAGCGTTTTAATTAAAATAAAAGACTTTTCTTAATTAACTAAATATTATAAAATATATAATAAATAATCAATGTTGGATTACACAATGTTTTTCCGAATAAATTGTTGAGTTCAACATAGGGGAGGTAAAAGAATATTGAAAGACGAAACCGAGCTTCATCATTTAGATCCAGATTCGTTAAAGGTACAGCATGACATGGAAATTCTTATGGAAAGCTTCCGTGTCATCACCTCGACTCTCGAATTAGATGACGTACTTAAGAAAATCATGCATTACGCTATTACTATCTTTAGATCCACAGACGCTGGGTACATCCAACTCTTTGATGAGCGTTCAAAGAAGTTAATCATCAAGTCATACGTCGGATTTAATGAGCAAATAAGTTCCTTTCGAGTAAGTATCGGCGAGTCCATTGTTGGAAAAGTCTATAGAGACGGCTGTGTTCGATTGATTGGAACCACAAAGGAAATTTATGACAGTATGGAAGATTTAAGTGAAGACAATTTCAATATCTTACACGCTGCAGGTGCATCCGAAAGAACCATTAAATCTCTTTTGTCTGTACCTATTATGTTTGGGGGTAAGCGAATTGGTGTCATGACTTTTCATCGCTTTGATCGAGAAGAGTTACCTAGTGAAAGAGATCTTCTGCTTCTTCAAAGCTTTGCCTCTCACGTTGCAGTAGCCATTCACAATGCCCAGCTTCACGAAGAAGTTCAGAAAAACCTGGGTGAAGTCACTCATTTATTAACAAAGCTTGAAGAGACAAATGAGCTATTGCTACAGAGAACTGAAATACATAATCATCTAACGCGGTTATCCATAGAAAACAGGGGGTTGAAATCCATCATCATGGAGATGAATCATTTAATGGAAAAGACGATTATTTATGCGGATTATCTCGAGGGAAAGTGTTATCCCGTTAATAATCTTCCGTTTGAAAAAGTGATTGCAGATCTTTTTGTCCTTTTTCGTACTAAAACAAAGCCAGCTTATGTATCCATTTCTGATCATGATGATATATCCTGTTATGTACATCCTATCCGATCAGGATCGGTATTTTTAGGCTGCCTGATCATAGAAGGAGACGGTCCCTTATCTATGACCGATCGCTTAATTATTGAGCAGGGCGCTCCTACCCTCACTCTGGAAATTATGAAAATCAGATCAAGAACCGATATTTTATATAGGAAAACCTTTGAACAATATCATGAATTCTTAAAAATTAAAAATCCTCTTCAAGCCGAAATGGTAGCAAAGGATTTAGGCATTGATACTCAAAGCTTTATTCAAACCGTTATCATTGAATTGTCCGGAAATGTCGATCCGCATGCTCTTGAAAATGACACCCAGTCCTTTCTAACTCGTCTCAATCGAATCTTATCAGTGGAAAACAGCCTTCTATTTAGCTACAACAATAAAATTATCATTTTTTCCACTACCAATCATGAGGGAGAGCAATCAAGATTCATCAAAATGATTACAGATAGCATTGAACGGTGGAACAAAAGATATACAGTAGTGGCTCAAGCAGGAATCAGTACAGGGCTTTACTATCCTGGGCAAGCGGAGGACAATCATAATAAAGCCGAACAAGCCCTTCTTCACTTGAAGAAACAAAATAAAAAAGGAGTTTTCCATTTTCGCGAAATGGGAATCGGCCGTCTTTTTTTACATCATCAATCAAATGAGATCGAATCATTCTTGGCTGAGACCTTTGCCCTTTTATGGACCGATCAGGAGAAATATAAAGAACTTCTGTATACCCTTATCAGTTACGTCCATAATAATGGCTCTGCGGCAGTAACTGCCAAAGGTCTTCATATTCATCCGAACACTCTATATCACCGAATTAAAAAAATTGAGGACATATTGAAAGTCGATTTTGACAATTATGAGGATTACCTAAAAGTTCAGCTTGCTGT
>NZ_JAETXM010000060.1 GCF_024494465.1 Bacillus sp. V3B | reverse complement strand
GGTTGGTGTTAATCAATCCACATCATTTGCTAATTATGTAGATAAAATACCGGTTCTCTCTCAATATAGCAACAGGTTACGAAAAGAAGTAACTGCACTCAAATCCCCTTAAATACTAGCTCGCCTGTAGGATATTGTTTTCTGTACGTTTCTTTTTTCCATGAAGTACATAGTATAAAAAGATACTCGCAAATACGACCACTGCCAAAGTTAGATACAATCCACGAAAACCAACTATAGGGATGATAAATCCTAATAGAAAAGGACCAATCCCTACCCCTGAATCCATGAATATGAAAAAGGTTGAGGTCGCAAGTCCCACTCGGTGCCGTGGTGATTCCTTTATAGCAATTGCTTGACAACAAGAATTCATCGTTCCAAATCCAAGACCAATTAACGCTCCTGCTAAAAGGAGAGTGAATCCATGGTGGGCTTGACTAAGAGTAACTAATCCGATCACAAATAATATTAATGCTGGATACATTACAATGTTATCTCCTTTTTTATCTAATAACCGTCCAGTAAATGGTCTTGAAATCAAGATGAAGACAGCATATACAATAAAGAAGAAACTTGCCGTATCTATTAAATCAATTTCTTTTGCATAAGAATTAATAAATGACAGAATACCTGAGTAAGCAAAACCCATAATGGCAATAATGATGGAGATGGGAATAGCCTTTATTTCGAAAAAGTCTTTCAACTTAAAACCTTTCATCGCATCAAGCTGTTCTTTTGTGATGTCTCCTTCAGGGATATGCACAAATAATAAGATAATAGTACTTATGAGAGAGAAAAGTGTACAGACTATAAATATCATCGTAAAACTTCCTTGTTGGCTGATATAAAGACCTAAGAAAGGTCCAACTGCCATTGCAAGAGTTATACTTAATGAAAAATAGCTTATTCCTTCTCCTCGACGTTCATTCGGAATAATATCCATGACAACTGCTGTTATAGCTGTGGTAAACACACCAAACGCTGCTCCATGAATAAAACGAATAAACAATAATACGTTCATGTTTTCTACAATAAAATATAACAACATCATAATCAAAAATAAAAATAATCCGCCATAAAGCATCTGTTTTCTCCCAATGATCTCAAGATATTTTCCAGCAAAAAGACGTGAAACTAGTGCACCCACTACAAATATACTAGACGCAAGACCGGCCATGCTTTGTGAAGCATTAAATTCTTCAACCGCATAAACGGTTAAAGTCGTTATTAATAAATAAAAGGTTAAAGCCCCAAAAAAAGTTGATGCGGACATGATGATAAAATCTTTTGTCCATAATTTTGATTTATTCACCTTTATTCCTCCTATTTCTGTTATTTTTATGTTTAGTAGTATTTTTTATACTGTTTTTGCTAGACCTTAAAAAACTCAATAAAGTTCATCTCAAAAACCAATTTATTGAAAAAATTATCCATGTAACTATATACCTTGGTTTTCTAAAACTCAAATGATTTAATTTTCTCTATAAAAGCTCTGTTCCACAATCTGGTCCTTTAACGGAATAATGTAACTAACGTTTTTTTAACAACAGTAATGCAAGCCATGTTGTGACTTTAAGAGATAAATTGCACACTTTTAAAGGCTAAATTGCATTGTTCTTATCACTTCCTTTTTCTAGATTCCCTTCCACCGTTTAACATTTGTATCCCCTTCCAAGAAAATATTTAAATTTTGCAAACTTTTTACCAGGTATTATATTGACCGTTCACTAGTTTTATGTATATAATGATAATGATAATCGTTATCAATTGATATATTTTCTTCTAACTAAAAAGGAGATGACAATATGGTCTATTAAATCAACTTCCTAAAGAGTATCTATAAATTACCAGTAAATAAATGAAACATTGGAGGTGTGATTGAAGTGAACACTCTTCGTCTTAGGACTGATGAAGTCTATCCGCACCCTGTAATAACCCATATCGATTTACTCGGATCTTCCATTTATTCAATCGGATTTATGACGGAAGATCATCAAAATTATAGTTACAAACCATCGTAAAGTATTTTATATTTACAATAAATTAATTGGATTTTAAATACTTTGAAATGACTAAATAGAGTACACAGTAAAAATATTCATATTTTAGGAATCAAGGGTTTTACACATACCCTAGAATATACATTAATAGTGCTAGTTAATCAGTCAATCCATCATTTTAATCATAGATACATAGGGTTCAACAGAAATAGTAGGAGGATGTTTAGATGAGTAA
>NZ_JAETXM010000006.1 GCF_024494465.1 Bacillus sp. V3B | reverse complement strand
CTTTTGACTTAAATTTAATTGGCTATTTTTTCTGATAATTACAAATAGTAATCCAATTATACTATATTTTACAATTTCATGTATCCTGATTTTTAAAAATTCGATATTTTTTATAAACAATGTACTATTTGCCTTTCTTCGACATAATGCGATAATGCGGAAAAAGATATGTATCTTAAGTATGAATTAGTAAACAAGTCAATACAAGTTTCTTCATTTTAGCTATATCTAAGTTCCCTGCTTGACGTGTATGTGCATTAATTAATATGGGAAAAATAGTATACAACTACTTTTATACTAAAATAAGAACTCAATTAATAAGTTATTTACGTTCAGCCAGTACTACAGCAAATACCACTATTTTCAGTTTAGAGGAACTAACCCGTTTAAAAAACTTTTTAATAGTTAAAATGAAAAAGAGGTTTATTTTTATCAAATTAGAAATGATACAAAAAAAGGATTGGTGTAATGAAAAGAAAAATGTCTACCCTCATCACAATATCGATATTTTTTTCCATTTCAATCATCATGTTCAATTTCACGGACAAATTGAGTGCTGAAGCTAAAAAAGAAACGAAATATACGCTCGAGTTAAGTCGGTGGGGGATTTATAATGATGGAACCCATCCAAATGAAACAACAAAAGGAATCAATAATGCTCTTCAGTGGGCAGAAGAAAAAGAATACGATACATTTTTTATTCCGAGCGGAACCTATCAGATTTCTAAAGATAGTCAAATCAATATGGTCAGTAATATTACCTTCGAATTAGAAGAAGATGCTGTATTACAAAAGGAAACCAATAACCAAAGTGGATATACGCTCCTTCAAATTGGTCCTGGCGTATATGATGTAACCTTAAAAGGCGGAACCTACAAAGGGGATAAAGGTACACATGATTATTCTAGCGGTGGCACACATGAAGGAGGCTACGGGATCGTCACATCTGGAGCAACAGACATCACGATTGATGGCATAAAGGCCACGGATTTTACTGGAGACGGTTTAGCTGTTGGTGGAATGGGGAAACTCATTGACGAGTTTTATAAGGAAAGTTTTAAATCAGGATCTGTTAATGATTCTGGCAAGCTAATAAACGATCTTAAAAAAGTACGTTTAGAAAATCTCCCACTCACTGATCCCTATTTTGATATCCAGAAAACCTTTCAATTTATTCATCAGCAAAATATGCCGAAGGATTCACATCGTTATATAGCTTATTTTTATCAAAGTGATGGAACCTTTATTTCAAAGCATGATAGTAAAAAATCCAATACGCCTGTAGGTTGGGGGCTAACCCCCATTCCCGAAGAGGCCCACTATATGCATGTTGTGTTTGATGCACCGAAGGTAAGTGACAATGTCTATTTAGAATTTTGGATGCAAGGGGTTTCTAAAAATGTGACCGTTAAAAATTCCGAGTTTGCTTTTAACCGCAGGCAAGGGATAACAATCGGTGGAGCACAGGATGTACTAATTGAGAATAACAAAATACATGATATGAAGGGTACTGCTCCACAATCTGGTGTTGATGTGGAAGCTGGCTATAATTTAAACAATCAAATTACAATTAAAAATAATCATTTTTATAATAACCAAGCCTATGATTTGATTTTGTTTGATGGACGTAATGCCGTAGTAGAAGGAAATCATTTTGAATCAAAGTCCATTGGTCTGGCGATTTCTGAACCATTTAAATATGCCGAAGTGACGAACAACCATTTTGATGGAGCGAGAATCTATGCATACAATTACGCGACCTTTAAGGATAATAAAATGAATGATGCTCTAGCAGCTTTTTTAGGACACGACCTTGTCATTGAGGATATGGAATTCACTGATACTTTAGTGAATCTTGCAAGTTCTAAACCATTTGGGATTAAAGCTTCTAATATCACGGTTAACAATACAAAAAAACTGCATACTCAATTTGGCGTAAACAATAGTCCTATTCATTTAAAAAATGTAACGATTACCGGCCAAGCTGCACTAGACAGTTTTGGTGGCAATGCAACAGACGGCAGTATTTTTGATAATCTAAAGGTCATTGATTATGAAAGAACCCAATTAGCGAGGGGAACATACAACAACGCTGTGTTTGAAGCAGCGGAAGGCAAATCGGGAGTTGCTGTGAATAATTCAGGTACATACGAATTCAATAACAGTCGATTTACTTCCCATCGAGGCGGATTTGAAATTAACCAAGTACATGGGATGCCTGATTTAGTTACTTTAAAGAACTCAACCATCAATGTTCTTGGTGATAACAGTTCAGGAGTTTCTATTCAGGCAGGGAAAAAAGTAGTCATTGAAGATAATACAATCAACACTGGCTTATTTCCATATAAACAGCTAGCTGTCATTAAAATAGGCAATTATTGGAAAATGGATGAGGAATCTAATGTCTCTAATTTGATTATTAGGGGGAACACATTGCATTCAAAGGATAAGGAAGCTATAGGTATTTCCACTATTCATGCGGGTCTTAATATGCCCGATTATCAAATTAAAGATAATCAACTAGGTAATCTAAAGTTAGAATTAAAAGCAAAAGAGGTATTGAAGGAAAAGTAGACTACTGAAGTAAATACAAATGTTTTTTAGTTTAAATGATCATAACAGTAAAGCAACAGCTCCGAACTTCCCAAGGGCTGTTGCTTATTCTATGTATAAGAAGAAATCAAAAGTGAATATTTCGATTTTGATTTCCTGATAAGCTTTCTATCCTTCGTAATAACATTCTAAGTTTAGACTTCTTACTTGAGAAATAACTCTTATGGATGATTAGTGAAACCACTAACACCCCTATACCATTTTTGAAAAGATCATCAACTGAGAAAGAACGAAATGGGACATACATTTGATGAATTTCATCGATCAATCCGCAGGACATTGAAATAACGACAAGTACGAGCTCCATCCCCTTCGTAAACCTTCCAAAACTAAGACAGGCAAAAGTAAAGAATAAATAAAGGATGCCAAACTGAAAAAAATGAAATAATTCAAATCCAATCCCTGCAATGAGAAGAATTTCCATCCTTATATTAGTCGATAAAGAATAAATCGATTCTGGATTAAAATGGCTGGATTGCATCCAAATTAATACCATATATACAATGGGAAGAAGTCCTAAAAACAAACGAACAAAAAATTTATCCACTTATGCACCTGCCTTTAACTTTTCATACTTTTATTCAACAGAACAACTAGTTCTTTAAAGAGAACAACTTCCTCATTATACCTTTATTTCTTTTATTCATCAATTCAGTGTCATGACCTATCTTTTTGGGATATTTTTATAAAATGACAACATGTCCAATCACTCTATTTCTTAAATCATAATATATCTTATACTTGTCAATGACAGAAGGTATACATGATTTTTACCTACTAACAAATATGGTTATTTTTAAACTTTAAGAAAGGAAAATGCTTTATACTTTCTAAGAGAAATATAGAGCACAGCTATCTAGATATTAACTAGAGGAGTGTTTTTCTTGAAGATTTATTTTATAAAACTTGATAAGTGTAATACGATCGAGGTGATGGCAAATTGATCTTAGTTGTTAAAGATTACTTTCAGGGAAGTTTCAATGTAACAAAGACCTATCAAGAGGACCTAATGGGCTTTAAAATTACAAACGATCATAACACAGCATCCCTAACATTTACGATACATGGCATAACGATTTCAGTTAAGCCGATGGAAACCTTTAAGGGTACGTTTTCCCCTTTCAGATCCGTTACTATTAACACAACTGTTCCTTATCGCGCTACCGTTTCGGCACCTTTTGATAGCACGATTACTCCTCCTCCACCTGACACCACAGCACCAAATGAAGTAACAAACTTAACTGCTAGCAACGTGACGGCAACCTCTTTAACTTTATCGTGGACAGCATCAGATTCTGATGACGTTGTAGGGTACGATATTTATAAAGATGGGACACTTCTTGCAACTCTTTCGAATACAAGCATGGAAGTGACAGGATTAACTCCACAAACAGAATATACGTTTCGTGTTGTTGCAAAAGATGGTGCCGGAAACGAATCAAGCGGAACAGAGATCACCGTTACGACAGCAAATGAAGACACGACACCTCCTATCCTAACGATCACACCAGGTGGAACTTTTTCTGATACACAAACCGTCACGATGACAACCAATGAACCTGCAACGGCTTATTATACGTTGGATGGATCTGAACCAACGACATCAAGCCTTGTTTATTCAACACCGCTCACTCTAACGGATACAACGACCGTAAATGCTTTTTCAAGAGATACAGCGGGTAATGAAAGTGCTGTTCAAGCTGTAACCTATACGAAAGTTGTAGAAGAACCAACCCCTGGACTTATTACAGATGGACTTATTTTACACTATGACTTTACCAATAAAGCAGGAACGACCTCTAATACGATTACCGATACCGTAAACAATGTACCAGCTACGTTGGTTGGGGTTACTCATGATGGTGCTACTGATGGATATGTTAATAATAAAGGATTATTGTTACAAATACAGGATTATGTACAGATCCCGACGAATACCAATCCTTTAGATAACTTAATTGATTTAAATAATGGCAATGGATTAACCATTCAAATGATTAGCTATGATACCAATGGTACACATTGGACAACAGATAGGAATGAATTAACTAGTACAAGATCTGGCGGAAGTGTTTTATATCAAAAAAGTGACGGAAATACAGGAAGAATGGGAGCTGGTACTTATTGGGTCATTGACAGCACAGGATACAAACAATCATATGATGATGTCGTTCATCCAGTTGGCTCAGGAGCAACAAACACATTTACATTTAGAATCAATGCTAACAATACTTTAAATTTATTTATAAACGATTCAATTGGAGAAACACAAAATCCAGTACCCGAAGACTTCGAGAAGTTTATTAATACACTGGCAAATTCTCCACTTTATTTAAGGCGTAATGTATTACAAAACACTAATCCTGAAACAGTAGTTGCCTTCCTCATATATAACAGGGCTCTATCTGACAATGAAGTGAGATTCAATTATCATTATTATAGAAACAAAGATCCATTAATAGGATTATCAGTAAACCCCTCCAATGTGCAGTTAAAACCTGGAGAG
Organism: Bacillus sp. V3B; assembly: GCF_024494465.1. Classification (GTDB taxonomy): domain Bacteria; phylum Bacillota; class Bacilli; order Bacillales; family Cytobacillaceae; genus Bacillus_BD. The sequence continues at coordinate 161,854 of NZ_JAETXM010000006.1, read as the reverse complement.
AGTCAGCGGCTTTCCGTGCAAGGGTTGCCCAATCGGTATACAGAACTGTTAGCTATCACCTACCAAAGTGGTAATGAAGGATACGTGACGGTAGATACAAATGGAATATTAACCGGAGTTACTGACGGCGAAACCATTGTTTCTGTAACAGCCACTTATGGCGATCAAACCTTTAAAGAATATGTAAATGCAAAAGTAGGAGGACAGGTTACTGCTCCTCCCTCCTCTTCAAGAGTCATTGACGGGATGTCGATTAATCGAAAAAACGATACTATCAAGGTAGGGGGAAACTTCGTTGTCATGGCTACCGCACTATCCAGTGAACTTCCTTATGATATTTTTAACGATAATATCATTCTCTGGGAAAGCTCCAATCCTAATGTAGCTAGAATACAATACGGAGTTATGGAAGGCGTGTCACCAGGAACAGCGACCCTTACTGCTTACGACGCAACAAAAACATATTCTGCAAGCTTTGATATTACGGTTGTTGATCGTGTTGAAACTCCATTAACAGAAGCAGAAATTTATTATGTGAATGCAGATAATTATTCGATTAAACTAGATAACACAGATTCAACAAATACAACAAATGGCATTCAAAATGCGCTAAATTATGCCTCCACTAATGGTTATAAAAAAGTTGTCTTTCCTTATGGCACCTATTTAATTAGTCCCGCTGTTAGAAGCATTTATCCACCATCTGATATGATTATTAATTTTAACAATTCTACTCTTAATATTGAACCTAGTGCATTAACTTCTACAGGTTATAAGATGTTCTATTTTACAAATGTAAAAAACACAAAATTAATGAGAGCACATTTATATGGTGAACGAGATTCAACAACACTTCAAAATTCGGTAGAAGGCTGTTTAAGCGTTTTGATTGATGATTGCCTAAATACAGGCTTTGAATCCTGTACTTTTAGTAAATCACCTGGATTTAATGTGATTACTGGGACCATAAGAAATAGGAATATGGGGAAGACAACTCGCAGCGTTTCTGTCAGTAGATTTCATTTTGAACCAGGCAATATAGATGAAAATGGACAGATTGATAACAGTATTACTACAAATTACTACAGGTATAATCAATATATGGATGTATCAGGGTTAGGCGAATACTATTTACTCGGATATACTCAAGGGTATCATGGATATCCACATTTACGGTCACGTTTATATTCGATTCATTTTTATGATGAGAACTATAATCATATCGGGTCACAAATGTATAATTTGCAGTATTATAATTACCCAAAGCCTCCCAATGCTAAATACTCAAAAATTGTGATTTACCAGGAAGCTCCTCCATCATCAGGAGATACTGACTTTAATGGTGCTGTTGCTTTTATTAGGACATTTGGTATGCCAAGAAACTGTTACATTAAAAATTGTACTTTTGAGTATAACTTTAGTACAGGTCTTGCTATGTGCGGCGGCCAAGGCTGGCTTATAGAAGGGAATACATTCTCCAATAATAGAGGTAGAATGCCAGGGTGTGACATTGACTGGGAAGATGGATGGGAGCATATGGTCGGAGATATTTTAAAGAATAATACCTTTAACTCTAGACTAGGTGTCATTTTCAGTGCTGGTGGTAGCTTAGCTGCATTTAATAATACGTTTAATCAATCTACTATGACGGTATGGAGCAGAACACAAAATTACAGAGTGTTTAATAATGTGTTTAACGGTAAAGGCTCTTTCACGAATGACTTTAAAACACAAGGTGATTCTGTATTGGCTAGAAACATATTCATGGATCGTGCAACTTACACAACAGGAATTCATCATACCGGTGCTAGTTATAAAGTTCATAATATTTATAATACTATTGTTTAGTAAATAATTTTAAGAGTTATAACAATACCACTGAACTAACTTTCAAATAGAAGCTTTAGTAAAGTAAGCGTCAAATAGGTTCTTTCCAGTGTTAGTTGAATTTACGTGATTCAAGTAGTAATAATTTATTCCGTAGAAGTTCAAAACTGTTTCTGCCATACATGATGCGTTTGATTGTTTTTAACTTATTCACACTTCCTTCAGCTAATCCGTTATTATAGGGAAGCGTAAATGCATTTTCAACCGCATCTATATCCTTTTTTATTCCATTGAGTTCCGTTGACAAAACTAGTTAATTCACTTAATTCGAGGCCTTCTGCCTCTGCTATCCATGCATGTAAAGACTCTTTCTTCCCTGAAAGAAGAATCTCTTTAAAATACCAAACCAAGTGATGCAATTTACCTAATAAAGTATACTTCTGGACAACGTTCTTTACTTGTTCATGGGGAGTGCTTTAACTTTCTCTACCGGCTTATAGAGTAACTTTAAAAGTCATTTTCTTTCTATGATCTCAGTAGAACCAACGGCATCATAGTCTTTTAGATCTCTTCGTAGCCTTTTTTCTTTCGCTATGAATTGTCTAATGGCAGCTTCTGAGCCTGTATATCCTTTTTTACAAAGAGATGTATAGATGTCTTTATAAGGTGTTCCTTTCGAGCGCAATGAAATGACTTCATTTCTAAAGGGAGACAGTTTCCCCGGACGCTGTACGCCATATTGACCATGGATAGGGTTGAAGTCGGGAGATAAATAATTTTTTATTGTTTTCTTTGTATAGCCTGTCTTATCTGCTATTTTTCTTATACTATATCCCTTTTTCTGTAACGCCCTTACTTCTTCGACTCTACTCATGATCTTCTGGATAGCTTCCTTATGTTCACGGCCACGCCTATCATCTGAATTTTCGGGGATATCTTCTTCAGACATTCTAATATATTTTCGAATTGTTTGAAGACTGCATCTCGTTAGAGATCTGATTTCTTGTATGGTTCGTCCTTGAGAAGCTAAGGACTTGACCAGTAGAATTTTATCGCGTTGTGAAGGTTTACTACTCAGCAGTTCGTTCATCACTTTCTTTTCCTTTGTCAAAGGAATGACAATTCGTCCAGATAAAAATTTATAAATACATTGCGTGATCGCATCAGTCAAATTTTTCACTAAATGAAACCGATCACTGATGTGATGGGCGCTTGGATGAGCTTCTCGAATAGCAGAAGCATATGTATGAGATCCATCTCTTGAGACATATTTTAAATTTGGAAATTGAGAGAGCCAAGCGACAACGTCATCTTTATCTCTTGATTCTATGATATCAATGACTCTGCGATCGTTTAGGTCAACCATCACAGTACCATAACTTGTTCTCTTTTTCAGAGTGAAATCATCGATACAGACAGCTTCTATCTTCTCTTTATTTATTGTCGGTTCGTTTTTTTTGATAATAACAGATCGTACTCTTTTTAATATCGGCTACATGTTGCGTTAGATAAATTACAGCTGACATAGAACTTTGTGTCAGTGAAATTTCGATGATTGCTTCTTTTAATCGTTTTGTTTTTTTTGGCTTTATTGTCTATAAAGGAAAAGGATTCTGCAAACGTCGTACGATCACATACTGGGTTATCACAAAACATTTTTCGATTAGATAACGTAATCAACACTTTTTTATCTTTCTTGAATAAGCAAATCTTGAAAGCTCCGTTTATAGCGAGAGTGGATTCGGGAAGATACTGTTTGACAAAAAGGACACGTACATTCTTTTCAGTAGATTTAACATAGAAATGAATGAAATCTGTTGATATGTCAGTACCTGTACAAATCAAATTATCGTCAAGTAGTTTCATTAATTCATCCATAGCACTATCTCTCCAGTGATCTTTTGTTGGCTTAAGCATAACAGAGTAAAACACTAATTCAACTAACACTGGAAAGAACCTATTTGACGCTTACCTTTATACATATATCCCTTCTTAAACTTCTAATTTATTTTTTCTATATTTTTTAATACTTACTATCTTTGCAATCAAATCGTTAGAAACCCCTAATAGATATTTAAATTCCTCTGTCCTATGAAAAATAGTGATATAAATTAGGTTGGGTACAATCAAACAGATAACTCCTCTTAATAACAAAGAAATAATTCCTTCATCTAGAAATTCATTACATATAAAACTTGTTATAACACATGTTCCTAAGCCTATTATTAAATAATATATATACTTAATGAAATAACTAAATACAGGTAACTTAAATACCTTTTTATAAACCAAGTAAGGTGCAACCCAAAATGGAACTACAAGAGTACTTATAAGTGTCCCAATAAATACACCTACGATACCGAAATATTGCACAAGTACAATAGAGACTACCAGATTTACTGCCGCTTCAATAAAAGGAGCATATCTATCCTCATGAAAAATCCCAGAAGTTGTTTTAATCGTAGATATAGACCGCCTCATTCCAGAAACATAAAAATTGATTATTAAAATAATGATTAATCCTTTACTCATAATAAACTCTGACCCAAGCCATAAAGTAATAAAAGGCTCAATGATGATATACAAAAGGATGGAAAAAAACGAGTATATCCAAAAGTTAAAAAACATGGTTACTTTAAAAATACTATAAATTTTATCATCACTTTCTTCAGCGACTAAGTTTCCAATACTGTGAGTCATATTGTTAAAAACTTGATTAATAAAAGTTCGACAAATATTAATTAACATATAATAATTTGAATACAATCCTACAGCAGTTACATTGACAAATGAAGCTATAATCAAATTATCCGTTCCGAAAACAGCATACCCACCAATATTATGCAATACTAAAGCTTTTACATTTTTGACGATATTACCTTTAGTCTCACTATCAAGTTTACTTGACACTTTATTTTTTATAAAAGGATACATTTTATTTACTAATATCGATAATATAATAGAAGTCGTTATAGTAATTACAATATCTATAATTAAATATAAAATATAATTACTCGTAAAATACAATATCCCAATCTTAATAAAAGTAGCAATAATAGTTGAAATAGTATAAATACCAGTAACAATATAACCTTTCTGACAAACATTTAGAAAAGAAATTTTGTGTGAAAATAAATAAGAAGCTGCCGTATTAAATAAAAAAAGAAAATAAATTAAATTAACATTTTCTACGTTGGTACCATTTGTAAAATGATCCAAAAAAGGTAATAATGAAAGGCCTAATAGAAAAACAACAAGAGCAATAACTCTATATGCTTTTTTATAGAAATTCATTAACATATTTATTTTTGCGATATCATTTTCTGCCACTGGTTTATATAGGTTATAAATAATAGCAGAACCAATACCAGCTTCAGCTAAAGAAAGCATTCCTAACACATTTGTAAACAGACCATTTATGCCTAAATACTCTACTCCTAAATAGGTAATAAATACTGTTCTTGAAATAAAACTGAGTAGAGTAATAATAATTTGGCTACCCAAACCAGTAGATATATTGATAATTGAGTTCTTTACTCGCATTTTTTCTCCTGCTTTTCTGATAAAATACTAAACAAAATAGATTAATTCTAACTACTGTAAGTTAATATACACACTTAATTCTGTATATTAATTTCTTCTCATTGCTTTCTTAATTTCTTCATAATATGGAATAGCGAAACGATTATCGTATTTACAAGATTTAAATCTTTTTAGCTCCTCAACTAATGCTGGCACTTCGTCAATAGAATCTGTATATTTAATATAATTTAAATGCTTAATCCACTCATATGTACCTTTTACTTTATAATTATAATTACTTAGCGCGATACAAGGTGTTCCAGTTATTGCAGCGAATACCATGCCGTGCAATCTATCTGTTAGAATGATCTCAGCTTGCCTAAATTCCTTGAATTTTTCTTCCACACTTGCAAAATTACTCTCTCCAACAGTATCTGTAATTGATACACTAGAAAATTCGCCCTCTAAGATATCTAATATCTCTGTTTTCTCAGCTTCTGATAGTAATCCCTCAATATCATTTCTACAACAGAATAAAGCTCCTTTTCTAACCTCATTTATTAGGGACTTATTTAAAGATAAAACAATATCAGGTGTTAAGATAATTTGACTATTATTAAAATTCCTCCTCATTAAATCATATGATTTTCTTTCTCTAGCAATTAAAGTTAATTGCTTATGTTTACTATAAATTTCTTTCGATTTAACTAATTCTCTACTACCTTCATCATTCGGAGTAAAATACATGGTCTGAGGAAATAATATAATTTGATTATTAGGAAATAACTGAATAATGGTTCTACGAGTATTTTCAGCTTTTTTGTATTCATTTCCTAAGTTACCTCCACCATGTAAAACAAATATGTCATCTAAACGTACATGTTTCTTCACAATATTTACATAGTTATTAAACTTTCCTAGACCCACACTAATAATCTCATAATCTTTAAAATTATCTTTTAAAAATTGTAGTTCCGCCATTAAAATAGCTTGATCTCCTAGGTTTCTATGGTCACAAGCATCTAATATAAATATCCTTCTTTTTGCACTTATTTTATCAAGATATTTTGCAAATTCATCACGTTTTTTTGAGTCCATTCTTTGCTGTTTTATTTCTGCAATATAGCCTTTTACCTTTAAATATCTCTTTATTTTTACAGGGACTAGTTTTTTTATCGAATCCATTTTTTCACCTCTTTGCGCTATTCAAACTACTTGATCTACAATTTGCTTTTCATATTCGGCATCAAAAAAATGATTATCATCTTCAATTCTATTATTTGCTTCAATTACATATTTATTTTCTATTTTTGTTCTTACTTTTGTCTTTTTTAGAAACCATTCAAACTCTACATCTAAATGACCAATATCAATTGCCTGGTAACCTAACTTATGTAAATCATAAGATAAAATAGTTGCTGTAGGTCCTAGCGCAATAAGAACAAGTTTTTCTTTATCATGCCTTTTTGCCTTTTGAAGAACTAAATCATATTTTTCAAATGCATTTTCACTGGGTGCCAATATTCTCTGGATGGAATTAGCATTATCAAATAAATTATTTCCTACTCCTAATCTAGAAAATTCACCTTCAATTATTAATAAATCTCTATTTCCCCATATTTTTTTTACCTTATCGAAATAACTTTCCAAGTTGGACTTATCTTCTATTGCAATATAATTTCTAGTAAAAGTTGAGTTATAGTAGGTTTTGTTGCGGTCTAAGTGCTTATACCATAATAAACGATAGTTTGCCACGTGATCCTTCCAAAACTTTTTTGACTCATTAGTTCTCATTGATAAATCTGATTCTGAAAAAACATTTGGAATGCATACCATTAACCCTTCATCATCACTAATTAATATATTCTTCAGCCTTCTACTTAACTCATTAGACCTTTTTTGAAATTTTAAATCCTTTGATTGAATAAGAAGATGAAATTCACCATCTCCATATCTACTTATAGAACATTTATCTTTAATTATCTTTTCAATTGTTTGCTCACTGGATAAAACATTTGGGGATTGATACATTATTGAACTCGCCTTATCTTTTCCAAAAAAATATAATAAACTAATATGCTTTTTAATATTAATCAATAATCTTTTAAACATATTATCACCTGCTTTCACGCTTATAAACTCCTGTCAGTAAGGGATAAACCTTAAATTTTAGTGCCAAATAATATATATATTCCTTAATACTATTACATTTATATGAAAAACCAATTTCTTTTAAGCTATCAGAAAACATTTCGTAATTAACTAATCTACGTAACTCATCATTTATATTTTTGCTCTGGCTATTTTTTAAATTATTTATAATCATCCTATATATATTATTTATATAATAATTAGCTAAATCTTTACTATAATGACTATATCTTAGTAAATCGAATTTTTTTGAAAGCTGTTTTCTTATTTTATATTGCAAAATTAAACTACTCTCTAATTTTGGTTTATACGGGACCCTCATTAAGCTATCTGGATTATTAACAGTGTAAAAATATAGAGTTTTCGATATTGCATACACTCTTTTAGATTCTAATAAAAACTCTAAATTAAAGATTACATCCTCTCCAATAAACACTTTTTCATTGAATCTAATATTATTCTCTTTAATAATGCTAAGTTTATAAATATACCTCCAGACAAAACATAAATCATTGTTTGAATGAATATTAGAAGAACTTAATACAAAAGCTTTTCCTTCCATTACTTTGTTTAACTGGTATCCAGGGATAATATTATTATTATTTGGTACAGTTTTATATCCACTAACAATAGCATCACAATTATTTTCCTCAGCCATTGCGAATAGTGAAATAAAATAATCTTCGGTAATCTGATCATCTGGATCAATAAACACTATGTATTTACCAGTAGCCATTTCTATTCCTGCATTTCTAGCACTACTTAAACCTCCATTTTCTTTATGCACAACCTTAATTTTTTTATCTTTTTGAGCGTATTGCTCACATATTGCTCTACAGTTATCTGTTGACCCATCATTAACTAAAATTAATTCAATATTATTAAAAGGCTGATTTAAAATATTTTCTATACAACTAGTTAGCCATCTCTCTACGTTATATATTGGAACAATAACACTTATTAAATCACTCAATACTTTTCACCTCTGATACAAATCTTAATCGACAAACCCTACTTTATTGATTAATTCCTCATGCATCTCATTTTTAAGAAAATATGATATATTTCCCCGTAAAGTATAATTACTGTCATATATTTTAGTAATATCTTTTAATTGTTTATTCTTTTCGATAAATTCCTCTACTGCAAATATAACCTTTGCAGGATTACCTGCTACTACACTTCCCTCAGGTATCGATTTTGTTACTATACTTCCAGCTGCAACTATTGAATTTTCACCAATGGTTACTCTAGGCATAATTAAAGCTCTGGCACCTATAAAAACATTATCTTCAATAGAAATACTGCCAATTTTAGTGTAATCAATTAATTTTTTTGTACTTGCATCATGAGCTAATAAATATGCTTGAGGCGCAATCGTGACATTATTACCTATTTTTATCAACCAACAATGTGAATAATCAAATATTACACCTGGTTGAATAGAACAGTTTTCACCTATTTTCATACCCATCTTTATATAATCTTCTAACCATATCTCTTCTAAAATAATTTTTCTAAATCTTGCCCTCAAAAAATCAAGAACCTTTTTTACCATAATCGTTCACACTGCCTTAGAATTGTTATGTAAATTTTTCATTCTAATACAAAAGCCTTGAGTAAAAGGCAATATATTAAATAACATCGAATATACCCCAATATCCTTCGTATCTCCTTGTGAAAAATCCACCTCACCGTTTCTCCTTGTTACTTTCATTAAATAACCTATCGCTTTATCTGTACTTGCTAGGCATTCTTTAGAAACCCCAGCTATTTTTGCTGCATTCAACATAAAATATCCTAATGTAGCCGTAGTTGATGAATCTGGTCTTGCTTCATTTCTTGTTACAGTCCAATTCCATGCTCCATTGTCTTGTTGAAACTTTAAAGATGCTGTAGCAAATTTCTTAACACTTAGTTCTAATACAGTCTTATACTTATTATTTTGTGGCAACTCATTCCAAGTATCGATAAGACCAATTGCATACCAGCCTAAGCCACGTCCCCAACCGTATAAGCCAAGTGGAGCTTTCGTTTTAATATTATAAGCATGGCTAGGTATGTTATGTTTTTCTAACATTCCATATTGTTCATATTTCTGAATCTGCTTTACTGCTAAATCTATGCATTCATCATTACCATATTTAATCCCATAGGAAACTAAAAAAGGACATATGAAACCTATCGTATCTACATACCTGTAGTTTTGCATAGATTTCCTATATCCAACCGTTCCATCTTCACCTATGTGATCTTCAATTAATTTCCATGTATAATCCAACGCGGGCTTATAATCATCTGGATTAATAAAATCCAATTTCAATATAGAATAGGCAAGTATTCCAGCATCAACATGTTCTGGTTTTTGAATCCATTGACCATTCTGGTTGAATTTTCTTCTTAAAAATCTTTTAATTTCCTTTTTTACTCTTTCATCTTTCCCATTATATTTCAGATACTCTCCTAAACCTAATAATAAAGCTGCTTCTTGCCAGTATTGTATCGCATTCTTAGTATAATTACCTTTTAACATATCTATTACAACTAATCTGTTATTATCCGTCACTTTAACTTTTGGTGTTTTGTTTAGCCATTTTACACCAGTACTAGTAATTGATTGATTCCATATTTCTTTGTCATCATATCTCCCAATGTGAATTCTACCAACCCATTCTTTGAAGATAGGAATAATATCAATAAGAATAACTAAGAATACCAAACTTATAAAGATAAAACCTATAACCTCTATTAACATACTTTTATCCTTTCTACACAGCTTCAATTAATTCGTATAATTTATTAATCTCAGACTCCGTTCCAAGCTGTTCTGTGGATAATTGTTCGATTAATTCTCTTCTCAATTTTTCATTATCTATTAAATTCTGAATTCCGATTGATATTGATTTAGGATCCATACCTACAATCAAACCATTTTCTTGATCCGTGATTTGATCTTTTGCCGTACTAAAGTTAGTTACAATTATTGGTTTTTTAAGTATTTTTGCTTCATCAATTGCAATAGACTTCCCTTCAAATCGAGATGGCTGGACATATATATCGGCTTCTCTTATATAGGGATACGGATTTTCTTTCATTCCTAAAAGAATAAAGTGATCCTCAAGTTGAAGATCTTTAATCATTTGTTCCAAATTTATTCTTTCTTCTCCTTCTCCTATTACTAACCAGTTTACTTGATATCCACTTGTAACCAAATCCTTGCAAGCTTCAATAGCCAGATCAAAACCTTTTTGACTATTAAGTCTTCCCACAGATACAAGATTAGTTACTTTCTGATTTAAATTAATTGTCTCCATTGATAACTTATTAATGATTGCGGGTGAAACAATATTATACATAACGCTGATCTTATCTTTATATATAGGAAACTGTTGTTTTAGAACATTTGCGCATTCTTCTGAGACGGTTACGATATAATCCAATTGATCAAAATATTGCATATCAATGGTGGAATCCATCCCTAGTTTATTGTAATCATTATGAATAAAGCCTATTTTTTTCTTTGCCTTAACCTTTTCAAGGCAGTAATAAATTGGATTCTTTTCCAGATATCCAATCGCTACATCATACTCTTTATCCATTTGTTTCAATGATTTTGATATATACTTCCATACCCTTTGTTCGCATCTGGCTCTATTTTCCTCTGTTTTAAAAATAAAGCCCGCACCTATTCTTGAAGTTGTAATATCTAACCTACCTTTTTTTAAAGCGTCGATAGTCGCTACTTTTATAGACATATCAAAGTACTTAAACTCTAATGGCTCATCCAATAGAGTTACTTGTTTAGGTATTTTATTAAAAAATAATCCTTCATGCTTAAATAAAAGTAAATCCACATTATATGCAGTGTAGTCAATTGTTTCTAATAAGGAAATTAATGCCTTCTCTGCACCGCCACAATTTAAATTATTAATGACAAATAGTAAATCTTTTTTCATATTTTGAGCCACCCACTAAATAATCTCATAAAGCTTGTTTATTTCATTTTCAGTACCTAATTGTTCATTAGATAGATTATTTATAAAACTATGCTTAAAATCTTGATTTTGTATGAGCCTTTCAATTCCTTCTGATAAACCTTGTTCATTCATATCTACAATCAATCCATTTATTTCATTTGTTATCTGATCTTTTGCTGTTTCATAATTTGTCACGATTATAGGTTTATGAAGTATTTTAGCCTCATCAATAGCAATTGATTTGCCCTCATATCTCGATGGCTGAATATATATATCTGCCTTTTTTAAATATGGATAGGGATTTTCTCTTAATCCCAAAAGTTTAAAATGATCTTCTAATTCTCTCTTCTTAATCATTTCTTCTAATTTATTTCTTTCATTTCCTTCTCCTATTACATGCCATTTTATGTTATAACCTTTATCAACTAATTGTTCACATGATCTTATAGCAATATCTAATCCTTTTTCATGACTTAATCTTGCAATCGTCATTAAAATAATCTCATTTTGCTCAGTGCAAAAGGAATCTTTAATTGAACTATCTGATAGTTTATGAATAAGAGTCGGTGAAACGATATTATAAATTACCTTCACCTTGTTCCCTATTCCCCTAAAGTTTTCTTTTAAAGATTTAGCACATTCTTCTGAGACCGTGACAATTTGATCTAGTTGGTTAAAATAAGGCTGATCAAAATGGTGATCCATACCTGAATTTGTGTAATTTGTATGTATCCAGCCAATTTTTCTCTTAGATTTCACTTTATCGACAACAAAATAAATAGAAGATTTTTCAAGGTAACCTATTGCTGTATCATATTCTTTTTCAAGAATATCCATAGATTCACTTTGATATTTCCAAGTATATTGCTCTGCCTTTGATGTATCCTTAATTATCCTATTTTTCAGTGCAAAGGTAAGTCTTACATAAGCTAACTGAATTTTTCTACTCCTAATAAATTTACGAACAGAACGATTTAGAGAATATTTAAATGTTTGATAATCTCCTAGGGGTTCAACAATATTTACTTGTTTCGGTAGCACATTGAGAAACACACCACTTTTATGAAATAACAATAAATCCACGTTATAAGAATTATAATCAACTTGGGATAGTAGGTTGATTAAACTCTTTTCTCCACCACCTGCCGCTAAGCTAGGTATAACAAATAATAGATTCTTCTTCATCGTTTCCCTCTAATTATGAAATTAACTCATTAAGGTAGTCTACTGCCTTATAAGATATTTTCTTTATATTTGGTATAGACTGTTGTAATTTTGTTCTTATCTCATCTTCTTCTCTAACCATCTTATTAAAGTTAGAAATGAGCATTTGACTATTAGAGATTTGTTCTATCCCAAGCACTAATTTTTCTTCCCCAAATAAATCTTTTGCAATACCTTTTGACTTTACACTATATCCTAATACCATTGTGGGAACATATTGGGAATAAGCTGCAATGGTCGCATGTGTTCTAGCCCCTATAAAAAATCTCATTCTAGCAATGTATCCCTTATATTGAGTAGCATTAAGATGGTCGGGTAAAATAATGACCCTTCCAGTATCTTTATACATGTCGAAATAATTAGATAAAAGTTGATAATCATTATTTCCGCTCTCCATAACATGTGGAGTTAATGCGATCGTTAAGTTAGTCTCTTTTAAAATATGATTAATAAGATCATTGATAGCCATCTTTGATTTCGGATTTTTCCCCTCGACTAACGGACTAAAGTTAAGACCTACTATATTTCCATCTTGCCATCCTTTAGGTAACTCTAATTCTTCTTTTTCTAATGTAAAGGCAGGATCTGCACATAATTTGACATTATTTAAGCCCTTATTTATTAACATATTATAAGTTAATGTTTCGCGAGCAAGAATTAAATCAAATAGTTTAAGATCTTCTAATTTTCTTGGGGACATATCCTCTTCCCCAATTGAACATCCCCAGAGTACTAATTTTTTCTCTTGCTGTTTTACCCTTCTATCTATTTCATACCAACCAGGCTGCTCACCATAACAGTAATTATCTCCACCAATTGACAAACAAACATCTACATCCTTTATCCGATTAATAATAGTATGATGAATTTTCCCTAATGCGTAAGATTCATCTTTAAAAAGCTTTACATTTAACGAGGATATTAACCAGGAAAGTGAGTATTTTTTTATCTCATTATTCGATCCATCATAGATACCATCTAATTTTGTGATACCCTTATCTGTTTCAGGTTTTCCTGATGCTAAATAAACTTTAGCTCCATCTACTTTTTCTTTTATCAAATTAGTAGTGGACCTTACAATGGCCTCACACCCTCTATTTAAACTACCGCCATGAGCAAACATCATGATCTTCATACATAATCCTCCAGTTTATTTATTTCTAAACCTGCTATACAAGGTAACATAGTATAGTCCCATGGTTGATTTTTTTAACATCATATTTATCAAGACTTTCTCGTACCTTCCTAATAAATGGTACTTTTCACTATAATAAATTATTAATGCTTCTTTTACTTGGTTGTTTGAGATCATATTTCGTACATATCGATATCTCTTTCGAAAAGCAAGAGCCTTCGTTGGTGTAAAGTAAATATGAATATAAGCTAATACACTATTTACTAATTTAATAGCTTTAAGTTTTTCAATCTTTTTTCTCTCTATTTTATCAATAAAAACTCTCGGTAATTCAGATGAATAAACTTCTAATGCTCGCTTAAAATAGTCTTTTTGTAGAATATCTCTTGTTGCACTTCCTTTCACTTCTCGATAATGATAGCCCGTATAGTCAATATATTTTATTCTTGTTGCATAACTAAAAGCCTTAATATTAAAGATCCCATCTTCACCTAAGGCAAACCTTTCTGGGAATTTCACTTTATTATCATATATCATTTTATTCCTATAAATTTTATTCCAGGCAGTATTTAAATTGTCTGCCATAATAAAATACGGTAAGACTTGTTGTTCTATAAAGTCCTTTTGTAGGCTTATATTAATAGGAAATAAATATTTTGTTATTACCTTATGTCCTTCTAATTCACTTTCAAAATTTGATATCACAATATCACAATTATTTTCTCTCGCTGAGTTGTATAATTTCTCATACATATCTTTTTCTATATAATCATCGGCATCAACAAATCCAACATACTCTCCAGAAGCAGCCTTAAGTCCGTTATTCCTTGCAATACTGACACCTTGATTTTCTTGATTAATAAGAATGATCCGATTATCCTTCTTTTTAAACTCATCAATAATAGCGCTACTTCGATCTTTTGACCCGTCATTTACAAAAATAAATTCACATTCTTCAAGTGTCTGATTGATAAGTGATTCAATACATTCAATAATGTACTTTTCTGCATTATAAACAGGAATAATTATACTTACTTTTATATTCATAACTTAATTGCTCCTATCAGCCAATTAAACTGTATAATTTATCTAGTTCATGATCATTACTATGATCAAATTTCTTATTATGATTAATGAATTTTCCTCTCATATCTTCATTTTTATACAATACTTCAATTTCACAGGCAATTGACTCCACACTTAAATCTTTACAAATAACTCCGTCTACACCTTTTTCTATTTGACTACCCGCTGTTGAATAATTGGTAATAATGATAGGTTTAGCTAAGATTTTAGCCTCTGTAACCGTCACTGCTTTTCCTTCATAACGCGAAGGCTGTACATATAGATCACATGCTTTCATAAAAGGATATGGATTAGTTTTCTTTCCTAATAAAATAAAGTCCTTTTCTAAATTATTCTGTCGAACTAATTCTTGAATCTTCGCTTCATCTCCACCATATCCGACAACGTACCAAGCAATGTCGTCATAACCTTTATCCTTTAGCAACTTCAAAGCTTCTACGGCTTTATCTATTCCTTTTGCATGTGACAATCTCGCTACTGTTAAAAGTTTCAATCGGTTATCACTTTCCATTGGATTATCTAATTCTTCTTTTCCCATCTTTTGAATAAATTCAGGAGAAGTAATATTTTCTACAACTGATACTTTTGATTCTAACTCTTTATATTTTGCAAGAAATGCATTTTTACATGCTTCAGAAACAGCTATAATATGATCAAATTGATGCCACATTTTTAAATCCAACTTTATATCCGTTTCAATTGTCGAATAGTCCGTATGAATCCAAGCAATTTTTTTCCTTGCCTTTACCTTTTCAGCTACAAAATAATGCGGCCATAAATAGCTAATGGCAACATCATATTCTTTTTCCATTTGAGGTAAGAAAGGAAGAGCATATTTCCACATGATTTGCATTTGATAATAGCCAGGCTCAGCTATCTTTTTTCTTTTTTGATAAAATTTAGTATTCATTTTTGATAAAATTCTTGATAACCCTATACCAATATGACCTTCTTTGACTGTCTCGCTTATCGACTTTCTAAAAGTTGTATATTGAGGGATTTCTTTTAATAAGTTGGGTTTACTTGGCAACATTTTCATGAAATCCCCTTGATGTCTATACAGCATTAGATCTACCTTATAGTCAGAGTAGTCAAAGCTCTCCAACATATTAATAAGACTTCTTTCAACTCCCCCAACTTCCATATCAAAAGAAGCTACTAATACTTCCTTCATCATGATCACCTATGTTCCTGAAACTTTTTTTCTTAATCTTGCAATAGTATCTCCACCAATTATTTTTGCGGCAACCTTTTTCACATTGCTTTTAAACCTTGCCTTTGGCGGTAGCCAGCTTTTATAAAAGTAATGCATAGCATATGTTTTATCTGATTTGAACGACCGGCAATTAATATAGTCATATGGCGAAAAATAAGGTTGTGGATAAAAGGCTCCAATTCCTTCAAGTTCTTGATAGAGCCCATTTGTTTTCAAACCCAAACACTCTAACATTTTTGTTAGGACTGCTACATTTGTAAGATCGTTAAAACTTCCATCCTCTTCAATAAACTTCCTACCTGAATAGGAATCTAAAAATTGTTTAATCAGCTTATTCCCTTTTGCAGCCCCGATTGTACTTGTGGCAATATAGTTCTCTTGCTCAAAGCCCCAAAAGGAATCATGATGTAATAAATCATCAAATGATTTATAGACCTCAACATCTGTATCCAAGTAGATACCGCCAATATGATAAAGTCCATGCACCCTGGCATAATCACTGACAAAAGCAAATTTGTCTGCCTCATAGGCCTCTTTTACATAGTCATTACAGTTCACATCAAAGTTTTGTTCATTCCACTCGACAATTTCATAATCTTTTAAGTTTTGTTTCCAGCTCTCGATACATTTCTTTACGAGATCCGGTTTTTCTTTTCCACCAAACCAGCAATAATGAATCATTTTAGGAACCTTATTTGTTTTACTCATTTTTTCCCTCATGACAACTCATATTCATTTCTTCCTCTTGATTATTTTTCCATTTAATGAATTCAATTAATGTTTTGTATTCTTGAATGTCTTCCTTTTTAAGCCCTGATTTTTTAATTTCTTCAATTAAATCGATCCATTCTGTATGAAGCGTTTCTGTTTCTGCTATTTCTCCGTTTATCAATGTTTTGACTTCAACATCCAAAACTCGGGCAATTTTTTCTACTATTTGAATAGACGGATTTTGATTAATATTTCTCTCAATATTACTTAAATAGGATTTAGCCACATTTGCTCTTTCGGCTAATTCTGATAATGTTAAATCTTTTTCTTTTCTCAACAAGGTAATGTTTTTTCCAATCATTCCTTCATCCAACCTCTATTTAGATAACTTCATCCATCATTTTTGTTTTACTATTGAACTCATTTGATTTTAAACAATTTTTGATACAATTAATGACTTTCATTTGATCATCTTCGTTCATATTAGATCCGGATGGGAGGCAGATTCCACGTTGAAATAATACTTCGGATACACTTTGATTCTCATCATGTGGGTAATACGTTACCCCGTTAAAAAGAGGCTGCATATGAAGTGGCTTCCATACAGGCCGCGCCTCAATATTTTTTTCAGCTAAAGCTCTTAAAAGACTGTCTTTTGAAACGCCAAGCTTTTCTTCAGCTACTAACAAGGCGGTCAACCAACGATTTGAGTACGTTTCCTCTAACTCAGGCATAAACTGTATACCTGGGATGGATGAAAGATGATCGTAATAACGTTGAAAAATCTCTCTTCTGGCCTTTACTCTTTCGTCTAATACCTCTAATTGGGCTCTTCCAATCCCTGCTAAAATATTGCTTAACCGATAATTAAATCCTGTTACACTATGCTGATAATGTGGAGCAGGATCACGAGCCTGTGTCGCTAAAAAACGAGCTTTCTTTAAAGCTTCTACATCGTTTGAAATAAGCATCCCACCGCCAGAAGTGGTAATAATTTTATTGCCATTAAAGGAGTACACACCAAACCCTCCAAATGTTCCGCTGGCCTTTCCTTTATAACGAGCACCCAATGATTCGGCTGCATCTTCAATAATAGGAACGTTATAATAATCACAAAGTGATAACAGCTCATCTATTTTTGCACTTTGACCATAAAGGTTTACAATAATAATAGCTTTCGGCAGCTTCCCTTCAGTTGAAGCATCCTGTAATGCTTTTTCAAGTGCTTGTGGAGACATATTCCACGTATCAGGCTCTGAATCAATAAAGACCGGTTCAGCTCCTTGATATAGAATAGGATTTGCACTTGCAATAAAGGTTAAGGTCGAACAAAATACTTTATCTCCCTTACCTACACCTAATAAAGAAAGAGCCAAATGAATCGCTGCAGTACCTGAACTTACGGCTACAGCATCATTGGCTCCTACATAATCAGCTATTTCTTTTTCAAACGCATCCACATTTGGTCCGAGCGGGGCAATCCAATTCGTCTCAAATGCCTCTCGAATATATTTTTGTTCGTTTCCACTCATATGTGGGGAAGACAAAAAGATTCTTTTATGCGGCAAATACTCCACCTCCTAATGATTACTTATTTTTACCTTAGCGGGAGTCCCAACAGCTGTACAATCGCTCGGTATATTTCTAGTTACTGTTGCTCCTGCCCCAATCGTGGACCATTTTCCAACCGATACTTGTGGGATAAGTGTAGCTCCTGCCCCAATATGCGTCCCCTCTTCGACCATAACATTGCCTGTTAATGTCGCTTTCGGTGATATATGAGCATAATCACCTACTCTCGTATCATGTTCAACAATGGATCCTGTATTAATAATCGTATATTTACCTATATCAGCATCCGCATTGACTACTGCATTTGCCATGATGACTGAACCATAACCAACCTTGGCACTTGAACTTATAATAGCTGATGGATGAATCAATACAGCATAATCATGATCTAAAAGATTCAATCTTTCGACAGTCATTTTTCGTACTCTGTTATTTCCAATTGCAATTATGAACTTGATTTCCTCAAAATAATCTAGCAAACTCTTCGATGAAAGAATAGGACCATAATGAATTCCTTGATGGACATAACTGTGATTATATTTATCATCAAAATAACCAATAATTTCAATGTCCCTTATTGCTAGTATGATGTCTTGAATAACCTTACTATGACCACCTTGACCAATAATCGCTAGTCTCATCGATGCCCCCCTTTTACATTCGCTTATTCCCTTTAAAGCTTTCCATCGTCACATGATTAGCTTGGCTAATCCCTTCTGATTTGGCCACCTTCATAAAGGTTAAGAACAAAATCTTGATATCAAGTAATAATGAATAGTTTTCTACATACCAAACATCCAGTTTGAATTTTTCTTCCCATGTGATCGCGTTTCTTCCATTAATTTGTGCCCATCCAGTTATTCCTGGTCTTACTTGATTTCGCTTAGCTTGTTCTTCTGTATATAATGGAAGATATTCCATCAATAATGGCCTTGGTCCTACTAAACTAAGATCCCCTTTTATGACATTAATCAGCTGTGGCAATTCATCCAAACTATATTTTCTTAAGAATTTACCAAAAGAAGTAAGTCTCACATGGTCTGGAAGTGGGTTACCTTGTTGATCTCTTTGATCGGTCATCGTCCGGAATTTATAAAGATAAAAAGGCTTTTCATGTAACCCAGGCCGCTTTTGTTTAAAAATAACGGGTGATCCTAATTTTATTTTTACAAGTATTGCAACAATCAAAAGGATCGGAATAGCTAAGATAAACAATGTGATGGAACTAAACAGATCAAAGCATCTTTTCATTTAAGGCAACTCCTGATAAGTACTGTAAATTTCTTTACCTCATAAAAAAACCTCGCTATTAACTATGCGAGGTTCTTCATTATGATTGATTATACCTTTACTTTCATATCCATTTGGATTGTTCGACTGCCATAGCCATGCATCTTCACACATTTCATTAATCCCTTTTTCTGCTACCCAGCCTAGCTCTTGTTTCGCCTTCATTGGATCCGCATAACAAACTGGAATATCACCTGGTCTTGGCTCAACAATTCGATATGGAACTGACCTGCCAGAGGCCTTTTCAAAAGCTGAAATCATTTCTAAAACGCTATAGCCTTTTCCTGTTCCTAAATTGTAAGCTTCAATCCCATGATTGTTTAAAACTTTTTCAAGTGCTTTTAGATGTCCTTTGGCAAGATCTACTACATGAATATAATCTCTAACCCCTGTACCATCTTCAGTTGGATAGGTATTTCCAAAAACACTAAGCTCCTTTAACTTCCCTACTGCCACTTGCGTAATATATGGCATTAAATTATTCGGTATCCCTTGTGGGTCTTCCCCAATAAGTCCACTAGCATGTGCCCCAATCGGATTGAAGTAACGTAATAATGCAATGCTCCAGCTTGGATCTGATTCATACAAATCACCTAATATTTCTTCAATCATCAACTTCGTTCGTCCATATGGATTCATTGCCATAAGAGATGCATCCTCTGAAATAGGAACCTGCTCCGGCTCGCCATAAACAGTAGCAGATGAGCTAAAGACGAATGTTTTTACATTGAACTTTTTCATCACTTCACAAAGAATGACTGTACTAAAAAGATTATTTCGGTAATACCAAAGTGGGAGATTGACTGATTCCCCAACAGCTTTAAGCCCAGCAAAGTGAATCACTGCTTCAATATTATTTTCCAAAAAAACCTTTCCCAATTTTTCCCGATCCATTAAATCAATACTATACGTTCTGAATCTTTTACCTGTGATTTCTTGAACTCTTTTTAATGCTTCAGGTTTACTATTCAAAAAATTATCAATAACAATAATTTCATATCCTTTGTTTAACAATTCAACACAGGTATGACTACCGATATATCCCGCTCCTCCTGTTACTAAAACTTTCATTGATTCTTCCCTCCTGTACGTAAATCTAAAAACTTAGTACTACTGCTAAACTCTTATGTAAATATCCTCTATTTCCTTTACCGTGCTACTTACATCAAACTTTTTTAGTTTTTCTTCATTAATTATATTTTTATAACTATTAGTATTTATATAATGATCTATCTTACTGGCCCATTTCTTTTCATATTCATTCAAAGATAAAATTGTGCATAATCCCAAGTCTGCTTCTTTCGGTATAGTATTGGAAATAAAACATGGAATACCAGATGCCTGAGCCTCTACTAATACAATCCCTAATCCCTCCCATTTAGACGGAAATAACATAAAATCCATTAATTTAAGAATTTCGGCTACATCGTCCCTTATCCCTAAGAAAGATATATTATTTTCTAACTTATATTTACTAACTAATTGTTTTACTTCATTTTCTAAAGAACCAGTGCCAACCCAGTAAAGATGTATATCATCTCTTATCTCTTTCAATTCTTTAATTATTTTTACAATAAACAAAGGGTTTTTGGGGTTATCTATACGCCCTATGGTGATAAAATTTAATTTCTCTTTATTAATATTCAAACCACTATTTACACTATTTTTATTAGGAGAAAATCTCTTTAAATCTATTCCATTAAATAGAACCTTACTTTTGCTTTTCTTCCATTTTAGATCATTCATATACTCATTTGCCTTTTCTGAGCAACCTACCTTATAATTAGCAAATATACTTATTAATAACTTCATTATTATAATGTAAAGCTTTTTAGGCAATGAGATATACTTTTCATTTACTGATAAATGTGCATGAGATATTCTAACTGGAACACCAGCAATAAAAGCAGCTAAAACATTTATTCCATTAAAAAAGTCCATATGACTATGTACTACATCAAATGGACCCTCCTTTTTAAGTATTTTTATCAAATTAACAAAGTGCTTGATGATCCCTAGTGTCCCACCGCCTATTTCAGCTGTTCGATAGATTTTCCCGCCTTGATTTATAATTCTTTGTTCATGGTGCTGCGTCCAATCTGTCGCTAAGGCAAAACTCACATCGATTTTTTCTTTATTTATATTCTCAAAAGTATTTAACACAAAAGTTCCAATTCCCTCAGTGGATATTCCAGATGTAATCTGCATAACTTTTACCTTATCACCCATATTAATATTCTCCTGTAAATCAATTTTCTATAGTAGCAGTTTACTAAGGAAAGAAAAATCTTAAAGTAATAAAAAACAATAATTACTGAATCTACCATATTAAATAATCACTTCTATAGACTATTTCAAGTGCTATTACTTGTTCATATATATAAAAAATCAAATAACAAATTAAAATACTATAATATACAAATTTCCTATCCTGTTTTGCCATTAAAACCACTAGCCAAGATACAAGAATTAGACTATAAAGACCAAAATAAATATTAAACCTAGCAAATATCCAGTTTTTGGTTGCAATAATTAAAAAAACGACACCTAGTGTCACTAAATTTACAATATAGTCACTTTGTGGCCATAACTCTCGTAGTTTCTCTTTCCCGAAAAAGGCGATCACTAGAGGAGTTGCATTTACAGCGACCCTTAATAAACTAGAACCACCTTCATTAACTTCACTATATTCACCATATTTAGTATCCTCAAGAGCAGAGAATAATATTTGAGAAAACTCGTTAAAGGCAGCAACAACTAATACTCCCAACCCGAGAAGAATATATGTATCTCTTGTCCATGCCTTTCTTCTAACAATGAAATAAACCGGAATAAATATTAAGGCCGACTGGTGAATAGTGGAAGCTAATAAAACAACAAATAGGAACTTCTTGAAGTTTCCATCTATAATATATTTTGTTGCTAAAAAAATCATTGCGGCTGCCAAACTTTGACGAATCCCATTCATCGATACAGTATATAAACCTGATGCAATATAAACATACAAGCTTAACTCAATCATTCGAGAATATTTGTACAATGTAATAACAATAAGAACATTTGTAATCAATGCTGTTGTGAATACAAGCAATTGTGGATCATCTGAAATACTACGCAAAATGGACTGCAAGATATTAAAACCAAATTCACCTTCAAGTTTTATATTTTGCAAGTTTGAATCTTCCATCAGAAAATAGCTATGCATGTAAAAGTAAGTGTCACCAATATTATTTCGAAGACCAGATACCATTACTAGTGAAAACATGGATATCAATATTAATAACTTATTTGGTTTAACATAAGTAATACTATCAGCTAATGGCTTAGAGAAGTACCTAGCCATAAAAGATGACAGGAAAACCATAAAAAGGTTCATCCAAAGGACTGCCATATTTAGAAATCCTTTCTTCTAAAATCACTCTTATTCCATTAATATTAGTCGACTTTCAAAATCGTTGATTTACCAGTATTTTGAATATACAAATATAAAGCAAATCCAAATGGAGTTGCTAATAAAGTCGTCCATTTACTTGGAGATTCTAATAAATATCTCTTATTCTTTATCATGAGATTACTAGAAACATAATGAATCGATTCTCTAAATTTCTCCTTATAAGTAGGCGCATATTTCATCGCTGTTTTTCTAAAAAAGGAAAAGCCTCTAGGATTTTTTTTGTATTGTTTAATAATATTTAAGCTTGATCCATCTTCTAAATACTCTACATGACATAAAATTTCATTCATTAAAAGTAGCGGACATTCCTGATCAATCAAAATATACTTATAACTGAGTGGACAATACTTTTCTCCAGGATATAACGGATACGATGGAACTTTTTTTGTTAAGCCTGTTCTATATACTAATTTCTTGTCACCTTTCACCTTATATTTACCATGTAAATCTGATAAAGTAGAAGAGGTTAAATGATCAGGTAAAGTTGTTCCAATTATTTTTCCATCTTCTGTAGCATCTAACCCTACAATCCCTGCAAACTTATCACTACCATACTTATTCCAAAATCGAATAATTTTTTCTACAGCACCATCTGGCATATAATCATCTGAATCAATACATACATTAAGCTCTGTATCTATATTTTCGTAGGCTGTATTATGAGCACCATGCATTCCTTGATTTTCTTGATAAATATAGCGAATTTGTACTTTGTTTTCTAGAATCCAATCTTTAACTAATTCCTTTGTATTGTCACTTGAGCCATCATCAATAATGAGCCATTCAAAATCGTTACAAGTCTGCCGTTTAAGACTCTCATAGCATTTATGAAGAGTATAAGCACGATTAAACGTAGGCGTAAAGACGGTTAGAGTTGGTCTCATCCTTTACCCCTCCATTTTCTATTATGGTAAGTAAACTATTTAGTACTAGTCGGTCAGGTCTCACGTATTGATGATAATATTTATAATTATTTACTTTCATCTCATATCGATAATCATCATCAAGTAATTGATATATCTGCTCTACACAATCTTCCGCAGTTTTAAATGTTAAATAGTTTTTTCCATTTTCAAAACTTCCAGGTACTTCATAATGAAGTTCTTCTGTTACAATCGCTTTACTTGCAGCAACATATTCGCCAAACTTCCACCCAATTGACTCATGTAATCCCATAGTTGCTATACAAATAGATGATTTCTTCACTTTTCTTAAATAGTTATTTCTTTTCATAATCGTGCTGTCCTGTATAACAATATCTGGGTAATATTTATTTGAAAAAGGTGATGGAGAAACACCACCGAAAAACTGATTACCGAACTCTTTTCTACATAACCGAATACACTTCGCGCGTACTTCATTTATATATGCACGCTCTTCACTCTTTGATTCCGAAATCTGTAACTCTTTATCACCTTTTGTATCCCATAACCTCGCCATAAAGAGGATGTTAGGATCCTTGTCTCTAACAGGAACATCTTCAAATGACTCTACATGATAGAGACCATTATAATATTCACTAAATGGCAACATACGGTAAAGCTTTTTTAACTTCTCCTTATTGGGATCATTACTCGTTGGTATATGTGAAATATTTTGGTTAACCGTAACCATATAGTTTAAACCTAATGGAAATATTTTATTTTTATGTTGTAATTCTTTATTATATAAACTGCTAAAACTTCTTTTAAAGCAAAAATCAAAGTCTTTTAACAGATCATCCATAAATTCAACATAATTCTGATCATCAGTTAATAGATTGTTGTAACCATCGTTAAGATCATATAAAACTCTTATTTTCTCATTCACAATTACTTCCATCATGTTGTACGGTACTCTATTTTTATCATTTTTTTTTAATCTTTCAATTTTTAAACTTATCACCTTTTGTCTTTGGAGCATAAGGAATCCTGCTGTAATATGGTAGAGATGAAGAGGAACTTCACCAAGTCGAATACAACATGATATAGTTGACATTTACTTACCTCCTTCTTTTTAAAATCTAAACACTAATTTTTGCTTCGCCGCTGTCGAATACTAAATTCCAATAGTATTCTTCAAGCCACTTGCAAGATGCTTTTATATCAAATCCACTTTCGTTTATGTATTTAGACGTATCTATTCTTTTATTTGAGGTTTGAAGGATCGTCTTTGCCCAACCTTGCAGTGAATTTCTTAAATCTTCATAGTGTATTAAACTTGCTCCAATATCAACTTCGTTTGTGATCACATTGGAAATAACACAAGGTAAACCTGCTCCTTGTGCTTCAACTAGAGTCACTGGCAAACCTTCATGAATTGAAGGGAACAACATAACATCAAAAGCTTGAAGGATTTGATGCACATCATCCCTAACCCCTAAAAATCTAACTTTATTAAACAACCCTAATTCATTAACTTTTCTTTGAATGTCACCTTTAAGAGGACCATCACCTACTAATACAAGAAATGCATTAGAATTTAGTTTTACAACTTCAGAAAAAATCTCAACTAAAAAAGAATGGTTTTTTTGATGATTGAATCTACCAACATGCCCAATAATAAAACTATCTTTCCTCAAGTGAAGTTCTTCTCTTTTTTTAAATTTAAATTCTAAAGAACCCTTAAACTTATCCAATTCAATTCCATTCTTTAATATAAATGCTTTGTCTGAGTTTGCTTTAAATAACCATTTAGAAGCCTCATTAGAGCATGCAAGTAAATGAGTAGCATTTTGTTTAATTAAATTGCCAATCATCCATTTATAAAATCTTGCTGAAACCCCTCCTTCACTACTCGTATTATGACTATGCGATATACGATATGGAATATTTGCTTTTTTAGTTGCCTTTAGAACAAGTCCACTCATTTTATCCATATGTGAATGTACAATTTGATACTCATTATTCTCTTCAAAAAACTTATTTAGTGCTTTCACATATGAAAAATGGCCAACCTCTGAAATATAGGGAATGCGAAATATATTACCTCCCAAATTTTTAATTTCATCATCAAACGCACCTGGCTTACATGTTAAAAAGTCAAATTGAATTTTTGCGTGGTCAATGTTACGATATAAATTCATTAGTAATGTCTCTGCCCCACCTCGGTTCATATTGACAACTA
Organism: Bacillus sp. V3B; assembly: GCF_024494465.1. GTDB lineage: Bacteria > Bacillota > Bacilli > Bacillales > Cytobacillaceae > Bacillus_BD. The sequence goes on along the minus strand of NZ_JAETXM010000006.1, from coordinate 135,584 downwards.
CATGTAAAATCCTTAATGGACTGCCCACCTTTCACCCTCCGTTTCTCGCATATAAGCTTTGTAGATATGACTCTTCTCATCTAAAATTTTCGCTGTACTATAGGTTGATAACATTATTTTCCGACCGTTATTTCCTAATATACTTTTGAGTTCTGTATCCATTGTTAACAACTTCATTTTCTTAGCAAACTCTTCTACTTTTTGCGGATCAATAATCCAGCCATTTTTATTATTTGTAATAAGCTCTCGATGACCTCTATTATCCGTAGCAATAACAGGCAAGCCACAGGCCATAGCCTCCATCATATTAACCGGCAGCCCTTCACGAAGACTTGAGGCAACAGCCGCATCAGATATTTTCAATAGGGTTTCGATATCATTCCGATAGCCAAGGAAATGTACCATCTCTTTAATCCCAAGACGCTCGGCAAGTTTCTCGCACTCTATCTGTAGAGGACCTTTCCCTGCCAGCAGAAGTCTAGCATTTGGAACTTCTTCTTTTACAATCGCTAGTGCTTCTAGCAATAATTGTTGATTTTTATTCCTATTAAATTCAGCTGCATAAAATAGGATAAAGTCATCCTTTTGATAGCCATACATTTGTCTTAGCTGTTGTTTTTGTTCCTCCCCTATTGGCTTAAAAGTGTCTGTATTCACACCAACACCATGAACATGTTCTATTGTTTCTACTTTAAACCGTTTTTTAGCCAACTGATAATCCTCTGTATTGATCGTAATCAAACAGTCCGTATACTTCGCAAGATTTTTTTCAATTGGATAATAGAGAAGCCAATTTGCTAATGGTGCACCTTTGCAGAAATGAAAACCGTGTGCTGTATAAATCACCTTTGTACCGTTCTTTCTAGCCCTTCTTGCAGCAAGGCGTGCAAGCACCCCGCCCATTGGCGTATGACAATGAATGATTTTATAATGATTATGATCAATAATATTTTTCAACTCAGCGTAGGCTTTTATATTCCTGCTATTAAACGGTGATCTTGCAATCGGAATATCAAACTTTTGATCCGTAAAAGGGAGGTCCATACTGCCGGCTGCGGCAACATGAACCTCCCACCCTTGATCCTTGAACCACTTCATATAGGGCAAATGAAAGCTGCTAAAATGGTAATCAACTGTTGCACAAAACAAGACTCGTTTTTGCATATAGGTTCATCCATTCACTTATTTAATATATTCTTTGTCTACGACATGGGATAAGTAGTTTAATAGTTTATCCCGTAAATCTTCTCTTTGTAATGCGAAGTCAATCGTCGTTTGAATAAAGCCAAATTTTTCTCCGACATCATAGCGAACACCCTCAAAATCATAGGCATAGACCGCTTCATGTTCATTTAAAGCGGCAATGGCATCAGTCAACTGAATTTCCCCGCCTGTTCCCGGCTGTTGTGTGCTTAAAATGTCAAAAATCATTGGATTTAAGATATAACGGCCCATAATCGCCAAATTAGATGGAGCTTCCTCCTGTCGAGGCTTTTCCACTAGACTGTTTACACTGTAAAAACGTTCTCCAATTTGTTTTCCACCAATTATTCCATATCTGGAAACTTCATCATCAGATACTATTTGCGCTCCAAGAATAGAGGCATTGTATCGCTCATATTGCTCCATCATCTGCTTTAAACATGGCTTTTCTGCTTGGACGATATCATCACCTAACAGAACAGCAAAAGGTTCGTTTCCGATAAACTTTCGTGCACACCAAATGGCATGACCTAAGCCTTTTGGTTCCTTCTGCCGAATATAATGAATATCAACAAGCTTGGAAGATTTTTGCACTTCATCGAGCAATTTAAATTTTCCTTTTTCAAACAGATTTTGTTCTAGCTCAAATGAATGATCAAAGTGATCTTCAATCGAACGCTTGCCTTTTCCTGTTACGATAATGATGTCTTCAATCCCGGATTCAATTGCTTCTTCGACAATGTATTGGATGGTTGGCTTGTCAACAATTGGCAGCATTTCCTTTGGCATCGCTTTTGTAGCTGGCAGAAATCTTGTCCCTAGTCCTGCAGCTGGTATAATTGCTTTTCTAACTTTCATTTGTTAAACACTTCCTAATCATGTAGTGGGCACCACCGGTTCTGATTGTGAAACGACCCGATGATTGGCTAGATTTAATAATTTCTCCCTTAAAGCATCTTTATCTAAGAGCATATAAGTAGAAATAATTTCATTAATTTCTTCTATATACAATTCGGATGTCTTTCCAATATAAATTTTGGGATACACTTGCTTGTCATTTATTTCATCTGGTTTTAGCAATTCCTCAAACAACTTTTCTCCCGGTCGTATACCTGAAAATTCAATTCCTATTTCTTCAATTGAATTACCTGATAGTTTGATTAGATTTTTTGCCAAGTCGACAATTTTTACGGGCTCGCCCATATCTAAGACAAAAATTTCCCCACCTCTAGCAAGCGAGCCTGCTTGGATGACCAATCTTGATGCTTCCGGAATCGTCATAAAATAACGAACCATATCAGGATGTGTTACCGTTACAGGTCCACCTTTTTCAATTTGCTTTTTAAAAAGTGGAATCACGCTACCTCTGCTTCCAAGAACATTGCCAAACCGAACAGCGACAAATTTCGTTTTGCTTGTGCGATCCATGTTTTGAATAATCATCTCAGCGAGCCTTTTTGTCGCTCCCATGACACTTGTCGGGTTTACAGCCTTGTCTGTGGAGATCATCACAAAGGTTCCAACTTCGCTCCAGCTCGCCGCTTTTGCGACATTCATCGTTCCAATAATATTGTTTTTGACTGCTTCTTCTGGATTTCGCTCCATTAATGGAACATGCTTATGCGCAGCTGCATGATACACAACATTTGGTTGATATATACTCATTACCATCGCCATTTTCTCTGCATCCTGCAGGTCGGCAATCTCGGTAATAAACTCAATCTTCGACTCTCTATATTTTTCTTTTAGCTCCATCTCAATCGTATAGATGCTATTTTCACCGTGTCCAAGAAGAATTAATTTTCTTGGATGAAAGTTCGAGATTTGGCGGCAAATCTCTGATCCAATTGATCCACCGGCACCCGTCACTAACACCACTTTATCTGTGACATAGTCTGATATTCCTTCGATATCAAGCTTTACCTGCTCTCGACCAAGCAAATCCTCGACCTGGACATCCCGGAAATGATTGACGGATAATTTACCTGTTACAATATCCTCCAGCATCGGAAGAATTTGTGTTTTCGCTGTTGTTTTTGCACACTCCTGAAAGATTTGATTTAATTCTTTTTTCTCTAATGAAGGGATGGCAATAATGATGTTTTCAATTCGTAATTCTTTTACTACTTTCTCGATGTCACGAACCTGTCCAATAACAGGAATACCTAGTATATCAAGATCGAGCTTTCGAGGATTATCATCAATAAACCCAACAGGGATGATATCTACTTCCTGATTTTTTAACAGCTGCCTTGCGATCATCGTTCCTGCTGAACCGGCACCAACGATCAATGTCAGTTTCTGATTAGAGGGCTTGATGATAAAAGAATCTCGAAAAAGCCTCCAGCAAAAACGCGATCCTCCAATTAATAACAGATGCAATGACCAGGTTACGGCAAGTAGTCTGAAGAAAATTTCTCCAACTAAAATTTGTTGGACAAGTGCTGCAACTAGAATAGAAAAGGTGACCACTTTCAGAATGATTAATAATTCGCCAATACTTGCATATTCCCAAGCTTTTTTATACAGCTTGTATCGAAGCGAAAAAAGATGATGACTTAATATGAGTGCTAAAGAACTAGCTATAATAGGAATAGTCATGACATTTATGGTTGCATTGACTAAAAATCCACTAAAAAATATGCAGGTTAAAATAATACATGAATCAATAAAAATGAATAAGGACAATCTCTGTGGATACGTCATCCTCTCCCTCCTTTATATAACGAACGATTATTCCAAATTCATACTTCGTCTCTTAATGGCATAATCGATCAGTTTTCTAATCTGCTCTAGCTGTTCCTTTGTCGCATCTTGCTTAATATAACGAACAGCTTTTTTAATTGATTTTGGATATCCATCAATATTCTTCACAACAACATCTCCTTCGTGAATAATGTAAATAAAGTGTTTAATGATAAGATCTTAGTAAAGAACGCATCATTAAACACTTTATTAATAAATAGGGCATTTAACCCCTCCTCACATCACACTCTCGGCGACTAGCGTCTAAGGTATCTTTCAACCCACAGCATGATCGAGTGCCTCCATCGATAATGGGAAGGAGACATTACCATTGATTTATAACAATTCTCTATAAAGAACGATAAAAGTAAAAAAAATTTTATTACATCTCGTTCATAATAACTCCAGATATATTTGCTTTAGCAAATTCTAATACCTTTTTCGCTTCTGCTGCTCTCTCTATTGTTGTTTCCCCTTTATGACAAACTAAAAGGACTTCATCGCATTGACTTGTAAGTATCTTTGTATCTGTTACTTCTAGGATTGAGGAAGAATCGATTAAAACCATCTCATACTGTTTCACTACTTTTTGTAATAAATCTTTCATTACTCTTGATGAAAGCAACTCTGCAGGATTATTCGGTATCTCTCCGCTTGTTAGTACATCAAGCCTTCCTATTTCTGTATGTAGCACAGCTTCTTCAAAGGATGATCGCCCAATTAACACATCAGTTAAGCCGACTGAATTGGGAAGCTTAAAAATAAAATGAGAGGAAGGACGTCTTAAATTAGCATCAATGAGTAAGATTTTTTCCTTTTGTTGTGCCATTGATACAGCCAAGTTCGCAGCAACTGTTGATTTTCCTTCCCCTGGATTTGGGGACGTAATAACCAGAGTTTTATGTTTTTGCTCATTGGTTACGATTCGAACATTCGTCCTTACGATTCTAAATTCCTCAGCAATTTTCGATTCAGGAAAAGAATAGGTAATTAAGTTTCGCTTTTTCGCTGGAGAAAATAACTTCATTTTACTTAGTACCAATTGTTTCACCTCTAAATTCTACTTCCTGTTTTGCTTGATTCTTTTTTTTAAAATTTCGTTTTTTCATCTTAGAAACTTTCCCTAATACAGGAATTCCTAAATAATCCTCGACATCACGACCTGATTGAATGCTGTCATCTAAAGAATCTAGAAAAAATACTAACCCAATTCCAGCGACTAGGCCAAGCACAATACTAATGATCATCGTGCGATTGCCATTATCATTTATTGGATAAGGATTGACTTGTGCATCAGATAGTAATTGAACATCTTTAAAACCAACAATGTTAGGAATTTCTGCTTTAAAAATTTTTGCTGTCGTATTGGCGATATTGGCTGCCATCTCAGGATCTGTATCAACCACACTAATACTTACTACTTGAGAAGTGTCAATGCTTTGCACCGTAATTTGCCCAGCTAGCGCCCCTGATGATCGTTCTAGTTGCAGTTCCTTTGCTACTTTTTCCATAATTGTTGAATCCCTCATAATAACTTGAAGTGTTGTTCGTTCTTCAGCACCTGCTTTAATGATAATTCTTGATGAAGATTGATATAGTAGGGTAGTAGAAAATTGATTATAAGTATATCCAATGACAGCAAATAAAATAGTTAGTGCAGCAACCATCCAAAGCCTCTTTTTAATAATCGCGAAGATTTCCTTTAAATTAATTTCTTTAGCCATCGATTTCTCCATTGTTTGGTTAGTTTCTGTTAACCTATTCATTAAACCACCTATATTTTTGATTTAATAAGTTCTTAAAATTTGAGGTTCTCCATAAAGAACGATTAGGGTAAAAAATAATAGTACCTCTATTATTTTATATAAAACGGACTAGATTAAATGCGTTACTTATGAACTAATTCATCTATAGTATTAGTTTAGTTCTTTATATAGAACATGTCAATATCATTTTCATATTTTAATAGATCCTTTATGTTTTATTTACTTAAGAGGGAAACGTGCGTCTGGTTCTGTAATAGATGGCTAAACATCCCTTTTTTCTCTTTAGCAAGTTGGTTGAATTCACCCTTTTGAATGATTTTCCCATTATCCAGAACAATTACTTGGTCTGCATTACTAATAGTCGATAACCGATGGGCAATGACAATAATGGTCATCTTCCCTTTAAGTTGTTCAATCGCTTCTTGGATTTTCCTTTCGTTCTCCGTATCAAGTGCACTTGTTGCTTCATCTAATACAAGAATAGATGGTTTACGTAAGATCGCACGGGCAAGTACAATTCTTTGCCTTTCTCCGCCCGAAAGTCTAATACCTCGGTCACCAATGAGTGTATCAAGTCCTTGTGGGAGTTTTTTTACAAATTCAGCTGCAGAGGAGAATTCAAGTGCTTCCCAGATTTCCTTTTTAGTAGCATTTGGTTCAATTAACAAAAGATTTTCTCTTATACTTGTATTAAAAAGAAAAGGATCTTGTGGAACATAACTAATGATTTTCCTTAATGAAAGTAATTCATCATTTCTAAGAATATGGCCATCAATAACCACGTCTCCCTTTTCAGGCCGATTCAATCCCATCAGTAGATCGATTAGTGTACTCTTTCCTGCCCCTGACGGACCAACAATAGCTGTCATCTGGTTGCATGTAATTTTTAAATTAATATTTTGTAGGGCGTAAGGATGCTGATTTTGATTATAGCGAAAGTATACATTCCTACATTCCATTCCTTGTTTAATGTTGATCGATTTTACGTTCTTATAATCTCTATCTGTTAACTCCTTCGACTCTAAACATTCTTTTTGCAAATCTATTAGTTCTTTAAAGGATGGTACAATGGAACTCAACTGTTCCAGATTTGACTGAATACCGGTAAATCTAGGCCAAAGTCTCGAAAATATAACAATAATCAGCATTAACTGTGCTGATTGTGAATGAAACATTTTTATAGAAGTAAATACAAATATGGCAATTAAAAACGCAGAAACTATTTTGTAAATAAACTGAGATGTTGTCTTCAATTTAGATATCTCGATCATATTATCTTCCATTCTTTGATTTAAAGAATGAAACCAATTAATATGAGATCCCTCTAGATTATTACTCTTAATTTCTTTAATTCCATTAAAATGATCTGTTACACCGCCTAGAAAAGTTTTGCCTAACTCTACTGTATTACCACCCATAGCTTTTGATTTTTTTATAAAGCTTCGAGAAAAAAAGATAAGAACTACACCAAAAAATATAACGAACATCGTCATTTTAGCAGAAAGCCAAAACGCAATGCCAATTTGTATAAAGGTAAAAATAAAGGACGCAGCAAACTGGAGAAACAATTGGGTCCCGCCGCTAACACGAGCTATTTCATTAATCATAGAATTTATAATGTCAGACTTTCTTTTTTTTAGAAAAAATCCCCAATTCGCCTGTAGTAAAGCTTTGTATGTTTCTTCCCTTAAATGGCGGGTAAAACTTTGTTGTATTTTTGTATTTAAGATAGTTTGGTTTCTCTGAAAAAAGCTTTGGCTAATCATAATGAAAACATATATACATAAGATAATGGTTAAACTTAGCGTTTCTGGCATTCCTTGAAAGAAACCAAATATCCAGTTTATAATAGTATTGTCTTGTGAAGTAACATCTAAGAATCCTGCAAGGCTAATTAAAGGCACTAATAAAAAAATCCCAAATCCCTCAAGCAAACTAATAAGAATCATGGCTATAAGATTAAAATAAAGAATTTTCCCGGAATAGGAATGTATTCGCTTGGCAAAATACAGTACATGCTTCATTACTATGTCCTCCTAGGTAAAGCATGGATCCTTGTTTTCCTCCAAGCCCATAGAAAAGGCCGCAAAGGAAAGTATAAAAAATGAAGTGTTTTCGGTAGTGGCAATGTCTTTGCATCATCAGGGTACGGATATAAAAAACTAAGGATGAACAAAAACTTTTGTTGCTTTGACATTAAGGAAAATAAGTGATGCTTATGATATTTAGCTACATGATCAGGAACAGGATCTGTATGTAAGTTCACCATTTCCTCCAAATAAAAAGTCGTCTCTTGAGCTAATCTTTGTGGTTTATTTCCTTTTAATAAAAGACTCATTTTCTCGCTAATTTCAGTAGTTAATAAATAAGAAGATAATATAAGAGCTTGCCCACCTATATCTAAGAAATTATATTTTTTTAATTTCCTTTGAATCTTTAACCAATCAAGATCCTGCCTTACAATTTGCTGGATATCTATCAACCATCGGAGCCGTGACCATCCATGGCGTGCACCATGAGAGACAAGAAATAAAAATAAATCCTCTTCACTCAGAAAATAGATGGGGTTATTTGTGAGCGTACTTATTCTCCTCCTCTCCCATAACTCATCAAAATTCGGTTCTTTACCTGGCCCAGGATTTAACCTCCAATGCACTTCAATCTTTACATCTTTTTTAGGATTTATATATGTTATATGGTGATGTCGCCATTTCCAGTCGTTCAAAATAGTTTCAATATAGTCATCTTTCACATAGCCAGTACCTGTTAAAATCCCCTCTATTTTTTCAAGGTGTTTAAACGGAATTAATATATCTAAATCATTGGATGTTCTGAGAGAAATATCTCCATATAGTTCAGCGGCAAGGATAGGACCTTTCAAGTTAATAAGTGGTATCCGATTCTCTTGACATTTTTTATTTAATTTTTCCATTTCCGAGCACAGATGCAGCATCTTAAATGTATTTCTTTTATATTCTTGATAAAGTATTTGGACAACCCATTTTGGAATAAATTTGCTCGATATTTTTTTAACTTTAGAATATAACAATGGATATACTCGATGATGCATAGCTAATTGGATAAAAAAATTCCAATTTATATCATTGTATTTATTGAAAAAAGTTGGTTCTATCCCCCTGTTATTTTCTTCCATATTTATGATTTCAAGTAATAATTTTAATTCCTTAGGCAAGAGTTCTAGATTAAGACTGTAATTGTTATCCATTGCTTCTCCCTCAATATTTCAACTTATTTTCTTTGCAAACTTTCCTACTACAGTAAATTTCTCCATTCCTTCTGATCCTGTAATATAGAAAGATCCACTGCGTAACCATGCGTGGGCGATAAACTTTCCAGCCTCATCCTTTGCAGTCCCTAAATAAAGTGTACTTTCTATCTTTCTTCTTTCTAACATTTTCATTGCTGCAATTGCCTTTACAAGGCATTCACTTTCCCAAAAAGTATGACGACTCATGATATGAATGGCTTCGGATACTTGTTTCAATATCTTTGTGTTCGACTCTAAGTGTTTAATAGAGGTTTCATTCATATGTTCCCCTAAAGACGGTGCAACTTTAGAAAATGAAATACCTTTAAGAATTCGAGCCCATCCTAAAAGAAGAAAAGCCTCTAAGAATAATAGCTTTTTATTTGTATTTAGAGATAAAAACATACTGATTTTCTTCACAATACTCATTAATCCTTTCTATCTATTTCTAGTTAATTTATAGCAAAGGAATTATGATTTGTTTTCAATATTGATTAAACCTTCCTTACTTAAATGTTCCAAGAAAGATACAACTTCTACTTCACATTCATTTTCTTTGACATCATATTGTGATATTAATTCCATGATTACTTGATTAACAGTGATTGGAGCTTTTATCAAATCCCAAATGACTCCACCTATTTCTCCAAGATTATAATATTTACCATTTTGAATGCTCATCATCACTTTTTCTCCATCCATATCACTAACAATATTTCCTTCCCTTTGTGAAACTGTATAATTCAAAGTGATTTTCTTAGTATTTAGCATTTATTAATTCCTCCTTGTTTACTGAAGTTAGTATCAGAAATGCCAAATCATAGGCAGTAAAACCTTTAGTTGGTCGATGTAATGTAAAAGCATCAATTTTATTAATAATTTTTGTAGAGTAATTGAAATGCCACTCAACTAAATTTAATCCTGGAATTAAAAAATTACGATATGTATGACGAAATAATGTATTTAATCGTTGTAATTTTTCAATTCGGTAAAGCCCAATTTTTTCTCTCTCTCCCTTTACTAATTCAAATATACCTCCTAAGGGCAATGAGTCATGGGAAAACTTATCAGCAACTGGAACGGCAAATTTTGTTTCTCTTTGGAATATGGGACGGAAATGATTATTTTCTATTCCAAACTGGTTCAAACTCTCTTGCCAGAGCTTTTGCTGAGGGTATGATGGGATAACATAGGGAGTATGACCTTTTTCTGAAACCGTTACAGCAATTACATCATCACTTAATAGCTGATATCCTTGGCTCAAAAAAGCCGACGCTAACGTAGACTTTCCAGCACCAGATTCTCCAACAATGGCATATGCCTTTCCATCAATAGCAATAGCACTTCCATGTAATGGTAGAATGTTCTTTTGCATTAATAAGGCACCCATACATGTTCCAAGGATATAAAGCCTAATTTGATCCTCATTTGCTTCTTTCAAAGGTGTAACAGTAATTTTATTTCCCTTTTGTATTGAAAAAATAGCAACCTCAGGGAGTTGAAACATAACAAAATCTTCTTTTACTACAAAACTATATGGATGATCCGCTAATTTTGACCATAGATGGGATAAATCTTCAATTTTGATTAGGATATCCGGATCCTCTATTTGATTACCAATGGTCATTAATTCTGGTAAAGGAATTTCACTTAATATATTTAATCCAAAGGCTTTGTAAATGTTTTTTTTTATAATTTCTAGCATTCTAATCACTCCAAATGGCTAATCAAAAAAATATTAATGCAAAAGCCCTCATACTTTATGTTCGGTATAAGGGCTGCAAAACATTAAAACAGTATTCTAAAATAATTACGATTCGTGATGCGGACCATATGCTGGTTCGCCATTGTAAGCTTCATCATGATAGCCTTCATAACCTGCAGCCATTGTCATTTCAATGTTAAGTATCTCTAATTGTGGTTTTTTCCACTCTTTCATATTTGTCACCTCCCTTCAAGTCATACTCTTAATAAATCGGTAAACGATTAAACTGCGTATCGCTATCCGATAATCCCCATTGATAGCATACCCTGCACGTGGTCCTTCCTCCACCTTTGATATGGCGTTCTTAACTACCTGTGAATTTAGATAATTAAAAATAGATTTGTCCTCTTTTAGTTTTTGAAGTTCATCTATAAACAAATCCCAAGTTGGTGTCATACGATGAACCCAATCTACTCCTTGTACTCCTCTAACCCGTTGGTTTAATCGAACCTTATCAGGTAAAATATCTTTAGTTGACCTTCGAATAAGTGCTCGATCTATTCCATTTTGAACATATTGTTCTTCCGGAACCGATAAACAAAAGCGAACAACCCGTAAATCATTTGTGGGATCTCTCTTCCATAATGAATACTGTAAGGATAGTTTTGTTCCTAATGTATTGGTAGCACTCCAATGGAATAACTCTCCAAAATGCCGTTTTCTTTCTTCATATAAATCTGGCAAAGAAGATCGATCTACATCAATGCCATGATTTTTAAGTTTTTCAAATACATTCGTCCTTTTGGCTAACTCTGGATTAACGAGTATAGTTGAATTAATCGGTTCAAATAACGGGGAAATCCGATTTACAAGTGGAAAGGCAATTTTTCCTATATAGGAAAGAATTTGTGATTTCTTCATTCCAGTATTTTTACTATAAGGACCGATCTCATAAAAAAGACGATGGATTTTAATTTTTTTTAAGAGAGTGGCATAATATTCTAGTGCTGGTCCCCAAGATATCGTTAAATTCCCCCTCCCTCCATTAAGCAAAATCCCCAAATCATCCTTATGAGCAGTTTCATAGATTCCTTTTAACCATACGGAATTTTCAAAGAATTTATATGGCATCTCCATTGTTTCTAAAAAATTATTTATCTCCAAATATGGATTACTTCCTGCAAAATCAAAAAGGTTTTCTTTTATATCTCCTACATATTCGGCTGTAGCATGAATATATTCTTTTTCATTGGCAATTCTCGATTTGGGTGTAAAATCATCAAAATCATTTGGAGGCACATAACTATATGTTTGTAATTGTTTATGTTCCTTTTTCAAAGCTTTAGCAGCAAAGCCAACAATTGAGCCTGAATCTAATCCCCCGCTCAAGTGTGCTCCTACATTGCGATGTGTACGTATCCTCGAAGTGACAGCCACTTGAAATACATCCTGAAATGCTTCTATATATTCTTGATCGGATTTAAGCTGTAGTTTTTCTCCTTGAATGATTGTGCAATATCTTGAGAGTGAGATTCTACCTTCTTTAATTGTAATAGAGTGAGAAGGAGGTACCTGTAAAACCCTTTGATAAACAGTTGTTGAAGTATCCACTGTATCAATGACTGAGGATATGGCCAAAAACTCTGCCAACCACTCCTCGTTTAATTCCTTTTTTATATAAGGCAACTTAAACAGTGGCATCATGACAGTACAAAAGGCGAAGTGGTTCTGATCGTGATAATAATAAAGCGTCCGGCTCCCGGAAAAATCCCTAGCCCCAAACAACTTCTTCTCCCGCTCATCCCAAATCATAAACGCAAAGTCTCCAACTAAATATTTAGGGGTATCTTCACCCCATTTATAATAGGCAAGAAGGATCAACTGGCTATCTGGCATTATCTTTCTTTTGCCACGATCCACTTGCAACCGTTCAAACAATTCTTCACGATTATCAATGATCGCGTCAGCTGTAATCGTGCATTGTCTTTCAGAGTCATAAAAGGGAAGGGGTTCTCCGATGGACTCAGGTGTGATCCATTGAGCATGACATCCAAGGAAGACATTTTCGTTCTGCCAAACTTGAATATCATTTGCTGGAAACTTCTCTAATGATTTCATAACATTCTGAATTTCCTCTATATGTATTGGCTCTTTATTAAAGTTTACGATCCCTGCTATGGCGCTCATCGGTTCCTCCCAAATTATGACTGACTCTATCTTTATCTATGAATCTCATTTTAAATATGCACAAATTCCGTTTAAACTTTTTAAGTTGAAATAAAATAATAACTAGACGACGTCCATTTGATAAAGAACTATTCGTTCTATATAAAGAACTTATTTGCATATTTAAAATAACATCTCTATTACCTGCTGTCAATGATATATCTTCAATTTTTAAAATAGCTCTATACTTTTTTAACTAGTAATTAAGGTATATAGTATACTTATTATGTAATCCTCTACAGAAGCATCACGAAAAATAAGACCTCCTACTTGATGTTGGAGGCCTCTCGCTTATATTGAAATCCTTTATTTCAGTTTCTTCACAAATACTACTTTCAGGTAATTTCCTTCTGCAAATTCCTTAATCGTTTTAAAATCTTCTGGAAGAGTGTACTCCTCTAAAAGCTCATATTTTTCATTACTTTCATCAAAGGCTGTACGAATAAACCCTTTAAACTTCTTCATATCAAAGGTAGCGCAATTAGTCGAGGCAACAATCACCCCATTATCCTCCGTAATCGCAATCGTTTGTTTCAACAAGTTTGTATAATCCTTTGCAGCACTAAACGTCACTTTTTTCGATCGGGCAAAGCTAGGAGGATCTAGTATAACCAAATCAAATTTTAGATTCTTTTTGACAGCATATTTAAAATAATGGAACACATCTTCGACAATAATATCCTGTGCTTCATAATCGATTCCGTTCAAACTAAACTGTTCGATTGTTTTGCTTTTGCTACGATTGGCCAAATCCACACTCGTTGTTTTCGTTGCACCACCTAATGCAGCAAAAACCGAAAAAGCACCCGTATAGGAAAAAGTATTCAAAACCGTCTTCCCATTTGCATAACGATCGCGAATTGCCTTCCTTACTTCTCTCTGATCTAAAAAGACACCCACCATCGCACCTTCATTTAAATAAACAGCGAAGTTAACACCATTTTCTTTTACAATGAGAGGAAACTGGCCGCGCTCTCCTGTAACAAAATCATCCTCTTCGACGTATTTCCCATCCTCAGCAAAACGTTTTTTCTGATAGATCCCTTTAAATGATACATGGTCTGTTAGCACACCAATAATCATATCTTTAAAATGATAGATGCCTTTGCTATACCAATTGATAACATAATAGCCTGCAAAATAATCAATAATTAGGCCACCAACCCCGTCGCCTTCCCCATTGAAGACGCGAAAAGCTGTTGTTTCTTCATTCTGAAAAAAAGACTTTCTCTTCTCTATAGCGGTCATGATTTTTTGTTGAAAAAATTTCTCATCAACTTGATCGTTTTTACTTCTTGTTAAAACCCAGCCATATCCTTTATTCTGCTTTCCATAATACCCTTTTCCAAGAAAATGATTTTTTTCATCAACAATTCTTAATACCGTTCCTTCTATTTGAAGGTCTTTCACATTCATAATCGCTTCCTTTAAAATAATCGGATTACCATTCTTCATTTTATTTATGTATTTTTCTTTTATTTTAATCGTCGTTTCCTTCACCGTTACACCTCGAGTTCTTCTTATTGCTTTGAATATCATAACGCAAATAAGCAAAAAATAAAAATAGCGAAATGTAATATAATCTAAATCTCTTCCTATTTAGGCCTTGCGATTGTTCCTCATATCTTTGGACTTGATCATTTTGCGATCAAAGTGATCAAACTTAAAAGATCGTTGTATGAACGGTCTATTTATCTAACCCACGATAAATATATATTACCACCGGTTGAAAAATTAAAAAACTTTGTCTTAACAAACTTCTCTACACAGATTCAAGAATCCACTAACTAAAATAGGGGGGTGTCCCAAAAGCAAAGGTGTCAGACACCTTATGGGACACCCACCTTTGTATTATATTTGTTCTCACATCTGTTTAACTTTTTACAAAAAGCAATTTGTAAAGCTGGATCATAATTAATGGTATAACCGCTAATCCATAAATTGAACCAAACTGTGCTCCTGTTAATTGGACCACTTCAAATATTCCCATCAAACCTGGAATTAGCAACACAAGATGCAATAAAACCACACCAAGGATGAAAGCAAACCAACTATATTTATTTGTAAATACACCTATTTTAAAAATGGATTCTTTCGATCTTGCATTAAAACCATGAAATAGTCTTGCTAAACATAACGTGGCAAACGCCATCGTACTAGCGATCATGGTATCTCCTGTTGACAAACCAAGATGGAAAGCCATTATTGTGACGACAGCAATTAAGAAACCTTCAATTATAACTCTTGTTGCAAAAGCTTTATTTAATAACGGAGTGTTTATATCCCGTGGTTGTTCATTCATAATCTTTTTGTTATGTGGTTCAAGCCCAATCGCAATTGCTGGTAAACTATCTGTTAGCAAGTTGATAAACAAAAGATGAACAGGAGCAAAAGGTACAGGTAATGCCAACAATGAAGCGTATAAAACGGCTAGAACTCCACCTGTATTTCCAGCTAACAAAAACTTAATGGCATTTTTTATATTAGCGTAAATGCTTCTTCCATTCGAAATCGCTTTAACAATCGTTGAGAAATTATCGTCGGTTAACACCATAGACGAAGCATCCTTTGCCACCTCTGTACCCGTGATCCCCATTGCAATCCCAATATCCGCTTGTTTTAATGCAGGAGCGTCATTGACACCATCACCTGTCATCGCTACAATATTTCCTTTTTCTTGCCACGCTTTGACAATCCGAATTTTGTGCTCGGGTGACACGCGTGCATAGACGGATAAATCCTCGACCTTTTCTTTTAATTGTTCATCTGTTAATTTTTCAATTTCAACCCCTTCAACGGCTTCAGATTCATCCTTTAATATGCCGATTTGCTTGGCAATGGCTGCAGCTGTTATTTTATGATCACCTGTAATCATAACAGGCTTAATTCCTGCTTTCATACAATTTTCAACTGCCGCTTTTGATTCAGGTCTCGGCGGATCCATCATAGCGGTCAATCCGACAAAGGTTAAATTATTTTCATCCTTAACATCAATAACTTGCCCTTTCGAAACCTCTTTGTAAGCAAAAGCAAGAACACGTAATCCTTTTTCTGAAAAATCCTGGTTTACTTTTTCAATTTCCTTTTTATGTTCTTCCGTAAAATCAATAATCCCTGCTGTTGTGTCTACCTTAATCATTCGTGAAAGGAGAACATCAAGTGCTCCCTTTGTGATCATGAAAAATTTATCGCCCACTTTATTGACGGTGCTCATTAATTTTCGATCAGAATCAAACGGGACTTCGCCAACACGAGGATAATCATCTCTCACTGCTAACTCGTCTAATTGATACTCTTCTCCTAAATTGACAAGCGCGATTTCAGTCGGATCACCGATTTCTTTACTATCTCTTGTAACAGAGTCATTACACAATAAAGCCATTGACACGAATTTTTTTTCTAATGCATTTCCACGAGTTAACTGATCGTGCAGGATGACCTTTTGATCGACATATACTTGTTGCACGGTCATTTTATTTTGTGTTAGCGTCCCCGTTTTGTCCGAACAAATAACGGAAATACCGCCTAGACTTTCAACCGCATGAATCTTTCGAACAATGGCATTTTCCTTCGCCATTTTTTGCGTACCGAACGCCAATACGATCGTTACAATGGAGCTTAAAGCCTCAGGAATAGCTGCAACAGCAAGTGACACAGCAAACATAAAAGAATCAACGATTTCTCGGCCTCTGAATACATCAAGTGTGAAAATAAGGATAGCAATAACGATAATAATAACCGCTAACCTTTTCCCAAAGTTGTCTAAACTTACTTGTAGAGGTGTTCTCTTCTCTTTTGCTGACTCCAATAGATTTGCAATTTTACCAATCTCAGTTTCCATTCCAGTGCCAGTAACTAAAACAACGCCTCTTCCATAAGTAACAAAGCTTCCGGAAAAGACCATATTCTTTTGGTCACCAATTGAAACATCTTTTTCACTGATTGGTTCAGTAGACTTAATTACGGCCAGCGACTCACCTGTTAAAGAGCTCTCATTAATTTGCAAACTGTGGTTTTTAATGAGTCTACCGTCTGCCGGCACATAATCCCCTGCATCTAGACTGAGAATATCACCCACCACGACTTCTCTTGATGGCACTTCAATGACCTTTCCATCTCGAAGTACTTTCGCATTGGGTGAAGAGAGTGCTTTCAAACTATTGAGTGACTGCTCCGCTTTTACATGCTGGACGGTTCCCAGAATAGCGTTCAAGATGACGACAACTATAATGACAAAAGTACTTTCAATTTCTCCTAAAAAGGCTGATATTAAGGCAGCTACAATTAAGATGATAACGAGAAAATCTTTAAACTGTTCAAAGAATACTTGTATGGTGCTCTTTCTTTTCCCTTCTGCTAATTCATTAAAACCGTATTGTTCACGCTTTTTCTGTACTTCCTCGCTACTTAAACCTTTATCTGTAACCTCTAATGATTTCATTACTTCTTCTGCTGATTTCCGGTAAAATTCACTCATATATTTTCTCCTTCCTAACAAAAACTATAGATAGCTCTGCTCATTTATCTTAGTATCACGCATTATAACGAACTTTATAAAGGAAATTTCCATCTATCCTATTACTACTATTATTCAATCGATTTTGTAAGTAGCAACCTTATCACTCCTTTAGAAAAAGTTAATGATCAAAACAAAAAGACTCTATAGCTAGAAACCTTCCTAGCTATAGAGTCTCACTTAACTAATTAAAGTTCTCAAAGCCGGGATATGATCCGGTTGATGACTTTGAATCCTAGTGTGGCAGGTAGTTACTCCCTCTATGTATATACCAAATTATGTATTATAATTTTAGCATGAGTAAGGAGTTTTTTCAACTTTCTTGATAATTTCTCTTTCTAGTGATTACTTTAAAGACCCAGTATTGACTGCCAATAAAGGTAACCAACATTCCAACAGCCGTTGCGATCCCTTTACTCAAAAAGAGGGACATTCCACTCTCTTCATGCATGTAAGACAGTGTAAGAAAAGAGATAGCCAAACTAGCTAAATTCATGATCACAAAACGAGTAATTTCTTGAATACTTCCCCTTTGTCTCATTTGAAAGGTCCACAACCGATTCCATATATAACTGTTCGTCATTCCAGCTATATAAGAAAGAATTTGTGCAAATACATAGGAAATACCTATACCAACTAGAAGAAAAAAAACAGCAAAATCAATGAGCGTATTTCCCACCCCTACTGTACAAAAACGTGTGAATATTCCTATTCTTTCTTTTGTTTTTTTCATGAAGAATCTCCCATTGCCCTATCCAACTTATCATTTAACTATAATATTTGTCTAAACCCCTTTATATTATTCTAATATAAAAAAATAAAGTTCCTGATCTAAACCTTATCGTGCTTCCTTCACTTTCCTTCTATAGAAGAATTTCGTCAGTTTGCGATTAACTATAGCCATGCATTATCTCTAGTAAAACAATAAAAAAAGGCCGTTTTCCTCCCCTATAATATCCAGTAACAATCGTTTGTTCAAATATTGATACTAGATATTATAATAGGAGGACCGACACCTTTGCTTTGAAGTATCCTCTTTTTATTTATTATTCTTAACCTGAGGCTCATGAAAAGCTCCCCAAAGATTTTTAATAGGTTGGACTCTTAAACTTTTAATTCGATCCCTTAATACAGAGACCACAATTGAACTAACCAACCACAAAACGATTCCTAAAGCTATACTTAACAACCAATTACCGCTAACATTTAAGACAAACCATACGGTAGCTACACAAAAAACGCCACCAATCATTCCGAAAACAGACCCATTGGCGACCTTTGCTGCATTTTTTGAACCTGCTACAATTCCCATCATTAACACAGCTGTTATCATGACGGCTGGAAAGGCTGCAAATATTCCTGCAAGGATTTTCCAAGGAGAAATAACTGTTACAAGGTAGCTGATCATAACAGCTGCTCCACCTAATAAAAAACGAATGATCAAATCTTTAGTATTCATCGCACACACCCTTTCTTCTTCATTAAGATGTAAACATAACTACAACCATTGAAATAATAAACCAACATCCAACAGCTTGAGTTAACCCGCGTTTCCATCCCTTTCTTAGCAATAGGTATCCCGCAATAATAGCAACTACAGTATTGATTACCATCCCAACGATGGCTCCTTTTGATAATAGTATTGAATAGGAAATGAGTTCATCGCCTCTAAAATCAAGACTAGCTGTTAGTAATGCCGCTAAATAAACAGCAGGAAAAGCAGCAAATATCCCCCCAGCTTTTTCTCCTAACTTTCTGGCTACAAGTGTTGAAGCTACTACTGCTGATCCTCCTAAAACGAATCTTATAAGTAGTGCACTAATGGAAAGTTCAGCCACTCTACATCACCTTCCCCCATCCTAGTATATTTTCAAAATAAGAATATGAAATGAAACACAAAATAGATCTAGATGAACGATTTCTATCATTATCCTAATAGGATTTTTTGTGCACCTTTTCACAAATTATTTCAATATGTCCATTTTAACTCATTTTCGCCCTTTTTCCTGTGAACATTTTCTTAACATTTATAAAACGTTTTCATTAGAGAGCCTACAAGAACACTTATAAAAAGAACTAATAGAGGTAATAAAAATGGAGCTGTCCCATAAGGTGTCAGACACCTTATGGGACAGCTCCATTTTTATTTATTTTCGTTGCTTTAACTGTTCATTGAGTCTAATATCGAAACTTAGAAATTAACACTTTCAGCTCCTCTGCCATTGCGGTAAGAGTTTGTGCAGACGACGAAATTTCCTCCATTGAAGCTAACTGCTCCTCTGCAGATGCTGCTACTTCTTCTGAAGATGCTGCAGTTCCTTGTGCAATAGAAACGATTTCATTTGCAGTACCTGTTATTTCTTGAATTGCTGCTGACATCTGTTGTGCCGTTGCTGAAATTTCCTCCATTTGCGGAGTGATCTCTTTCGTACTTTGAAGAATTCTACTAAACTTTTCGATCGCTTCTTGTGATACTTTTACACCATCTTGTACAACATCCGTTACACGAACCATCGTTTCAACGGTACTTTCTGTACCATGTTGAATTTTATAAACAATCTCATGAACCTCTTTTACTGAATGCTGAGATTGCTCAGCAAGCTTTCGTACTTCATCGGCTACAACAGCAAACCCTTTGCCATGCTCACCAGCCCTTGCTGCTTCAATGGCTGCGTTTAAAGCTAGAAGATTGGTTTGATCTGCTATTCCGGTAATCACATTCAATATGGAACTCACTTCTTTTGAATGCTTATATAAGGATTCGATTGTGTTATTTGATTCCATGACAGATTCCTGGATTGAATTCATTTGATTCACTGTGTTTGTAACGGCTTTTCCGCCTTCTTCTGCTTGCGTCGTTGTCTCATAAGATAACCCTGACACTTTCAGTGAATTATTGGCAATTCTAGATACACCTTCAGAAACTTCATCTAATGATTGAGCGTTTCTATCTAAACCATGCTTTTGGTTCTCAGCACTACCTGCCACTTCTTGTATCGCAGTGGCCACTTGTTCCGTAGCCACACTTGTTTGCTCGGCACTGGCTGATAACTCTTGCGCTGAGGAAGCTAATTGCTCCGTACTTAATTCTACTTTTTGAACAAGAACACGAAGACTTTCCTGCATTTTATTGAATGCCGTTCCTAATTGGCCAATTTCATCATTCGATTTTATGGTAATCTGTTCAGTTAGATCCCCTTCACTGACCGTAAGAGCCTTTTCTTTTAAATAATTAATTGGCTGAATAATTGATTTTATAATAAAGAAAACAGTGACTGCTCCCACAATTAAAGCAATCAGAATGATTAGCCCTGTAGTTCGAAAAATAGGTGCGGCAGCCTCATTTATTTCTGCCGTTTCAACAGATCCGACTAACTTCCAACCAGTCATATCGTTAGTTAGAAAAGCCATTATCCTTTCTTGACCATTAAATACAAATTCAAATTGTCCTTTCGATTGATTATAAATTTTATCTTGAAAGTCTCCTTTTAATTCACTTCCTGCTGTTTCAGTAGGATGATAGATATAATTTCTATTTTCATCTAACAGTACGCTGTAACCTTCATCACCTATTTTTATCTGTCCTACTAATCCTTGTATATAACTTAAACTTATATTAATGGCGACAACTCCTGAACTATCATTCATGGCACGCGATACAGTTACGACCAAGTCATCACTACCGGCAGACATATACGGTTCTGAAAAAGATACTTCCCCTTTGTTTGCCACCGCTTCTTTATACCATTCTCTTTCTCGAGGATCATAATCGGAATCGCTGACAATTCTTGGTTCTTGTATGAATAATCCCGTATCTGTTCCAACAAAGATACTTTGTGCTTCAGGATGTAATTTTACATAATCATCCAATATTCCGCGTAATTCAAGTCTACCTTCCTCCATATATCGTTCTGATGTTATGCTATTGGAAAAGAACTCCACATCTTGTACTTTGAGTTGTAACGTATTATCAATCGATGCATTTAATAAATCAATATTCCCAGCAAAGCCATCCAACATTTCATGTTCAACTGCATCTTTAGCCGTTAAATAGGCAAGTGACCCAATAATGACGGCAGGAACAATTAAAATAAATGAAAAGGCAAGCATTAGTTTTACTTTTAAATTTCTAAACTTTCTTAGTAATCTCCCCACAACATTCATCCCCTTTTCTCCTTTGTATTATTATATAAAAATATTTAAAATAGTAGCTGGAATTATAGTTTCATACACTAACAATCTACTCCCCAGTCTTCTCTTCCTATAATAGTTTCATAAGTCTCACTTTTTATTTTTCAACTTATAGTAGAAGGCAGCCTGAAGTTATTATCTAAATATTCTCTAATCATTATTTAGGTCTAATATACTATACCATATATGTTAAAAAATTTAGACTATTTTTTCCTCCTAAAACGACAAATTACATAAAGATTTTCTAGAAAATGAATGAATCATAGAATCTAGCTAGTCTCATCCTTTTATTCATTTTTATCTAGTACCATTCGATTCTTTTTTCCATGTGTATTTTTGGGATTACAAGTAATAATAATAAAAGTTCAATGCTACTCAAAGGGATGAATCATAATCATTTCACAGTCCCCTATATTCTTTAGGACACTCTCAAACGGCAATCTTTGTAGCTCATTTTTCATATAGAGAGGAGTTTATATTAAATCATGGAAAATAAGTTATCTTCCGTATTTATCTATACTGCTGCTGTACTAGTGCTTCTTGTTATCTTCGGAATTATTGCCCCCGAGGCACTTGAAAATGTAACAGCTAGCGTGCAGTCATTCATTTCCGACAGCTTTGGATGGTACTATTTAATTATTGTGACACTCTTTCTAATCGTGTGTTTGTATTTGCTGATTAGTCCTGCCGGTCGCATTAAACTGGGAAGGCCAGATGATACTCCTGAATTTTCCAGACCTACATGGATCGCCATGCTTTTTAGTGCTGGGATGGGCATTGGGCTTGTATTTTATGGATCAGCTGAACCTATTAGTCACTATGCTGTTAGTTCGCCAACTGGTGAAACTGGAACTTCACAAGCCATAAAAGACTCACTGCGATTTACTTTCTTTCATTGGGGACTTCACGCTTGGGCCATTTATGGAATCGTTGCCTTAATCATC
Source organism: Bacillus sp. V3B (assembly GCF_024494465.1). GTDB lineage: Bacteria > Bacillota > Bacilli > Bacillales > Cytobacillaceae > Bacillus_BD. Next base: position 113,020 of record NZ_JAETXM010000006.1, on the reverse strand, counting down.
GCTTATTTCACTTTTAGGAAAGGTGAACCAGGGTTAATTAGCGCTACTTTAAGACCCATCATTGGAGATCGAGTAAATGGCACAGCGGGAAAACTCATTGATATCCTTGCCACTCTTTCAACCGTTTTTGGTGTTGCTACCACACTTGGATTTGGAGCAGCCCAAATTAATGGCGGGCTTACTTATCTTTTTGGGGTTCCCTCCAATTTTTGGATTCAATTCATCATTATTGTGATTGTCACCGCATTATTTCTTGTATCTGCTTTATCTGGATTAGGTAAAGGAATCAAAATTTTAAGTAATACGAATATGATTCTGGCAGTTCTCCTTCTCGCACTGACGTTCATGTTTGGACCTTCTTTATTCATATTAAATTTATTTACAGATTCAATTGGCTCTTATCTGCAGTTCTTGCCAAATATGAGTTTTAGACTGGCACCTTTTAATGAAGAGAATCGAGCTTGGATTAATGCATGGACTATTTTTTATTGGGCATGGTGGATTGCTTGGTCCCCATTTGTCGGGATTTTTATTGCCAGGGTCTCAAGAGGGCGCAGCATCAGAGAGTTTGTGTTCTCTGTGTTACTTATCCCTTCTATTATCGGTTTTTTTTGGTTTTCAACTTTCGGGGGGACAGCCATATCACTTGAATCGAATGAAGCATCTTCTATATCCAAATTAGCATTGGAAGAATTGTTATTTGGTGTCTTTGATCATCTTTCATTTGGCATGGCGATGTCCATTTTAGCCATTATCCTTGTCGTCACCTTCTTTATTACATCAGCAGATTCGGGCACATATGTATTAGCGATGATGACAACGAATGGATCACCTAACCCGGCAAATAGAATTAAAGTCATCTGGGGTATTTTACTGACATCTACAGCTTTAGTGCTATTATATTCTGGAGGTTTAGCAGCCCTTCAAAATGCGATGATTGTCGCTGCCCTACCCTTTTCAGCCATCATGATCTTAATGACAGTAAGTTTACTTAAAGCCCTAAACAAAGAAGTCAAGGACATGAACCGACACCTGCATCCTAAAAGAAAATAGAGCTACCTTTATTTCCTGAACTTTTGATCAAAATAAAAGAAGCAAGGCACTTTTTGGTGCTACTTGCTTCTTTTATTTTGATCAAGTATATAGAAGTCAGTTAATCCATCATCGTCTGTAAGTACGAAAGACTCACCTGCAAATTTGCATTCCTTTCTCTAATTAAGTTTAATAGATCTTGATCCTTTGTTTCATTTTTACTTCTAATGGCGAATGTATATCGGATCATTGTTCCAAGATTCGTCGTTTCGACTTGTCGAAGCACATGATGATCAGTATGATTTTCAAGTATATCATCAAACAAATTTTCAGGATTTAAATTTTCAGGAACAGTTACCTTTAAAATTTGGGTATCCTTCCCTTTTCCATAATTATATTTGGATAATAAATAAAAAATGACGCATGAGAAAACGGTTAAAATGATAGCTAGACCAATTTGATACAGCCCGCATGTCATTCACATCTATATAGGTACCAAAAATAAGCTTTTTAGAATAAACAAAGAGACTGACCCCTTTGCTCTAGGGGTCAGCCCTCTAATATAATTAAAAAGGAAGGGATACAACAAAAACTCCCACTTATTATTTAGATTTAACTACTTCTTTTTTTACCTCATTGATTTCTTCGACAACATCACCTGTGAGTTCACGTGCAGACTTTTTGAATTCACCTAATGTTTGCCCAACTGCACGGCCAAGTTCAGGTAACTTCTTTGGTCCAAATACAATAAGAGCCAAAACAATAATTAAGACTAACCCTGGAACACCAATATTTGATAACATTGTATGCATTCCTCCTATTTATTCACTAAAAATCATTACAGTATAACTATACCTTATTTTAATAGTACATCTCTACATGTTCATATAAACTTCATAAATTTCAAGAACACCCTTAGAAATAAATCCTAAATGTGGTGCTTACAACCTCTACTTGAGTGCTGGGTGTACTTTTAACAGCTTTCCTTTTACTGTTGTTTTCTTCATGGCTTTTAAGACGATTGGGCCTTTGCCATTTAATATCTCAACATACGACACATTCTCTTGTATCGTAATAATTCCGATATCATTAGCTGTGACCCCTTCGATTTTCGCAATCGTTCCAACAAAATCTACCGCTCGAAGCTTCTTTTTCTTTCCACCATTAAAATAGAGCTTCATGATTCCTTTATTTAATTGTGCACTCTTATCTTCTTTCAAAATAGGTTCAGCATTTAGTTTTTCTTCAAAAGCTGCTTTCCCTCTTTCAACTTCGTCCTTTGAAGGAACATCCACTCTGGGTATCTCAAAACCGATATAGTCTTCAATGACTGCTAAGAACTTTTCTTCATAAGGCGTCATAAAGGTAATCGCTTTTCCTGTTTTACCAGCACGACCTGTTCTTCCTGTTCGATGGACATAGCTTTCCTTTTCTAATGGAATGTCATAATTAATGACCAGCGAGATATTCTCAATATCAATTCCTCTTGCCGCTACATCTGTCGCGACTAAGTAGCCGAATTCGCCTCGTTTAAATTCATTCATAACCGCAAACCGATCCTCTTGATACATCCCTCCATGAATTTTATCACATGGATAGTCGGCACGATCCAATTGCTCGAACACAATATTTACTTGTTCTTGCGTGCGGCAAAAAATGATACAACTATCTGGGTTTTCCACAGTCGTAATATCTTTCAGAAGAGAAAACTTATTTTCTTCCCTTACTTCCACAAGTGCATGTTCAATACTGGCCGTCGTGATGCCGGTAGCCTTGATTTCAATTTCACTTGGATCTTTCATATGCTTGTGACAGAGGTTTTTGATATCCTCTGGCATGGTAGCTGAAAAAACAGAAGTGATTCGATCTGTAGGGAGCTTTTCTATAATCGCCTCGACTTGATCAATGAACCCCATATTCAACATTTCATCCGCTTCATCAATAATAAGATATTGTATTCGCTCTAATGCAAGCGTACCTTTTTCGATATGATCAAGCACCCGTCCAGGAGTACCTACGACAACATGTGTTTTTTGCTTTAGTTCTATTTTTTGCTTCGCAAATGGCTGCTTTCCAAATACGGCCGCAGCTTTAATCCGTTTAAATCTTCCGATATTCGTTATATCCTCTTTCACTTGAGCAGCAAGTTCACGAGTCGGGGTCAGGATTAAGCATTGCGGCTTATTTTCTTCCCAATCAACCATTTCACAAATCGGAATCCCAAAAGAAGCTGTTTTTCCACTTCCCGTTTGTGATTTGACTACAAGATCCTTTTTTTCTAACGCAATAGGTATAACTTTACTTTGAACCTCGGTCGGACTTTCATAGTTCAAACTAGAGAGTGCTCTTACGATCTCCTCACTTAGTTTATAATCTTTAAAGCTTTTACTCATGTAGTAACCTCATTTTATTGTATTTTTACTCACAAACAATTATTTGACGAACAAACATCCCTTTTTTGACAATACAACGGTCTACAATCACAAATCCCGCACGAATAATAATGGAATCGATTGGTTCAATCGTTATTATAACCAGTTTATGGGCAAATTTACGGGCACTTTGAAGCATCTCCAATTGCTCTTCAGGTGTTATCACAGAACATAAATTGTAGGGCATATCAATAATGGCCACATCATAACTGTCTGTGACATGTCGAATGTCCATTAGTGATACGTCTCCTTCTAATCCAAAATAGGCTATGTTTTCTCGTACTCCAGGAAGGATAAGCGGATTAATATCACTCCCCACAATGTCAATTCCCATCGATAGAGCTTCCACCAATACCGTACCAATTCCGCAACAAGGATCAATGGCTTTTATTCCAGTTGGATTCGGAACAGCAATATTCGCTACTGAACGTGCGACACGTGTGCTAAGTGCAGTCGAATAACTATGCGGCTTCTTTTGATGTTGTAACCATATCGCCTCATTCTTAAAGTATTTTCCGAATACCCATCGTCCATTCACGATCATAACACCAAATATTTGCTCAGGATTAAGTAGATCCGCCTCACCAGGGATATGTAAACCAATTTCCCGCTCAATTATACGCCGTTCCTTAAATCTCACTTTTTCAGATTCATCCTGATCACTCTTTTTAACAAAAATAACTTTGAAAGTCGATTCTAATGGGGGTAAGCCTTTTACCTGCTCTACAATATCCTGTAAATTTTGACCTTCACAGATAACATCTATTCTTTCCTTTATAAAGGGGCTTCTACTTGGATCAATTTTCAAGGTGCTTTCTAAGATATTAGACTTTGAATCCACGCCAAAAAAGGAACGCATCTCTAAAGCACACAAGGAGCGTTCATCTTCTCGATATGAATAATTATAAATATAAGTCATCTGCTTTCCATGATCATTATCCACTCTACTCAACTCCTTCCTACTATTTATTATCGATTTTTATTCATCTCAAACCTATCCATAAATTTTATCTAGAGTTTGTATTCCTTTATCAATCAAGTCATCTTATTCTATCATAATCATTCCACAATATTTTTATAGTAAGACTATGTTAATGATTAATGTTGAAAATTTGCCTTTGGTGTATGCGGCCATGTGTTTTATTCCATGGAATAACTTATTTGAGAATCTCGAACTGCTTATTTAAACAAGAAGAAAACCAAATCCGTTTAATAGATTTGGCTCTTTTCTTGTTATATCATGTTGGTTTAGCTATATTGTGGTCTGAGTTGTTTCCGTTTATTGACATGCTGGTCGGCAAATAATGCGGCAATGGCTCCATCAGCTGCTGAAATAACCGCTTGTTTGATTGGTGTTCTTCTCGCATCACCACCGGCAAAGACTCCTTCAACATTTGTATGAAGATTTTGATCAACCACGACGTACCCTTCTTCGTCCCTTTCAACAGCATCTTTTAAGAAATCTGTTCCTGGCTTCATTCCTCCAAGATAAAGGAAAACACCATCAATATCCCATACTTGTTCTTTCTTTTTATCATTTAGGATAACAATTTTCTCAACACCGTCAGTACCAATGATTTCTCTTACGCGGTGACGTTTGTAAATTTCAACCTTCGGATTATTTTCTAGTGAAGAAAGGTCGGTATCGCCTTTTAGCTTTTCAACTGGGATTAATAATTTTACCGTTTTGCAATATTTAGCTAATGTTTCTGCTTCATGAATCGCTTCATCATTATCACCCACTACGGCAACTACTTGATCTTGATAGAAAGCAGCATCACATGTTGAACAATAGCTCACGCCACGACCGGTAAATTCCTCTTCCCCTTTAATCTTATTAGATGCGGCTTTTGCACCAACAGCAACAAAGACACTTTTCGCTTGAATCGTTCCTTCAGCAATTTCAATCTTTTTGATTTCATCTGAAAAGTCAACAGAAAGAACAGTTGAGCGAATAAATTCTGCTCCAAAGTCTTTTGCTTGAGCTTGCATTCTCGTTAGTAGTTCAAGTCCAGTTAATTCTTCACGAACACCAGGATAGTTGGCTATTTTATGAGTAATTGCGAGTGTACCAGCTTTAGGAGCTTTATCGATAACAAGTGTTTTTAACTTTCCACGGGCAGCGTAAACAGCAGCTGAAGCTCCGGCAGGTCCACCACCAATTGTGACCAAATCATATACTTCTTCAAAGTCTTTATCTGATACTACCTTAAAAATCGCATCAGGATTTTCTACTTTGTTTTCTTCCTGAGAAGCTGAAGTAGCAACGGCGCTTTCTTCTGAAAGACCTAGGAGCTTATTGAATTTTTTCTCTTGAAAGCCTAATACAAGTTTCCCATTAATATAAGTGGCTGGAGTACCCATTACTTTCCGTTCTTTTAATTCGTCAAAGTACTCCTTATGAACAGAAGCATTACGCTCTTCAAATTCAATTCCATGATCTGTTAGAAATTCTTTTACCTTTGCACAATAGTGGCAACCCGTACTACTATAAACAATCACTTCATGTTTGGACATTCTCCCAACCTCCTGATAATAATTATTTCTTTAAATTAATTATAATATAGATATCAAATGAAAGTCAAACCTTTTTAATAATTATTTTAATTTAATATATCTTCTCACTTAAAACTAACAAAAATTGCTAGCTTTTAAATAGGAATGTTTCATTTACGGGAAGTTTTGCTAACTAAACATACATTTCTCTCTTTAATCTAATTTTATTATACTATTATGGATGCACCTCCAATCGACATAAATATGACAAATATGTTATTTTTGTGAAACTATTGAGCTTGCTTGATGCATACGTAGCTTTCATAAATAATGAAACAAAATAAAGGAGCCTAATCCGCCTTTATGGGGATTGGGCTCCTTCAAATGATATTATCTGCAATAAAGTTATTTAGATTTTACTTTTTTCATTTGTTTACTTCTTAACTGTCCACAAGCTGCATCAATATCTGTCCCTTGCTCATGACGGACTCCACAATTAATCCCTCTCTTTTTCAATGTATCATAGAAGGAGAGGATCGACTCTTTTTCGCTTCTTTCATATTGAATATGTTCATTCACAGGATTATAAGGAATTAAGTTCACATATGCAAGATGTCTTTTGTTGCTTAGCAAGTTAGCCAGTTGAAGGGCTTCTTCTTTATGATCATTAACGTCCTTCAAGAGTATATATTCGATCGTAATTCTTCGATTTGTCTTCTCTAAATAATAATCAACGGCTTCCATTAATTTCTCTATCGGAATAGCACGATTTATTTTCATAATGCGAGACCGAAGTTCATTATTTGGAGCATGCAAGGAAATCGCTAGGTTGATTTGCGTATTAAGGTCCGCAAAATCATAGATTTTATCTGAAAGACCACTTGTCGATACCGTAATATGTCTTGCACCAATAGCAAGGCCTTTTTGATCCTTAACCACTTGTAAAAAGTCAATCAAGTTATCAAAGTTATCAAATGGTTCACCAATCCCCATGACCACAATATGACTTACTCTTTCATCTTGTCCCTTTTCATCCAAATGATGTTGAACATTCATAATCTGTTCCACAATTTCTCCACTGCTTAGGTCGCGTGTTTTCGCTAAGATCCCACTAGCACAAAAACTACAGCCAATATTACAACCTACTTGAGTAGTAACACAAACCGACAATCCGTATTTATGTCTCATTAATACCGTTTCAATTAGATTGCCATCTTTTAAATTAAACAAAAACTTAATCGTTCCATCCTCTGATTCCTGCTTCGTGTTCAAGCTTAAGGTCTGGATGTAAAAGTGATCATCCAATAATTGAATGCACTCTTTACTAATATTACGCATGTGAGAAAAGTCCGTTACACGTTTAATATATAACCAATCCCAGATCTGGGTGGCCCGAAATTTTTTATGTCCATGTTCCAAAAGCCATGCTGTCAGTTGATCAAATGTTAAACCATATATGGATTCTTTATTCATTTAGTACCCTCATTTCAAAACATTAAAGTTATCCTATCTATTCTACTTAACTTAGCCGAAACAAGCAAACCAATACCCCTTTCCACTTTTTACTAAGGAAAATGGTAAAAGCTCCAGTCAAAATGCACTGGAGCTTACCGCTTGACATCATCTTCTTATAAGTAAAAGACAGCTTTCATACACTTTCTCTCGCTAATACCAAATCATTCTCCACTGAGTTCGACTCCTCGAACCAGGCAAGCTTGTCTCTTAAGCGAACGACTTCACCTATAACAATCATGCTAGGATTTTCAATTCCTTCTATTTTTGCCTTTTCTACAATAGACGCTAGTGTCCCTGTCACTGTTCTTTGTTTAGTCGTGGTTCCCCAATTAACCAAAGCAATAGGTGTATCGGCACTTTTTCCATGAAGAATTAATTGATGACAAATCTCAGATAGATGTCCGATCCCCATATAAACTAGTAATGTATCGATACCTGTTAGACTACTCCAGTTAATATTAGTAGGCATCCCCTTAGGACCATGTCCCGTCACAACAGCAAACGAACTGCCTAAATCACGATGTGTAACAGGAATTCCAGCATAGGCTGGGGCTGCAATCCCTGATGTAATACCTGGTACAATCTCAAATAGAATTCCATGTTGAACCAATACTTCTGCTTCCTCAGCACCTCTACCAAATACTAAAGGATCTCCACCCTTCAAACGAGTAACAACTTTCCCTTGTTTAGCAAATTTCACTAAAAGATGATTAATCGTTTCCTGTTTCATCGTATGGCATTTTGGAAGCTTCCCGCAATAAACGAATGTTGCATCTTTCTTTGCTGAATCTAATAATTTCTTATTCACTAATCGATCATATAAAATAATATCAGCCTTTTGTATACACTTTAGAGCTTTAATCGTAATCAAATCGGGGTCTCCAGGACCTGCTCCAACTAAGTATACTTTTCCCATCTGTCGATCCATCCGTTGATCCCCCTCTTTATATCCCATCACTATACTTATTAGCTGTTTTTTATTTTTGGCTTTGCTAAATAGCATTGTTGCTGCCTTTATTACCTTTGGAGTACGTGTGCATGACGTTATTCATTCTAATAAAACGCATGCCCACATACTCCAAAGACAATATGTCAACATCCATCATTAATAAACCCTTATTTTTTATGATATAGGATGGTCCCTAGATGGGAACACCCTATATCATTATTGATTCTATTTTATTCTTTTCACTTCATTTTTATAGAACGATATAAACATCATCATTTTCTACTTCCACTGTGAACGTTTTTACGCAACCATTATCTGGTTTTTGGACTTGCCCATCTGCAGTATTAATTTTCCAATCATGCATCGGACAAAAGACATGTTCACCGCTTACCATACCTTCTACAAGAACTCCACCTTTATGTGGACAGCGATTTTCGATTGCTCGAAATTCACCATTGGCTAAGTGGAAAAGAGCAATTTCGTGTGAGCCAATGCTAACCGTTTTCCCGATATTTTTTGGCATTTCACTCACCGTTGCTACCTTGAATCGTTGAAGAATTTTTTCCATCATCCATTCCTCCATATTTGTTTATTTTACTATTGCTGGAATTTTAACCTTTTGATATAACTCGTTTTGAATCGTTTCACTCTCTCTAACTGCTTTCCATGGTTCTTGTGTTATAGATATCGCTTCATCTAAACGTTGATTTAACTCACTTCTATTTTCCTCATTTTCAATCACTGCTTTAATTGTATCGAGTCCCATCCGTTCGACCCATTTAGACGTTCTTTCCATATAGATACCTGTTTCACGGTAATATTGGAAATAAGCACCTGTTATCTCAATGACTTCTTCATCTGTTTTTACTTTACACAATAGGTCAGCAGCTCTTAAATCTGTTCCACCATTACCACCGACATAAATTTGCCATCCACCATCTACACCGACAACACCAAGATCTTTAATACCTGATTCAGCACAGTTACGAGGGCAAGCAGAAACCGCCATCTTAAATTTATGTGGAGTATTTATACGTTCCAATTTCTTCTCTAATGTAACTCCTAGTCCTATCGAATCTTGAGTACCAAAGCGGCAAAAACTTTCACCGACACAGGTTTTGACTGTTCGAAGCGTTTTTCCGTAAGCATAACCCGATGGCATATCCAGGTCAGCCCAGACTTTTGGAAGATCATCTTTTTCTATTCCGAACATATCAATCCGTTGTCCACCTGTCACTTTAAGTAATGGGACGTTGTATTTGTCAGCAACATCAGCGATTTTCCGTAATTGATCAGGATTCGTAACTCCACCATACATCCTTGGTACAACTGAAAATGTCCCATCTTTTTGAATATTTCCATGTAACCGCTCATTCACAAAACGAGATTCTTTTTCATCCTCATATTCAAGTGGATTAATCATTCCTAAATAATAATTCAATGCAGGTTTACATTTTGAACATCCACCAACCGTATTCCAACCGAGAACATTCATCACTTCTTTTGTACTCGTTAAGTTCATTTCTCGAATTGATTCTACAACCTCATCTCTGGATAAAGTAGTACAGCTACAAATAGCTTCCTTCTGATTAGATTTGCTAAATTCATCACCCAGTGTTAGTTCTAAAAGGTCAGCTACTAAAGGTTTACACCCTCCACATGATCTTGATGCGCTAGTACAGCCTTTTACTTCTTCTATATTCGTTAATCCTTGCGTTTCAATCGCGTTTACAATGTCACCTTTTGTTACACCATTACATCCGCAAATAATTTCCTCATTAGGTAGTGAAGCCACAAAGCTAAGACCCGAATCTTCACCATTTTCCGTATCAAGATACTCAGAAATTGGTGCACTTTGATTAATTAGACTCAACAATTTATTTCCTTCTTTTGTATTGCCGAATAACACAGCCCCTGAGATCTTCTCATCCCGAATAAGGACCTTTTTATATGTTCCTTCCCACTCATTAAATTCTTTAATGGCTTTCGTATTGTCATCCTCGTTGATTTCACCAGCTGAAAATACGTCAACACCGGAAACTTTTAATTTAGTAGATAGGATCGTTCCCTCATACGGCTTAACTTCTACCTCGCAAATTTTCCCAGCTAATGCTTTCCCTTGTTCATAAAGCGGCGCAACTAACCCGTACACGACTTCACGATGCTCTGCACATTCGCCGACTGCATACACATTTGGAATTTCAGTTTCCATATAGTCGTTCACAATAATTCCACGGTTTACAGGAATACCACTTTCGACAGCAAGCTTGGTGTTAGCCTTAATCCCAACAGCCATTACAACTAAATCTGCCTTAATCTCATCTCCATCACTAAAGCGCAACCCTTCAACCCGATTCTCACCAATAATTTCTTGTGTTTGTTTTCTTAATAAAAAGTTCATTCCTTGCTCTTCAAGTTCCTTTTGAAGCAAGTTAGCAGCTGCTTCGTCTAGCTGTCTTTCCATTAGATAATCAGCAAGATGAATGACATCTACTTCCATCCCTAAATTTAATAGCCCTCTCGCAGCTTCAAGTCCTAATAGACCTCCTCCAATAACAGCTGCTCTTTTATACTCCTTTGAGTATTCAATCATTTGTTCACAATCTTCTATATTTCGGAAAGCAGTAACTCCTTTTTTATCTGATCCTGGAATCGGGAGGATAAAAGGAACTGATCCTGTAGCCATAATCAACTTATCATATTCAACCTCACGATTTTTATCTGAATAAATCACTTGCTTTTCTGTATCAATACTTACAACTGTTTCTCCAGTGTATAGAAGAATATTATTTTTCTTGTACCAGTCCCAATCATTTAATGTAATATCAGCAATCTCAGTGTCACCTTGCAACACCTTTGATAATTGAATTCGATCATAATTCGGGTGATTCTCACTCCCAAAAACAGTTACTTCAAAACGGTTTGGCTCCAATTTTAATATTTCATCTAAGCACCGAACCCCAGCCATTCCATTTCCAATTAGCACCAATTTTTGTTTCGTCATGTATAGTCCTCCAATCAATATCGTAAGAACCATAGATCTGGTTCGTATATTTCATTATTTAATATATTTATATTCTATAGGTAACAAAAGATATATTCCATATATCTGTTAGATAATCTAACATTGTTTTTTAATAAAAGTTAACATACGATTTTATTCTGGATAAAAAGAAAGAGGATGTTCCAAAAGTAAAAAAACTTTTGGAACATCCTCTTTCTCAAAGTAAGTGAGCCAACCACTTTTATGCACTACTTCTTGTACTCAAATTAACCTTCGTTTTATCACTTCCCATATAATGAATGATTAGACAAACGAGGGAGAACATAGATAACAAAGTAAAACTCAGAAAATAATCACCCGTCATATCTTTCGTAAATCCAATGATAATAGGTGGAAGGAAACCTCCAATACCTCCAACTGCGCCAACAATACCTGTTACCGACCCTATATTCTCTGATGAAACTTCAGGTACCATCTTGAAAACTGCTCCATTTCCGATACCCAGCATAATCCCAATAATCATACAACTTATACTGAAGAAAGTAAGATTTCCCAATGTCAAAGCGATAGATAATCCACCTAACAATACACCACTAAAAACAAAGGTTAACACTCTTTTTGCACCAAAGTGATCAGATAAATACCCACCTACCGGACGTACAAACGTTGCGATTACGACAAAGAGGGCTGTTATGATCCCAGCGGATACCGCCGTCATTTGAAATAAATCATACAACAAAGTAGGTAAATAGATACTAAAAGTAACAAAGCCTCCAAAAGTAAGGCAATAAAAAACAGATAATATCCATGTTGCTTTATATTTTAATACCGACAATGCTTCCTTTAACGTTTTGGTTTCACTTATTTTTTGCACCTCTTTTGTACCTATCCAAAAAATAATGGTCATAATCCCCATCGCAAAAGCGAAACTCCAAAAAACCCACTCCAAACCATATGAACTATAAATGGTAGGAATGAGGAAATTAGCCACCGCAGATCCTAAATTCCCCATACCGGCAATTCCTAGAACTAAGCCTTGCTTTTCTGACGGAAACCATCTAGATACATAGGCAATGGAAATAGCAAACGTTGTTCCTGCCATCCCAATAAAGAGCGCCCAGAATAAGAGCATGGAATAAGAATCAGCAAACCCTGCTCCAACCATCGGTATGATAAGCAAGAGCATTGTCACAGCGTAGATTTTTCTACCACCATATCGATCTGTTAAGATCCCCATCGGAATACGCATCACAGAACCTAATAAAACGGGTGTAGCGATAAGAATACTTTTTTCGAGGTCACTTAATTGGTACACTTTTTGAATTTCCGTAGCAACCGGTGCAAAGACCGACCAGACTGTAAAGGAAACAATCATGGCTATAGTTGATAACATTAATATCGATGTTTGATTTTTTGATTTCACTGTATCAGCCCACCTTGTATTTCTCTTGCTGAGAAAAAATTAGTATTATCAAATTCGCCCCGCCGAATTTGCGCCCGGATTTTTATCACGCTTCAGAAAGCCACATCCTGTGGCTTTCGCCTGACTAGGACGTCCTGTCCGTCGTCGAGCTCGCTCGATAAATGACCTTTAAAAAATCCGAGGCATCCACCGGAGGCTTAACTTGATTCAGCCGGGGTTTGAACCCCCACTGAATCAGAGAGCTTTTTGCATTCATCCCTCACTTACAGAAGTGGAGAACTTCTGTACCTGTCGCAAGCTTTCGGTACAAAAAGCATTTGCTGAATGAAGTTAAATAAAGGATTATCTATACATTGGATGTGTTTTTTCATGTGTTTCAATCAAATCAACATAGGGACCAATCTTTACAGTACTAACTTTAAATCCTGGCATTTTACAAATTGGATCCAAATCTCCTGAAACAAGTCGATTCACATTTTGCGAGTCTGCCCAGTGGAAAGGGACAAAAACTGTATCTTGACGTATCGTTTCTGACCAGTTACTTCTAACGACAATGCTTCCTCTTTTCGATTCAATTTTGACTAGCACTTGATCTTGAATACCAAACTTCTTTGCCGTAGCCGGATGGATTTCCATAAAAGATTCAAAATTTCTTGCTGCCAATGAAGAGCTTTTTCTCGTTTGTACACCTGTTAAATAGTGAGACATGACTCTTCCTGTAGTTAAATACAGCGGAAACTCTTCACTCGGTTGCTCCTTTGGAACAACTGGAGTATTGGAAACCGCAACCATCATTGCCTTTCCATCCTTGTGTGCAAAGGATTGTTGGAATAACCGTTCCGTCCCTTTATGATCAAGGGTTGGACAAGGCCATAAGATCCCCTTTTCCTCTTTCAGACGGTCATATGTGATTCCATAATAATCTGCAATTCCTCCGCGACTAGCCATTCTTAATTCATTAAAAATCTCTTCAGCAGATGAAAATGAAAAGTATTCTCCTTTTCCAAGAACACGAGCAATGTCGCAAAGAATTTGCCAATCATGTTTTGCTTCTCCCGGACTAGGAAAGCTTGATTCTCGCAAAGTGACTCTCCCCTCTAAGTTTGTCATGGTTCCTTTATCTTCTAAATAAGAGGTAGCAGGTAAAATTAAATCTGCCAAACTAGCCGTTTCTGAAATAAATAAATCAACTGCAACAAGAAACTTTAGCTTTTTTAATGCCTTTTTAACAAAATGAGCATTTGGATTGGAGACAACCGGATTAGAACACATTAAAAACAAACCTGTGATTTCACCCTGATCCATTTTCTCAATCATTTCATAAGCAGAAACACCTTTTCTCGGTAGATCGTCTTTATCCACTCCCCATACATTTGCCACATATGCTCGATGTTCTTCATTCTCAATGGAACGATACCCCGGAAGTTGATCTGCCTTTTGGCCATGTTCCCTTGCCCCTTGACCATTTCCTTGCCCGGTAATGGCTCCATAACCACAATTTAATTTTCCAATCTTGCCTGTTGCAATCAAAATATTTAGCAAATTACGAACAGCAACAGAACCATCTGTTTGTTGTTCAACTCCCCTTGCTGTAAAAATCATTCCCGTTTCCTTCTGCCCAAACACAGTGGCCGCTCTTTCAATTTGGTCAGCAGGAACCCCTGTCAATTCAGCAATTTCTTTTATATTTAGGGAAGAAACATACTCTTTCACTTCTTCAAACCCTTTTGCTCGTTCTTGAATAAAGCCCTCATCAATATAGTCTTTTTCAATAATGACTTTTAATAATCCGTTGGCTAGTGCAGCATCCATTCCTGGTTTGACCTTTAAATGCAAGTCTGCCATTTTTGTTGTTGCCGTTTCGCGAGGGTCGATAGCAATAATAAACGATCCGTTTTCTTTTGCTTTTTCAAAATAAGGCATGATGGTCGGCTGACATTCAGCAATATTTGTACCCACTAAAATAATACATTGTGCAAATGGAACTTCTGACAAACTATTTGTGAAACCTCTATCCATTCCAAAAGTCTGACTTGCAGCTGAAGCAGCTGCTGACATACATAAACGACCATTGTAATCAATGTGTTTTGTTTTTAAAGCGACACGTGCAAATTTACCCAATAAATAGGCTTCTTCGTTTGTAACGGACGCACTTCCATAAACAGCTAGCGCATCCGTTCCATCTTCGGTTTGAATTTTGGCAAAGTTTTCTTTGATATGTCCTAAAGCCTGCTCCCAAGAAATAGGGGTGAATTCCCCGTTTACTTTCAATAATGGATATTTAATTCGATCATTATGCAATGCATGCTGATGTGCATTCATCCCTTTAATACATAAACGCCCATGTGAAGTAGGGTTCTCTTTTCCAACAGTTAAATATCTTTTCCGTTTAACAACCGTTTGCTCAATTAGTTGCATTTTACATTGCATACTACAATATGGACATTGTGTATCATAGACCTTTTCCGACTGTACCTGTTTTTCCTTTTCACGAAAATACTTCAATAACATTTCAGTCATAGCACTTCATCCTTTCTATCAAACTGATTTACTGTATCTTCCTTCTACCATTTTCTTATACTTATAAACTTCTTCTTCTAGTCGTTCAATTAGTTGGTTGCGCAATTCTGTTTCAAAAAGAATTTCTCGTATGTGTATTAAACCAATTCGCTCAATCCACCCGCTTATACGTTCTAAATAGTTGGCTGTCTCACGGTAATATTGAATCAAAGCCGTAACGATATCCAATGCGTCCTCACTAGTCTCAGCAACATATAATAATTCTCCAACTTGCGCGTCGCGTCCGCTGCGCCCACCTACGTGAATCTCCCATCCTCTATTCATACGAATGAATCCAATATCTTTTGTTAGGACCTCTTCCCCATTATGCAGACAAGCAGTGATACCCATTTGGACACGCTCTGGGGTTTTTAAACATTCCAACTGCTTTTCTAAATGAACAGCTAATTGAAGAGATGGACGCTTATCACACCAGCAAATATCTTCACCAATATAGGTTTTTATGGATTGAATCGCATAAGGACTAGCAGGACTTAATGGCATATTTAATTCTTCCCATACATTTGGAAGGCTTTGCTTATTTACTCCCATTAAATGAATCCTTTGTTCGCTCGTTACAATCACGTTCGGTATATGGTATTTCTCTACAACATCAGCAATTATTCTTAGTTGCCCAGCGTCTGTCATCCCCCCATACATTTGTGGAACAATTGTATACGTACCGTCACTTTGCATCATTACATTCATGTGCTCATTGACCAAAAGAGATTCTTGCTCACTTTCAAAATCCGGATGAATCATGCCTAAATAATAATTTAGTGCACCAAGACATGCAGAGCACCCCCCTGGTTTTTTCCAGTTCAATACATCCATCACTTCTTGTACAGATGAAAGATTTCTCAATTGTATTTCCCGGACAACTTCATCTTCTGTCAAAGTTGTACAAGTACACATAGTCTTCTTTTCAATGACTTCATCAAATGAATCACTTTGAATATACGTTAACAGGTCAGCAACTAATGGCTTACATCCACCACAAGAATCAGAAGCTTTTGTACACTTTTTCACTTGTTCAACCGTTGTTAAATCTTTCTCTTGAACCGCTTCGAGAATAGCTCCCTTTGTCACCGCATTACAGTTACAAACAATATCACTGTGAGCCATAGAAGCAACTGAACCTTCACCATCTTCAGATAATTGGAACAGCACGTTTTTTTCACTATCAGGTATGTCTTTCTTTTCCATAATCAGATTCAATAATTTTGAGCCTGCACTTGTATCTCCAAATAAAACAGCCCCAATCATTTTGTCTTCTTGAAAGACGATTCTTTTATAAACTCCATTAAACTCATCATGAACAGTGATGGCTTTTGTGGTTTCATCACCAACAAATTCACCACCTGAGAAAACATCAACACCAGATATTTTCAACTGTGTTGAGAGAATGGAGCCTTGGTAGCCCTGACATTCTTGACCGCTTATATGTTTAGCCAATACTTTTCCCTGTTCATAAAGTGGCTTCACAAGCCCATAAACCATTCCTTGATGTTCAACACATTCCCCAACGGCATAAATATCTGGCACATTTGTTTCTAAATAGTCGTTTACAAGAATGGCACGGTTCGTATCTATACCATTTTCCTTGGCTAGCTGTACATTAGGTCTAACTCCTACAGCCATAACCACAAGGTCTGCCTCTATTTCCGTTCCGTCCTTAAAACGCAACCCTTCTACACGGTTATTTCCAATAATCTGTTCTGTTTCTTTTCCTAAAAAGAAATTCATTCCTTGACCTTTTAATTCTTTTTTCAACATTTTTGCTGCTGTGTAATCCAGCTGCCTTTCCATCAAACGATCGGAAAGATGGACAACATTCACGTCCATTCCAAGATTTAATAACCCTCTGGCCGCTTCTAGACCTAGTAAGCCACCACCGATTACGACTGCTTTTTTATATTGTTTCGATACTTCAATCATTTTTCGGCAATCTTCAATGGTTCGAAAGGTGATAACCCCTTCTTTATCACTACCAGGAAGCGGAAGAACAAACGGAACAGAGCCTGTTGCTATAATCAGTTTGTCATATGGTACTTCTCTAGTTTTATCTGTTTTTATCATTTTGTTCTCTGTGTCAATCTGCACAACTGTTTCACCTGCAAACAGTTGAATATTGTTTTCTTCATACCATTGGCGATCATTTATTGTAATATCTTCAAACGCTGTACCACCTTGCAGTACGGTAGATAATAAAATTCGATTATAATTTACATGTGGTTCGCTTCCAAATACAGTTATGATAAATAAGTCGGCAGCATTCTCTAAAATCTCCTCAACACAACGTATACCCGCCATTCCGTTCCCTATGATTACTAATTTTTCTTTATTCATTCTAAAACCTCCAGCAAGTAAAAAAAGATGGTTATGAAACATGTATCTTTATTCTTGCACAAAACTGATTTAAAAAAACGAATCATGTCACATTATCTTACACATAAATATTAGGAAATTTATATTAAAATAAACAAAGAGCTTCATTTCATATATTAAATTATTTATGAAATAAAGCTTTTATATAAAAACATTGTGAAAAATCACTAAATGACTTAAAATTGGTGATGAACACAAAAAAATATATCTAAACTTTGATAATACCAACAACCGTTATAGGTCAAATTGATGATCATTTTAATAATAAATGTTTGAGGAATAAAAAAAGATAGCAAAGCTGCTATCTACAAGACAAGTTATAGTTATGAGGTGAATAATAATGATTAAACCAACCGTTGGATTTTGTGTGATCAATTTAGAAAATGGTGCGCGAGAGGCTAGAGAAATTTTAGAGAAAGATCCTAATTTAAATGTTGTTGGATATGGATGTATCCGTTATTGCGGGACATGCGACCGTTCCCCCTATGCTCTCGTAGATGGTAAGGTTGTAACAGGGAAAACGCCTGAACAATTAGTGGAAAACATTTACCGATTTTTAGAAAAACAACTTATTTCTTAAAAAACGTAAGGATGCATTACCAGGCATCCTTACGTTTTTTTATTTACATCTCGTTAAGTTTGCTCACCTTTGTGTTTATTGATTCGATGCAGGGAGACATAGTTCCTTAAAGTTGCAGTTGTTGCATTTTCTAGATGGATTCATCTCAAAATGTTCTTTCTCTACTGGTTTATTTTGAACACGGTCCTCCAAATATTGCTGCATCAAAAAGATACTATTATTCATGATTTCTTGAGACGAATCAAGATCAAACTGTGTTAATTTATGTTCACGACTCGTTCCAGTTAACAAATATTCATTGCTCACTACAATGTCTTCCACTGGAATCTTATGTTCTTTTGATAAATAGAGTGCATAAAACGCTAATTGGTTTCGATCATCTTCAGACTCTTTCCCACTTTTCCAATCAATAACGACCCATTTTTCCTGATTTACGTCACTATAAACAAAATCAAGTACAACAAATACGTCAACGCCATTCACTTCAAAAATCCGGAATTCCTCAGATTCTAGCACTTGTACCTCTAATTTTGTTAGGATATCTTGATATGTTTGACTCTGAAAGAAATGATGAATACACTTTCTTAGTTTATCCTTTGTCGCCTCAATATCTTCTGAACGAATGCCTTTTTCATAATAGATTTCATGCAACATTTTATACTTCTTTGGTCTATCTAACCAAGACGGCAAACATTTAGTGGAATCAATATAAGCCTTATTAAGACCTTGGGATACTAACTTGACCATTTCTTCTTCAGTCAATAATCTTTTCCCTTTTAAAAAGTTTTTTAGCTGTTTATCAATAGCTTTATGAATTTCTTCTCCTAATACGATCGGGAGGTTACTTATATTTTTTAATCGATAGGCCGTTCTCTTTTCTTCAGATGCATCAAACGACCACCCATTATGTGATTCATAATAATGATGATAATATTTACGTTTGCATTCTAGAAATGTTTTATGCCTTGAATTGGACCATGAAAACTCTGGATATTCCCGATGAACGTACATAATTCCCCTCCTGAATCCATTCTATTACCATCATAACAAAAAACACCTCTAGTTGGGATTCTAAGCAATAAATAAGCTGCCCCATAAAGTGTCAGACACCTTATGGAGTAGCCCATTCTAGAACTTCCACTCTGAGAATTCTTCAAACTCATTTACTACCTTTGTCTTTCACTTAAATAGCTGTTGAACACCATTCCCCATACTAGTAATGAATATTTGATCATCTGTTAGAAGAGGAAAACATAAGTAATCAACCTTTTCTGTTTCTCTTTATTCCCAAAAAAACTCATCCACCAGTAGACAGTGAATGAGTTTTTTTGGGAATAAAGAAGACTTCGCCTGTGCAGACGTTGCGACAGAATAAGACATGCTTACTCTGCCTCATCCTCACTTGTAACAGAACTACAATCTAAGATTTGAAATCAAAAGCATTTCGCTCCTAGCTTCTTTAATTCTTCTTTATTAATTTTTCCTACATGTGTTTTCGGAAGTTCCTCTAAGAAAATGATTTCTTTTGGAATCTTATAATTTCCAAGTTTTATAGAACAATGCTGCATTAGATCTGATAATGTTAAACTTCCATTTTCTTTTAAAACAATGAATGCCGTAACCGTTTCTCCCCACTTCCGATCAGGTATTCCAACAACAGCTACTTCGTCAACTTGCGGAAGGTTTGAAATCCAATGCTCCACTTCTAACGGATAAACATTTTCTCCACCTGTGATAATGAGATCTTTTTTTCGACCAACGATATAATAGTAGCCATCCGTATCCTTTTTTGCTAAATCGCCTGTTCGAAGCCATCCATCAGACATTGTTTCCGCTGTAGCTTCTCGGTTATTCCAATAACACTTAAAAGTATGCTTTCCCTTAATCCATAACTCTCCCACTTCATCAGAACCTGCCTCTGTTCCATCTTCTCTCATTATTCTTACATCATTAAACAGCATAGGTTTTCCAACAGAGCCTCTTTTTTCGTTCACTTTACTCTGATCCATATAAAAATTATTTGGACCCGCCTCTGTTAAACCATAACCCTCTTTAAATTCCAATCCTTTACGCTGAAACTCCTCATAGATTTCTAGAGGACAGGGAGCTCCTCCAGAAAGAAAGGTTTTCACTGTTGGAAACGCTTGCTTTTTAAATTCTGTTGCATGAACAATCATGTGATACATCGTCGGAACAAACAAGACAATCGTACATTTGTAATCATTTAAATAGCGGATCGCTTCGACCGGTTTAAACATACTAGCAATGATCACCTTTCCGCCTATCATTAAAAGAGGAATCGATAAAGCATTTAAGCCACCTGTATGAAACAACGGCATATACGTAAGGGTGGTATCTTCCTTTGTTAAATTCCAACTTAAGATCGTATTTAACCCATTCGACATAATCGATTGATGTGACAATACCACCCCCTTCGGTTTTCCGGTCGTTCCACCTGTATAAATGATGGCAAGGGGATCCTGTTCCGTTAATTCTGTTTCAACATGTAGGGAGTTAACTTGATCAAGGTACACTTCATCATCGATTTTGAATCGCATAGAGGGGAAGAGAACAAGCTCATTCATTTTTTCTGAAAAACATGAATGATAGCCGATTACCTTCGGTGTGCAATCCTGAAGAATATAGTCCATTTCATCGGCAGCCAACCTCCAATTAATAGGAACAAATATAGCTCCCAATTTCACACATGCAAAAAGTAAGTCAAAATAACTAATATGGTTAGGAGATAGTAAGGCTACTCGATCCCCTTTACTTACTCCTTGTTTCTTTAGCCAACTTGCAGTAGCCATACTTCGTTTATTCACTTCAGAAAAGGTCCAACTTCTCTTCTGTTCCACATCAACAATAGCTTCTGCAGTCGGTGTTAATCGAGCTCTATTTTCAATCCAATCAAGCTCCCACCTCACTGGAATCACTCCTTTTGGTATCATGTAGGCGCTTTCGTTACCGTTTTTTGATCATTTCTTCATTTTCGGGCACGAATAAACGCTGTCGTTATCGAATCTTATTAAAAAAATCTCTATCGGCCCAAAAATTCCATGACCACTTGAAGCAACTGGTCAAGATCATCTACTAATGGTGAATGACCACAATCCTTTAATTCTATAAATCGTGCCACATCTCCTATGTCTTCAACAATTTCTTTTGCCATTTGTTCCGTAATGACCTGATCACGATCACCTCGAAGAACTAATACAGGAAGTTTAATCTTCTTCACCAGTCCATTTCCTTCACTTAAGCCATTATGCTTCTCGCTAATGTTAAAAATATTTAAAGCATGGTACACTTCTGCCAGATTTTTTTGGTTTACCATATCATCAATATATTCATCATATCTCTCTTCACTTGGTTGATTATCCGTGTAAATAAGCGTATTCCACACTGTTTTTAAAAAAGGCTGACACTTTGTATCATAGGCATACTGCATGGGGATGGTTTTACCGGCGTCCGCTCGAATTTCATCGTAGGTTGTGAGGCGGTTTTCAAGGTCGGGTCGCCCGAATACATTGCTTCCATAGAAAGGATAGCCTCTCGTTGAAGCCGATGCTAACAGCACTAGCTTTTCACAGCAACCAGGATAATCTGCCACAAATTGCATCCCCACTGCTCCACCAGTCGACCAACCAATAATGGAAAAGTCGGTTAAACCAAGCTCTTCCACAAATCCCTTAACATCTTCCGAAAAATCCTTAATGGAACGGACTTCATGATGATAAGATGACTGCCCAAACCCCCTCAAATCAATGGCAAATAACTTATAACCCGAGTCCATATTTTCTAGTACAAGATCCCAATGTTTTGAAGAGGTCATATTCCCATGGATAAGCAAGACCTTTTTCTCTCCACCTTCTCTTTCCTGATAAGCGATGGTTTCTCCATTTGATAGTTCTACTTTTTTATAGTTCACATTGGTTAAAGTCATTTTCTATCTTCCTTTCCCCATTAAACAGTTGTTATACCTATGCGTATGCGAAGCATTCCTTATTAAGCATCCCACCCTAGCTAATTTCCCCTTTTCAAAATGTAGTAGCATCCTGCTAATCCCAATCTGTCCTCTTTTTTATCATACAAAATTTCACAAAAAGATTTTGTCGTTTTAAAAGAAAATAAAAGCAGAAAGGTGTCAGAAAATCATGTATCAATTTTCTAACACCTTTCTGCTAGTTGAACACCTCATAACAGAAAGTAACAGCCTGAAAAACCTTGTTTTACAGAGTGAATTATATTTTTTATAAAGGCTTTGTTAAACAATCGTGTTGATGCTCCAATGACCTTTGGTAGACGCGTTCATTAAGTAATTCATACTGAATCAAACACATAGCCGCATACATCAAAGATCATTTATCAACAATCATCATTGACATAGCCTTTATAAAAGCGAAAATTCTCTTCTATATTTTTGTAATATGTCTGGTACTTGTTCAGGAGAGATAGGTTTACTAAAGTAATAACCTTGTGCTAGGGTACATCTTTGGCCTCTAAGAATACTTAATTGCATTTCAGTCTCCACACCTTCAGCCACAA
This sequence comes from Bacillus sp. V3B, assembly GCF_024494465.1. Lineage (GTDB taxonomy): Bacteria > Bacillota > Bacilli > Bacillales > Cytobacillaceae > Bacillus_BD. The sequence goes on along the minus strand of NZ_JAETXM010000006.1, from coordinate 90,097 downwards.
CCTTAAAGTTAAGATTTTTCCCCATATCTATAATCGTTTTCACAATCACTTCTCCGTCTTTATCTAATTCATCTATAAAAGATTTATCTATTTTCAGATTATCAATAGGCAATTTTTTCAAATAACTTAATGAAGAAAATCCAGTACCAAAATCATCTATAGACAGTTTCACACCTAATTTTCTTAATTGGTTTAATATTTCAATAGACTCTTCAACATTTTGTATCGTGCTTTCTGTTATCTCTAATTCTAAAGAGTCAGGGGGTAGTTCTGTATCTTCTAAAATTTTTCTAACAGTATCAACGAACATGCTCTTATGAATTTGTCTTGGTGATACATTAACCGCCACATTTGATATATAAACGTCATCTTCTCGCCATTGTTTCATCTGTTCACAGACATGCTTTAGCACCCAATTTCCAACTGGAATAATTAACCCCATTTCCTCTAAAATAGGGATAAATTCAAATGGTCCTACTTTACCTAGTTCAGGGTTTTCCCATCTAAGTAACGCTTCCATTCCTACCATATCTCCACTAACTAAATCTACTTGAGGTTGATAGACAATTGAAAACTCCTTATTCTCTAGTGCTTGGCATAACTGTTTTTCTAAATTTGATTTTCTTATCACTTTTTTATTAAGTTCTGATGAGCAGAACTGATAATTCTTTCCACCCAATTCTTTTGCTTGATACATAGCAATATCAGATTGCTTAATCAACATATCAATGCACTCTTCAATCGTTTTGTTCGTCCTTTTGATTTGAGAAATAGCATGCAAACTTACCCCAATACTTGCTGATATATATAGTTTTTCATTATTTATGTTAAACGGTAGAGAAAACAATTCAACGATTTCCTTTGAAGCTGTTGTTGCTTCTTCCTCATCGCTTATATTAGCTAACACGATGACGAATTCATCTCCGCCTTGTCGAGAGATAAAGCCACTTTTACGAAGGGAACCTTGTAAGCGATTACCAATTTGCTTTAACAAAGCATCCCCTATATTATGTCCTAAAGTATCATTAATTGTTTTAAATCGATCCAAGTCTAAAAAGAACATAGCGATAAGTTCTTCCTCATTATTGTGAGATATTAGCAATTCTTCAAGATATTTATTTAAAAAATTTCTATTAGGTAACTTAGTCAAAGGATCATAAAAAGCCATTTCTTTTATTCTTTCCTCGATCTGTTTTCTCTGAGTAATATCATTTCGAATCGCAATATATTGATACGGTACCCCTTGTCCATTTAAGTAAGGAACAATTGTCGTATCAACCCAATAATAGGAACCATCTTTCGCTTTATTTTTAATTTCGCCTTTCCATACCTTTCCATTACCGATCGTCTTCCACATTTCTTTGAAGAAATCTTTAGAATGATGACCTGACTTTATAATTCTATGGTCTTGACCGACAAGTTCTTCACGACTATATTTGGATAATTCGCAAAATTTATCATTTGCAAATTGAATGATTCCTTTCTTATCGGTAATTGCCACGATGGATGATTCATTCAATGCAAATTCAATATCTTTGAGTAATTTAATCGTTTGTTTTAATTCACTTTTTATTTTTCTTTTCTTCAAGAAATTTCACCATCCAAGCCATAGTTCCTATTCTTATTATAACAAAGTTGCAAATTTTGTCACTATAATATAGATCACAGTAAAACGAATTGAAAGGGATAGGAGCAGGATGTTCTTAAGAATTGCTGGGCTTGATCTAAATAGCAATAGAGGGTCGAATTCATTTTTATTTCTACCATTTATAAGCTTTTTTTAAATAATAATGTAGCAGTCTAATCCGGATAATCACAAGAACATGGACCATTACTAACTGGAAAGAAAGTTCAGTGGATCTCTGACACTAAACATTCTTTCCAATTAGCACTTTCGTATATCAAATTCGCCCCGCCGAATTTGCGCCCGGATTTTTATCGAGCTCGCTCGATAAATGACCTTTAAAAAATCCGAGGCATCCGCCGGAGGCTTAACTTCATTCAGCCGGGGTTTGAACCCCCACTGAATCAGAGAGCTTTTTGCATTCATCCCCCACTTACAGAAGTGGAGGACTTCTGCTGAATGAAGTTAAACGATGGAAGTAACCATTTCAAATATTCGTTTGATAGAATGTATGAAGATATACTTTTTCTAACGACGACTAATCCCCATCGATCAAAACGGAATGAGGATTAGTTTCTGTTTATACTATTACATATACAATTGGGACAACACACTTAGCCCTTCGAAAAATTCAGGTTATTTTTTATTTGCTTGACGTCCACTCTTTTTTTGACTTTGTGAACTTGAGTTCCCAATTTGAAATTCATTACCTAATTCAACATCGTTTCTTTTATCCTGTTTCTCGATTTGTGCTCTTGTTTGATTCTTATTCTGTATCCCTTGATTTGACATAACCTATCATCTCCTTTCAAATGTGATTGTTTTTAATATGTACAAGTATTAGGAAAATACGTCTTATTTGTCTCTAAAAGTTTTGCATTAATATTCCTTCTTTATGCAGCCCTTAGACTTTTTCAAAAACTTAAAACGAGTGTATAAAATGACGTAGATGCCCCTTGGTATCAAAAGGCATCGTCATTTACAAAATAATGTCATTCTCCATTAAGGAATGGTTCTTATAAAGAAGACTTCCATCAGTGAGGTTTTTTTCATCCCCCACTGATGGTTAGTAGCGCTTATCGAACCTTTACTGGCAGTTGCCCCTACCTATCTTCATTTGTTATACTCTGAACCTCGAGGTGGGGATCTTACTGCCCGTTAAGAGTGGAATAAAACTTTAATTTAGATTTGTTCCTCTTGCCTGTACGACCCCTTGAGGGACGTGTTGATTATTCATCGTATTTATTTCCTCTGACGATAAATAGTATTCGTCTCCAAATGAGTTTTTAGGCTCTTCTAGAGTAAAGAAGCAAATAGCTAAACTAACGAATGCGCCGCCTGCAAGAATAAAGAAAAACTGTTGAGGAGTAACAAAGGTTAATAATGTTAAATAAATGGTTGAACCGACATTCCCGTAAGCACCAGCCATTCCAGCAATTTGTCCTGTTACACGTTTTTTAATCATTGGGATAATAGCAAATGTTGCACCCTCCGCACCTTGAATAAACACGGAAGTTAAAACAGTGATAGCAACAGCTATTATGATCGGCCAACTAGAGTTCATTAAACCCATTAAGACGAGACCAATCGCAATCCCTAACATATAAATCAACATAACATTCCGACGACTTCCCATTCGATCCGAAAGAATCCCACCTAATGGGCGAGCTACAAGATTAACAAAAGCAAAAGAAGCAGCAATCAGTCCAGCAGTTGTTGGAGAAAGCGAAAAGGTCATTTGGAAAAACATAGGCAACATAGAAACAATTGCGAGTTCAGCACCGAAGTTCGCAAAGTATGTGCTGTTTAATGCAACGACGTTTTTAAACTTATACCGGTCATCCTCTGGAATCCCTTTTTTCAGTTGTGGAACATTCACTTTAAGAATGTTATAAATTTGATAAATAACAATAAGTCCTATAACTCCCCAGATCATATACAATACTTCATTTGAGATAAAGCCCATTCCTTCTAATCTCCATGAACTAATGACAAGCGCCCCACCAAGAGGAATAGTCCATAGGATAAGTTGAACGAGATCACCCCAACTACTAACTTCAAGAGCAGCTGCTTTTTTTGGTTTAATTAATATTTTTCCTTTCGGAGTATCCCTCACACAAATATAATAAATAATTCCATAAACAAAACAGAAAACGCCAGTGAAAGCAATCGCATATCTCCAACCATTGTCTCCTCCAATTACTGAAAGGGCAATCCATGGTAAGATCATAGCGACAGCTGCAGAACCAAAGTTTCCCCATCCACCATAGAACCCTTCAGCAAAACCAACATCTTTAGGAGGGAACCATTCAGCTACCATGCGAATCCCAATCACAAAACTGGCACCGATACTACCAAGGATAAGACGTGAAATCATCAATTGTGTCCATGTATCACCAAATGCAAATGTAATCGCCGGAATGGACATCAGGACCAATAATCCAGAATACACCATTCTTGGCCCATATTTATCCAATAAAGAACCGATAACAATCCGCGCAGGAATTGTCAGAACAACGTTACAAATCCCTAAAGCTGCAATATGTTGAGCCGTTAACCAGCCCATGTCCTCCATCATGGTTGTCGCTAAAGGCGCCATATTAAACCAAGTGAAGAAAGATACAAAAAAAGCAAACCATGTAAAATGCAAAACTTTAATACGCTCACTTTTAAAATGAAATAAATTAGCAACTTTCATTTAAAACGCACCTCCAAAATACATATTTTAATTATTGTTACATAAAGTAACATTTACGTCCTTGTTTATGTCAGATTATGTAACGTTTATTTTGAAAGAAAAATCAAAATTTTAATGACTTAATAAAGAGACAAACCTTCCCATAGGCCTTCAAAGCAGGATCAAATTCGCCCCGCCGAATTTGCGCCCGGATTTTTATCGAGCTCGCTCGATAAATTACCTTTAAAAAATCCGAGGCATCCGCCGGAGGCTTAACTTCATTCAGTCGGGGTTTGAACCCCCACTGAATCAGAGAGCTTTTTGCATTCATCCCCCACTAACAGAAGTGGAGGACTTCTGCTGAATGAAGTTAAAAATAATGAACGTATTTTCATTTGGATACTGCAAAAACTAGAAAAAAGGCACTCGAAATATCGAGTGCCTTCTTCCTATTAATTCTTATATTAAAAGTGAATTCATCAATAGAATTCAAATACCATTTCAAACAATATTATTTCTTAAAAATCCCAAATGGTTTCCCTACTGGTAATACAACTTGTCCGAAGTGTGTATTTAAAACGGCCGCCGCTGAGCCATAGAAAGATAGCAGGGCAATACCCATTTCTGCTATTGCAGCGAACATATGCGTTGCATCATGCATAATGCCAAAAGAACTCAAAGATAATCCAATAAATAAAAAATCAATCAAGACAAAAATGAAGAATAAAACTTTATGTGTTTCCATAGCTCCAACCGTCATAAAGATACTAAAAATTAAATATCCAATAAACGCAAATCCAAGCTGTTTAACATCTCCATCTGCAGCCAGGTTTTCACCGAAATACCCTAACTGAATCAACCAGGTTGTTCCGACACCGAACCAAAATAGTCCGAATGCTCCAAATGCAGTGGTCCCAAATGTATTGTTATGCTTTGCGTCTAGAAACGAAGCAAATAACTGTGCTAGGCCACCTAAGAAAAATGCCCACGGCAAGATAAAAGAAAGTCCCTCTGTTAAACCTAGTTTTTGTGACGACGCCACAAAAGTCACCATCGCGAGACCAAATAAGCCTAGCGCAGATGGATCTGCTGTTGTTATTTTTACTTGTGTGTAATTCTGAGTCTCCATTATACCCTCCTAAAAAAATATACCTATGTTAATGTATCTGAGAAAAGGAAGCGTGTCAATGAAAAAAATAGGTGTATTTTCCTAATATTTGAAACACCATAAATTGAAGTGCGCTTCCAATTAATAAAGCAGAAAGGATCATACCTTTTCATCGAAATTCGCAATTAATGTTTAATAACGATAAAGAAAGACATATTAAATATAGAGTTTATCAAGAAAGAAGTGAAATGAGTCTTCCAATTGCCCATTACTATAGACTATAGTATCGACAGTAGCAAAGGAATCGTCACAATACTCATCAACGTGGTAATTAATGTACTGTAGGATACAAGGTCAGGTTCCGTATTGAATTGGAGCGAGAATATCGTGGTATTTGCTGCAGTAAGCATGGCAGCCAAAACAATCAAAACCTTTGCTAGCATGCCCTCAATCGGTAACAAGACGATGTAGCGGTAGGAAATCACCTAAAAGCGAACCAACTGTGAAGAATGTCAAGGCAGCTAATAAACCAGCACCCATGTTGCCAATATCGTATTTTGATTCTGGCTTCTCATATTTCAAACCTGAGATCAACTGACCGTTTCCTGTCAAAGATGGGAACTTTTTTCCTACTCGATCAAGTACGCTAGCAAACACGATGGCAAATACATTAAATCGGTCATGACTAGAGAAATTATCACCACTAAACAAACAAAAAAGACTATGATATAGCTTAATTTAAATCTCTGTTTTTCCATACCCCTCACCTCATAATTCCATAAAATCGAAAATAAGGCACTATCCAGGTTTCACTGGACAGCACCCTTCTTCAATATAAACCATTATTTAAAAAACAATTGTTTTATTTTCATGAACAATAATTCGATCTTCTAGATGCCATTTAACGGCTCTTGCTAAGACACTTCGTTCAATAGAGCGTCCAATCTTTTTTAGATCGTCAATGTTGTCTCGGTGATCAACGCGCATAATATCTTGCTCAATAATCGGTCCTTCATCAAGATCATTCGTTACATAATGGGACGTTGCACCAATTATTTTTACCCCCCGTTGATAGGCACGATCATAAGGTCTTGCACCAACAAAAGCCGGTAGGAAAGAATGATGAATATTAATAACCTTAAATGGTTGAGCCTCTACAAAAGAAGGTGTCAAAATTTGCATATACCTTGCTAATATCGTTAAGTCGACATCAAATTCCTTTAAAACCTGTAATTGTTTTTCTTCTACTTCTTTTCTATTTTCTTTACTTGCTGGTATATAAAAGAAATGAATATCCATGGATTCTACAATATCTCTTGCGACCTCATGATTGCTTACGACAAGAGCAATGTCAGTAAGTAAATCACCATTCTGCCATTCCCACAAAAGCTCACGTAAGCAATGAAGCTCTTTTGATACAAAAATAGCGGTCTTCTTCAAATCATGTACAAATGCTATTTTCCATTCCATCGAGAATGTATCGGCTATGATTTGAAATTGACTCTTCATCTCTTCTTTTTTCCCTAATAATCCAGGACATTCAAATTCAACTCGCATGAAAAAGTTTCCGCCTTCTGGATTGGTTGTATATTGACTAGATTCAATAATGTTTGCATTATTTTCGAAAAGAAACTTTGATACAGCCGCTACAATACCCGGTTGATCCGGACAATTGATTAGTAAGCGCCCTCTATTTTTTCGATTTTCTTTAAATGCACGAAGCTGATCTTGACTAACCGTTTTCATGTGACTCTCCTTTTATGTATTTTAGGTGCCAAGTACCATACAAATAATTGGGGTTTTTTCAAATCATGGTCTATTGACACGCAAGAAAATTCTTATTTTACTTGAATGCTATACAAAAAATTAGATAAGTGAAAGGGCCTAAACCATTTAAGCGATTAGGCTCTTTCACTTATCTTGTCCTGATTTTACAATAACCTTTACAATAGGACAAATTTTCTACTTTCCTTGTTCCTCCAATTAAAATATAAAGCCGATAGCCATCATGCTATCGGCTTTATATTTTAAGCTGCTTTAGAATGCTTTTGTATTGATGTGACATTTCTCCCGTGCATGAAATAATACAAAATAATAGCTAAAGGAGCCACTCCGTTTATAGGAATTGGCTCCTGACTTTAAAACATTATCATCACTATCTTTAAATTATTTCTCTTAACTATTAAAACTCCTATCGAGAAATACACGCTATCTGAAGAAGGAATCGTTTTTTTACCAATTATTCTCCACTCTACTTCAAAAGGATCGGTGTTTTAATAATGAACAGCACTGCCTGTTCCTCCAGTTACGGAAATGACGTCACCAGTAATAGAAACTGACAACGGCGAGGCTAAGAATGTAATCACGTTCGCTATATCCTCAGCTTTAACTAAGCGACCAATTGAATTCATTTCAGCTACTTTGCGTAAATCTTCCTCATTCGGAAATCGTTCTCTAGTTGTTTCTGTTTCTGTAATACCTGGATAAACAGCATTAACAGTAATCCCATGTTTCCCTAACTCGACTGAAGAAGATTTAGTTAAATGAACAACAGATACATTACGAGCACCAGCACTAATACTTCCAGCATTCCTGGCAGCCATACCACTCACATTAATAATACGTCCCCAATTATTCTTAATCATATGAGGAGCAACGGCTCTTGTACAACGAAAATAGCCCATAAACTTTTCTTCAAAATCTTTTAAAATGAGCTCATCTTTTACATGATTGAAATCTTCAGGCTCTCCTCCACTTACACGTGCCCCATTATTCACCAAGATATCAATACCACCCATTACAGCTGCCGCTTGTTCCACTAAATTTATTATAGAATCCGGGTTACCGGTATCCGCCACTATTGGATAGATACTTCTACCTGTTTCCTCAGCTAATTCTGCCGCCGTTTCCTTCAACGCTAATTCATTTCTAGAACATATTGTACAATCGACACCTTCTAAAGCCAATTGGCGAGCAATCGCTTTACCAATTCCCTTACTCCCTCCTGTAATGAGCGCTTTTTTACCAGATAACTGCAAATCCATGCCGCAACCCCCTATGTATTATGAAACCTTATTTTGATCCTTCCATAATTACTTTCTAGATAAGAAGTGATTCTCCTTTAAATTTTTAGTAGTTCTATAGGGGATAAAGTCCATTCCATTGTTTCGACCGGGTTGACGTAGACTTACTGATATAAGTATACAGAGCCAAATTTTTATTTTTCCGTTGGCTCAGGAATTGCCTTTCTAATAAGTAGTTCAGTGTGTTTTATAATAACGCATCGAATTGTTCGAGAAATGAATCATTCAATTTATTCCTTCCTTCTTTTCACATTACATGTTTGTGGACATGTTTTACAACGATTAGTTGCTCCTTCTAGTAGATAGGAAAAACAACAGGTAGTTCTCACACGAACTTCTTCTTGCAAATGCGCTTTATACCTTTTGTTATGGTAATATCTTTTAATCAGATTTTCATGATCGTTTCCAAAGAGACTTCCAGGTGCTTCATAAACGAGATAATGGAAATCTTCTTTTGCTCGATTTCGTAATTCTTCATTATCTAATTTTTGCAACACTGATTCATATAACCAGAATAGATAAATAGCAATATTCTCCCAAAGAATAAGCTTCGACTGCTTTGTCACTTTTGCTAATTGATCAATAAGGACATGAACATTTTCAGAAAAAAAATCCTTTAGCGCTTCTTCCCTCCATTGATATCTGTTTTCCTCAGCTATTTCTATTTTAATATTGTGAAAATAAAATTTCGGTAACCACAGATCTTCTGCTTCTTCTGTTTGAATGCTTATATTATTTAAAGAAGCATTTAATTTTTTATTCCATGCGGTGATTCCATATAAATAGATCACCGCTAAAAAAGCGTATCTTTTGACGAAAATGGAAGCAGTCACCTGCAAATTAGGAGACCCAATATGGGCACCTACTTTCTCCATATACCACAACAAAACATTTTCATCTACTAACGCATTTAATGGAATGGATAGCTCTGATAACTTTTCCTCCGTTGATAAACGCAACGGTCTTAATTGTTCTATTTCGTCTTTATTAAGGACATCAAGCATGAGAAATTCCTACTTGCTTTAGAATATTTCTTCCCTTCCCGTAAGGAATACACAATGGGGTCCCAAATAGAGGATCAATTGTAATTTCGCATTCCATTCCAAACACCTTTTTCACCAAATTAGAATTTATCACATATTCAGGTTTCCCTTGTGCAAAAATTCCCCCTTCATTTATCGCGACAATATTATGAGCATAGCGACAGGCTAAGTTCAAGTCATGCAACACCATGACAATCGTTCTTTTTTCCTTTTCATTCAGTTCAAATAGAAGGTCCAGAATCTCAATTTGATGTGTCATGTCAAGATAAGTAGTTGGTTCATCAAGAAGAATAATATCCGTGTCCTGAGCTAAGGTCATCGCAATCCATGCTCTTTGACGTTGTCCACCAGATAAGGCATCTACAAGTCGGTCTTTTAAATTTTCAATACCTGTAGCGGCTAAAGCGTTGTTCACCTTCTCCTCATCTTCTTCAGTCCACTGCTTGAGCCATGTTTGATATGGGTAGCGTCCTTGCTTAACAAGCTGTAAGACAGTTAGACCTTCAGGAGCTACAGGTGATTGTGGAAGGATCGCCATTTGCTTAGCTACATCTTTTGTTGACATTTTTGCAATCGCTTCTCCTTCTAATAAAACAACTCCTGTTTTCGGCTTTAATAAGCGTGCTATTGAGCGAAGAAGTGTAGACTTCCCACAACCATTCCCTCCAATAAAAACGGTAATCTCTCCTTTTGGAATGTTAAGATCTAACTCGTCAATAATGATGGTATCTCCATATGAAAGGGTTAAATTCTTCGTTTCAATTGCTTGCACCATTTTGCCCGCTCCTTTTACAACTTTTATTTTCAAACTTTTATTTTTATATCCTATATAATCGTACTTTTCTATTTAGCTAGCTTCAGCGTCTAGCCGCTCGAGGTGCTTCCGTTTTTCTATGAATTCCGGGTTTTAAACAACAAGTATATAAAATAGGGTGCTCCTATTCCCGCAGTGAATACACCTGCTGGAATCTCTAATGGAGAAAATAAAGTCCTTCCAATCAAATCCGCTACCATGACTAGAATCCCTCCAATTAGTGCTGATACAGGTAATAATGCACCAAAAGAAGAACCAACTAGTCTTCTTGCCATATGTGGTGCCATTAATCCAACGAACCCGATTCCACCGGCAAAAGCAACAGAGCTTCCGATGAGTGCCGTACTAATCATCATGAGAAAAAAACGCTGCCGTTGAACATGACTTCCTACTCCAGTCGCAATCTCATCACCAAGTTCTTGAACATTCATGTTTCGTGCTAGCATCAATGCCACTATAATAAGGAATACAGTCAAAGGAACCAATATATGAACATTAGCCCAAGTCGAACCGTTTACAGTTCCCGTAATCCAAATATTCGCTTGACTAGCTCGATAAATAGGACCTAATATCATCATTAAAGTGGTTAAAGCCTTCATAAGAGCTGAAATTCCAATTCCTATTAATACAAGGCGAATCGGTGAAATTCCATTTTTCCATGCTAGTCTATAAATTGTAATCGCTATAATTCCAGCCCCTACAAAAGCAGCTAAAGGCATCCACTTAATACTTACGGTTAAAGCGTTATTATCATCACTAAAAAAGGCTAAAAACCCTACAACCGCAACAGCTGCTCCTCCTGTAATTCCTAACATATCTGGAGATGCTAATGGATTTCTAACCATCCCTTGGAGGATTCCACCAGCCACCGCTAATGAAATCCCTACCATAAGCGCTACAATAATTCTTGGCAAACGAAAAGACGTAACAACGAGTTGTTCCATCTCCGTACCCCCGCCAAAAAACACTTGTATAACTGTGAGAGGGTTAATTTTCATCTCGCCAATTCCCGTACTGACAATAAAGGTGAGCAAAGTAGCAATAGCCATTATCGTAAAAACTTTTGCCGCTCGTTTATCTAAAAGAAAGGAGATTTTTCCCTTAAACCATCTAACACTTTTATAAGAACTCATTTTGAGTTAAACCCCTTTCTTGCAATATAGATAAAGAACGGCGTTCCAATGATAGCCGTCATAACCCCAACAGGAACTTCCGCTGGCATCATTACATAACGTGCCAAAATATCTGCGGCAAGCAACAGAATACCTCCGAGTAGACCTGAGAATGGAATCACCCAGCGATGATCGATACCTACAATTGCACGAGTTAAATGGGGAGTGACAATTCCAATAAATGCAATCGGTCCAGCAATGGCAACCGAACTACCTGACAATAGAATGATGATAACAGCTGCTCCAACTTTTAATAAAACTGTATTAAGTCCTAGGCCTTTCGCAACATCATCTCCCATTGATAATATATTCATTTTCGATGCAATGAAGAGGGATCCTAACCAGCCAATTAACAAATAAGGTAATAGAGCAGTTAATATTTCAAGCTTTCTTCCCTGAACAGACCCCGCTAACCAAAACAAAACTTGCTCTAAAGCTGATTCATTTATAACAAGAAACCCCTGGGTCAAGGAAGAAAACATCGCCGTCAATGCAGCTCCCGCTAATGTGAGCTTTATTGGAGTCAGTCCCTCTCTACCAATTGATCCAATCGAGTAAATTCCAACAACCGCTACTGTTGCACCTAAAAACGCTACCCAAGCAAAGGCTTGCAGGTTTCCCATTGAGAATAGAGTCACCCCTATTACGACAGCAAAACCAGCTCCTGAGTTTATCCCAAATATTTCGGGCGAAGCAAGGGGATTTTTCGTTAATGTTTGCAAAAGTACACCAGCGATGGCTAAACTGCTACCTACCGCTGCAGCAATTAATGCTCTAGGCAATCGAACAGTTGTAATGACAAGATGTTCATTTGATCCATTATGACTTTGAAAAGCATCCCAAGCCATTTTCCAGGTTGTATCTGTATAGCCATACACAATGCTGGCACACATTAACAATAATAATAAAATAATTGCAATGAAAAGTCCTATTAACCTCTGTTCATTTTTCTTTAAAAGCATATCTATTAACCTTTCAAAATTATTTTTTTAAAAAATAAATCATAAATTAAGTCTATTGAAAGACTATTATTCTGTCAACGACTTTGATAATCATTTTCAATTATCTATTGACAACAAACACGAAAACGCTTTAATATAGTCTTATAAATGAAAATGATTATCATTAATATTTAGAGGAGGAACAAAGAAATGAAATCTATTCGATCTATTCTATCTTTCCTTTCGATCATGATGGTCTTCTTCTTAGCTGCTTGCGGCAGCGGCAACGAAGAAGAAAACAATGCCGAAAAGAAAGATGACAGCCCCAAAACGGAAGATACTAGCTATACAGTCGAGCATGCAATGGGATCAACCACATTAGAAAAAGCACCTGAGAAAGTCGTTATTTTAACAAATGAAGGTACTGAGGCCCTTTTAGATCTTGGTGTAACACCTGTTGGTGCTGTTCAATCATGGACAGGAGATCCTTGGTATGATCATATCGCCGATGAAATGAAAGATGCTGAAGTAGTTGGATTAGAAAGTGAAGTAAATGTAGAAGCGATTGCTGCTTTACAACCAGACTTAATCATTGGAAATAAAATGCGCCAAGAAGGTATTTACGAGCAGCTAAGTAAAATTGCTCCTACTGTTTTTGCAGAAGACTTACGTGGTAATTGGAAAAAGAACTTTGAACTTTATGCTAAAGCCCTTAATAAAGAGGAAAAAGGAAAAGAAGTCCTTGAAGCGTATGATACTCGTATTGCTAATCTAAAAGAACAGCTTGGGGACAAGTTGGATATGAAAGTCTCTATGGTTCGCTTTATGGCTGGAGATGTTCGTATTTATCAAAAGAACTCTTTCTCTGGTGTTATTTTAGACCAACTTGGATTTGCTAGACCAGAAAGTCAAGATGTAGATGATTTTGCGATTAAAGGAGCTACGAAAGAACAAATGCCTCTAATGGATGGCGATATCCTCTTCTACTTTACTTACGAAACTGGGGATAATGCAGCTTCCGAGCTTGAAAAGGAATGGATTGAAGATCCACTATTCCAAAACCTTGAAGTAGCGAAAAAAGGTGAAGTACACAAAGTAGATGATGTAATTTGGAATACAGCTGGTGGTGTAAAAGCTGCTAACTTAATGTTAGATGATATTGAAAATACATTTCTAAAATAAATTATAAAATACTTTTGCTTTCTCAAAGTCAAATATGACATCGAAAAAGAGGCAGCCAATATCGGCTGCCTCTTTTTTACTTCTTCTTTTCAGCTTTACTGTAAAAATCACCAGTAACCTCTACAGGTTTTTTAACTGTCTTACCGTTAGGCTTTGTATTTACATCTCTTGGATTTTTTCCTTCAGGCATAATACCCCTCCTTGAAGTTAATCCATTTTATTATCTGCTATTTTCATTCACCCTAGTCATTTGAACAACGACAATTTTTCAAATGACTCTCCTTCTGTTCCCAGCCAGTATTCCTGACTCACATTGAAAAATTCAGCTATTTTCACTAAACCGCCATGATCAGAAACATCTTCTCTGTTTTCCCAATCTCGAATATTCCTTTCTGCCCATTAAATTGCATAATTTAGTTGCGGAATAGATAACTTCTTTTGGATTTTTTTCTCGACTTTTGACGGGTTTCTTCATTAATTTATAAAGAATATATAAAGCAAATCCGCAAATTCATCTTCAGTCAGCCACATGTTTTTTTCGAAATCTTCATTGGCCGATTATCAAATTCGCCCCGCCGAATTTGCGCCCGGATTTTTATCGAGCTCGCTCGATAAATGACCTTTAAAAAATCCGAGGCATCCGCCGGAGGCTTAACTTCATTCAGCCGGGGTTTGAACCCCCACTGAATCAGAGAGCTTTTTGCATTCATCCCCCACTTACAGAAGTGGAGGACTTCTGTACCTGTCGCAAGCTTTCGGTACAAAAAGCATTTGCTGAATGAAGTTAAACCTTAAATTCCATTCATTAGATTATGCTGTAGTTTCTTATTCTTGGTTGCCCAATGTAATCCTCAATTGGATAAAGACTATGTGATAAGAGAGCAAGAAATGAAGATTGAGATTCTAAAAAAATATCTTCAAATGCTAAACAAGGAGGAAAAAAATCAAGTTCAAAGTGGGAGATGAAGTAAAGATCTGTTAAAAGGGGACTTTTCTAGCCACATAATGGGTCTAACAAATAAGACTGTCCCAATTTAATACCTTTTGGGACAGTCTCTTTTTGAAATTTAACATTAAAATTATTTCACCAATATACTAACTTCATGTAACGCATTACGCACCTTGCCGTATTCACTTGCATGAGGACGATCTCCGTCATCTTCGTACCCATAGTCAAACATTCGATTTCGGTTCAGTGTTAATTTTGTCACTGTAGGACGAAGTAAATCAAATAACTCAAATCGTGCGTGTAACTGTGGAAATTGTGATTGATAGCGTAAAATCTCGTTCCGAACACTGCTCCAAAATTTTTGTTCGGTTACGCCTTCATGCTCTTCTAAAATCGTCGCTAAGTAGCGAAAATGACAAATAAATAGACCCGTTAAAATAAACTGCGTTAATCCTTCTGGTTCCTCACTTCTTAATACAGCTTTCAACTCTTCAGATAAAGAACGTAACTCATCAAATGGCTGGTCGCTAATATTCACGTCATCTACAAAATCTTTCATAATAATCCGAACTGGTTTAAAATTCTTTAACACAAGCACTGTATTTTGGCCATGCGGTGAAAAGACAGTACCGTATTGATATAAATAATGCAGCAGTGGCGGCAATACTGCATTCATCAAGGCTTCTATCCACTCTTTTGGTGTCAAACCAGATTTTTGAATGTATGTTGACACAAGCGCATTCCCTAAATGATCGACATGTAATAGAGCCGCTAACGTAATCGCCTGCTCTCCTTCTCCTAACTCTTCATAGACACTTTCTCTCCACACAACACCCAGCATTTCTAAATATTGATAAGGTGCATTTTGAATTTTTGTAAACGTTGGATGACTTACATTTAACGTTGCTACTTCACCAAGCAATCCTATCTTGCACGTATCTTTTAAAAATGCATCTTGATCTCGAATTCCTTGAATGTGTTCCGTTACTTGAGGCGCAATAACGGTACGTTCACTTGGCAACCCGCGATAAACAAGCGTATTCAAAATACTCATCGGCAGCTTCACATGATATTTTTCCCGGTGAGTCGTATTTACAAATGTTCGGATTGACTGTTGAGGTAAATAACTGTCCTCACTTTCTCCAAGTGGTACAATGAGGTCATTGGAAATATACTCTGCATAAAGTGGAACGATGACATTCATCCATTGCCATTCATGAACAGGTATATAATAGTAATCACTCAATGTTAATTGACGTTCATTCAGTTGATTAGCAAATGATTTCAGTGTATTTTCACTTAGTTCTTGTCTGATCATTTTTTCAAATGATAACGTGGCTAACGATTGAAATGAACTTACTTGTTTGGCAACAGCAATCCATGACAGTCGAATATGATTCTTCTGTTCTGGAGCAAATCGAACATAGTCGCCATAGCCAAAACCAATTCTTCCCTTATTATATGTAATCCATGGATGCCCCGTCATTTCCCCTTCCAACTCGGCATAATCCATTTCAGCCAGTTCATCTGCGGATTTTCTGTTCTGCAAATGTAAATCGGCAACTAATGTATGAAAATACTCTTTAGCTAAATGTCCTGCTGTCGAATGGGTCATTCCCTTTTCTTCTGACAATCCAATCAATAGCTGTAGTGCTTTGGAAAGTCCAACCTCTTGACCTTCAGACGTTACTTGTATCGTGTCAGAAAGAACATAAAAGCTATCAAATAACTTATCTTTTGCTTGATACGTGTATGTCACTCCTTTTTGATCTTCCCATTGATACGTCGTCACATCCGATTGTTTTTTTATTTCCTTTGGTTCAATAATTTGTTCATACATAAACTCTTGGAGCATTTTCGCAAGCAGCTGTTGATTTGCTTTTTCCCACGACTGTTTTGTAAACATAGAAAGATCAGTTTTGACAATATTCATCCTTCATTCTCCTTTACTTGTTTATAAAGTTCTAATGGTTTATTACGTATCGTCATTGCAACTACTGATACGGCTAATAACACAGCACCGCTCAGTAAAGGTCCATAAAAATTAGTTTTACTCGAGGTTAACGCTACTAATGGAGCAATCAGCAGTGCCACATTTTGTACAGCAATTAACCAACTGTAATAATAAGTAGCAGCTTCCTGACTTTGGCGAAATAAATAGATATCTAACACAACCATACTGAGATAAAAACCTGCTCCATATAAAATTCGACTTATAATAAAGATACCTAGGCTATCAATCGACGCTTGTATTAGTAAAGTAAAGGCACTGAGTATGGTTACCATATAAAACAGTGGAATAACTTGACCACTAAATACACGGATTGGAACGCATAACTTTAATACAATCGCCATAACACTTGGCATAACATAGAATAGAGCATTCACTTGATGACTCACCTCATATCTTCCATCCACAAACAGAGTGAAATATGGGCGAATCGCATTATGACCAAGATAAAAAAAGAAAATAGCTACCATATAAAAGAAAATCGGCTCTGCTACAGCCTTTACAGGCGTTGGTTCGGTATTTTTCTTAGGCCCAACGGAAAACGATTGTTTTGTCCAAAGTAAAACAGCTAATAAACAAAGATCCATAAAAGCAAATAACTGATACACTTTAAGTGGCATTTCCCATGATATAACAACACTTCCAAATAAACTGGAAACAATAATCGCCGTATGTACAACCATAATATATATAGTCGTTTTTCTTGCCTTCTCTTCTTGCTTTTCAATACTTCCTACTAAATAGGGATACAGTAGGTAAAGACTACTTTGAAACACTAATAATAAAAGCGATGTTGTTAAAAAGCTTGAAAAGGTTGTACTTTCACTCAGAATCACCTTTAAAATAGCGGTCATCAAAAGTGAACATCCCACGACACGCCTCATTGCCCATCTTTTTAACAAAATTCCCCAAACTGGAGTCATGACAATCACAACGAGCCTGCAGCAAATGATAAAAACAGAAGTCATCTCAATTCTTTCTATGCCGAATGCTTCTGAGAAATACTGTGGGTAAAATGGGGATAATAACACTTCAGACGTCATTGTTAGAAATAAACATATAAAAACAAATGGAGTTCGGATCATGTCTTGTTAAAACCCAAATCGCTGAAAAACCGTTCGCTGATACAATTTATAAACTTCTTCTCCGGCAATTTGGTTAATAATAACCGCATTTCGCCGAGCGCCCAGTCCTAAATCAGGTGCCCCTACTCCATGCGTATGAAGTTCACCATTTTGAATAAACAAAGAAGCCTCTTCA
Source organism: Bacillus sp. V3B (assembly GCF_024494465.1). Lineage (GTDB taxonomy): Bacteria > Bacillota > Bacilli > Bacillales > Cytobacillaceae > Bacillus_BD. The sequence continues at coordinate 72,233 of NZ_JAETXM010000006.1, read as the reverse complement.
CTCTTTGACTTGACTTTATATTGCTCATCAATTTCTAACTGACCATGATCATCAACATGCAAATGATCTTTCAGACCACCCAAAAAGAAAGGTAACCTTTCCTGATAGCCGGTTGCCAAAATCACTACATCACTCTCTATTTTTTGAAAAGCCTCTTGTTCATATTGGTACAAGGTTAAGACATGACGGTCTTCTTTTTGTTCGATATTCGTTAATTCAGTTAGTGCTTGCATCGTGATGGGTGTGTTTCTTCCACCAATTGTGCGTTCATATAATAGTTCATAAATATCACTAATCGTTTCAAAACTAATGCCTTTATACAGCAAGGATTGGTTTTTTAACACATGCTGTTTTTTCTCGTGTTCTAGATGATAAAAGTAGTGCGTATAGTCCGGTGAAAAATGCTCTAAACCAAGTTTTGAATATTCCATCGGATAAAAACCTTTGGAACGTGTGTACCAGTTCAACTCATATTTCCGCTCACTTTGCTGCTGCAATAAATCGTACACAATCTCAGCTGCACTTTGGCCCGAACCGATAACCGTAATACTTTTTGCTTGCAATGTTTGCTCTCGCTTCATTTTAAAGTCTGCAGAATGATAAAATTGTTCGCTTTGCATCGATTGAAAGTCTTTTGGGATAACTGGTTTCGTTCCAACTCCCATCACAATATGGCGACTATAATAAGTGTTTTCGACATCTCCTTGTTGAACCGTTACTTCATAGTACGTGTCTTCCCCTGTACGAAGCGTAATGTTCTTCACTTCACTGTTAAACTGCAAACCGCTTAAACGGTTAGCTACCCACTGACAATAGTGATTGTACTCTTTACGAGGAATTTGAAATTTCTCAAAAAAGTAAAATTGATACAACCGTTCATGCTCATGCAAATAATTTAAAAAACTATAGGGGCTCGTGGGGTCGACCATTGTGACAAGATCCGCCATAAACGGCACTTGCAAGGTCGTCCCTTCAAGGAGCATACCGGGATGCCAATCAAACTTTGGCCTCTGTTCAAAGCAAATATATGTACAATCTGTTTTTTCAAGCAATGCTGCTAATCCTAAATTAAATGGACCAATCCCTACGCCAATAACATCTAAAATGTTCCGTTGTTCCATTCACTCCACCTTCTTTCAAACACATTTCTTTCACAACTAAGCAGTAATCCTGTTTTATCAGGTAAATTCACTTCTTTTATAGGCTGAAAACCGCATTTCTTAAAGACCGCAATCATTTTTTCATTTCGAATATCCGGTTCTGCCACTACTCTTTTCGTATCTTTTATTTCAAATTTCCGCTTTAGAATGGTCAACAACAGTGGATAAATATATCCCTTACCTAGATATCCCGTTTCTCCAATTAATAAATGAATCCCTTGATCGTGTTGATCGTATGAGTAGTACTCGCTAATCACATCACCTTCAACCGTATAAGACTCCCAATAGCTCATCGGCACCCCTTCGATTTCACCAATTAATAATTGTTGATGAGGATCATTTAAAAATGTTTGCAGATGCTGTTTATAGGCATCTCTACCAATGTTCAATTTCCAATAAGGAATTACGTGCGGTTCATGCATCCAAGTGTATAATCGTTCAAAATCTTCTTGTAATGAAACAGGACGAAACGTAATGTCCTGTTTCAATTGAACGTCTTCTATTGTAAATCGATAATTGGTTTGTAACATTTCTGTCATTGTTTCACACCAACTACCTTATACAATGGATTATCTACATTCACATAAACCGATTGCGTTTCTAAAGACCCAACTAATTCATCCATGTCATGAACACGGGTTAATAAATTCGCTTTGCATGGAAGTTCTTGATTTCCAAGCAGCGAAGAAACAAGCTTCGTATGATCTTGAGAAAGATACGGTTCAAGTTCTTCTCTTAAAAGTGTTAAAAGCTTCTTTTCATCTATAAGTTCACTCACACCAAAAGCATTAACTAGCCCAAATAAATGATTAAAGAATACATAATAACGGAACCGCTCTTCAGCTAAAGCATCTTCACATACGGTATCACTTTCTCCATTTAATGTAGACAACAGTTCACGCAACTCCGCCTCTTTTGATTTCATAAAATAGTAGCCTTGATTATCACGATAATAAAAAGTTAATGGATATCCCTCTTGATCTAGTTTAATGATTGAATTTTGTTGATGAGCTTCTAATGCAATTCCTTTTTGCGTATATAGCCACATCATTGGTTTTAACGTAATATCAATGTAACGCTTAAACCAAATTTCACTCACTTGTTCAGTTGTAAGATTTTCACTTTTAGAAATCCTATTGATGATGTTTGCTAGCTGCGATGCTTCACCGTATACGTGGTCTTGACATAAGCTTGCTAAAAGCGTTGTATTGTTTCCATCTGTTTCTTTAAACGGATTATCACGAATCATCACTTCAAACCCAAGCTCTTCATCACCTAACGTAACATATGCCGGGTCTTTAATAATTTGAAAAGCAGGATGATGAGCATGTAGCTCACTTTCTATACTTGCCTGTAGTAGTCTCGTTACTTCCACACCGCGTTTCAATTCTTTCATTTTATTTACTCGTAAAGAGTTTGTGATTTTAACGGGAATCGAGAACTTATACATGACATCAGCACGAGGACTATAAACCGTACGAACAGATGATGTTGGATAAAAAAGTTCACCTTGCGGACCTAAGTATGAGAGGTGTCCTTTTTGAAACCAATTGCCCACCTCTTCTTTTCCTAGTAAAAAACGCGCTTGCAGTGGATGCATCGGAATAAGCGTATACTCATCATTTTGACAATATTGCACGATAAACTCTTTTGGTACCGTATCATCTTGCTTTAATTGCATCTTAATTTTATTTGTAGCAGACTGATTGTAAGCCGATTGTTCCCTAACGAGCGAACGATGTGCTCTAAAGTAATGAAGCTGAAATTCTCCCTTTAATTCAGGTGCAAATACGGATTCTTCTTCAGGCAAAATTCCTTGACGACTTTTTGGCGTTGGATGAAGCTGATGACCGATTAATAAAGATTGCTCTGACTGTAAAAATGTTTTATCCCACTTGTAGCACTCTTCTAACTCTTGCTTTCTTCTTTCAATAAATAGATTCATATTTTCATAACTTAAAAGAACACGTACAATTAAATCATTTACTTGTAATAAATCATCTGTTATTTCTTTCATTAACAATGATAACAGGGTCACAATATCAAGCATTTGCATCTCATGATAATGAATTTGATAACTTAACTCTCGCTTAAATAAGTGACGCCCTGTTACTGAGCGATATTTTACGGGAAAATATAGTGTGACTGGTTGCTTTTTCAATTCAATCACTAACACTTCTTCATTAGTTTTCTCTTTTACCGTTTGCCATACGCCTTGTCCTGTTTCACGAATATAGCAATTGATCATATTTTGCATCGTAATAAAATTAGCCGATAACTGATCGTTCACGTAATCGCTCCTCCTTTTTTTCTAGTTCTTTTCCAAGATTGATTACTTCATCTAATCGTTTGACAGTTTCATCAAATGTAATCAGCGGATTTAACATCGTTAGTTTCAAATAGGACTTTCCTTCAAACTTTGTTTTCGCCATAATCAACTTCCCTTGCTCATAGAGCAACTGTTGAATATACTGATTTATGTTATTTTCATATAATCGTTGTTTTTGATCATCCATGTAAATAACCTTCGGTTGATAGCGAAATACAATCGCGTTCATAACAGGGTTATTCAGTGCTTCAATATCCGTTCTTTTCTGTAAATAATTGGCCGTTTGTTTAGCCGTTTTTATCGTATGATCAATCATGTCACCAAACTCATGTTTACCAACTGCTTGAAACGTTAACCATACTTTTAATGCATCGAATCGCTTCGTCGTTTGAATGCTGCGATCAACTAAATGAAGATGTGTATCTTCTTCTGGATTTAAATAGTCAGCGTGCAACTGGATGTGTTCAAACATAGAAGAGTTTTTCACAAAAAATGCGCCACAGCTAACCGGCTGATAAAACCACTTATGAAAATCCATCGTAATTGAATCTGCTTTTTTCAGATGAGATAATAGATGACTATATTGATTTGAAAATAGTAAAGCTCCTCCGTACGCAGCATCTGCATGTAACCATATATTCTCCCTATCAGTTAATTTACAGATTTCACCAAGTGGATCTATACTCCCAAAATCAGTCGTTCCAATCGTTGCTACCACTGCAAAAGGGAGATTTCCTTGCTGTTTCACTTTTGTAATTTCTTCATATAAAGCATCTGTGCATATTTCATAGCGTTCGTTCGTTTTTATACTTATAACAGAATCCATACCAAGCCCTAATTGAGCGGCTGATTGCTGTACCGTAAAATGAGCTTTTTCTGAACAAAAGATTCGTAGTTTTTTAGCTTCTATTGGTAATCCTTGTTTGCTTACATTTATAGAAAAATGCTTGGCGCAATATTCATTTCGTGCTAACAACAACGCCATATAGTTTGATTGCGTTCCACCACTTGTAAACACACCTGAAGCAGAATGAGGATAATTGATTTCTTTCATCATCTCTTGAATGACACCGTCTTCTATATACGTAGCTACTGGACTTTGATCCCATGAGTCCATCGATTGATTTAAAGCAGAAATGATTACTTCAGCAGCAAGTGCCGGTATCATAGGTGGGCAATGTAAGTGAGCCATTGCGGCCGGATGCGAAATATGCAGTGAATGATCCATCACCAGATGCTGCAACGATGTTAAAACAGCATCCGATGATTTCCCTTCGTATTCAAATTTTACATACCTCTCAATATTCTTTTCGATATCTTCAGTACCAATATGTTCATATGGTTTTTCAAGACTTTGATAGTGAGTCTCAACTATTTTTACTACTTCTGTCATAAACTGATGATAATTCTCTAATCCATTTGAATCCGGTGATAAAAACCATTTATCAAACGAGTTCATGGTTTATTTCACCCGTTTCTTTTCAGCAGCTTTTATCGCGTCTTCAAAACGAGCAAGAGCTTCGTCTATTTGTTGCTTTGTCACAATTAACGGCGGCAATAAGCGAATAACTGCCCCGTGCCGTCCACCTACTTCTAAAATAACACCGCGATCAAAGCATTCTTTTTGAATAGCTTTTGCCAGTTCTCCGTCCGCTGGGTAACTTCCAATTGAATTAGGGGTCTTTGTCTTATCGACTATTTCAACACCAAGCATAAGACCACGACCGCGTACATGACCAATCGACTTTACTCGTTGCTGAAGGTTCTTTAATTGTGTTTGCATATATTGCCCAAGCTTATGAGCCTGTTCGGGTAAATGATGTTCTTTGATAAATTGTAGCGTTGCTCTCCCTGTTGCCATTGCTAGTTGATTGCCTCGGAATGTTCCGATATGAGCTCCTGCTTCCCATTGATCCAGACGTTTATCGTAAATAACAACAGATAGGGGTAGACTTCCGCCAATTGCTTTTGATAATACGAGCACGTCTGGCTCAATATCAGCATGTTCAAATGCAAACATCTTTCCTGTACGACCGATGCCTGTTTGTACTTCATCGATAATAAGGGGAATGTTTCTTTCTTTTGTAATGCGTCGCAATTGTTTTAACCATTCAATCGGAGCCGGTACAGATCCACCTTCACCTTGAACAATTTCAACGACAATTCCTGCTGGTGTGACGATTCCACTTTCAGGATCATCTAAAGTGTTCTCAAGATAGGTACTAATAAACTCGTGTCCTTTTTCACCAATTCCAAACGGGCAGCGATATTCATATGGATAAGGAAAAAAATGCGTATCTGGCACGAGTGCATGAATATGCTTTTTCGGACTCGTTGTTCCGCTAATACTTAACGTGCCGTGTGTAGAGCCATGATAACCTCCTTGAAAGGATAAAATTGTTCGATTACCTGTCGCTGTTTTTACAAGTTTAAGTGCAGCTTCAATTGCATCTCCACCTGTTGGTCCACAAAATTGAATTTTGGCTTTCCGTGCAAATGACTCTGGTAAAATCGAAAATACTTCATCGACAAATGCTTCTTTTACAGGCGTCGTAAAATCTAATGTATGTAAAGGAGTGGAATTCGCTAGCACTTCTTGAATCGCCTCATGAACAACAGCATGATTATGACCAAGAGCTAACGTACCTGCTCCTGCTAAACAATCAATATATTCTTTTCCGTCCATATCCGTTATGACGACACCTTCTGCTTTTTTAATCGCTATTGGTAAACGTCTCGGATAAGACCTTGCATTTGACTCACGAATATTTTGCATGGAAAGCAATGTTTCATTGGAAATAGATTGTTTGATTAAAGTAGACATATCATTCCTCCTATAAAAGCTTTTAATTGATAATGATTTTCATTAACAGTTAGAATCATAAGCGATAATGATTATCATTGTCAATGATAATTCTGAAAAATATGAAATTATGCCTATTCCATCAATTCATAACCACTTTATACAAATCATTCATACACCAACCTATTTTTACACTTTTCAAAGAAACACCTTAATTGATGTGGTCTAGAATTTGAAGTTAAATGAGTACAAAAGAGTTAGAAAACCTTATCTTTGCTCTTAACAAAAGAGTTAAGAAAATTGAAATTTTAAAAGATGCAAATAAAACTGGCGAAACTATATAGTTTCGCCAGTTTTATTTTTTAGTTGAACGGTCAAATAGTAAAAATCTAGCAGCTTCAATAAAGGAATACTCATAGAAAAATTGTCGGGTTCATCACGAATAGTATCATAGCTGAAGAGAGTAACCTGTAGGATTTTTCTGCGATATTTTTCATAGAGGCGACATCGCAGCTCAAGCTAAAGTGAGCTTTATCCGGGTTAGCCCTTCTCTAGTAACTGGATCTATTGCATATATCCCAATAGCCGCAAACAGCAGCAAAAAAAAACACTACCCGTGTAATAGATTGCAGGTCTAAAAATGGGAATAAAGTCACCTATATTGCGATGTTTAAAACTAACATTGGCACATTTTAATGATTATACACAATAAGCTATTCCATTATTACTAGTGATGACTACAAGGAGTTTAGGAAGAAAACAAATGGACGAATATTGACTTAGTAATAATTGACATGTTTTTCTCTTTCCATAAATAATATGTAAAGAAATATTGACTTTGGGGGAGATCATTTATGCTATTCACTTGTAAGTTGCATGTAACCAACGGATTAAAAAAAATGGATGTACCTCATGTAAAGAGGATACATCATCGTATAGGTGATTCATGTTCTTTCTGTAAAAAAGAGGCCGATTTTAAATTGTTTTATTCCTTGCCTTTTTATCGTCTGATTCGCATGAAGCCCGAATCCCTGCCAACTAGGATAGAACAACACATCGTCACCTAGCTTTTGCCTGGCAAGCAAGACGGAAACCACTTTGAATTAAATCGTGTAATTTCTTCTCCTCAAGGCTATTTGCCGGTTGGAGATCAGTGCTCCCATTCAATAACTTCACTTTACATTTACCGCAAGTACCCTTTTTACAATGATAATCTAGAGATAAATTTTGCTCAAGGGCTGCATCCAAAATAGATTGGTCTTTTTTTACTTCTACTTGAAAATAACGTTGGTTTTGTTCCAGTTCCATTACCCTATTTGTTTCGTTGACATTCGGCTTCTCCATATAAACAGGTTGATCAATCGAAACGTTGCTGTTCATGCGATCATACCTCAAGGAGCCTATTGTTAATTTTTTCACCCATTGTATCCCCTTTCAAAAAAGTATTTTAATTTTACAAATCTTTCATCAAATATTCTATTGACCGTTTACTAGTTTTTTTATATAATGATGATAATGATAATTATTATCAATGAATATATTTCCTTCTAAATAAAAAAGGAGATGACAACATGGTCTACCAAATTAACGGTCTGAAAGATATTCATAAATTGTTAATCAATGAAAGAAAAATTGGCGGTGTGATTGAAGTAAACACGCTTCGACTTCGGACTGGTGAAGTCTATCCGCACGCCGTAATCACCCATATCGATTTACTCGGATCTGCCATCTATTCAATTGGGTTTATGACGGAAGATCATCAAAACATCATTGTTAATATCACTGAACTTAGTTTGCTGCAAGAACCTAAACATAAAAAAATAGTTGAATTAAATAATCAAGCATACAAAACAACCAAAACAAAAGAAAAAATAAAATACTTAAAGAGATTATTTGAAATCAATAAAGACAGCCTGAATCCTATTTTCCTTGAAGAAGCAAGAATGATAATTGAAGATATCGGACTGCCTGCCGTTAAAAAAGAAATAAACACTAGTATCATTTATTCAGAAAATAAAGTTTATTCTATTGCCTAGATTGAAACAGCAGGATGATATCATTCTGCTGTTTCAATTCAGCAACAAATCATTCAGAGAAATCTTCTAATGTGCATATAGCTGTCGGGCGCTTAATTCTCGGAACAATGGCTTCGTATACACGAAAATAATAATTCATATTCTCTTGATCTAAAAACACCGTGTCAAAGTCACTGGCTACGGCTAAGTCAATGTTTTGTTTGCCTGCATCCAGAACAACTCCTGTACCGCTTTTCACCATTGGAGATTGAAAAACTCCTGCTGGCATCAATTCCCGAATGTGCTCAATCTCCAGTACATGCGTTCCTTGATGAACACGGTGTACGAGTGCATACAATTCAGGAGAGAGAATGAGAGCATATGGTCCTGTATGGCCCATTCTTAGCAATTTATTTCTAGCTTCAACAACATCACTAAAAGCATTTCCAGATTCCATCCAATCACTGCGAATGTGAGATAATTTCCCTTTCACATTCATAATTCCCTGGATATCAAATTCCTTTGACCCATTAAAAATCAGGTCATCTTCAAGTAGTGCACACTGCTGTGCAGCGTTGGCTGAAGCAGAGAAATCAATTGGGCTTCCAATCGTTTTGGCCTGCTGAATATCCCGCCAATATAAAATGAAGTCTTTATATAATAAGGGAATGGTAAGGGTAATCCTCCTAGATGGAACAGATAGCCCCGAGTCCTCGCCATGAAAACTGATCGCTCCTCGTTCGGCCGTTTCATAAATATCATTTGTTACCGATTGAACACCCTCCCCAAGAGGTCCATAAATATCAATCACTCTTCTTCCAACTAACTGCTTTTTAACACTTTCAAACACGGTTTGTTCAAGTTCCTGCCATTCTCCTCTTGTTAAAGAAGACTCAGGAAATTGAGTCGATTTATCCATACCTATCACTTCTCCCTTTATCTTTGTTTCAGACTGCCGACTGTTAACGTTTTTCTCAGGCTTTGTTTTGATGGAGATGGCTCAGGTAAATGATCATGTGAATAAGCATCCACTTTTACATTCGAGCCGTTTCCTTCTTTTTCATCGGTTGGAATGGACGTATTAAATTCAATGCCACCTTGAAATTCTTGATTTAATTTTTCCAAAACCACTTTCATTTGTTGATAATCCTTATAGGTAACATCTCTTAATGTTTGAATTTCCTCTTCGAATTCTGTTTCTTTGAATTGGAAAAGGGACAAATCTAAATGTTCTAAAAAGTTATGTAAGCCAAACTTCTCTAAGCTGATGTCTTGTAAAAGGTGTACAAACTCAAGCTGATTACTAGAGATGTCCGCTCCACTTTTAAGCAATGCTTGAATCTTTGGCAGCAAAATATCCAAACGATCGGAACGATGCTCTTCTTCTTCATAAATATGATGCCAATAAAGTCGCTCATGGTCATCTTTCGCATTTTCAATGATGGGTGTAATGATCCCCATAAACTCCACTAATGCATTTTTCGTTCGGTTAAAAATGGAATCCATTTCCGTAAAAGTCACTTCCACACATATCCCTCCCCCTTAATTATTGACTACTCAATTTATATCCATTTATTGGAGTCGTTAAACCTATTTTAGCATGAAAAGATATGTTTTAATAGAAAATAGTTCTTAATATTTGGAATATTCCGTTTTCAAAGGATGCGATGAAAACGGAACTATTCTCACCATATCTAGTTTTTCAGCCGTGCGGCATATCCGTCGGCATACCATTTCGATAAGTATGTCTTCAGCCTTCGTTCTGCCAAATCTACCTGTGCTTCGCACCCCATCACCTGTCAATCATAACACATGCAGGAGTATTGACAGGATAGTTTCAAGAAACATGGTTGCATCGTTCCTATCCTCCTTATCTCCTGTCTTTCACGCTACAAAGCGTTTATAACAGAACTTTTCGCACGCTCCAGATTGTAGAAGATCAATTATATTTCTTTCATTGTCGATAAGCACCCGTTCATTCTGAATTATGGTATTAATATCAGTTAATCCATTAACTTCTCTTATTTTTTCAAACTCCTTGATAATAATTCTCATTATTGGTTATACTGATAAAAGAGAAGGCAACCAAAGAAGTTGCCTTCAGGTGAATTAAATCTTAGGTTCAAAAGTTTTGCAATCTGTTTCTTCAGAAGTAGAAGCATGCGCTTTTGTACGATTTACAACATAAATAGAAGTTGCATTACATTGGTTTCCTGCTGCCCAATAATTACAGCTATTCACTTCGCATTTTACATCTTTCGCCATATTAAACACCTCCTTTTTATCTAATATGTAATATGCCCAAAAGAAGGTGATTTAATTCTAAGCTCATAAGAATATATCCATTTTTTCGATGTTTTTACTTTACAAGAATTTTAGATTAAGTGAAAAAGAAGGAAAATAAGGACGTGGAGTTTCATATCCAACGTCTTTTTTATATTTAATATTATAAAATTTTCAATTTATTGTTGCTTTTTTAACTGATAATGATTATCATTATTATTAATAACTGATAATTGTTATCAGTTATTAAAATAGAACCATATACATCACTGTTTGTAAAATTTACAGAAGAGAGTTTACTCACTTACTTAAGGGGGAAAAAATAATGTCTGAAATGATTATGGTTTTTGCATCAATGACTGGAAATACCGAGGAAATGGCCAATGCGATTGCGGAAGGAATACGACAAACTGGAAATGATTTAGAAATTAATGATATTATTGAGAGTCCATCAGCCTCTAGGCTCGAAAAGTTTGATGGAATTTTACTAGGTTCCTATACATGGGGAGAGGGAGATCTACCTGATGAATTTTTAGATTTATATGAAGAAATGGATGAAATTAATTTATCAGGAAAAAAGGCTGTCGTATTTGGTTCTGGTGATACTGCTTACGATCAGTATGCCGGTGCGGTTGATATTTTAATCGAAAAATTAAAAGAACGAGGAGCAGAAATCGTCCTTGAAGGATTAAAGGTTGATACAAGCCCATCTCCAGATGATATTGAAAATTGTAAAGAATTCGGAAAAGAGTTTGCTAGACATTTAAATAAATAGGAGGACCTTCGATGAAAACAAAGAACCATCTGATCTCTATCAAAACCCTAACTGATTACCATTTAGAATCCTTTATAAGATGCCCTTATAAATTTTACCATCAATATATTTTAAGGAAAAATAGTGATGAGGTTAAATGGAGACAGATGGTTCAGTTCTCAGTTAACAAAATCATAAGTGACTATTATCGATTACCATTAAATGAACAAAATAAATTGAATTTATTAAAACTTATTGATCAATATTGGGAATCGATCCATCCTAGCTTATTTGAAAACAAAATTCACTATTATATGATTTTAGCCAAAGTGACGGATCATTTGCTTTTATTTTTAACATCTGAAAAGTCGGATCAACCACCTCTGTTTCTATACGAAAGGATCCAAACTTCCGTTGATGAAATCGGTACAAAAATTTCCCTAACAATAGATGTGGGGGAATGGTCCAAAAATACTTTTAGTGTAAAGAAATATTTGCTTGATGCGGATGAAAGCCTGATTAAATTATACAAGTATTTAATCATCATTTTTTCACAAAAAGCTTTCGGTGTACTACCTGATAAAATTGAATTGTTATCCGTAATTGATGGCAAACGCCATTTGATTTATCCAGCTGAACATGATGTTGCAAAAGGATTCATGTACCTTAAATTTGTGAAAACCCACATTGAAAAGCTAGATCGTTATTTCAAAAAAAATGGTCATAATAATTGTTCAGAATGTACATATCAAAAAGAATGTGACTTTCATGAAATTGAAAAAGCTAACAAATTAAATACATCTTTGAAAACTGTCACGCATTAGGCACTAAACTTTTTATATTAGTTTCAACGATACCAAGTACCAGGCACTATCCAATTATGCTTTTGATGTTCATAAACTCAATAAGATATTTTCCCAAATGTATCCCTCATTAAAGGATCATCTGCTTTTCCCTAAGCAGATGATTCCTTTCTTACTAGTTTCTTCAATTGAATTAACGTCTAAACAACAGAAAGACATTTACCAATCTATTGAGATTCTTAAAATACACTATATTTTGGATAAACCCCTTAAAGACATATTCACCCTCTATTATTTCCAAGTATTTTCCCTTCATTTTACTGAAATCCTTCTAACTGTTCTATAGGGCTCGATTAGCAATATCATAGATAGTATAAAGGAGGTGCCTTAATGGAGAAGAAAAGAATAACCCCTTATTTAATAACGAAAAGTTTAAATCCTGAGAATCAAGAATCACCTATTCACTTTCTAACTAAATGGAAAATTCCAACTCAATATTTTTATCGTAGAAACCATTTTTCTTATCCATTCCTAACCCACTCTAACTATTGGTTACAGATTACTGGTCATGTAGACCAACCAAGTTTTTTCCATTATTTAGAGTTATTATCCATGCCTGCTCAATTCCTTTTCGTTCCAATTGAATGTGCTGGCAATAAAAGAGCAAATTTCACACCAAAGGTATATGGAGAGCAGTGGGAGGAAGGAGCCATCAGTCAAGGAAAATGGACAGGAGTTCCATTGGGTTATCTTCTAGAAAAAGTAGGAATTTCTAAAAATACTCAAGAAATCATTTTTGAAGGAGCAGATTTTGGAAAAAGAACAGATATGGAGGATCTTGTGCATTTTGAAAGAAGTCTGCCATTAGATAAAGCCTTGCATCCAGATACCATCATTGCTTATCAATATAACGATAAACCACTGAGCTTTAAGCACGGGTATCCTTTAAGATTAATCGTTCCAAACTGGTATGGTATGGCTTCTGTCAAATGGCTACGTAAAATTAAAATCATTGAACACAACTTCCAAGGACCCTTCCAAACAGTGGATTATATATACTATCCAAATAAACATGATGATGAGGATAAAACGCCTGTCACAGTAGTAAATGTGAATTCTACGATTCAGCAACCATTAAATTTATCGATTCTTAGTACAGGAATTCACAAAATTGAAGGCATTGCTTGGACCGGTCAAGGAAGTATAACAGAAGTCCAATTAAGCTTTGATAAAGGTCAAACATGGAAAAATGCAAAATTGGAAAAGTTACCTTATGAATCATACGCTTGGTCGAATTGGTCTTTTAACTGGAAAGTGGAGAAAGCAGGAGAATATACGATCTATTCAAGAGCAAAGGATTCAAATGGTCGAATTCAACCACTAACTGCGTTTTGGAATCGGAAAGGCTATGGATATAATGCCGTTTCAAAAATTAATTTAAAAGTTGAATGATTTTATTTCTATCGCTCAGCCGAAGTCCAACGTATCCTTTTTAATATTTACTATCGTATACTAGGAAGGTAGAAAAGGTTGAACTGCAAAAGCGGATTTAATTTTGAATCCTAAAAATGCACCAACAATCTGTTCCATAAAAAAGAGTGGAAACCTTTATAGATTAACGGCTTCCACTCTCTATCTTTTATAGTTTAAATTTACCTTTTCGATACCGAGACCCACATATTTTCAAGCCACTTATCAAAATCAGTGCCCTTATCACCTTCGTATGCATCATACACATCAAGCCGCATCTTCTTTAACTTCTCTTTGAATTCTTTATAGCTATGGTCTTCTGGCAAGCTCTTCTTCACTCTTAACAAGATCTTCGTAACACCTTTAATCAAGTCACCTTTTTTCCTTGACGGTGATTGAACATCTTCACCAAACTTTTTCAGTTGACGGAATGCAGCTTCTTGAACTTTATACACCGCATCATTATTCATGATTCGCATGAGGATATCGATTACTTGTGGGTTCTTCCACTGTCCTAACTCTTCGACTGCATCTAAACGGTCTCTCCAACTAGACGTTCGATTAGCCTGTTTTTTTAACTCTTCATAGTTTTCCGGTAACACACTTTTTGCTTCTGTATTTTTCAAACGATTCAATCTCCTTCTTTTACGATATTCTTTTAATTTAAGCTGTGTTAATGATGATTGTTTAACACAGCTTAAATTAATGAACCCCTTATATTAGACACATGCTTACATTTATTATTTCAATATTAGTAAAGAACAGCACTCCACATTGCTTGTATGCGGGAACATATCAACAGGCTGTATATATTCAAGCTTGTACTTTTTAGCCAGAACATCAATATCTTTTGCCAAAGTAGATGGGTTACACGAAACATATACAAGTTTTTTCGGTTTGATTTTTAAAATCGTGCTTAACAGTTGCTGATCGAGACCTGTTCTTGGTGGATCAACGATAACAACGTCTGGTTTCCAGCCTTCTTTTGCCCATTTAGGTAAAACTGTTTCTGCTTTACCCGTTTCAAACTTAGCATGCTTGATTCCATGACGGGCTGCGTTTTTCTTTGCGTCCTCAATCGATTCAGAAATCACGTCCATTCCACGAATTTCAGCCGCTTTATCGGCAACCCAAAGACCAATCGTTCCAACACCACAATAAGCATCAACTACTTTTTCACTACCCGTGAGCTGTGCCGCTTCTTTTACTTCATTATAAAGCTTGACGGTTTGTTCCGGATTTAATTGAAAAAATGTTCTAGCGGATAGTTCAAAACTTAAGTCGCCTAACGTTTCTTGAATAAATTCATTTCCCTCAAGATTAACGGTCTCTTCTCCAAAAATAAGGGAGGTTTTCTGACCATTAATATTTTGCATCACGGATTTCACATCTGGAAGTCTTTTCTTAATCTCTTCAATTATTTGCTCTTTTTTAGGCAATTCCTTTTTCGCTGTGATTAACACGATTTGCAGTTCACCTGTTTGAATCCCTACTCTAGCAACAATCGTTCTAACAATCCCTTTTCTTGATTTTTCATTATAAATAGGGATTTGTAGTTTTTGCAAAATGGCTTTCACTGTTTCGATCGCCTTGTTTGTTTGCGGATGCTGGACAGCACACTGCTCAATATCAATAAGATGATGAGAATTGATACCGTACAAGCCTGCAAGAACTTGTCCATCTTTTTGTCCAACCTGAAACTGACTTTTGTTTCGGTAATTCCACGGGTCTTCCATTCCAATCGTTTCTTTTATGTTCAATTTATCGACAGCTAATTTTGTGTGCCGTTCGAGTGACTGAATGATAATATCGCGTTTTTCTTTCAGTTGCTGACTATATTCTAAATGTTGAAGTTGACAGCCACCACATTCTTCATATACAGGACACAAAGGTTGAACACGAAACTCGGACTTTTTACGAACCTTTTTGATCCTTGCTTCAGCAAATTTCGGATGAACCTTTGTTGCTTCGACCACAACCTCTTCACCTGGAAGAGCACCTGGGACAAAGACGACTTGTTTTTTAAAATAACCTACCCCTTCCCCGTTGATACCGAGTCTTTTGATCGTTAATGGAAAAGTTTGATTTTGTGTTAATTTAACTATTTGTTCTTTTTGCATGATTAGGTTTCACTCCATTTTTTTCGATGCTTCGCCATAGATAGAGCGAAGCATAGCTTAAGTATGGTTCCCAGCCTTGTACGAATTGTTCCATTTCGGCTTTTGTTGGTTTTTCTGCTAGCTCAAATTGTTTTTTTAAGGCATTTTGAATGCCAATGTCGGCGAATGGAAATAAATTGGGCCGACCGAGTCCAAACATGAGGAAGTTTTGGATGGTCCATGGTCCAACGCCCCGCAATTTTATCAGTTTATCACTTATTTCCTGTTCAGATAGCATTCTTATTTGATCAAAATGCAACTCTCCATTGACTACTTTTTTTGCGATGCCAATAACATATTCCGCTTTTCGTCCACTGAATTGTAGTTCACGAAGATCTGCAACTGTTAGCTGTGCAACTTGTTCTGGAGCCGGATAAAACCAGACACTTTCTTGTTCATAACCATATGTTTTCACAAATCGTTCTGTTAATGTATGGGCAAAAGCGAGATTAAGTTGCTGGTGAATGATACATTTTAGGAGGCAATTGTATAGATCAAAATCAAGAACAAGTGCGGTACCATAATGCTCTTTGAATAGCGATTTCAATGTTGTTTTTTCAAAATGAAGGTGGATTTGTTGTAAATCAATATGCCATTGAAATATCTCACTTATCTTTGAAATTCCCTCTTCATTTGTACCCGTGATCACAAACGATGGGATTTCTGTCGTTCCAGTTGCTTTTACTTCTGCAACATGAGGGAAATGATCGATGATAAGGGGGACTTTGACCGTTCTATCTTTTTGATCAACCACATGTAGGGGATCAAGAGACAACCTATCTAGTACAAGATCAAAATTATAAGGTCCATTTATTTGTATTGTTGTCAATCAACTTCATCCGTTTCTCACTTTTCCCCGTATTATAGCATAGTCCCTAACACGTTTGATAGTTTCCATACTAGATGAAACTCTTTAAGGTGATATTTGTGACGATAGCCTATCTTCCTCTAACTGTTAAAATGATCATCCATTAAGTTATTCATTCTGGATAACACACATGGTCACATACACCAAGGCCATTTATCAACAATCAATTATGAACATAGCCTACTTTAAAATATATTTTCGCCAAACTAGACTGGCTGACGAAGACTTTCAGTGGGAGTGGAGTAAAGCACGCCAATATGAGAATAAAGAAAAAACTCCGAGTAATGGACCTTCTTTAATCGTGTCCATTATTTGGAGTTCAGCTTATTTTTTTCGTTTAATGTTTTTTACTGTTGTTCAATTAGACTGGTCATTCACGGGGTCTTTAATTGTCTTTTTCATCGTGAAGTCGTCTAGACTTTTGAAGATGTACCCTTGTTTCTTTAGATCTTTAATAACATTTTCTAAGGCATCTGCATTATCTTTTGATACGGTATGAAGCAAGAGGATAGCTCCTGGATGGATTTGCTTCATAATGTTATCGTAGGCATATTGCGCTCCTTTTTGTTGATCGATTTTCCAATCCATATAAGCTAATGACCAAAAGACATGTGTATAGCCTTGTTTATTTGCCAAATCCAGTGTCCGTTCGCTGAAAACCCCTCGCGGTGGCCGTAAATAATTCATCGATTTGTTTCCTGTTAGTTCTTCCGTTTTCTTCCTTACCTTTTCGAGTTCTTCGTAAACCCGCTTATCACTTACTTGTGTTAAGTCAGGATGGTGCCATGAATGATTACCTACAATATGACCTTCCTTCGCCATTCTTTTCACGAGATCAGGTTCCGAATTTAAATAATGGCCTGTCACAAAAAAGATAGCAGGTACTTTTTCTTTCTTTAGGACATCTAAGACTTTACTTGTATAGCCATTTTCATACCCATTATCAAAGGTCAAATAGATCTCTTTCTTCGTTGGATCCCCTTTATAAAAAGACCCATGTTTTTCAAGCAAATCATCCAGTTGTTTTCCTGCTTCAGCTGGAATCCCGTCAGATGCCTTTTTGAATCCCCAATGAATCGGCTTGTTTGAATAACCTTCTGCAGATACACTTGATAGAGAAACAAAAAGTAGGATAAATAAAATAAGAAACGGTTTGAAAAGTAACTTCATATACACACTTCCCTTTTAGGTGATTTCTTGTTATTTCTATTGTTTCTGAGCATGGCAGAATCATGCGTGTTTCACATTTCCAAAAAAAAGCAAAAAGAATGAACCAGGTGGTCCATCCTTTTTACTTCACTTTATTTTATATAGAAAAGACATTTTGCTTATTTAAAAACAGGTTCTTTAAATTGGGCTAATTTTTCAAGTGAAGATTGATCCACATCTTTATGAAGACTGTTTCCATGAGAGTCCATAGTCACAACCGCTGTAAATCCTTCGACTTGTAAATGCCACATCGCTTCAGGGATACCGAATTGAGTTAAGTCTACCCCATCCACTGATTTAATACAGTCCGCATAATATTGTGCCGCACCACCGATGGCATTCAAGTAAACTCCACCGTGCTCTTCAAGAGCAGCCAATGTCTTCGGACCCATTCCCCCTTTGCCGATGACAGCACGAATACCGAATCGTTTCATAATATCACCTTGGTATGGTTCTTCACGAATACTTGTTGTCGGACCAGCTGCTTTCACATGCCATTTTCCATCCTCATCCTTCAACATAACTGGGCCACAATGGTAAATAACTTGCCCGTTTAAATCAACTGGGGAATCATTGTCTGATAAATATTTATGAATCGCATCACGACCAGTATATATTCTGCCATTAATATGAACGACGTCACCGACTTTCAGTTGGCGAATTTGTTCTTCTGTAATAGGAGCTTGTAATTCAACGATATTTACACTTGTTTCTGTTGTAGAAGCTGTTTCTTTTTCCGATTCAGAGGGAGTGAAGTCAATCTTTTCACCTTCTTGGTAATTCCATTCATTAATTTCACCTGTTTCAGAGTGAATTTCAACACCTAAGCGACGGAATGCCCAACAGTTGTAAGCAACAGATACAAAAAAGCTTGCTGGAATACGGTTCATGACACCTACTTTACAGCCAAGTAGTGTTACTTCACCACCAAATCCCATCGTTCCAATTCCTAGTTCATTTGCGTTATCCATGATATATTCTTCGAGCTTGCGTAAGTCTTCATTTGGATTTACGTCATCATTTGAACGGAAAAGCTGTTCTTTTGCTAAATCATAGCCGCTTGAACGATCGCCACCAATTCCAACCCCAATAAATCCTGAACTACATCCTTGTCCTTGTGCTTGATAAACAGAATGGAGGATACATTTTCGGATTCCATCAAGATCACGCCCTGCACGTCCTAGTCCATCTAATTCACAAGGAAGACTGTATTGAATATTTTTATTTTCACAACCGCCACCTTTTAAAATCAAACGAACGTCAATATAATCTTTTTCCCATTGTTCAAATTTAATAACGGGTGTTCCACCACCAAGATTGTCACCACTATTTGCACCTGTTAATGAGTCAACTGAATTTGGACGGAGCTTCCCATTTTTGGTTGCTTGAGCAATCGCATTGTATATCGCCTTTTTCATTTCAATTTGATTGGCTCCAACCGGAGTTTTAATTTTAAAAGTCGGAAGACCCGTATCTTGACAGATTGGAGATACATTATCGTCAGCCATCTTAATATTATTTGTAATGGTTCCAAGAGCCATTGCAGATCTTGTCCCCGCATTTTCTTTCTCTTTTGCAGCCTTAATTGCTCGACGGACATCTTTTGGTAGCTGTGTTGATGTTTCAACTATCAACTTGTACATACTTTCTTGAAATTTCTCTACATTCATGAAATAGTTCCCCTCCCCGTAAATAGCAACCCTATTTTTAGATAATTTAGACACTTCCATTATACTCGTAAGATTTCTATTTTAAAAGATAAAAACAGTCCAATTAAGATTACCTAGACGTTCATGGCGATCACGTTTACTATTTTTTTCGTTTTCGGGCACCATGAACCCTGCTTGGTTACTGCTATTTTTAAATAATATAAAAAAAGAGTCAAAAATCGACTCTTTAAAGGTCCCTGTGATTGAACTCATGGCATTTTGATTCAAGTTCGTCGACCATTTCAATTAAACGATCAATATCATCAAGATCAGTATCCTCTGGATCAATTGCATCTAGTACATCAAGAAACATATTTAAACGCTGCTTCAAAAAAGATACTTGTCTATTTTTATCATGTGTCGGACTACCCAAAAAAATCGCTCCTTTCACTTTCGTAATTTATCCTATCGAAAAACAAGAAATAAGGCAATACTATTTGTCCTCCTCTTCCATTTCTAATTGACAACCACTCTAATTAATTCAATAATGTCTTTGGAGATACAGACATAAGAATACTAGTAGTACATAAGAAGGGAGAATATAATGATTTCCGAAAAAAAGAAAATAGATCCTAACTTCGACCCTTGGGAAGCTTATATGGATGTGACCGAGCACGGAAAACTTACTTTAACAAATGTAGAATTTACAACAACTAATTTATGCAATATGCGCTGTGAGCATTGTGCTGTTGGATACACCTTGCTTCCTAAAGACTCTGATGGTCTTCCACTTACTCTTCTGCTCAATCGGCTCGATGAAATTCCCCATTTACGAACATTAAGTATTACAGGGGGAGAGCCCATTCTTTCTAAGAAATCCGTTAACGAATACGTTATTCCCCTGCTGAAATATGCTTCTGAGCGTGGTGTCAGAACGCAGATCAATTCAAATCTTACTCTTGATCTCGAACGTTATGACGCAATCATCCCTTATTTGGATGTTCTGCATATTTCGCATAATTGGGGTACAGAAGAAGACTTTATCGATGGTGGATTTGCTCGGATGGAACGTAAGCCAACTAGAGAGCAACGGAAAAAACTTTTTAGTCAAATGATTGATAACAGCCGGGCATTAGCTGAAAGTGGTGTCATGGTATCAGCAGAAACCATGTTGAACAAGCGAACCGTGCCCTATTTAGAGACGATTCATAAGCAAATCGTACATGAAATGAAGTGTGGACGTCATGAAATTCATCCTATGTATCCATCAGATTTCGCCTCCTCATTAGAGACATTGAGCCTAGAAGAAATTCGCACTGCTATTCATCATCTTCTAGATATTCGTGATCCGAACAAGTGGATGCTGTTTGGTACGCTACCTTTTTATTCTTGTATGAAAAATGAAGAAGATTTACATCTATTAAAAAGACTAGCTCATGAAAAAATGGTTACTGTTCGAAATGATCCTGATGGTCGCTCCCGCTTAAACGTCAATATTTTCACTGGAGACGTCATTGTTACTGATTTTGGTGATACACCTCCCCTTGGAAACATCCAAGAAGATCAACTGACTACTGTGTTTAATAATTGGTTACAGACAAAACTAGCTACTTCATTAAACTGCCATTGTCCAAGTGTCCGTTGCCTTGGTCCAAATGTATTAGTGAAAAATAGCTATTATCAAAATATTGACTTTCAAAAACAAAAATCATTATTATAAAGAAGACTTCCATCAGTGGGGTTTTTTCTTCATCCCCCACTGATGGTTAGTAGCGCTTATCGGACCTTTACGGGCAGTTGATCCCCCATCTATCTTCATTTGTTATACTCTGAATCTTGAGGTGGGGGTCTTACTGCCCGTTAAGAGTGGGATAAACGGTATCAGGCACCACTAAAGGACAACTGCCTTTTAGTGGTGCCTGATACTTATTAGTTAACGAGGTTGTTCGCTAGCGACAAATTGGAAGGAAACATGATCTTGGATTGGAATCCAAGCACTAATTCCTTGTGAAGTGACATTCTTAATGACAATGGACTTTTTACTACCTTTTAGCATTAAGTACACTTCACCATACGTTATATTTCCCTTTTCGTTAACCGCTGGGGCAAACCCATGTAAATAACCAAGCATTTTAGGAGGAACATTATATACTTGATCTTTTTTCGATCCACCACCAATGACTGTTTCAAACGCTAGTGGCAAACCAGAATTTTGCATCGCTTTCATTAACATCATATTTTTCACTTGATCCGTATTGGAGACCTTTGCCGTTAGCCCTCCACGGACAATTTTTTGTGCCTCTTGTACATAATGAATCTGATATGGAGCAGTTCCACCACGATTATCATAATAATTGGTATTAATTTTTTGATACTCCCAATTTGGTGCTGTCTCAGCCGATTTATAATTAAGTGGCCATTGACCAAGATAAATGATAGCCCGATATCCGATTGCAAACGGAGTACTATTGACTGTTGTTTCATTAAGCATACGAATAAGATCAGGGTTTTCAATTTTCACCTTAGTTGTATCAATAAGTTCTTTTGTCAATTCACTTGGTTCTAATTTCGGCATTTCGACTGCTGGATTTGGATATGTATTTTCTTTCGCAATATTCATAACCGAATTAGGAATCGTAATCGTCTGTTTTGGAGAATGCTTTACCTTTTCTTGCTGCTTTTCTGCCTTGGCAAAAGGAAGAGAAGAAAGAGAAGTAAGCATAAACATAAGCCCCAAAAATAAATAAATCAAATTTTTCTTCATCAGATGAACTCCTTTCAACTCACATCTTGTAAAAATTTCTCCTAGTATATTGTTTTCTGAGTTCATTCAGATTATCCATCTAAAATGAAGAATTTCCCTCTGGTTTATACTCCTGTTATTAAAACTAAAGCTTTGTTCAGGTAATGATTATTAACACAGCCAAAGGTAAAAATCCCCCTAAATGTCTGCAAGCATTTTTCTTTGCCAAAACACGATTGTGTGATAAAGTTGATCCATATAAATGAATATTTAATGAGAGAATTTCTGCTGTCACCATACTGGTGGCAGCTTTCGTGTTTTTTAAGGGTATTGATGTTGATTATTCTTCTCAATAAGAAAGTATTCACTATCAAAACAGTGAAAAAGGAGGAACAAAAATGAATACAGAAACTCAGGTCCTAAAGAACCAAAAAAACGTTCCACAGGAAAGTATATGGGATAAAGCAAAAATCAATTGGGAATTAATTGCTGCAATTATATGTGGAATATTTATTTTTATTGGATGGTTATTCGATCAAAATGGTGCTACAACACTCTCCGTTATGATCTATATCCTTGCATTTGTGATTGGAGGCTTTGCAAAAGCAAAAGAAGGAATTATAGATACAATTGAGAACAAAGAACTTAATGTTGAGATGCTAATGATCTTGGCTGCGATTGGTTCTGCCATTATTGGCTATTGGACAGAAGGAGCCATCCTCATTTTTATTTTTGCCTTAAGTGGCGCTTTAGAAACTTACACAATGAACAAGAGCCATAAGGAAATCTCGTCTCTAATGGAACTTCAACCTGAAGAAGCCTTGCGTGTCATAAATGGAAGGGAAGAGCGCGTTAACGTATCAGATGTATCAATGGGTGACATGATTTTAATTAAACCTGGGGAAAGAGTCCCTGCAGATGGAAAAATTGTAAAAGGATTGACGACCATTGATGAGGCTGCTATTACAGGAGAATCTATTCCTGTTTCAAAAGGAAATCAAGATGATGTATTTGCTGGAACAGTCAATTTAAATGGTTCAATTACGATTGAAATTACAAAACCGACAAGTGAAACATTATTCCAAAAGATTATTGAGTTGGTTCAGTCAGCACAAAGTGAAAAATCCCCTTCGCAATTGTTTATCGAACGCTTTGAAGGAAACTACGTTAAAATCATTTTAGGAATTGTAGTCGTCATGATGTTTCTTCCACATTATCTACTTGGATGGAGCTGGACTGAAACCTTTTATCGGGCGATGGTTTTACTTGTTGTTGCATCTCCTTGTGCCCTAGTTGCATCGATTATGCCAGCTACTCTATCAGCTATTTCAAATGGCGCTAAACGTGGGATTCTTTTTAAAGGTGGCATGCACTTAGAAAATTTAAGTCATGTTCAAGCAATTGCGTTTGACAAAACAGGAACATTAACAAAAGGAAAGCCAGAAGTGACTGATGTAGTTGTTGAAAATGGACTCAATGCGGATGATGTATTGCTTATTGCAGCCTCCATTGAAAGTCATTCCAATCATCCACTTGCCAATTCGATTGTAAAATATGCAAAAGAAAAACTAACGACTAACCTTATACATCCTGAAAGCATTGAAGACGTGGCGGGATGGGGAGTCAAAGCAGTAATTGATCATGAGGAGTGGAAAATTGGGAAAGCTGGATTTGTTAACAAGGAAGATGCTGAAACGTTTGTAGACGGAGCCGAACAAAGGCTTGCAAGTGAAGGAAAAACCGTTGTCTTTGTTCAAAAAGGTGATAGCATTGTTGCGCTCATAGCTCTAAAAGATATCGTACGCGAAGAAACAAAGAATGCAATTGATCAATTAAAGGCACAAGGAATTTATACAATCATGCTAACCGGCGATAGTACAAAAACGGCACAAGCTATTTCTGCTGAAAGTCATGTAGATGAATACATTGCTGAATGCTTGCCAGAAAATAAGGTGGATCACTTAAGACGATTAAAGGAAAAATACGGCACTGTTGCGATGGTGGGCGATGGAATAAATGATGCCCCTGCTCTTGCAACGGCTAACGTTGGAATCGCTATGGGCGGTGGGACCGATGTGGCACTTGAAACAGCTGATATTGTCCTAATGAAAAATGATTTACCACGAATTTCCGAAGCAATTCGGCTATCAAAAAGAATGAATAAAATTGTCAAACAAAATGTTATGTTTTCAATCAGTGTAATCATATTGCTTATTTCATCTAACTTCTTACAAGCGGTAGATTTACCATTAGGTGTACTTGGTCACGAAGGAAGTACGATTTTAGTGATCCTAAATGGTCTAAGATTATTAAAATCCTGATTCCATGTTTTTTAGAAAGGCTATGTTAATGATTTATGTTGAAAATTTTCCTTTGGTGTATGCGGCCATGTGTTTTATTCCATGGAATAACGTAATGGACGCGTATACCAAAGGCATTTAAAGCATCAACAATATTGTTTAACAAAACCATTAGAACAAGAAAAGGTCTAGGACCCTCGAGGTCCCAGACCTTTCTTGTTCTAATGGTAACCGTTTTGACCATTTGCTGAACTAGATGTTTTTTGATTTGGCTTATTTTTACCCTTTTGTTTTGTTCCACCATCTTTTTTTGTCTGTTTCGCCATTGTATTCCCTCCTGCAATCATAGTGGGATCTCTTCTTCCCCCAACTATATTTTTGACAGAAAGAATGGAATTAAAGATGGAAACTCAAGGGAATTTCAGCAGTCCGTTTTTACTTTAATATAAAAAGCGTTTACTTCCCCACCAATAATAATGATAATCCCTGAAATATAAAACCAGATCATTAACACGATAATAGCCCCAATACTTCCGTAAGTGGCTGAATAATTTCCGAAATTACTTACATAAAATGAAAAAGCATATGAAGTTAAAATCCAACCCACCGTGGCAAAGACAGCTCCCGGTATTGCACTCCGACAAGCGAACTTCTTGTTCGGTGCCAACCAATAAAGTCCAATAAAAATAACAAAAATAATAACTGAACTAATGAGCCACCGGAAAGCATTCCATCCCTTAATAAATTCGTCAGATAATTTAAATATTGAAAAAAGAAAAACACCAATTTGCTTACCAAACACAGGTAGAATAAGTGCCACGACAATGACAAGAATCATGGCTAATGTTAAAAGAATAGCCATCATCCGTGTCTTGAGAAAAGAGCGACCTTCTTTTACCTCATACGCTCTATTTAAAGCTTTGACGATTGCATTTATGCCATTAGATGCAGACCAAATGGTACCAATAATCCCAAGGGATAAAAGGGCACCATTTTTTTGTGACATTTGTGCAAGATTTGTTTCAATCAATTCCATCGTACCACTGGGAGCAAAATCACGAACTAAGCTGAGCAGATCTTCTTGTGTAATTGGTAAATATGGAAATAAGGTTACGATAAAAATAAGAAGTGGGAACAATGACAGCAAGAAAAAATAAGCTAATTGGGCTGCAATTCCAAAATAGTCATCTTTCTGAAACCTTTTCCATAAATGTTGAACAAACTCCATTAATTTCCTCATGCCCACCATCCAATCTCGGTTGAAACGAAACACCTTCATTATTCTGCTTATCTGACAGAAAAATATTAGCTTCTATTCATTTCCCATAGATCATTCTATTATGAGTTCGGTATCATCGTGGCTTTTACATCAGATTCATCCTCGTTTTCATTATCAGGACTTTCTACAAAAACTTCTTTTGTATCTTTTACCAGATCCGCTACTTGAGGCTTTATTTCTTTAAGTTCTTCAATTTTCTCAGAAATGAAAGCAATCTCTTCCCCAACTTCTTCCATTGTTGAACATATTTTTCTAGTTGATTCTTTCACACAATTAACTGCTTCTTGGGGATGTTTGGCATAATACTTCATTTTACCCGTTGTTTTTTGGCAATTTCCTATGACCGTGTATCTCGTTGTACGATCCAATAAACTGAGTGCTCCACCAGCAATCGCACCTAATACAACGCCCTTCCAGAACTTCGTATTACTCATCTTCTTTCTTTAGCCTCCTTCTCTTTATTTTCTTTTATTCTACAGCCTACTGTAACTCATAGCTATATTTTAAGCTTTACACTATATCAAATTCGCCCCGCCGAATTTGCGCCCGGATTTTTATCACGCTTCAGAAAGCCACATCCTGTGGCTTTCGCCTGACTAGGACGTCCTGTCCGTCGTCGAGCTCGCTCGATAAATGACCTTTAAAAAATCCGAGGCATCCGCCGGAGGCTTAACTTCATTCAGCCGGGGTTTGAACCCCCACTGAATCAGAGAGCTTTTTGCATTCATCCCCCACTTACAGAAGTGGAGGACTTCTGCTGAATGAAGTTAAATATGATTGACATTCTTAAAGGAACATGGAAAGATGAAAAGAACGTAGAAACAGTTTATGACCTCGAGTTCCTAGCTAGCTGTCAAAACTAGAAAACCAAAAGTACAGATGTAGATAAATTGAGAGGATGGGAAACATAATGAACTTAACTGAAAAATCAGTAGAAAATGTAGAGTTTATGATAGAAAAAATAAAGGAAAAACTAAAGGTGTTAAATCTTGGTGCAATCAAACCATCTCACTTTGATGAGAACATGTATGAAGAATTAAAAGAAATCTACGAACTAGTCATGAAGAAAAACTCCTTTAGCCCGAATGAAATGCAAGCAATTGCCGAAGAACTAGGAAACCTAAGAAAACAATCATAGAATTTTCAATATTATGCGACCCTATTTCTCCATAAAATAGAGTCGCTTTTTTTTGAACAATTCTATAACTTTCCAACCTAGCACTCCAACAAAATGAATCTTCCATTAGTCACAGTCTTACTGTCCGTTAAACTGTGACTAATTCAAGCTTAAGATTCTTCTTGATCTGTTAAGATGAACGGGCCGTCTTTTGTGATGGCAATCGTATGCTCATATTGAGCAGAATACTGTCCATCTTCCGTTCTTGATGTCCATCCGTTATTATCCATCTTCATTCTAAATGTTCCAACATTAACCATAGGCTCAATTGTAAATACCATACCTTCTTTTATCCGTGGACCTTTCCCAGGAATCCCATAGTGAGGTACATCAGGCTTTTCATGGATCACATTTCCAATTCCATGACCAATAAACTCACGAACAACCGAAAAACCTTCCCCTTCTACATAGGTTTGAATCGCATGTCCGATATCTCCGATTCTATTGCCTACTTTCGCTTGCTCAATCCCTATATAGAGTGCTTTTTTTGTCACATCCAACAATTTCTGATTCGTCTCAGATACCTCTCCTACTGCATATGACCAAGCAGAATCCGCTAGAGAACCATTATAATTAACCACCATATCGATTGTTACGATATCCCCATTATTTAACTTCTCTTTCCTTGGAAACCCATGGCAAATTTCATCATTAATACTCGCACATGTTGCAAACTCATACCCTTTATAACCCTTTTGTTCAGGAGTTGCTCCTTGTTTTTTTAAATACTTGTCAACGAACTCTTCAATTTCCCATGTCGTCACACCTGGTTTAATCATTTTAGCTAAACGCCTATGAACGGAAGCTAGAATTTCACCAGCTTCCTTCATTTTTTCAATTTCTCTTTTTGATTTTAAAACAATCATTCGTATAGCCCCTCTTCCATTCAGTAAAAGTAAACTCATCTATATTCATTGTATGTTTTTTCATGCAAGCTTGCAAAATGAAAAAGTTGAGAAAATAGACAATTAGTTATTGGAAAAATATAAACTTATATTATAATTTATTGGTGGAAGTAAAAACTCCCCTCATTAGGAGATATTAAAGACTGTTAAAGTAAGATACAATATAAATATCTAGTGAAACGCATAATCAAATGGATAGAACCATATGTTCTTAATATGGAACTTTTTCTCTATTTTTGTTATTATACTAATATATACTAAAAGAAGTGAGTGAATTAAATGATTGGTGATCGCGTTAAAAAACTTCGACAAGAAAAGAAAATGTCATTATCAGAACTCGCTCTCAAAGCTGGAGTAGCAAAGTCATACTTAAGTTCCCTCGAAAGAAATTTGCAAACAAATCCTTCTGTACAGTTTTTGGAGAAAATTTCAACAGTACTTGGGGTACCTGTGGATAATCTTATCCTCGAACATCCTAACAAAGAGGATCTCGATTCAGAATGGATGAAATTGGTACAAGAAGCTATGACATCAGGAGTATCTAAAGAGCAATTTCGTGAATTCCTTGAATTTAATAAATGGAAAGGTAATCAACAAAATAAATCAGAATAGAAGCCTTTTTAAGATCCTTCCTAAGGATGAATTAGGTCGTTTAAATAGTAAACAGCTTTAATCAAAACTTTTTCAAGTAAACAATAAACTCCAGCATCATTCTTGTCTCGGGACTCTCTAGTAAAAAGAACGTGCAGGAGTTTACTTACTTGTGTTTAAAAAACAAAAAGTACTCCCCAATTGAGAAATACTTAACCAATTCCTGTTTGTTTAGTCAATAATGACTCTATCTATTACCGTCTCCCTTTGTAAAAATGTTTGAATCTCTTCCTTTTTAATTCCTAAATTCTTCGCTTCCAAAATAAGTTGAATCCACTCGATATCAAATCCTTTATTTTTCTCCTTTTTTTCTACCACAAATAATCCTCCTAAATATCATCATAGTATGATTATTCTAATATGCTTGACTAGTCAGCTTCTTCAGCTGATATTGAGTTTATCTTTTCTGTTTTTTAAATTATAGTTTGTATTGTAACCTATGTAAGTAGAAAATAATGTAAATTTTTGTCGCACTATTATTTTTTTTTGAAATTTAACAAGAATTAATAGTTCCTAATTCCTTGAAACACTCCATTAGCCCTGAGAATTTCATCTTACCTTTTAAACTTATTTGTATTTCTTAAGTTTCATATAAATGGGGATAGAGTCAGTTTTAATCCGTTCAAAAGTAATAGCATTAAAAAACGGAAACTCCGTTAAATCAGAACCACAAACTGGACAAATCCACTTACCTATTTCGCTACTGCTATACGAAGGTCTATTACATCTATCACAATTTTTCCTGTAAATGGTCATCACCTGATTTCTACTATTTTTTTACATTTATTCAATTTGTTCTTTTTATAGAACTTATGACTTAAGTATAGTTCGAATGAATGATTTTTAAAAATACTAAAACTTCCCATTTATTCGTTAAAAAGAACACTTATTGCTTACTTCCTCCATTTTCCTCTTTTATTCTCATTATTACTTATTTTTTAATGAACAATTCGTTCTTTATAATAGATTTACAAAGATTATTACAACAGATCGTTTCTTTTCCTTTAGATAAAATTCTTAAAATATGCAATTATTAACCCAATCATTACTTTACACTTAACCTTTCACTTCTACCTTAAAAGGCAAACCATTCTTAGATAACTGCTTTTCATAAAGAAATAATGATAATTAATTAACAGGAGAGAGATATGGTGAAATATCGTATGAAATATTTGAGGTTACAAAGAGGTTATTCTATCAGTAAACTCTCGGAGAAAACTGGAATTTCAAAATCATACTTAAGCTATATTGAACGGGGCATTCAAAAAAATCCTTCTCTTCATATATTATCAAGGCTCGCAAACTCTTTAGATACAACATTAGAGGACTTACTTGATGATCATAAACAACAGACAGAATTAGATGAAAAGTGGATTGATGAGGAATGGATGCAAATTTTTTCAGAGGCTATTGAACACGGAATAACAAAAGAAGACTTCTCTCTTTATATAGATTTCATTAAATTCAAAAGAAGTAATAAAGATCAATGAATGACCACTTTCAATGCATTGTCCTTTAAGAATAAGGCTGTGTTAAACAATCGTATTGATGCTCTAATGACCTTTGGTTTATGCGGTCATTTATCAACAATAGTCATTAACACACCCAGGAATAAAAAAGACCTCAAGAGGTTCACAAAAACCTCATGAGATCCTTTTTTATTCATCTATTTTTAATCCATTCTAGGGAGAATTAAAATTTCTACCCGCCTATTTTGAGACCTACCTTCTGCAGTATCATTTGATGCAATCGGTTGAAACTCTCCATTCCCTCGTGAACTAAACAATTCAGGATGTAAATTTTCATTTTTAAGCAAAATTTTCATGAAATTAACTGCTCTCATCACGCTTAATTCCCAGTTTGACCCAAACTCTGCATTATTCATCGGAACATTGTCTGTGTGTCCACTTACAATAATACTTCTTGGAATATCCATTTCAAGAAGTTTAGAAATCTCATTCGCAATAATGATGTCTTCTTGTCGAACATCAGCACTTCCTGGTGCAAAAAGGACATTATCTCGAATTGTAATAGATAATCCTTCAAATGTTAAAGAAGTCTCTAACTGATTTCCTAATCCATTTTCTTCAATATATACATTAATCCGTTCTTGAATTTCTTTTACTCTCTCGAACTCAGCCAACTGTTCAGCCGTGTACTCAGGAATAGACTCAGAATCTTCCTTGTCCTCTGTTTCTTCTTCCTGCTTATCTGTTTCTTCTTCTTGCTCGTCTGTTTCTCCAACATCTACCTCTGGTATAGGACTAGGAAAGTTAAAAACCCCTGTTCCTCCATTTAATTCTGCATTAAAGGCATTCGATAAAGATTCGAACTTTTGAGAGTCAATTGCACTACTAGCAAACAAAACAATAAAGAGCGCAACTAATAAAGTCAATAAATCCGAGTAAGGAAGTAACCAAGATTCATCTATATGCTCTTCATGATGCTTCTTCTTTCTACGCCTGCTCATTATTCGTCACGCTGCCTTCTTCAAGAAATTTCCTTCTTTCGCCAGCTGGAAGATAAGAAGCCAATTTTTGTTCAATAACCCTTGGTGCTTCCCCTTCCAAAATAGATAAAATTCCCTCAATCATCATGTATTTATGCTGTGACTCAATTTTTGATTTTCTTTTTAATTTGTTAGCAAATGGATGCCAAAGCACGTACCCAGTAAAAATCCCGAGCAAAGTAGCAATGAATGCGGCACTAATGGCATGCCCCAAAGCGTTGGTATCCCTCATATCTCCTAGAGCAGCAATTAAACCAATAACCGCTCCCAAAACCCCGAGAGTTGGTGCATACGTACCTGCCTGGGTAAATATTAATGCTCCTGCCTGATGCCTTTCCTCCATCGCTTCTATTTCTTCTGATAACACATCACGAATATAATCAGCGTTTTGTCCATCTACCGCAAGAGACAAGCCATTCCTTAAGAATGGATCATCTACCTCGGTGATTTTCGACTCAAGTGCAAGTAAACCCTCTTTTCTCGCTAGCTGTGCTAAGTCAGAAAATAATGTAATTAATTCAGTTGTTTTCGTCATTTTTTTCTCTTTAAAAAGGACACCAAACAACTTAGGTATTCTTTTTAGTTCTGACATTGGAAACGCAATCGTGATAGACGCAATTGTTCCCGCGATAATAATCAAAAAGGCTGCCTCATTTGCAAGTGCATCTAGAGGTACTCCCTTCATCACCATTCCAACCCCTACTGCAACAATTCCTAAAATAACACCAATTAATGTAGCTAAATCCATCCATATCACCTATCTTATTTAAATCTTGATTTTTATAACACAAGAAACTACAAACTATGGAGTTTTTCAACAACTAGTACAAAACGAACAGCCGTTCATTGGATTAAACTGATACAATAATCCCATAATCACTTTCATAGTTTCATACTATAATATATTTCGTCATAATTCGAACTTTATTTAGGACTTTTTTAAGATGAAGAAAAAATGTAGAGATAAAAATATGAAATTTGAAGAAAAAAGAAAAATAATGCTCTCAGGGGAAAGAGCATTATTTTTGGGTCCATCGTTCTATTCATCAATTTAATGAGGGGAGGGATAAAACATTCTTTTTGTAAATGTTTGAACAATATTATTATAAGATGTTTTCGTTGAGATATCCATGAACAATTTGTGAAATATTTCACAAATATTCGACCCTTCAACAGAAGATATATGAAAAAATATAATGTATGTGCCATGCATGTTCATAACTTAGTGGTCCCATATACCAAAAACTTTTAAATCATTAACATTGTTGCTTAACGAAGTCCTTTTTTAAAATAAGGATGACTCTTTACATGGAATAAATGACGGCCATTCAACAAAAACTATACATTGATGATAGAAAGGAGTGTGCAAGCATGGCTCGTGGCAAGCATTTTGAACACAAAAAGAAAAACCATCCTGGAAATTTTCCAGACAACACATTAGTTGAACGACACACAACAGAAGCTCAAGAAGATGAAGAACTTCTTGTTACCCAGGAAGCCTTTAAAAACCGAATCGAAGAAGATGAATAAAACAGAAGAAACCGTCCCGCACCGCTTTCAAGCAGTGCGGGACGGTTTCTTGTTTGATATAATGACATAGAAGTTTGAAACAAGAAAGGGAGTTTTTATGAAGTCACTCGTACTTGCTGAAAAGCCAAGTGTAGCACGCGAAATTGCTCGTGTACTCGGTTGTAAGCAATCACATAAAAGTTATCTAGAAGGAAATGATTATATTGTTACATGGGCACTTGGTCATTTAATTGAATTGAAAATGCCTGAACATTACGATAAGCGCTATGCAACATGGAATCTCGAAGATTTGCCGATTATCCCTGAAAAAATGGGCTTAAAGGTCATGAAGCAAACAACCCATCAATTCCGAGCCATTGAACAGCTTGCCAAAAGAAAAGATATAAAAGAGTGTATTATTGCAACAGATGCGGGCCGCGAAGGAGAGCTTGTTGCTCGTTGGATCCTAGAAAAAATTCGTTGGAATAGACCACTAAAACGACTTTGGATCTCTTCACAAACCGATCGTGCAATCAAGGATGGATTTAAAAAACTAAAACCAGGGAAGGATTTTGAGCCTCTTTATCAATCAGCTGTCTGTCGTGCAGAAGCAGATTGGTTAATTGGATTGAATGTAACACGGGCCTTAACAACCAAATATAAAGATCCGCTCTCTGCTGGACGTGTGCAAACACCAACCTTATCGTTAATCATGGAGCGAGAAAATCAAATTAATAAATTTGTCCCACAACCATATTGGACCATTCGAGCTGAAATTGGTCCCCTGAAGGCTGATTGGGAAAAAAATGGAGAAAAACGGCTATTTACGAAGGAAAAAGCAGACGCGATCTTTAATCTTATTCACGACAAACAGGCAAAAGTGAGAACACTCTCTCGTAAAGATAAAAGTGAACAACAGCCGCTCCCATATGATTTAACGGAACTACAACGTGATGCCAATAAACGATTTGGATTCTCGGCAAAAAAGACATTAACCGTATTACAGCGACTATATGAGCAATACAAGCTTGTAACGTATCCTCGTACAGACTCACGTTATTTAACGAATGATATGGAAGCAACCATGCTTGATCGACTGCATGCCATTTCTTCTGTTTATCGGGATGAAGTGCGCCCCCTTCTGGCTGCAAAAGGAAAGGTTGCGGCAAAGCGGGTATTTAATAATGATAAAGTATCAGATCATCATGCGATTATTCCGACAGAAGAAAGAGTACATATCAGTGATTTATCACCTGATGAAAGGAAACTATATGACCTCATTGCACGTCGCTTTCTCACACTTTTTTACCCTCCATATAAATATGAGGTCGTTCATGCAGAGTTTGATGTGAACGGTGAAACTTTCATGGCGAAAGAAACGATTGTCGTGGATGCCGGTTTTAAAAAAGTAAGTGGAAAAGAACAAGAAATTGCAGGGAAACAATCTCTTTCCCAACTTGTTAAAGGGCAAACATTCACAGTGAAGTCAGTTGATATAAATGAAAAGCTAACAGAACCACCTCTCCGTTACTCGGAAGCTGATGTTCTAACTCAAATGGAGAAATACGGATTAGGTACACCAGCAACAAGAGCTGAGATCATTGAACGACTTCTTGGAACCGAAGTAGTTGAACGGCAAAATGCTCGCCTCTACCCAACAAAAAAAGGCAAGCAACTCATGGATTTAGTTAATAATGATCTAAAGTCACCTGATTTAACTGCCAAGTGGGAAAAAGAGTTAGAGAAAATCGCCCGAGGACAAGCGGATCCAAAACAGTTTTTAGCTAATATTCGTGAGCAAACGAGACGACTAGTGTCTGAAGTCAAGCAAAGTAACCAATCCTATCGTGCCCACAATTTAACTGGATCCAAATGTCCTGAATGTGAATCATTCTTGAAAGAAAGAAACACAAAAGATGGAAAGTTCCTTGTTTGTTCAAATGTAGAATGTCATTACCGAAGAAGAAAAGATCCAAAGCTTTCAAACCGTCGCTGTCCTCAGTGTCATAAAAAGATGGAGATTCATAATGGAAAAGCAGGTGCCTATTTCCAATGCCGCCGCTGTAATATAGTGGAGAAAGCCGAAGAACGCAAAAAGACTGTGACAAAACGAGAAGAACGAAAACTCGTACAAAAATATTCACAAAATGACTCATTCGGTACAAGCCTAGGTGATCTACTCAAGGATGCATTGAAAGATAATAAAGAATAACCAATCATACGACAAAAGGTGGCCCAGATATAGAGGCCGCCTTTTCTATTTTTGTACATGACTAAGTCTTTCATCGTGACCGTTCTCTCAATTTCTTCTCATTTTCGAACACCAAACCCTCCTTGATGACCAATTCCCTAGTTTCCCCCATTTTCAGGCACCATGGACCTTTCTTGATGCTCCTTGATTCTAACTCATTTCATTTAATAAGTTACTCGCGAATCACCGATTATTTAACCTATTTCCGTTTAAATGATCATATCTATTTAATAATAATGAAGTTAATTGAAACACTCATATTTTCTTTTATAATCTAAAAAAGCTACAATGAATATAAAGAAAACTTCCATCAGTTGGTTTTTTTCCCATCCCGCACGGATGGTTAGTCACACTTATCCGATCTTTATGGGCAGTTGATCCCCAACAAGCCTACCTCAATCTTCTCGAAGTCTTGGAGTAAGGGACTTACTGCCCGTTAAGACGTGATAAAGATATTTTTTAACGAAGGAGCTGGATAAAGTGAGTGAATTCCAACAAAAATTAGAAAAGTATGCAGAACTAGCTGTAAAGGTGGGTGTCAACGTACAGGATGGACAAACACTTGTCGTGAATGCCAATTTAGATGCTGTAGAGTTTGTTCGTTTAGTTGTAAAGAAAGCCTATGAGTCTGGAGCCAATAATGTCGTTGTGAATTGGAACGATGATGTGGCCTCAAGATTGAAATATGATCTAGCACCCGCTGAAGCTTTTCAAGAATACCCTGAATGGCGTGCAAAAGAAACGATTGCTTATGCTGAAAACGGCGCAGCCTTTATGTCGATCATCTCATCAAGTCCCGCTCTATTAAAAGGAGTCGATTCAGAAAGGATTGCGAATTACCAAAAAGTGGCCGGAACAGCTCTTAAGCAATACCGTAAATACATTCAATCCGATAAAGTTAGCTGGACGGTCATTGCTGCTCCATCCCAAGGCTGGGCAGACATGGTCTTCCCAAATGAACCAAAAGAAACACGCGTAGCAAAACTTTGGGATGCCATTTTCACAACAACACGAATTGATTCAGAAGACCCAGTAGAAGCATGGCAAAAGCATGATGAAACACTTCGTGAAAAAGCTAATCACTTAAACGAGAAAAAGTATCAAAGACTTCACTATAAAGCTCCAGGAACGGATCTAACCATCGAGCTTCCTGAAAAACATTTATGGTGTGGTGCCGGAAGCATAAACGAAAAAGGTTTTGCATTCATGGCCAATATGCCTACAGAAGAAGTCTTTACCGTTCCAAACAAAACAGGCGTAAATGGTACCGTTTCAAGCACGAAACCACTAAGCTATGGTGGAAATATCATTGATGAATTTACGCTCACATTTGAAAATGGTCGAATTGTTGACGTAAAGGCAAAAGAAGGCGAAGCCATTTTAAAAAAGCTCGTTGATACGGATGAAGGGTCTCATTATTTAGGAGAAGTAGCACTTGTTCCCTATAACTCTCCTATTTCACAAGCAAACATTTTATTTTTTAATACCTTATTTGACGAAAATGCTTCTAATCATCTGGCTATTGGCAGTGCCTATGCTTTTTGTCTGGAAGGCGGGAAAAACATGTCTGCAGAAGAACTACAAGCACACGGCTTAAATGAAAGCATCACACATGTCGACTTTATGATTGGTTCAGATCAAATGGATATTGATGGGGTTACCCCTGATGGAAAAACAGAACCTGTATTTATAAACGGTGACTGGGCCTTTTAATCTATCCCCCTCCTTCTATCACAATATTGAAAAAATAGTTTGTATATTGCATCACTTAATGATTTATGGGAGGATTAGGTTATATAGAGCTTTGGGGCTCATAAGTTTAACCGGAGGGGTTAGGGAATGATCCAGTTGCATATTATTGTATCTGGAAAAGTACAAAGCGTAGGCTTTCGATACTTTTCACAAATGAAGGCAGTCCAATATGGGGTAACAGGTTGGGCAAAAAATTTAACCGATGGTTCCGTTGAGATAGTGGCTTTAGGGAGCAAGGACCAACTTGACCCTTTTATTGAAGACCTTCGAATAGGGAACCCTTTTTCAAAAATCAATAATATTGAAATAACAGAAAGTGAAATAACCGAGAACCATCATTCGTTTACGATAAAATACTGATCATCAATTAAAGAAGTTTTTATAGACATAATGGCGTATTGACATTTCTAAGTTTATAATTAAAAATTGCCTGTGTGGTTTGTTTCAGTATAAAGATTAGCTGAATACTCACACACAGGCTTTTACTAATTTGCTAATAAGCACTAAGGAGTAGAAATTGATGATATCTGAATTAAAGACTGTTATCTATCCTTTTTTCTATTACCAAGGATATCCCGTACCAAACCTCTTTGCCCGCTCTGCACTGTCTTTTCTTCTTTTTTTACGGATTTGCAATCTTTCTTTTGCACTTTCATTTAATTGCTTCTCTTCTTCTGTTTCAGGAATGACTGTCGGTATTTCACTCGGATGGCCATTTTCATCCAGAGCAACAAAGGTTAAGAAAGAAACAGCACACACATGGCGCTCACTAGAAATCATATTTTCAGAAATGACCCTTACAAACACTTCCATCGATGTTCTACCTGTGTAGGTAACAAAGGCCTCTAAACATACCGAATTTCCTTCAAGAATAGGATAAAGAAAATCCACTGAATCACTTGATGCCGTCACACAAGGCTTTCGAGCATGTCGCATAGCTGAAATGGCGGCGACATCATCAATGTAGGCCATCAGCTTTCCTCCAAACATGGTTCCATGAACATTTGTATCAGGTGGGGAAACTAGACTCGTTTTAATGGCTAGCGACTCACGACAATATTTTGTGTTTTCCATATTTATCTCCCTTTTCAGCAATACTCCTCACTATATTTATCTTCATCATAACAAATTTTTCCGGTATGCAAAATATATGAATGATCCAATCTATTGAAAAAACTGCATCCATCAAAAATAGACACAGTCTTTACATAATCCTTTTTACTTTAGGTCGCAATTGATCTTTTCCTCGTTTCATCCTTGTTTTAATCGTTGACAACGGAAGCTTCGTATCATGACTAATTTCGATTAAAGAACGCTCACCATAATAAAACAAGAGAAGTGGTTCCTGATAGATTTCCGGCAATTCACTAATCATTTCAGTTATTTCATCTCTTGTACATTTATGCAAGAGCATTTCCTCTGGTAATGGAGGAGGATTCGTTTCATCTGTATAGTAGAGTTGAACCTTTTCTTCCCAGAATATTTTCGTTAATTTTTCTTTTCTCCAATAATCACGGCACTTATTTGTAGCGATTTTGAATAACCAACTTCTCAACTTTGCCCCTTCCTTTATAGAAGAAAGACCTAAATAAGCTGAGATCAACACTTCTTGATATAAATCCTCTGCTAATTCTTTATGACGCACTAACGAAAAAAGGTATTTATATAGCATGACTCCGTATTTTTGAACGATCTCTTCAAAATCAATTCTTTCAGTTTTCTCAAAATTGGATTGCCGAATCAGCGAATTCAATTCCTAATCTTCTCCTCTCTTATGAAAACAAGATTGATTACATAAGTGCCTCCCACCTAAAATCCCAACAAATCTTTGAGGAAGAAGACTTCTATCCTAAATGTTAAATTTCTTACTGGATACTCTTATATGACCTTTTTGCAAAAATACCATTCTCATCTAATTAGACGAATATTCTTCCATTCCTTCCTACAGCTCAAATAATTCTCAAGAGTGTTTCACTTGATTAAGTGGAGTCATAAAAATAGAAACACCAATTTTTTTGCAGACCGTCACATAATGCATCAGCATTAATAATACCGCCTCTGCATTGATCCCAATGATGACTCCATCCATTTGAAAGCTACTCTTGGAACCAAGGAAATAAATAATGGCAAACGCAGTGATTGTTGCCCATACCCCGTGGATAAAAGCTTCCTTCATCATTCCAAGCCCAATTAAGTAGGCCTGAAGGGGCATTATAAAAAAACGAAAGAGAAAGCATGGCCATAGAAGCTGTAAATAACGAGCAGCACCTGGTGAATGAAAAAAGGTACTTGTTAATGGCTCGGCCAAAAAATAGCAAATGGCGACTGCAGGAATTCCATAAGCAAAGGTCAACAGCATGACCCGCTTCAATAATTTTTGCAATTTATCTTTATTTCGATCTGCATTTGCCTTTGATATCGTTGGAATCAGCATAATCATAAACGAGTGTGCAATAAAGGTAGGAAAGGAACCAATCACCATCGCAATACCTGCAACCATCCCAAATTGTTCTGTGGCTAGTTCCTTACTAACACCAGCGTAATATAATGCTCCCGTAATAAGAAAAGGCTCTACTGCAGAGGTAACAGCATGAAATACACGTAACGCTGTCGTTGGAAGTGATACTTCCATTAAATTTTTCATGACTACTTTTCCATGAAGCCTTTTGGATGGCTGATTTTTCATATATTGATACTGAATCATAAACACATGGAACAAGTATAAAAACACAATAAGGTCACTACCAATAAGAGTACAAAAAGCAATGAGTACAGCCATTTTTATTTCGAAATCAAATAGTTGAAATAAGTAAACAAGTAGCAGAAGTTGCACTATTTTTCGTAGAAAGTTAGAAAAGGCAATTTTCCCCATCTGTGATCTTCCCATAAAGTAACCTCTAGCAATCGAAGTAAATGAAACAATGGGAATTAAAATCAACACAAGCCATCTAAAAATCGGGTGGTATTGATCAAATACGGGGACAAATGGAAGAATAATTGATACTACTACCATCAATATACAAGTTAAAATAATCGTCCATTTGAGGACATGTTTTAGCATGCTTCGATGAATTCTTTTATCCTTTTCAGCAATAAATTTCGAGATAGAAATAGGCATTTCAAAGCTTGCAAGGAGAACAATCAGAAATACAGTAGGTAAGACGGCCATATACATGCCAAGTCCTTTTTCCCCAAGCTCCCTTGCCAGAACCATATTGGTGACAAACTCTACACATTCACCGACAAAGGCCGCTACA
The DNA here is from genome assembly GCF_024494465.1 of Bacillus sp. V3B. Classification (GTDB taxonomy): domain Bacteria; phylum Bacillota; class Bacilli; order Bacillales; family Cytobacillaceae; genus Bacillus_BD. Next base: position 32,398 of record NZ_JAETXM010000006.1, on the reverse strand, counting down.
ATAAGTAAAAAGGTTCCTTTAAAAAATGAATTCATATACTTCTCCTTTTTTCATCTTCTAAACTAGAAGATTTTCAGATTGCTTTAGATGGTTTGAAAAGTGTAAAGCATCCATGTTCTAGCTATCATTTCTTATCAATCGAAAAAACAAGTATGTTACATCATATGAGACAAGTTCTCCAAATATTTATCCGAACACGCAAAAAAGTGCCTGACACCACAAAAAGACATTTGTCTTTTTGTGGTGTCAGGCACCGATTTTAATTCTCTCTATTCATTAGTCTATTCATTCGTTCCATGAAATCTTCTTGTCGACTTTCACTATGTAAAAAAGAAGGTTCTGTGATTGTGGATAATAAGGTTTGTTTTAATTCTGGATCTTCTATTTCTTGAAGAATGTACTTTCGACTAGTAAATAAAAAATCAACATACTCAGTGTATTCTGAACCATACCGATCTGCAATTTCTTGCTTAATCTTTTTGGCAAGCGTTGGACTCGCACCCGATGTAGAGACGGCGATACTTAGCCTTCCTCGTTTCACAACAGATGGAAGAATGAAGTTGGACTCTTCCGGATGATCGACGAGACTGATTAGTTGATTTGGTTCGGCTGCCTTTTGAACAGAAAGATTGATTTCCGGCTGATTGGTGGCGGCAATAATAAGAAAAGCATCTTGAATATCGCGAGCAGAAAAGGCCTTTTTCTTCCAAGTAATCACTCCTGCTTGAGCATATCCCTTTAATTGGTCAGTGAGTTCAGGACTTATAACCGTAATATCCGCCCTTGCCTCCATCAATCCTACCACTTTTCGCTGAGCTATTTTTCCTCCACCGATGACAACTGCCTTCTTACCATCCAAACGGAGATTAATTGGATAATAGTCCATCATAATCACCTTTCTATCATCCCTTTTTAGGACTATTTAGAATACACTCGATTAACGCTTTCTTTGTGGCTGTTTCTGCTACTTCATCAGGTTGAATCCCATAAAATTGTGCCGCCGTCTCGGTTTGACTTCCCATACAAACGACGTTTATCTCTTGAAGGAATTCAGGTGGGAATAATGTTGCTACAGACTCTTCTTCAAAAAACATCTTGACCGACTGAGCACTCGGAAATACGATTGTATCTGGATTTGAGTCAGAGATCATCCTTTTGATAATCGGTAAGTACTTTTCATCGATTGTATTCATGCTTGTAATAAAAACATCACAATTTGCGTATTGATATTTGTTGACACGGTGATCTCCAACAACAAGTAGCTTATCATTCTGTTCAAGTTGATCGTTTACCTCTGCCATTAGTCCCTTTTCATTTAAAGCAGCGATCGTCTTTTTTGATAATCCGTATAAATCTGCATTAAGATTTCGAATATCGATATTTTCCTTTAGTAATAGTTGGAAAAAGTCTGATACACTTTCTACCGAAGTAAACAATATTTCTTCATACGTATAAAGCTGATTTAACATGTCATAATTCACAGGGACTTTTTCACTTTTCCATTTTGGAAACTCAATCACATCCGCCCCTTGCTCTGTTAAAGCTTGGGATAAACCACTAAGGTGATAACCTGTTCGAGCTAGTAAAATCTCACGACCATATAGTGGTTTTTTTTCAAACCAACTAATCTTCTCCCTTAATGAAACGATATCACCAACAAGTGTAATAGCAGGATTGCTGAACTGCCTGGCTATGACCAAGTCCGCAATGGTTGCAAGTGTACCTTCTAATGTTTTCTGTCTGCTAAACGTTCCCCATTGGATCAAAATAACGGGGGTCTCTGGTGATTTTCCATTTGCAATTAAGTTATCACAAATATAAGGAAGATTGGCTACACCCATATAAAAAGCAATGGTGTCAATTCCAGTTGCAAGGGATTTCCAATCAAGGATAGGCTTGCCTTCCTTTGAATGGCTATGGGCTGTGACAACCGCAAATGTCTCACCGTATTTTCTATGTGTAACAGGAATTCCAGCATAAAGCGGGGCAGCCATTCCCGATGAAATGCCCGGGATCATTTCATACGAGATTTGCTCTTTTGCTAATGCTTCCGCTTCCTCGCCAACCCGACCGAAAACTCCAGGATCGCCGCCCTTTAGTCGAACGACCGTTTTCCCTTCTAATGCTTTTTCTACTAAAAGATCATTAATTCCTTCCTGCCTTAATGTGTGTTTGTCAGGTAGCTTTCCACAATAGATGAATTCACAATCTGCTGAGGCAAAATCGAGTAATTTCGGGTTAGCTAGTCGATCATATAAAAGGATCTCAGCCTGCTTAATAGCTTCCAATCCTTTTACCGTAATTAGTCCAATATCTCCAGGTCCTGCTCCAACTAAATACACTTTTCCTTTACTCATATATAGTCATCCTTCCAAATCTAATAATCAAACGGTGCCTGACACCACAAAAAGACAAATGTCTTTTTGTGGTGTCAGGCACTACTCTTTTTTTACATTATACAGTTGGATCGATTCCTATTCTACAAGTGAATGTTTAAATGCATAAATGACGGCTTGCGTACGATCCTGTACTTGTAGCTTGCTAAGTATATTACTAACATGTGTTTTAACCGTTTTTAAAGCAATAAAAAGCTCGTCAGCAATTTCTTGATTGCTTTTTCCCTCTGTCATAAGGAGAAGAATCTCCATTTCTCTCGTTGTCAAATCTTCGTGCAACTCAACCTTCGTTTTTTGCCGCATTTTCAACATCATTTTACCAGTCACTTCTGGTTCCAAAATCGATTGACCATGAAAAGTCGATCGTACAGCATCTGCAATTTCACTGGCTTTAGATGTTTTTAGCATATAACTTGTCGCACCGGCTTCAAGAGCTGGATATACTTTCTCATCATCTAAAAAGCTTGTCACAATAATGACCTTTGCTTCAGGCCAACTTGCAATAATTTGTCGCGTTGCTTCAATACCGTCCATTTCCTTCATGACTAAATCCATTAAAATAATATCTGGCCGAAGAGAAAGTGCCAAATCAATCGCCATTTTTCCATTGTCTGCTTCACCGACCACTTCCATATCAGGCTGTGCTGTCAAATAAGCAGAAACTCCAATTCTTACCATTTCATGATCATCAACAAATAATATTTTAATCATCTTTCTCACCTTCACTCATTACGGGAATTTTCACTTCAAGTCGGGTACCCTTATTTTTCAGAGAAACTATTTTTACATTGCCGCCAATTTCAACGGCTCGTTCATACATATTATGTAAGCCATATGAACCGGCTTTATTTTCCTCAACATCAAACCCCGTTCCATCATCTGTCACTCTTAAAATAATAAAACCATCTCTTCTAATCAACAGGACTTCTAGAAGACTTGCTTTTGCATGGCGAAGCGTATTCGAAACAGATTCTTGTAAAATACGGAACAAGTGATCTTCAATCCCTTTTTCAACTGAAAATGCTTCTACTTTCCATTTAATGTTCAGTGTAACCTTCTGTGAAAGTTCGACTAGTAATTCTTCTGTTCCTTCCTGCAACGATTTTCCCCTTAAAGCAACAGGACGTAAATGAAGAAGTAGAGCACGCATTTCAAGCTGTGATTGGTGAATCATTTCTTCAACCATTTTCAATTGTTTCGTTTCTCTATCATCTTCTGAAAGTGGCTTTGCTTCATTAATCGCTGACATGAGCATAGAAGCACCAAATAGTTGTTGACTAACTGAATCGTGGAGCTCACGTGCAAGACGATTACGTTCTTGAGAAATAATCTCCTGCATTCGGTTTTCTTGATCTTCCGCTGCTTCTGTCGCTAGCCGTTGTGATAGTTTTGCCTGCTCGGTGATTTGTTTTTGAATTTTACTAACTCTATTTGAAATCGTCTGGAGTTCATTAAGAGAAGCAGGATCCATTTCTAATGAGCGACCTTCCTCTATCTCATGGAGCCAACGATCAACCGATTGAAGTTGTTTTCGCCAGTAATGGCCTGAAATAAAACCAAACAGAATCCCAATGACGATACTGACGCTCGGAAAAAATAAAATAAACGGGATATCTAATACATCCCTTCTCCAAAGCTCACTCCAGTTTACAGGTGGAAAGACGGCAAAAGTTCCACTGACAACCGTGATAAACACTATAAAAGACATACAGGCGCCTATGAGAATTTGTCGGATTAGGATGCTCATATCCGTTTCACCTCAAGATCACCAATCATCATCGAAGTGAAAATTTTTACCTTTTGATTTGTCTGTTCATAATCGGCTGTTTCTACTTTAATTAAGCGATTGATTAAAGCAGATTCATAAAAGTCTAAAATTTTAGCTGAGCCAAAGAAGACGGAATGATGGACACTTACTTCCACATCGTAAGGAATCAGGATCGTTATTTTGCCCATCACATTTCGAATAAAGATGATCGTTTCATCTTTTGGCAGAACCGTATAGCTTAAATCGATTACCGTATCTCCTACCCCAGTCTGAATGTTTACGTCATTCCATTCATACACATGATCCGGTGTTTGTTGCGTTCCAAACAAACGATTTTGAACAAAGAATTGTTCTTTTATGATCGTTTCACTTCTTTTTTCAAAATCGATTTGTTCTTTTATGATCGGAGTTATTGTATTCGCTTCCTGCTTCTTGTTTGCATATTGAAAAATAAGAACGCAAAGGAGAGCAATCAGAAAAAATTTGACTACCAGCATGTTCATCACATTCACAAATAAGAAAAAAAGTCCTGCCCAAAAGAGGAGTTTTCCTGTTGTTTTTGGCATTCGTTTTCTTCCTAAGTAAACCATTCCTATTGCCACAATAAGAGAGAAAATGAGTCCACGGTTAAAAAAGAACACGTCTAATAATAAAAAGAATGCACCAATTAAAACAATCCAGCTAAGATAGTCACTTTTTAATTTTTGAAACAAACCGTATTCCTCCCTTCTTATCGTAATAGGAATCCCCCAATAACATCATTCTTATTTAACTAAAAAGGCGTAAGTGTTTACGCCTTTTTTAGAATAACAGTTTCCCTTATGAAATTGAACTTGTTTCTTCTTTTTTTATGTTTACTGATTGATCTTGTTTTTCTAATTGGGCGATTCTAGAATCGATTGTATTACGGTAATATGAACTGTTTACTTGCTGTTCAAGACGATCAAGATACGATTCAATTTCTTGAAAACGAGAGGTGGATTGATTGGAGTATGTTGGATTATCAAGAACTTGATTCATCTTATGCTGGGCACGAGTAACATTTTCACGACCCATTAATTCTAGGCGGCGAATATTCATATCCTTTAGCTTATGCTTCATTTCTTCATATTTTTGTTCTAAATCTGTCAGCTGTTCATTTGATTGTGTCATGAGCTCTTTTAAACGAGAGACTCTTTCTTCATACTGTTGCTGTTCATTAAGTGCAAATTGGTGAAGTTCCATTTCTCCCGCTTGAGAAGCAACCTCTGCTTGATGTTTCCGTTTGGCGGCTAATTCTACCGCTTGTTGATATTCACGTATAAACTCATCTTTCAAATGATATTGTCTTTCTACAAGCTTACGCACCTTTTCGGTTTCCTGTTCACATTCACGTAAATATTGATTGAGAAGAGCAATCGGGTTCTTTTGTTCTTTTTGATCAAGTACCCCATGTAAATCTGCTAATACTGTGTCTTTTATTCTAGAAAATAAGTTTGCCATTTATTTTTCTCTCCTTTTTATTATGATCTGTTAACGATGATTGTTGATAAATGGCCTTTGGTGTAGGTGGGCATTTGTTTTATTCCGTAAATAACTTAATGCCGTCGTATACCAAAGGCTTATAAAGCAGCAACACTATTGTTTAATAAAACCTTTATGATAGATATCTTTTATTCGTTTTCGATTAATAGTTTTTTAATTGTGACCACTGCTTTTCGAAATTCACAAATGGATCATTTTCTTTTTCTGTTATAACTGTCTTTGGCTTATTCCAATTTTTATAAATAACATATAAAACGTAAGCAGCAGCAATTCCTAGAACAGCGGGTATATTTGAGGCAGATGCCATTAAGGCGACAAATCCGATGAAACCCCACCCGATTTTCATTAATAGGGAATCCGTCTTTAAGAAACGTTTGACGACAAAGTAGAGAATCGCAAGACTAATCACCAACCCTACCATTGGCGCTAGATTATGCAGTAACACAATTGCTGCGATGCCTCCTATTAAAAGCAACCCCAATTTTTTCATGTTTTGTTGCCTCCTTTCTTGATTTCATCTTACCTTTTCTGTAGGTTTTCTATAACGAACTCGAAGCGTATTTTGGAGTAGGACTTGAGACTGAGAAAGGATACGCGTATTTAACAGGTAATACCTTAGCATTAAGTAGGCTTACTTTTGAAGGATCACCTTACTATTGCAATAGGAAATGAATAGCCTAAATTGAGAAATGAATGAGGAAAATAGTAAGTTTGTCCATGTCAAATCGGAACCATATACCATACCTTATTTAGTAACCATCATTTTTTAGGAGGAAAATAGTTGAATAGTGGGTTTTCTTGTCTCTCTGAATCTTTGGACAAGTCTCAAAGAACAAAATCAAGCAAAAATAATCAAGTGACTACATTTGATGACTATGAATTAACAGTAAAAAACAGGAAAAATCGAGACATAGTGATAAGCATTATTATGCCATCTTATAATAAGTATGAATATGTATCATTATCACTTTATTGCTTATTAAAACAAAATTTTAATTATTCAAAATTTGAGGTTATTTTAATTGATGATTGTTCTAATGATAAAACGCGGCTTATACCAATGGAATTTGATCCACCCTTTAAATTTAAATATATACGTTTATTTAAAAACCAAGGTAGATCACGTGCACGTAACATAGGAATCATCCATGCAGAAGGAGAAATAGTCATTTTCTTGGATGGAGAAATGCTTACAGAACCTGACTTTATAGAAAATCATTATTCACACCATATTGGTAAAGAGGGTATGGTCGTATGTGGTGCTTTCCACTATAGAGGTATTTATACCTTTCTCACTTCAAAATTCAATACTCAGCAATGGCAACATATCGATAGTTTTGTTACTAGCAACCCCTATTATTCATTTCACTATAAAGAATTTAAACGAAACTACCAAGATACTGAAATTCTATTTCCACTCATTACTCACGATGACATAGATAACAAACTCTATGACAGTTTGTCTTTCCCCAATTGGTATTTTACCAAAGAATTAAACAGCGGAATAAAAGATTTTGGCATAGAATTAAATCATTTCACTCTACCTTATATCGCCTTTTTAACTGGGGACGTTTCTGTAAGTAGAAAGCTGTTAGATAAAGTAGGATATTTTGATGAGTCTTTTCTAGGATATGGAGCAGAGGATTGGGAACTAGGCTATCGTTTATATAAAAGTGGAGCACGTTTTATATTGGATCCCTTAACTTTCTGCTATCACCAAGAGCATCCAACATCCCCCAATAACTTTCCAGAAGCCGTCGGTAATTTATATAAATTCATGAAAAAACATCCAAATTTTGATGTCCTTGCTTTAGCATTAGAACATCAACCAGCTCTTAATTTCACTCAAATTCATTTTGTGGTTTCCGATTATAATAAATTATGTGACAAGTATCCAGGGAAATATAAACAGTTTAAACAAGTATTTGAAACGATGCTTTTTAAATTAGTCGAGAATTTGAGGGATAGTAAGCCGGTCATAAACCTTCATGAGTGTGACACTTCAATGATTCCAAAGATTATGGAGCAACTAAATGAAATAAAGACTCATCAATTTTATGCGCTGGCTAATACTTTTGAAGACCTTTTTTCGTTATAAATATTAAATTCAAACTATATTTGAGACATAATGATAATCAAATAACCTTTTTTTAACCAAAAGGAACTGTCCCAAAAGCAAAGGTGTCAGACATCACAATACAAGATCTAGTATCAATCGGTTGAACATGATTCTAGATGAAGGTAATTTTGTGGATGTCAGACACCTTATGGGACAAGCCTTTTTGTATTAACATCTACCACCTGTAGATATTTTTATAATAACTGACAATCAATTTTCATTAAGATTTTTCTAATGCTGTTGTAAATACATTGATAATATCATCAACGGATTCAATCCCCACGGAGATACGAATGACTCCTTTTGTAATGCCTAGTTCTATTTGCGCTTCTGGTGGTAGAGCGCGGTGTGAAGTGGTTAGTGGATGTGTGACGATTGTTTCAATACCAGCTAACGTAGGAGCTATTTTTACCCAAGAAAGCTGACGGAAGAATTCGTTTATATCCACTGTGTCTTGAAGTTCAATGGTGACAATCGCACCGAACCCATCTTCACCATATTCAAAGGGATAATACGTTTTTTTAATCAAATCATGGTTCCTTAGTGCTTCAGCAAGCTTTTTTGCATTAGCGGATTGCTCTTTCATTCGAAGTGCCAATGTTTTCAAGCCTCTACAGGTTAACCAAGCTTCAAACGGACTAAGGTTTGTCCCAAGATTCGTGATCTTTGCAGCAGCCTTCTCAATTAAGGCTCCCTTCCCAACTAATACTCCTGCTGTCACATCACTATGGCCACCAAAGTATTTCGTTGCGCTATGAACGACTAAATCAATTCCTAAAATGTACGGCTTGCAATGATAAGGTGTAGCAAATGTATTGTCTACTAAAGTAGTAAGCTCGTATTTCTTCGCTAATGCAACAACCGCTTCAATATTTTCTACCCTTAGCATCGGATTGGTAATCGATTCCGTATAAAGCAGCTTCGTATTGCTCTGAATAGCCTTTTCAACTTGCGTCATATCCGCAAATGGAACCATTGTGACTGTAATACCAAAATCATTTAATTCCTCTTTAATTAAATGAAAACTTCCACCATAAAGATCATCTGCTGCCACAATATGATCACCGCTTTTGACAACCGCTAAAACACCAGCTAAAACCGCTGATAAACCAGAAGATGAAGCAACACCTGCTGGAGCATCCTCTAAGCTAGCAACGGTCTCACCTAACTCGTCTGTATTTGGATTGCCTACGCGAGAATACAAATAATTTCCGTTTCCTTGATAAAAGCCCTCTAATTCATCCAAATCATTGAACGTAAAAGCGGATGTTTGATAAATCGGTGTAATTTTGCTTTTAATGGTACGATTTTGTTTCTTATTTTGATGAAGAAGCAAAGTTTCAAATTTCATTTTTCCGACTGCCTTCCTTCGTTAAAATAATTTATTTCACAAGAGTTTCATACTACTACACAATCACTTTGTTTAAAATGGTTGTTCTTCTTGCGGAAATGATAAAATAAAATAGAAGTCTGACCTTTTCAATAAGTCAGACTCTACTGTTTTATTTTAGCGCAATATCTTTTAACACGTCAACGAACGAAAGAAATATTGGTACGGTGTTAGGCACCACTGGTGGACATTTTTTATATTTTTGTCTTTTTGTGGTGCCTGACACCTTAGTTTATTCTATCAAATATGCCTTTTGTTCGGATTCCTGCCCTGCGAATCTTAGTGTCTACTTCGACGTCTATTTCGGCGTCTTGAAAGGCTTCATCCCAATGATCTTGGACTTTCTTAAAGTTTTTGTAATCCTGGCGGGCAACGACTTCGCCAAATCCAAAAATATCCACCCCGTAATCCTTTTGAACCGTTTGGATTGTTTCAAGTATATGTTCTTGAACATATTGATTATTTAGTTTTTGAATTTTCTTATAATTATCCGGGTCGTCCAGCGAATCTTCACAACCACTACCACCAAAAAAACCTTCCATTGTCTTATGTTGTCTTTCTTTAGTGAGACACCTTATATACATGTTACTTTTGAATCAAAATTCGGTATACTCCATCTCTTCTTCATTAATTGACATAATAGACTTTCTGTTTTAGGTATATTTATTCAAAAGGTAGATCTGTATATAAATCTCATGCTTTGGAAAAATTATCTATGATATGTAATGACAGGAGGATTTTCCTATGACAACTTCATCAAATATGATGCCACAATTTCCAGAACCTTATTGGCAGGAGGTTACCCTTCCACCTTTTGAAAAACTAACAGAGAACTTAGCCGTAGATGTCGCGATTGTTGGAGGAGGCATTACAGGAATTACTGCAGGCTATCTATTACAGAAAGAAGGCTTAAAGGTTGCAATCCTTGAAGCAGGAAACCTGTTAAACGGTACGACAGGACATACGACAGCGAAAGTGACCGCCCAGCATGGGTTAATCTACGATGAATTTATTCAACATTTTGGCGTGGAAAAAGCAAAACTTTACTATCAATCAGCGGATCATTCCCTGCAATTCGTTAAGAAAATGATTCAAGAGAAGAACATTGATTGTGATTTTAGCGAAGAAGATGCCTATATTTATGCGACGACCCAAGAGTATAGCCGTAAGATTGAGAAAGAAGCAGAAGCCTATCAAAAGTTAAACATTGACGGTAGTCTAGTTACATCCATCCCGTTTAACTTTCCAATTCATAATTCCCTTATGATGAAAGGTCAAGCCCAATTTCATCCATTGAAATATTTAAAACAGCTTGTCCTCGATTTTAAGGATGCAGGTGGATTGGTTTTTGAAAAAACGACTGCAACAGATATTGAAGAAGGAGACAATCCAAAGGTTATGACACGCGATGGTCATCGTGTATCGTGTCAATATGTGATCGAGGCTTCTCACTTTCCTTTCTTTGATAAAGAGGGGCTTTATTTTTCCAGAATGTACCCTGAACGCTCTTATGTGATTGGAATAAAAGCGAAGAAACCGTATCCAGGTGGGATGTATGTTAGTGTAGATGATCCCGTCCGTTCCTTGCGTTATACATCTGTAGGCGGGGAACCCCTTATTCTTATAGGTGGTGAAAACCATAAGACCGGTCAAGGTCCGGATACAATGCAGCATTATCTTGCACTTGAAGCGTTCGCAGAAAAAACGCTTGGAATTGAAGACTATGTTTATCGTTGGAGTACACAAGATTTAACTACGCTTGATAAGATGCCTTATGTTGGTCCCCTTACAGCTGAGAAACCGCAAATTCTTGTGGCAACAGGTTATCGTAAATGGGGGATGACAAACGGAACGACGGCTGCCATGCTTTTAGCGGATAGAATTCTTGAAAAGGAAAATCCCTATCAAGACCTATTTTCTCCATCTCGTTTGAAAAAAGCGGATCCAGATATTAAAAAGTTTATTAGTATCAATGCAGATGTAGCGGGTCACCTTTTAAAAGGGAAGCTTGAATTTGTTTCAAAGGATCCAAATGATTTAAAAAATGATGAAGGCTCTGTCGTTATGGTAAATGGAGAACGAGCAGGTGCTTATAGGGATCAGGATGGCAAGCTACATGTCGTTGACACAACTTGTATGCATTTGGGCTGTGAATGCGAGTGGAATCACGGGGATCGAACATGGGATTGTCCATGCCACGGCTCTCGCTACTCCTATGATGGAGAGGTGTTTGAAGGACCAACAAAAAAACCGTTAAAAAAAATTGAATGATTTTGGCGGGTTTAATTATAAGGTTGCTATTGTGGTCACCACGGATTGTTCATGGTGACCACTTTTCTATTTTTTATCCTTTCTCAAGCACCATGGATCGCCCAAGAAAAAGAATTTTAATGATATAAAAAGAAAAACAAGGTTTCCACTGAGGAGTCCTTGTTTTTCTTTTTATATCATGAATTTTTTAATCTAAGGTTGGCGTAGATTTTCTTTCTTTACTGCCTGTTGTAAATTCGACTAACTCTTCACTTGTACGATTAGCCTCTTTCTTATTTTTGTTACGCTGAGCATTTGCATTGCCTCGTTTTGTTCTACCCACTGTACATCTCCCCCTTTTAAAGTCGTACAGTGGTAGTATTTCTCGTTTTTTTCTCTTTATTCAAACGAGAAACCCTCTTAACGCTTTGACGTAGACCGAGACTGTCCTTCCACGATATTTTCCCCATGGAACCGCTTAATCTCTACTGAAACATCCATTTCTCGTGCGTATTTTTTCAACTCACGCTCTTCTCTCTCTGTAACAAGGGAAATCACTGTCCCAGCTGCACCAAATCGTCCGGTTCGTCCAGAACGGTGTACATATTGATTTAAATCTTTCGGAAAATCATAATGCACAACATGGCTAATCCCTTGAATATCAAGTCCTCTTGCTGCCACATCTGTCGCAATCAAAAGTGCTGTCTTTCCTTCTCGGAAATCCTTTAACGCTTTTTGACGTTCCATTTTATTTAAATCACTATGAAGAACGCTTGCGTTAACTTTTTTAAATTGGAGCTTTTCTGCAAGAACCGTTAAGCTTCCGATATCTTTGACAAACACAAGTCCTTTCAATGAATCAAGGCGAGAGATTTTCTCAATTAATTTAATCTTATCTCGTTGTTCAGTCATAAAGTAAATATGATCTACTTTTTCGGCATCAATGGTTTCATCCTTTTGGACCATAAGAACTTTCGCATTATTCGTAAGCTCTTTCGCTAACTTTACAATAGGTTCTGGTAAAGTGGCAGAAAACAAAACGACTTGTCTATCACTTAATGTTGATTTAATGATCTGTTTGACTGTTTCTGTATGTTCAGCCACTAGTAATTGATCCCCTTCATCAAGGACAACAGTCTTCACTTCATGCATTTTCAGCTTTTTTTGTTTAATTAATTCCTGCATTCGACCAGGAGTTCCAACCGCAATATGCGGGTGCTTTTTTAACTTTTCTAGTTGTCTTTTCGCATTCGCACCACCAATGAATGACGCTCCTCTAATGCCGCTACCTTCTGACCATTTTTGAATTTCCCCCATGATTTGCATAACAAGCTCCTGAGAGGATGCCAAAATAACAGCCTGTATGGCCTTTTTTTCTGCATCAACCATCTGAAGAATCGGTAAGAGGTAAGCTAATGTTTTACCCGTTCCTGTTGGTGATTGAGCGATAACGTCCTTTTTTTCAAGAATATGTGGAATAGCATATGACTGTATGGACGTTGGACGGACAAATCCCGCTTTTTCCCACACCTGTTGGATAGAAGGCTTTAAACTATTTATGAGTTGATGATTTTCTATCATTTTAATCTCCTTCATCAAAATATGTAATTGTTATGAATCATTTGCTTCATTATACTATCACTACTATCGATATAAAAGCACCCATATTCGTGTCAGGCACCAAAAAAGAACAGTTGTCTACTCTAGATAGACATAAAAGCAGTATAGCAGGTATGAACAACAACCTGCTACACTGCTTTTATGTTTATAAGTAGAGGTACTCGTCCCAGCCTCTAGTCCTTCCTACTCACGAATTAACTTGTTTTCTTTCATTGTTTCCGTTAGAGCGACTAAGGCCTGATCTTCATCATCACCAGTAACCGTTACTTTAACTTCGGCTCCATGTGTAACACCTAATGAAAGGACACCCATAATGGATTTCAGATTAACCTTTTTTTCATTATATTCAAGACTTATATCTGAAGCGAATTTATTTACAATATTCACTAGAAGTGTTGCTGTCCGTGCATGAAGTCCTGCTTCGTTAATAATTGTATAAACTTTTTCTGCCATATTAATAACCTCTTTTCCTTTTTCGTAACAGTAAATTTTTTTCTGCTAGCCTTTAAACGACCTTTCCATTTTTCAGGATAAAACCGTAACTTTCAGTAATTCAATTCACTAGAACAAATATACCCTATTAATCAATACTTATTTTTTCCCTATACTGGTCGATATATTCTCTCTATCCAAATGAAGAACACTAATCAAACCATAACAAGAAAAAACCTTGAAATAGCAATTTGTTTTTACTTTTAGATGAAAGTTACTCAATTAGTATAAAGTAAAAAAGACAGTTTCACAAAATAGCTACCAGAATCAAATTCGCCCCTCCGAATTTGCGCCCGGATTTTTATCACGCTTCAGAAAGCCACATCCTGTGGCTTTCGCCTGACTAGGACGTCCTGTCCGTCGTCGAGCTCGCTCGATCAATTACCTTTAAAAAATCGAAAGGCTCGCCGGAGGCTTAACTTCATTCAGCCGGGGTTTGAACCCCCACTGAATCAGAGAGCTTTTTGCATTCATCCCCCACTTACAGAAGTGGAGGACTTCTGCTGAATGAAGTTAAATGAATACTTTTTACCAATGATACGCTTCGATAAACTGGTAGGACTTACTTTTTGCACTGGTTACAAAAGAGTGGGAAGTAAATAATCCATTATTACTTTCTTTAACCCCTTTTAAAAAGTAGCCATCTGTAATTCCTGATGCTGCAAATAAACAGTCATCTGATTTGACAAGTTCATCTATTGTCCATGCTTTATTGGGGTATTCAATCCCCATCCTTATACAACGTCTATACTCTTTATCATTTTCCGGCATGAGTTTCGCTTGAAAGTCTCCACCTAAACACTTTAAACCAGCAGCAGCAATCACGCCTTCAGGGGCTCCACCAATTCCAACAAAAATATCGACCGCTTGTGTTTCAATCGCAGTGGCAATAGCAGCTGTAACATCCCCATCAGAAAATAATACGACTCTAGCACCCAAGTCAATGACTTGTTGAATGATATCTTGGTGGCGGGGGCGGTCCTGAACCATAACGGTTAAATTTTCGACACTTTTTCCCATTGCCCTGGCCACAGATTTCATATTTTCAGTAAATGGTGCTTCTATATCGATCGATCCTTTCGCTTTTGGCCCAACGGCAATTTTTTGCATATACATATCAGGTGCATGAAGGAAACTCCCTTTTGGAGCAGCAGCAATAACCGCAATTGAATTATCTTGTCCTGTTGCCATTAACGTAGTTCCTTCCACTGGGTCTACCGCAATATCAATTTCTGGTCCTTCTCCAGTTCCTAATGTCTCACCAATATAAAGCATTGGTGCTTCATCCAATTCACCTTCACCAATGACAATTGTACTTCTCATGTTCATGCTATTTAATTGAGTGCGCATCGCTTCCGTACCTGCGTCATCGGCCTTTATTTTATCCATTTTCCCGATCCATGGATAGGAAGCAACGGCTGCTTGTTGAGTCACAGCTAGAAAATTAGGAACTAGCAGGGACATAACTTCCTTATTTTGTATCAAACTAGATTGCACGTTAAATCCCTCTCTCCTTATTATTTGTTCATAATCCATTATCCTAAACAAAATAAATTATAGTACAACTTTACACTTTCTTAAACAACAAAAGGCACAAGCCTTTTCTAACTTATCAAAAAACTGTGTGTTCAAACGGTACCAGGCACTGCAAAAAAACATTATTTATTTACAAAAAGAAATGTCTGGACTTGGCCCAGACATTTCTTTTTGGATATTCAACTAGACACCAACAAACATGATATTCATAAGATTAGGTTACATTTGTAAAATCAGGGTCTTGTTTTTGCTCTAGCTTTTCCTTCGCTCTTAATTTCTTAAAGCTTCTCATTTCTGCTACAACAACACCCGATAAAGCGATAAGACCAATTAAGTTAGGGATCGCCATGAGAGCATTAAAGATATCAGCAATGGTCCATACTAAACCTAGATTCATACCAGCACCAATTAAAACTGTCAAAATATAAACGACTCGATAAACCTTAATCGACTTAGTTCCAAATAAGTACTCAAAACATTTTTCTCCATAATATGCCCACCCTAGTACCGTTGAATAAGCAAAGAAGATAATCCCAATTGTTACAACCCAACCACCACCTGGAAGCAACGCATTAAACGTTTCTGTCGTTAAAGCTGCACCAGTTAAATCATTACCAATATATAAACCTCCCATTACTAAGGTGATTCCTGTGATTGAACAAACAATAATTGTATCTAAAAAGGTTCCTGTCATCGAAATCAACGCTTGACGACCTGGGTGATCCGTCTTAGCAGCAGCTGCTGCGATCGGGGCTGATCCCATACCAGCTTCATTAGAGAATACTCCACGTGCTACACCATAGCGGATAACAGCTCCAATAGCCCCACCTGCTACAGCTTGTCCCGTAAAAGCATCTTTAAAAATAAGACCTACTATAGAGGGAACTTGATCAGCATTCAATAAAATAATGATTAATCCACCTAATATATAGAGAATAGCCATAATAGGAACAAAAAAGGCAGTAACTTTACCAATATTTTTAATTCCACCTAATATAACAAGAGCCGTTGCAATTGTTAATAAAACACCTGTAATCCAAGGATTTAATCCAAAGCTAGATTCGACAGCAGCAGCAACAGAATTGGATTGCACTGAACTACCGATTCCAAAAGCAGCAATAGAACCAAAAAGAGCAAATAGAACAGCAAGCCATTTCCAACCTAACCCCTTTTCAATATAATACATAGGCCCGCCAGCCATTTCTCCATTTTTTCCAACTGTTCGATATTTAACAGCTAAAATAGCTTCAGCGTACTTTGTTGCCATTCCAACAAGCGCTGTAATCCACATCCAAAATACGGCACCTGGACCTCCCAGAACAACAGCCGTGGCGACACCAGCAATATTACCGGTTCCAATCGTAGCAGCTAAAGCCGTCATTAACGATTGGAAGTGTGAGATATCTCCCGCCGAAGCACGGTCTTGATGCTTTGAGAAAGCGAGTTTTAGAGCATATGGTAAACTACTAAACTGATAGAAACCAAGACGTAACGTTAATAAAAGTCCAGTTCCTACGATTAAAATAAGTGTCGGGGGACCCCAAACAAAGTCACTTATTTTATTCAAAAAGTCTGTCATCATTTTCACCAACCTTATTTTTTTATAATCTATATGAGAGTACTGGATGCATGTATCCCTAATGACTAGTATAGAAGGAAAAAGACTTTTGCTCACCTGTTTTTACAAGTAGAATTCCCTTCTAATTGGATTCTTATTTTTCTGTGTATTCATGTTTATAATTAAACTGTGTCAAAATAACAAGATTGTTCTATATAAGTAATACACTATCAATAAAAGAAATCACTTGTGTTATATAACAATTTTATTTATATAAACAATATATAACAGCATTTCAAAGTCTGTCAATAATAACTTTTCTGATTTTTCTTTTAAAGCCAAAAGTTTTATGTCACTTTTTATAACATAACCAGTTATATTTAATATCATAATACTAACAGAGAAAAAAATCTATCAGATTTTCCAAAAAAGGAAGAAGAGAGGCACCTAAACGGACCTCCCTTCTTCAGTATGCTTCTTGATGTTGATGGTTTAACTGATAATAATACCCTTTTTGTACAAGCAACTCTTCATGCGTTCCTTTTTCAATTAGCTTTCCTTCTACAAGCACGAGAATTTGATCCGCTCTTCTAATTGTATTGAGACGATGGGCAACGACAAAGCTTGTTCTCCCCTTCATCAATCGTCCTAATGCCTCTTGAATCTTTAATTCTGTTACCGTATCGATACTACTTGTCGCTTCATCCAAAATTAAAATAACTGGATCCGCCAGAACAGCTCTTGCAATGGAAAGTAGCTGTTTTTGACCTTGACTAATCCCACTTCCCTCTTGATGAAGAATCGTGTCATATTGGTTAGGCATTTTCATAATAAAGGCATGAGCATTAGCGATTTTTGCTGCTTCCACAACCTCTTCATCTGACGCATCCAAACGACCAAAGCGAATATTTTCCCGAATGGTTCCCTCAAAAAGGAATGATTCTTGAAGAACAAACGCCATTCTTTTGCGAAAACTTTCCCTTGTCACTGTTTTTATTTCATGACCATCGATCAAAATACTTCCGTCTTTGCTATCGTAAAAGCGGGAAATGAGGTTTATCATCGTCGATTTCCCCGCTCCAGTTGGGCCGACAAAAGCAATCATCTCTCCTGGTGAAGCATTAAAACTAACATCCTGAATGGTTGGACTTTCATCTTCATAGGAAAAGGAAACATTTCGAAACTCCACTTCCCCCTTTATATTCGAAAGTGAAATCGTTCCCTTCTCATCACTTGCCTCCTCAGTCAATTCAAGAATTTCAAATACACGTTCAGCACCCGCTACAGCCGATAATAATGTATTAAACTGATTAGCCAAATCGTTAAGCGGCCTTGTAAACTGTCTTGCATACTCGGTAAAAATAACAATCGTCCCAATCGTGACGATACCGCCTCCTAAAGCTAAAACACTACCAATAATAGCAATGAAAGCAAAGCTTAGATTATTTAAAACGTTCATCAGTTTCGGAATTAATCCTGAATAGGCTTGTGCCCAGAACCCAGCATTCTTTAATTTCTCATTCTTCTCGTTAAAATCGACTAAGACTTTCTTTTCCTGTGAATAAGCTTTGACTACCTTTTGTCCAGAAATCGTTTCCTCAATGTATCCATTTATATCGCCCATGTTCATTTGCTGTTCTTTAAATAGCTTCCCTGTTCGATTTGTAATCCAGCGCATACCATAGAACATACTTGGAACAATCAGAAGCGTAATAACCGTTAATAACGGACTAAGCATAAGCATGACAATGATTGTACCAATTAAAGTTAAAATACTAGAGATAATTTGAATAAAAGAACTATTTAAGGTTGAACTCACATTTTCAATATCATTTGTGATCCTACTCATTAATTCCCCATGCTTCTTCTTATCAAAAAAAGAAATTGGTAGCTTATGAAAATGCCGAAAAAGATCCATCCTCATCTTCCAGACTGTTCTTTGGGCAATGCCAATCATCCAAAAATTTTGTAGCCAAAGGGAAAGAGAATGGAACACATAGATGAGCAGAAGACCAAATAATACCGTTAGAAGACCTTCCAACCTGTTAGAAACAATATACTCATCAATTGCCACCCCTAAAAGATAAGGTCCAAGCAAGCCAAGACCTGAACTTATAATCACCATGGCAATCACGAAGCTTAACAAAAATTTATTCACAATAAGATATTTCCATAACGTTTTTAACGTACCTTGCCAATTATGAATAGAATTTTTCTGTTTGTTTTGCCTTTTGATGTCAGTCTGACTTACTATTTTTTTATACTGAAAAGGTTTACTTAACTCCTTGAACATTGCCTACCCTCCCCTCATCCATTTGGGATTGATAGATACGTCGATAAAGAGGCGAGGTTGCCAACAGAGATTCGTGATTTCCTTTTGCTAGAAGAGAACCATCTTCAATCAGTAATACAAGATCTGCTTCAAGCACTGTACTGATTTTTTGTGTAATAATCATCGTTGTACAAGTATAGCTCTTTAAAACTTGTAACAATTTAGCCTCTGTTTGAAGATCTAATGCGCTTGTACTGTCATCAAGTAAGAGAATTTTCGGTTGCCTAACAAGAGCTCTGGCAATTGAAAGCCTTTGTTTTTGTCCCCCAGATAAATTCACTCCTTTTTGTCCTAGCTTTGTCTCATATTGACCAGGAAGTTTACTAATTGTTTCATGAATTTGAGCATGCTTTGCTGCCGTCATGATTTCTTCTAGACTTGCATCCTTTTTCCCCCAAGCAATATTCTCTCGGATCGTTCCCGTAAAGAGTAACGACTCTTGCGAAACATAACTAATCTGTTGTCGAAGTTGCTCCAATTGGTATTCTTTCACGTTTCTATTGTCAATCAATATTTCTCCCTCATCCACATCATAAAGTCTTGGAATCAATTGAAATAGTGAGGTTTTTCCCGAACCAGTTGCTCCAAGAACAGCAACCGTTTGCCCAGGATTGATGAAAAAAGAAATATCCTTCACAACAGAAACATCTGTACTCGGATAACGGAATGCCACATGTTGAAACTCAACTTTCCCTTTCAAAGGATCATTTATTTCTAATAGATCATAACCATCTTTCTGGTCATTTCGCTCTGTTAATATTTCTGAAACACGATCAGTCGATGCTCTGAATCGTGAAAATACCATGATGATAAAGGAGAATACGGAAAGGGATGCCGTTATGCGAAGTGCGTAGTTGATAATAGCAACAACCTCACCTACCTTTATCCCTCCTTGGTTAATTTCAGCTCTCCCAAACCATAATAAGCCTAAAATACTCAAATTCATGACAAAAAGAAGAACAGGCATAGTCGTTTCCATTAATCTTAATGCATGTGATGTTTTATCCATAAGTTGTGAACTCACTTTTTGAAAGCGCTTCGACTCATATGTATGTCGTAAAAATGCTTTTATCAATCTCATCGCTGTCAAGTTTTCACGCATCACATTGTTTACAGAATCCAATTTTACCTGAACAGACGTGAATTGCTTTCTCCCACTTTGTAAAATAAAGATAAGAAAGAGAAACAGAATAGGAACAGTTACAATGAGAATGAGCGCAACTTTTGCATTAACGACAAATGCCATGATTATGGCACCCATAACTAACAACGGTGCTCTCATCATAATGCGTAAACCCATGAAAATGGTATTTTGCAATTGCGTGACATCATTCGTTAGACGTGTAATGAGTGAGGATGTCCGGAATTGATTCAAATTCGTAAAGGAAAAGTTTTGAATCTTTTCATATAGTTTTCTTCGAATATCATAGCCATAGCTTTGGCTTACATGAGCTGAAAAGAAAGAGTTTGTTATCCCAGCTAAAAAAGCAAGCAGGGAAATACCTACCATGATTCCTCCCCAAAAGAGTACAGCTGAAAGATCTTCCTTCAAAATTCCCTCATCAATGATTTTTGCCATTAACAATGGCTGTAGAAGTTCGACCACTAATTCCGTCAACATTAACAATAAAGCCACCACTACCGGAATTCGATAGGGCTTTAAAAAAGATAGTACGGTTGCCATTGTTCCTCCCCCCAGATTTTAATAATTTCCACCACTTTTATTTTTATAACATAATGAAGATGATAATTTAGATCATACACGCTTTCTGAATATTTTTAAATATATTCATCTTATGAAAAATCCTATTCACTTCATTTTTCCAAGTATATGGTCTATTATAATAGATGTAGCTTTACAAAATATTTTATTGAGAAACAGATCGTTTTGTGTTATATCCGCGTTTTTAAAAAGGGTACCCTTTTTTTATATTTTTTTATTCGAAAACCTTAAGGGAATATCCGTGTTTTTTTATGCCTATATTCGCAATTTAATACTTCTTTTCTCTTTATTATTATGTAGAAAGCTGAATTCATAAATATTAATAATATCGAAAGAAGTGTATCCAACATGCTTGAACGTAAACGAGCACTGCGTAATCTTAGGATTATGTGGTTTGCAAACTTTTTTGTTGGGGCCAGTATGACATTAGTACTCCCCTTTATTTCTTTATACATCGAAACGTTTGGAAATTTTTCTGAAACATATGTTCAGTATTGGTCTGGATGGACCTTTGCCATTACATTTGTCACAGCTTTTCTTTTTGCACCTGTTTGGGGTCGAATTGGGGATCGCTACGGTCGAAAAAAAATCCTTATATTCTCTGGTCTTGGTTTAGCATCCTCACTCTTTCTCATGGGATTCGTCACTTCTGTTTGGCAATTGTTTCTATTACGTTTCTTTACAGGTATTTTCACCGGCTTTATCCCAATGTCACAAGCCTACATTTCTACGCAAACTCCAAAGGAAATAGCAGGCCGTGCTCTAGGAACATTGCAAACGGGTAACATAACAGGTAGCTTAATGGGGCCTCTTCTAGGAGGTATACTGGCTGACTCTGTTGGCTTTGCATCAACCTTCCAGTGGGCTTCATTTTCCATCCTTATCTCCGTCATACTCGTTTTTACAACAAAGGAATTTAAATTGGCAACAAAAGCTGGGGCCAAGACAAGCTATACGAGTAAAGAAGTGTTGATACATATTTTCCGCAATCCTGTGATGATTACTGTCCTGCTTCTTTCTACTCTCATTCAACTTGCTAATTTCAGTATCCAACCGATTCTTTCCCTATTTGTCACTGAATTACATGGTTATGCAAATTTAGCCTTTTTCTCTGGTATGGCTTTTTCAGCTACTGGTTTGGGTAATTTATTAATGACACGAAAATGGGGGAGTATTGGTGACCGTTTTGGCCATATTAAACTACTTGTCATCCTCCTATTTGTAACCGGTCTTGTTTATTTGCCAGGTGCCTTCATCACCGAATATTGGCAGCTTGTTATGATTCGTTTCATAATAGGCTTAACGCTTGGAGGTCTTATCACACTTAGAGTAGCTTATATCCGTCAAGAAGCTCCCATTGCCATGCAAGGTGAAGTGCTAGGCTATAACACAAGTCTCCAGTTTCTCGGTAATATTATCGGTCCATCAATCGGTGGAATCATATCAGGATACTTTGGTTTTTCAGCGGTATTCGTAACAACAA
This sequence comes from Bacillus sp. V3B, assembly GCF_024494465.1. Taxonomy (GTDB): domain Bacteria; phylum Bacillota; class Bacilli; order Bacillales; family Cytobacillaceae; genus Bacillus_BD. The sequence continues at coordinate 10,207 of NZ_JAETXM010000006.1, read as the reverse complement.
GCGTTATCCTTATCATAAGTGGAGTGATTCTTTTAGCCGCCGTACACAAGCAAGTAAAAGCACTCAAAAAGACGGCTAAAGTAAGCTGATTCTTATCAACTTTACAAAGAAGACTTCCATCAGTGGGGGTCTTACTGCCCATTAAGATTGGGATAAATAACGATTACAAATAAAAGAAAGGCTGACTTTCAAAGGTTATTTGCAAGTCAGCCTTTCTTTTTATTTATAAGTCGAAACTTAAACTAATACACTAGCAAAAAATTCATTATAGAGTGCTTGAACCGCTCTTTTTTCATCATGCGCCTTAACACCGAACATCATACTTACTTCTGAAGATCCTTGATTAATCATATCAATATTGATACTCGCATGTGCAAGAGCCTTCGCTGCTTTAGCCGTTGTTCCTACATTATGGCGCATTCCTTCACCAACGATCATAATTAAAGCAAGATGATGCTCAATTTTCACTTCATCTGCATCAAGCTCAACTTTAATTCGATCAAGTACTTGTTTTTCAGTCTCTTCATCCATTTGATCCTCATGTAGAATAACCGTGATATCATCAATTCCAGAAGGAACATGCTCATAACTTAAATGGAAATCCTCAAGAATTTGCAGCAACTTACGTCCAAAGCCCACTTCTCTATTCATTAAATACTTTCCAATATAGATACTACAAAAGCCATCATCACTTGCAATTCCAACGACTGGTCCATTTGCTTTCTCGCGCTTACTCACAATTCTTGTCCCAGGTGCAGATGGGTTATTGGTATTCTTCACCTGAACAGGGATACCTGCACGAAAAGCCGGAATTAGAGCCTCATCATGGAATACTGAAAAGCCCGCATACGAAAGTTCTCGCATTTCACGATAAGTTAACTCACCAATTTCCTTCGGCTGCTCAACAATGGATGGATTAACCGTGTAAACAGCATCTACATCTGTAAAGTTTTCATACAGTTCAGCTTTCACACCATTGGCCAAAATAGAACCCGTGATATCTGAACCACTGCGTGAGAAGGTTAATACATCGCCCTCTGTGCTATAGCCAAAAAAGCCAGGAATAATTAAGATACCCGTCCGTTCACGTAAACGATACAAGTTATCATAGGATTCAGGAAGAACTTGTGCATTCCCCGGTTCATTTGTTACAAAAAGTCCTGCATCTTTTGGGTTCACATAATGTGCTTCAACATCACGGGACCTAAAGTAAGCTGCGACTAACTTTGCATTATTATCTTCTCCACTTGCTTTCATCGCTTCTATAAATAGTTCCGGATTTTTTTTATCTTGATTCATAATAGATACTAAACTTTGCTTAATCACATCTATAATCGTTGCAGGTAGACTTAATTCATCTGCAATTAAAGAATATCTTTTTAGAATAGCATTTAATTCTTCATCCACGTTTGTACCGGCCAAACATTTTTCTCCTAAAGAGATTAATAGGTCCGTTACTTTAATATCATCACTGTACCGTTTTCCCGGTGCTGAAACCACGACAATTTTGCGTTTAGGATCAGACAAAACGATATTAAATACTTTTTCTACCTGTGTTCCTGATGCTAACGAGCTTCCGCCAAACTTTACAACTTTCATTTCGTCATCCCCTACATGTTAATTTTCTGTCTAATTTATTTTCTTATTATCCTATCTTTTTAAAAAAATTGCAACAGTTTTTTCTTTTATACATGGACAATTGTATTTCTAAAAAGGACATAAGCAACGTCCCCGTAGAAGAATAAAAGCCAAATTGAAAATACCTAGTTTCGTAAAGGAGTTGGAAATATCACATCTCCACAGCATTTTTCTTATATCATCCCCAAATCTTTAGGTCGATGGTCAAGAAAATTCTGGTAGGCAAAGCCCCTAACATCTTCTTCTTTAAAGTAATGTAATAACTTTTCGATTAAATGTTGGCTTTTCGAAGCATCCTCTAAATCCTGTACAAAATGGGATATCCCATCAAAATCCGAACCCAATCCAATTTGTTTTTTACCCCCTAAAGAGCAAAAATGGTCGATATGGGCGATAAGGTCATCAATCGTTGTAAGGGATCCACCTTCTTTAATAAAATCAGGGTAATAGACGACATGAATCATCCCACCCCTTTTAAACATCATTCTAGCTTGTTCATCTGTTAAGTTTCTAGGATGGTTACAAAGCTTTCGCGCATTAGAATGACTAGCAATAGGATAATGCGCTAATTCCATTACATCCCAGAAAGACCTCTCACATAAATGGGAAACATCTGTTAATACATGATGATCATTATTCCAGCCAACAATCTCTTTTCCAAATAAGGTTAACCCTCCACCACGTGGCTCGCTCGCTCCATCAGCAGCAAGATTAGCCGGATTCCACGTCAAGCCAATCGAGCGTACCCCCAGCTGGTAAAGAATGTTCAGCTTCGTGATATCATTTCCGATCGCCTCGACCCCTTCAAGGGTCAGCATAGCTCCAATTTCATTATCCTTTAAACAATCAAAGTCAGACCAATTTCTTATTTGTTTCATTTCTGGATTTTTCCCTAGTACTTCGCGATAAAAATAGTCAACTTGTTGGAGTGCCACCTGAAATTTTTGATCACTTGCGATGTCTGGTTCAAGGAAGATCGCAAAGCATTGTACTTTTACTTTCCCTTTTTTAAGCCTTTCTTTGTTTGTATTTAACTCTGCTGAATTCTCAAATGATAAATTACCTTTTCCTTCCCAAAGCTTTAACAAGGCATCACAATGAAGATCAATTATATTCATAAAGGCTCCTTTCATCGTACAATCATTTGCTGTAGTTTTTGATAAAGCTCACTTGTTACCTCACCTGGTTTTCCTGCCCTTACCATCTGTCCATCCACTTCAACAATGGGCAGCACTTCAGAAGTAGTACTTGTTAGGAACACTTCATCTGCTTGGAAAAGTTCTTCTACTGTAAAAGACTGTTCAACAAACTCGATGTTTATTTCTTCACATATTTGCCTAACAGCTAATCGAGTAATACCCGCTAGAATCCTTTTAGATAAAGGAGTCGTATATACCTTTCCTTTTTTAACCATAAAAATATTTGAGCTTGTTCCTTCTGTCACCATTCCATCTCGGACTAGAATTGCTTCATAACAGCCTTTCTCATACGCTGTTTGCCTGGCTAAAACATTAGGAAGTAAATTAAGTGACTTGATATAACAATTAGCCCAACGTTCATCCTCATGAACAATAGCAGAAACTCCATTTTCCCTTAATGATTGTTGTAAAAGGGACGCTGGTTTTACCGTCATTGAAATAGAAATGGGTACACCTGGAAAAAGGTGTTTTCTTGGGGCAAAACCTCGAGTGATTTGTAAATAGATAGTGCATTCTGAAAGACCTGATTTTTCAACGGCTTCATTGATTAATAGTCGAAAGTCACTAGCGTCTCGCTCAATCGGAAGTTTGATGGCTTTTGCACTAGTGATTAACCTTTCAAGGTGTTCATCCAACATAAATGCTTTTCTATTATACACACGAATAACTTCATAAATGCCGTCTCCAAATTGGTGACCTCTTTCATCAATAGGAATAGCTAGTTCATCCAATGGAATATATTTCCCATTTATATACCCAATGCTCATGATTCATTCCCCCTAACTTACTATCTATATTCAGTATAAATGAATAACCCGATAAAATATGGAGAAATATTGACTTTCTTTTTATTCACAGAACAAAAAGAACCTCAACTTGAGATCCTTTTTGCTATATCAACTTAAAGTTCGATGTTTTCTTTCAAGATACATTAACCGTAAGAGTGTCCATTTCTGGTGTCAGACACCGGTTTTTATACCAGGACTTTCTTTTTGATTCAACCACTCATTTTGACGAAGTTTTAGTTCAAAGAAAGTAAGTGGATCTTGATACCATTCAGGATTTTGTCTTATGTTATCTAGTGCTTCCTTATTCTTTGCAATTTCCAAACGAGACTCTTCGACTGTTTGATTCAAAACCGCAAGTGGGTTTCTAAAGAAGATCGTGATATCACGCTCAATTGATTTTTCAAACAGCTCGAATTGCTGTAGAAATCGTGAAGCAATGAGTTGCGCAACTTCCTGGTAATCTTCTGTTTCCACGTATTGTTTATATTTGTTGTACAGCATGGTTTTATTCTGAGAGAGACCACCAAGTAATTTCCCTGCACTTTTTAATAAAAATTGAGAAGGTGTAAAGCGTAATAAAATATTCATCTTTTCCCAGTAGATGCCACTTGTCATACGATCTGCATCACGACGCCAATCCTCAAGCACTTTAAAGTCACATTTAAGCTTTAACTTATCTTTATCATACAAAGCATTAAAGCCCTCACACATCTCATCAAGAGATATTTGCACTTCATTAAATTCATCTGCACAATCAGCAATCCATTGCTGAATAGAACGAAAATACTCAGGCATAGCTTGTTCCTCTAAGTAGATCTCCAATTTTTTATTCATCTCATCATTTAAAGCAATGTGCAGGTTACGAAAATCACTATTTTCTTTAATATACTCAGAGCATTCTCGTAATAGTTTTGGAATCTTTTCCATCAATTCCTGTTTCATTTTGTCTCTAATGCTATGATAAGATTTGGCCATCATCCGTACTTTTTCTGCCTCTAAATCACCCATTTGATGGATAGCCCCGCTCAACTTGGAAACCATCTCTTCATTCCATTTAATGGAATCCACAAGCATATTTTCTTTTTCAACCCTTTTACTTAATAAATACGTGATCATTCTTCTAATAAAATAAAGCAAGTTTGTCGTTCTTCCTACTACAATATCCGCTTTCGTATAATGAGTCGATAAAAACTGCCGTAGGTCGCTTAACTGACTATGGCTATCATAATGTGAAGAGAAAGCAAACACTTCTGCTTCTTGAACAAATGATTTAATCGTTGCCCCTATCTCATTAATATTATTAACCTTTTCATCGTACACCCCATCCATTTTATTCAAGAGAAAATGAATCGTTACATTCGGTATTTTCTCTTTTATTTGCAGGAGTACTTGCTGTTCTTTTTCCGTAAATGGTGTGTTCGCATTTAACACAAACAATATTCCATCTGCAGCATGTAAACAGGAAAAAAGTTCGTCACTATCGTTTAAACTAGGTGTATCAATAAAAGAGATTTGATTCTCTTGTAAAAAAGTACTGTCCAACTTCGCATGAAACGAGCGTTGGTAACGGAATGACGATTCTTCTTCAATTCGATCAGCAGGCTGAATTTCTGTCTCAGCTATTTCGTAAATTTCCGATTGATCATGATAATCGACCATGACGAGAGCTGAATTGTCTTCAGGAAGTACATGCCTGCCCACAACTGAATTGATTACAGCTGATTTACCACTTTCGTTCGTTCCAACAATTAACAGCCTATAAGACTCTTTGTCTTTTAATGTATCTAGGATCCATGTAATCGTTTTTGCTACTTGTAAATCTTGCTTACCCGCCCAATTTAAAATTTCATCTGCTAATCTAATAGCTTCTTCAAAGCCGCTTGAGTGTTGTTCTACTTCCAACAATAAATTCTCCGCCTCATAGACAGTTGAAGATTCAAGTGTTCTAGGAAACATTTCACTCCATGAGATGACAGCTGTTGCAGCCGCTAGTGCGTAATTTGAATCACATATTTTCATCCAATTTGTTAATAAACTTGGAATCATTGCTCCAATTTCTTCGATCAAATGGGTACCATTTATTAATTTCAAGTATGATTCTTCGTATAAACGAGAAAGTTCACTCCAAGAGTGGACTCTATCCCTGTCTAGTTTAGTCATAACTCGATCGATCATTACCATCCATGAAATATGGGTTTCTCGATCCTTATAACTGTTCCATAATGAAGCTACAAACCTTTCAAAACGATCAGCATCGATATTCGTTAACACGGACAATACGTTCTCAAAATAAACCGGTTCCTTTGTTCTTGTTCGTCCTTCTTCTACATACCCGATCAATACATCGTACCACTGAGTAGATTCCAGTCTCATTGCTTCATTCAACGCAAGCTCAATCGCATTTGACCAATCTTGATGCTTTTCAAAAAAGGACTGTGCTAATCTCGTTACATTTGGATAATCAGGGTTGAGTGAAATTGTTTCTTTAATCACTTGGGTTGCTAGCTCCAACTTGCCTCGCTCTATATATAGTGAAAATAATTGTAGTGAAACTTCTATATGCAAAGTTAGATCATCTGTCGTAATGCTTTTATAAATATCCTCCGCAGTGGGTAGCAATCTAAGTTCAAAATATGCATCTGCCATATTCTTTTTTGCCCAGGGTCCCCATTCATTTTCGATGTTTTCCCATTTAAAAATAGCAGCTTCATAATCTTTGTACTGAAAATACAGTTCTCCTTGGGCAAACCGGATAGAGGATAAATCAGGAATACCTTTTTTTTGCTCCTCCATATAAGCTTCACCAAGTACTTGTATCGGCTCCTTCTCCGGATCATTATTTAAAAATGTTTCATAATACATTTTTTCTATTAATTGTTTTTCTATCGTCATCTTTTTCGCCCCCGAAGTAAAATTCACCACTTCACTTATAGTAAACAGCACGTCTTCTATCTCAGTTTCATCCTATCCTATTATACTATCAAATATCATCGTGCAAATAATGTCATTTAGCTTAAATTTTTATAACATTTTAACTAAAAGAAGTTTATAATGACTCTACCTCCTACAAAATGACTATTTAAGGTTGAGTCTGTGTTAAACCATAGTGTTTGTTGTTGATGGTCTAATGGACTTTGTTGTACGTGTCCATGAAGTGACTCATACTGAATTAAACACATAGTCTCATACACCAAAGACCATTTATCATTAACACACCCTAGGTTTAAAAGGCAGTCCTCTAAGCAATTAATCACCTTTATTCAAGATAGCAGTCTAACCTTTTTAAGATTGTTCTCGAAAAAAGATGGATATAATAAGAAAATATCGCAAATTCGTTTAAGTGAAGCTTTCTTATTTGCTATAATGAGGATTAAATATAACCTTAGTTAAAAGAAAGGCTGATACAGGTTGGAAAATAACTCGTCAAATTTTATTAAGAGTATAATAAAGGAAGATATAGAAACAGGGAAACACGATAAAATCATTACTCGTTTTCCTCCTGAGCCCAATGGATATCTTCATATCGGACACGCTAAATCAATTGTGATTAACTTCGGACTAGCAGATGATTTTAATGGCACAACGAATTTACGCTTTGATGATACAAATCCATCAAAAGAGGATCAGGAATATGTCGATTCCATTAAAGAAGATGTGAAATGGCTTGGTTTTGATTGGGACAACTTATACTATGCTTCTGACTATTTTGAAGAAATGTATCAACGCGCTATTCTGTTAATCAAGAAAGAAAAAGCCTATGTCGATGACTTAACAGCCGAGCAAATACGTGAATACCGCGGGACGTTAACAGAGCCTGGGAAAAAAAGCCCCTATCGTGAACGGTCGATTGAAGAGAATCTTGATCTATTTGAACGGATGAAGAATGGTGAATTCGAAAATGGTAGTAAAGTACTTAGAGCAAAAATTGATATGTCTTCACCAAATTTAAACTTGCGTGACCCGATCCTTTACCGTGTATCCCATGCATCCCACCATAATACTGGTGACAAATGGTGCATCTATCCTATGTATGACTTTGCCCATCCGCTGGAGGATGCGATTGAAGGTGTTACCCATTCCATTTGTACAACCGAATTTGAGGATCATCGTCCTCTCTACGACTGGGTTGTAGCAGAATGTGAAATGGAGAATATCCCTCATCAATATGAATTTGGACGCTTAAATATTACGAATACAGTCATGAGTAAACGGAAGCTAAAACAACTTGTAGACGAAGGATTTGTCGATGGCTGGAATGATCCGCGTATGCCAACCATATCTGGTTTACGAAGAAGAGGTTACACACCTGAAGCAATTCGTGAATTTGTTAAAGAAACAGGTGTTTCTAAAAGTTTTGGTACGGTTGATTCAGCAATGCTCGAACACTTTGTACGAGAAGACTTGAAATTAAAAGCACCGCGTACAATGGGAATCCTGCGTCCTTTAAAAGTTGTGATTATAAACTATCCTGAAGGTCAAGTTGAAATGCTTGATGCTGAAGTGAATCCAGAAAATCCAGAAATGGGTATGAGGCAAATTCCTTTTTCTCGTGAAATCTATATTGAACAAGAGGATTTCATGGAAAATCCACCGAAAAAATATTTCCGTCTCTTCCCAGGAAATGAAGTTCGTTTGAAACATGCTTACTTCATTAAATGTGAAGAAGTGATAAAAGATAATGATGGAAATGTAGTTGAATTGCATTGTACGTATGATCCGGAAACAAAGAGTGGGAGCGGATTTACTGGCCGAAAAGTAAAGGGCACGCTTCATTGGGTGGAAGCTACCCAAGCGATTCCAGCTGAATTCCGTTTGTACGAACCGCTCATTTTAGATAAGGAATTGGAAGTGGCAGAGGAATCTGGAGAAGAAACTACTTTTCTTGATCATGTCAATGAAAACTCTTTACAAAGTGTTCAAGGTTTCATCGAACCCAATATGAAAGATGTGAAACCACAAGAAAAATTCCAATTTTTCCGTCACGGCTATTTTAATGTGGATTCAAAGCATACCACACCTGAAAAGCCTGTCTTTAATATCATTGTATCGTTAAAAAGTTCGTTTAAACTATAAAGAAGACTGCATCAAAAACATTATTAGGGGACTGTCCCATCAGATGTCTGACATTTTTGCTGGGACAGCCCTTTTTTGCTGATGGCTGTGTGAATGATTATTGCCTGCCAAATTGCCTTTGCTGTATGCAGGCATGCGTTCTATTCCATGAATAACTTAATGCTCGCGTACACTAAAGGCTTCTTGAGCATTAACATTATTGTTTAACAGCGCCTTGTTGATAAACCTGCGACACCTATCCCCCTTGGTATTATTGGACTTCCACTCTTCATATATTAAGAGCATGGAGGTGGAACTTTTGAAAAATTTTTTTTTGGTTCCTGTATTACTTCTCACATTCATTCTTTCTGGTTGTTTTAGCGATCCCGTTCAAGACGATCTTCTCGTTTATTTAAATGAAGAACTTGCAGATATTTCTCATTTAGAAAATGAAGCACTTACCGCTTATGAAAGTGTAACTGGACCAAATTATACATCTGATCAAGAACTCTACGAGACACTAACCTTCCAAGTGATCCCCGCCTATCAAGAATTTGCCGATAAATTAGAGGATATAAAAGTTGAAACAGAAGAGCTAAGGGAAATTCATGAAGGTTATATCGATGGTGTGAACCTTCAATATAATGCCTTTGTTACAGTCGTTACAGCCTTAGACGAGTTGGATCCAGGAAAAATTGAAGAAGCGAATGCCATGTTGAATGAGGCGCGTACGTTAATGCGTGATTTTAATGACAATATAGAACAACTTGCTGAAGAACACGATGTAAGATTAACTGAACCAGTGGATGACTTTACTTTATAAAGAAACTTCAATAGTTTGATAGCAAAGCTTTAACTATATGGACTATATTTATAATGATGATTGATAATATCCATTTGTGAAAAAAGCATGAAAAAGGACCGACACTTTACTAAGCGTCGGCCCCTTTATTTCTTTCCTACTTTCTAATCCTCATCCTTTATATCTTTATCTTCAGGGATCGGCTCATTCTCCAATTCTTCCACTAACAGTTTATATTTCTCAAGCTGTTCAAAATGTGTCTTAAATTGTTCCTTGTAGATCAATGCTACACCCTCATCATCATGCAAAACTCTTATTTTCCCTTGTGAAATTAAATTCTCCACATATGGTACAGATACCGATAAATAATCAGCCGTTTCCTCTACTGTTAAATACACTTATTTCATCACTCCTACCACCATCTTTATAGAGCTTATTATAGCTTATTTTAGTAAGAGTTACTTTATTTCTTCTTTTCTCTTTTCCCTTACAATTATCGATATATAGTACTTGCAGTAGAGAATAATCAAATTATAAAGAAGAAGTCCATCAGTGGAGGTTTGCCTCCCACTAAGATCGGATAAATCTAAGATTTGATAGCCACTTTATTGTAACCATGGAAACGATCAACGAATTGAAAGTCTTTATCTGTACGATTTTTCATAATCGTATTTCGAAGAAGAATTCCCTCTGGTGTTGTATGATGAATGATTTCTCCCCACATTCTC
>NZ_JAETXM010000059.1 GCF_024494465.1 Bacillus sp. V3B | reverse complement strand
TGTAAACGCTAGAATGAAGTTGACAGTTTTTGCTTGATAAGATTTTACACTTTTGCTCAATCAACCTACTACTTTAGTAAAATAGATAGTGACGTTATTTTACTGGAGGTTAGGGTTTTGGAGGAGAAGTTAGTGTTATATGTAAAGATTCATGAATTACGTAAAAGAAAGTTTAAAGTAGCACAAATCGCTAAGGAGCTTAAGATCTCAAGACCGACTGTCTATAAGTATTTAGAAATGTCACTTGATGAAGCAAAAGCATACACTGAACAGCCCTTGGGGAAGAAGAAAAAACTAGATCACTATAAAGACTGGATACTTGCATGGCTGGAAGAGTACCCTCACCTAAGTAGTGCTCAAATTCATGATTGGCTTTTGGAGAGATATCCCGACCTAGTGGTCGGTGGAAGTACTGTGAGAACGTATGTGAAAGGTATTCGTGAAGTTTATCAGATTGAGAAAAAGGTCGTTGTCCGTCAATACGAAGCAGTTCCTGAACAACCAATGGGGAAACAACTTCAGGTAGACTGGGGTGAAACAAAACAGAAAACGACAGATAACAAAGAAATCAAACTGTACTTTATTGCCTTTGTACTCGCTCACTCCAGACATAAATACACAGAATGGCAGACACGTCCTTTTACCACGAGAGATGCGATTCGTTGTCATGAAAATGCATTCCAGTTTTATGGAGGACGAACAGAAGAAATTGTTTATGATCAGGATCATTTAATCGCAGTGAGTGAAAATGCAGGCGAACTGCTTTTAACAGCTGAATTTCAAGGCTATGTAAATGAGCGTAAATTCAAAGTTCACTTGTGCAGAAGAGCTGATCCAGAATCTAAAGGCATGATTGAAAATGTAGTGAAATACATAAAAGGCAATTTCGCTGACAGTCGTGTGTTTAGCGACATAGAAGACTGGAATGATCGAGCACTACAATGGCTCGAGCGTACTGGAAACCATCAGGTTCACCAGACAACGAAAAAAAGACCAGCAGAAGTGTTTCTCCTCGAAAAGCAACACTTACAGCCAGTCTCTTCGTTACTTTCATATGAAAGTACCAATAACCAAAGTATAACAAGAAGTGTAAGCAAGGACAACACGATCCGTTATAAGTCAAATCGTTATTCCGTCCCACTCGGGACTTATCAAACAATGACTGAAAATCTTGTGTGGATTGAAGTGACAGGCGAAGAGGAAAAGACGCTCGTCATCCGCAGAGAAGCAAATGGTAATGTAATTGCCGAGCATTTTATTAGCTCAGAAAAAGGAAAGCTCATTCAAAATCGGCATCATACTCGTGATCGATCAAAAGGGGTTGAAGAGCTTAAGCGACGTCTTATCTCTTACTTTGAAGATCAGAAACAGGTAGCTACTTATTTGGATGAGATCAGCAAAAGATACCCGAGGTATCGTCGAGACCAATTTGCGATCATCTACAAGGTGATTCAACAGTATCCGGCATTAATTAATACTGTGTTGATTAAGTGCATGACAGAGAAACTATACAATGCGAATGACTTTCGCGACATCGCTCATCACCTTGATACATTGCGTGATGAACCGATTGAAGAAGTACAATCCTTTTATACCAGTCCACCAAAACATTCTCATATCAAAGCCTCTACCCGTTCTTTAAATGCCTATACCAGCATTTTAGGAGGTAGAGCATGATGAACAAAACCGTGCATGAATTGCAAGATCAATTTCGGCAGTTACGTTTATCAGAGACTGCGGAGGAGCTGCCACAGCTTCTTCGCAAAGCTGAAAAAGCATCATGGACCTACCTGGAATTTTTAGAATCTATCACAGGGTATGAATTAGCAAAACGAGAAGCGAAAAGCCTTGAAAAAAGAATGAAATGGGCACGCTTTCCCTTCGTGAAATCGTTAGATGAGTTCGAACTGAAAGGTCAAAACGTTTTAACGGCCCGCCAGCTTTCTCAACTCCGAGAATTAAGCTGGCTAGAGCAACAATACAATTTAATTCTTCTGGGTCCCCCTGGCATCGGAAAAACGTATATCGCAATTGGGCTTGGGCTAGAAGCTGTTTACAGAGGATTCAATGTTTACTTCACTACAATGGGTGAGCTTGTGCAGCTTTTAAAGTCGGAAGAATACCTGAATAAATCTAAAGTTCAGCTCAAAAGGATAAGAAATGCCGATCTCGTGATTATCGATGATCTAATGTATATGGCGATGGATCAGAGAGAAGCAAACTTATTTTTTCATTTGATTAATCATTTATACGAACGAAGTTCGATCATCCTGACTTCAAATAAAAGTCCAGATGAATGGGGTAATTTAATTGGAGATCAAGGGATCACAACGGCTATTTTAGATCGCTTACTTCATCGCGTGGAAGTCATCCATGGTGGTGAGAATGAGGAAAGTCATCGGATGAAAAATCGGAAAAGCATTTTTTCAGCAGAAGTGTAAAAAGGAAACGAGCAAAAAGTGTAAAATTCGACTTGACGTCTACA
>NZ_JAETXM010000058.1 GCF_024494465.1 Bacillus sp. V3B | reverse complement strand
CTATTTTGTTTCCCCATGGTGTATAACACTCCTTAAGGGTAACGTAACACCCTCACAGTTTTGTGTCTACCTTAAGGGGATAATCTCATCATCTCTTCTGGGTTTTATTTTTTTACATAGATTTCTACAGTGTACTATGATCAAAGCGGTTATTTATTGATATGTACGATTCAAATATTTATCAAACATTTCGTTGATCTCGCTCTCTGGTGCATATTCTCTTATGAGTCTTATTCTTTCCTCATTTGATGCACCATCAACCTTTGTATAACCTCTATCAAAACCCAAACTCTCTTCAATATCTTCTATTGTTAAGCCCTTCTTCTTAAGGTTTTCTAATGTATAGTATTTAGCAGGATAAATTTCAGCTCCAAATTCCTCATAACACTCAAAAATAATTCCTAGCAATAATAAAAAATTTTGCTCGCACTAAGTAGCTATATCATCTTCATTCTTATTAAAGACTTGGCCAGAGAACAACTGCCGAAGGAACTTCTCTTTCGCTAACTCCCCTACTTCCAAGAAGTTATCATCAGTTTGAAAGTAGAATTTCATTCTTGAATTTCCATCCTCGTCCTTATATCCTCTAGCTGAACCAATAAATGAAGTTCCGACTTTTTGTGATTTGTTTCTCATCTCTACAAACTTCTTCGCAAGATCATTCTGTTTTAATTTTTCTTGTTGTACCGCATACCAGCTTTCAAATCCTTCAATGCGTTTCATTGATGATTGCAAAGTAAATGTTACGCTTCTACTTGCAGAGAAAAATGCGCTTAGATAATACTTGCAATCTTGAATATTCCTACACTCTTTTATCCTTTCAAGAAAAAAAATCCGCCTCGCATATTTTATCCTCAACTAAACCAAACTCTTTCAAAACTCTCACTCTCCCCCTAATAAATTAATGTTGTTTTCTATCAGAAATATATTCAACAGTAATATTAGCTTGTGTTAGCTCAAAAAACTCATTCTGGATATTGTCCACGTACCACTGTGCATATTCCACTGCTTTATTTGGATTATATTTCTTTATCATCTTATGATAAATCTCAAGAGCGAATACAACAGCAAAATTTAAGTGCTGGGGTAGTTCTTCTAATCGTCTAATTCCTGGGTTTACACCAAAGCCTTCTTCAAAATTTGTTATTCTATCTAAAGCAGAACCACCATGAAGAAATCTAGATAGGTTTCTATATATAATCTCATAATAATTTTCTTGTCCAAGATGTTTTGCTAAGTCAATTATTCCACGAGGCCCGTTGTATAAAGAATACCAACTAGGTCGGCGTCCCATTTCTTTTTTGGTCCTTTTCCATTCTTCATTTACTTCCTTATACTTGCCTTTACTTAGTCCCCTTTCAAGTCTCGCAATATTCTCTTTAGGCTTGAATTTTGATGGATCCATTCCAAGATCGCTCGTCTTTTTTAGAAATTCTTTTCCCTGCTGAGTTGTTGGATCAACAAGTTTCCAGTTAGCTATTTTTTTCTGAGCATGCGCTACTTGATAAGCCAAAACACCCTTTTTCTCTTCTTCATCTAACAGATATTCTATATTAAACTTCATTTCTAGCATTGATCTTAATAAAGGCTTTATCGGGTCACCCGTTCCTTTTTTGATTAACACTGTAATTCCATCTAATAAACTTAAGTATTCAGTATAAGTAGTAGCGATTGGTGTCTCGTACTCTGTGAAGTTATACGTCTCTCTGCAAATATCTAATACATGAGATCCAAAGTTAACAACTTCGTCAAGTAATCTTCCCATTCGATTAAGAATTTTCTGAATTTCCTTGTCATTTTTACGATCAAGCAAGTATTTATTTGGTTGCATATTACTCCACCTTTTTAATCGAGTAGGAGGAGGTGATTAACCTCCGACCTCTCACACCACCGTACGTACGGTTCCGTATACGGCGGTTCAATTAAGATAATTGACGCAAGAATTTATAACGGACTTGTAGACTTTTAAGCCCTCGATCACTCCAGTAAGAGTTATCGAGGGTTTTGTGTAAAATTGGACTATTTGAGATACGCCAGTAACCTTTTCGACTATTTCCCCACTCGTAGGCTCTCCACTCGGATACACCTAAGTTTATAAGGTTCCGTATCTTTGTCTTTGGCTTCTTCCAGTTTTTCCATAAGCACATTCGTAGCCTTCTACGGATCCACTTATCTAAATCATCGAAAATGGATTTCGTATCAGCCAACGCAAAATAACCGCACCAGCCTATTAGGTATTGGTTCAGTTTCTCAATCCGATATTCCATTGAGTATGGCATCTTTCTTGAAGTGATTTCTCTTACCTTCTTCTTCATTCGCTTTAGACTTTCTTTTGCGATTCGAACCTTTGGCTCCTTTGAAGACGTGAAACTGAAGCCAAGAAACTTTCGTTTCCATGGACGGTTTACCGCCGACTTTCTCTCATTTACTTTCAATCGGAGTTTTCCCTCGATAAACCTTTGAATGCTTTCCATGGTTCGTTCTCCTGCTCGTTTTGATTTCACGTAAATGTTAC
>NZ_JAETXM010000057.1 GCF_024494465.1 Bacillus sp. V3B | reverse complement strand
GGTTAAGTTAGAAAGGGCGCACGGTGAATGCCTTGGCACTAGGAGCCGATGAAGGACGGGACTAACACCGATATGCTTCGGGGAGCTGTAAGTAAGCTTTGATCCGGAGATTTCCGAATGGGGAAACCCCCTATCTTTAATAGGATAGGATCTTTACCTGAATACATAGGGTATTGAAGGCACACCCGGGGAACTGAAACATCTAAGTACCCGGAGGAAGAGAAAGCAAACGCGATTCCCTGAGTAGCGGCGAGCGAAACGGGATTAGCCCAAACCAAGAGGCTTGCCTCTTGGGGTTGTAGGACACTCAATATGGAGTTACAAAGGAACGGGGTAAATGAATCGGTCTGGAAAGGCCAGTCGTAGAAGGTAAAAACCCTGTAGTTGAAACTTCGTTCCCTCCTGAGTGGATCCTGAGTACGGCGGGACACGAGAAATCCCGTCGGAAGCAGGGAGGACCATCTCCCAAGGCTAAATACTCCCTAGTGACCGATAGTGAACCAGTACCGTGAGGGAAAGGTGAAAAGCACCCCGGAAGGGGAGTGAAATAGTTCCTGAAACCGTGTGCCTACAAGTAGTCAAAGCCCTTTTATGGGTAATGGCGTGCCTTTTGTAGAATGAACCGGCGAGTTACGATTACATGCGAGGTTAAGTTGAAAAGACGGAGCCGCAGCGAAAGCGAGTCTGAATAGGGCGTTTAGTATGTAGTTGTAGACCCGAAACCAGGTGATCTACCCATGTCCAGGTTGAAGTCCAGGTAACACTGGATGGAGGACCGAACCCACGCACGTTGAAAAGTGCGGGGATGAGGTGTGGGTAGCGGAGAAATTCCAATCGAACTTGGAGATAGCTGGTTCTCTCCGAAATAGCTTTAGGGCTAGCCTTGAATTTAGAGTCTTGGAGGTAGAGCACTGTTTGGACTAGGGGCCCCCATCGGGTTACCGAATTCAGACAAACTCCGAATGCCAAAGACTTATATTCAGGAGTCAGACTGCGAGTGATAAGATCCGTAGTCAAAAGGGAAACAGCCCAGACCACCAGCTAAGGTCCCAAAGTATACGTTAAGTGGAAAAGGATGTGGAGTTGCTTAGACAACCAGGATGTTGGCTTAGAAGCAGCCACCATTTAAAGAGTGCGTAATAGCTCACTGGTCGAGTGACTCCGCGCCGAAAATGTACCGGGGCTAAACGTATCACCGAAGCTGTGGATGGACACCTTAGGGTGTCCGTGGTAGGAGAGCGTTCTAAGGGCGTCGAAGCCAGATCGTAAGGACTGGTGGAGCGCTTAGAAGTGAGAATGCCGGTATGAGTAGCGAAAGATGGGTGAGAATCCCATCCACCGAATGCCTAAGGTTTCCTGAGGAAGGCTCGTCCGCTCAGGGTTAGTCGGGACCTAAGCCGAGGCTGAAAAGCGTAGGCGATGGACAACAGGTTGATATTCCTGTACCACCAAACTTCCGTTTGAGCAATGGGGGGACACAGGAGGATAGGGTAAGCGCGCTGTTGGATTAGCGCGTCCAAGCAGTTAGGCCGTCAGTGAGGCAAATCCCACTGGCAATAGGCGGAGCTGTGATGGCGAGGGAAATATAGTACCGAAGTTCCTGATTCCACACTGTCAAGAAAAGCCTCTAGCGAGGAAGTTGGTGCCCGTACCGCAAACCGACACAGGTAGGCGAGGAGAGAATCCTAAGGTGTGCGAGAGAACTCTCGTTAAGGAACTCGGCAAAATGACCCCGTAACTTCGGGAGAAGGGGTGCTCTTTAGGGTTTATAGCCCTGAAGAGCCGCAGTGAATAGGCCCAGGCGACTGTTTAGCAAAAACACAGGTCTCTGCGAAGCCGCAAGGCGAAGTATAGGGGCTGACGCCTGCCCGGTGCTGGAAGGTTAAGAGGAGAGGTTAGCGCAAGCGAAGCTTTGAATTGAAGCCCCAGTAAACGGCGGCCGTAACTATAACGGTCCTAAGGTAGCGAAATTCCTTGTCGGGTAAGTTCCGACCCGCACGAAAGGCGTAACGATCTGGGCACTGTCTCAACGAGAGACTCGGTGAAATTATAGTACCTGTGAAGATGCAGGTTACCCGCGACAGGACGGAAAGACCCCGTGGAGCTTTACTGTAGCCTGATATTGAATTTTGGTACAGCTTGTACAGGATAGGTAGGAGCCTGAGAAGCCGGAGCGCTAGCTTCGGTGGAGGCGTCGGTGGGATACTACCCTGGCTGTATTGACATTCTAACCCACGCCCCTTATCGGGGCGGGAGACAGTGTCAGGTGGGCAGTTTGACTGGGGCGGTCGCCTCCTAAAGAGTAACGGAGGCGCCCAAAGGTTCCCTCAGAATGGTTGGAAATCATTCGTAGAGTGTAAAGGCACAAGGGAGCTTGACTGCGAGACCTACAAGTCGAGCAGGGACGAAAGTCGGGCTTAGTGATCCGGTGGTTCCGCATGGAAGGGCCATCGCTCAACGGATAAAAGCTACCCCGGGGATAACAGGCTTATCTCCCCCAAGAGTCCACATCGACGGGGAGGTTTGGCACCTCGATGTCGGCTCATCGCATCCTGGGGCTGTAGTCGGTCCCAAGGGTTGGGCTGTTCGCCCATTAAAGCGGTACGCGAGCTGGGTTCAGAACGTCGTGAGACAGTTCGGTCCCTATCCGTCGTGGGCGCAGGAAATTTGAGAGGAGCTGTCCTTAGTACGAGAGGACCGGGATGGACGCACCGCTGGTGTACCAGTTGTTCTGCCAAGGGCATCGCTGGGTAGCTATGTGCGGAAGGGATAAGTGCTGAAAGCATCTAAGCATGAAGCCCCCCTCGAGATGAGATTTCCCATAGCGTCAAGCTAGTAAGACCCCTGAAAGATGATCAGGTTGATAGGTTTGAGGTGGAAGCGTGGTGACACGTGGAGCTGACAAATACTAATCGGTCGAGGACTTAACCA
>NZ_JAETXM010000056.1 GCF_024494465.1 Bacillus sp. V3B | reverse complement strand
AGCCTATTAAAATCTAAAAAGAAAGGTGATGGATCATAGCAATGCTATGATCCATCACCTTTCTTTTTTTGCTCCTTAGGATTCTTTTTAGATAAATCTCTATCTCATAAGACGTTTAGTCTGATTGAACAAGCTAATAGTAGTGTAGCTAGAGTATAAGTACATTAAAAACATATTCACTGTAAAAAGTTTATTTATTTTATTGACAATTATCAGAAAATACAATATTCTATAAATAGAGAACACAGTTAACCAAAAGTAAAAATTTAAATCGTAGTTTAGTAGATCAAATAAATAAAAAAGAAAAGAGGAATAAATCATGAAATTAGTCACTTTTAGCCATAAAGGATTTACACGTCTTGGAGCCGTTACCTCTGATAACGAAGTAGTAGACGTAAACTATGCTTACCAAGCTCTTCTTGAGAGCAAAGGAAGTCTTCGGGCAGAATTAATTGCCGAAGCGTACGTACCAGCAGATATGAAGGGATTTCTTGAAGGTGGAAATGAAAGCCTTTCCTTACTGAAAGAAGTAACTGAATTTGCTCTTAATCATCGTGATGAATTTAAACACAAACTTACATATAATTTTAACGATGTAAAAATTGAAGCACCTGTAAAGAATCCAGGAAAAATCATTTGTGTCGGTCATAACTATCGTGAGCACATTTTAGAAATGGGAAGAGAAATTCCACCACATCCAGTTGTATTTGCAAAGTTTGCTAATACGCTAATCGGTCCTCAGGATGATATTCCGTTCTTTCCTGTTTCAGACAAACTTGATTATGAAGCAGAATTTGCGTTTATCGTTGGGAAACGTGCTCGCAACGTATCGCGGGAAGAGGCTCTTGATTATGTAGCTGGTTATACCATTGCGAATGATGTGACCTATCGAGATATACAGCGCCGTACGCTTCAATGGCTACAAGGGAAGACAGTGGAAGGAAGCCTACCAATGGGGCCTTGGCTTGTCACAACAGATGAACTAAAAGATCCATCTGGATTAAATGTACGCTTAACCGTAAATGGAGAAGAACGACAAAAGACAAATACAGAAAACTTTGTGTTTGATGTACAGTATTTGGTTGAATTCCTATCAAACTTAATGACACTTGAGCCAGGTGATATCATCCTAACAGGTACACCAGGTGGCGTAGGATTTGCTCGTGATCCGCAAGTTTTCTTGAAGGATGGCGATATCGTAAAGGTTGAAATTGATAAGATTGGTGCTTTAGAAAATAAAGTTTCAGTAGTAAATAAAGTTCCGGTTGTACAGGAGGGATAAGGATGATTAAGACTGTTAACGAATCGATTCAACACATTCAACAATCACTGCATGAAATTCTGCTTGTCACAAAAAATCTTTCGGAAGAAACGATTCGTTGGAAGCCGAGCGAAGAAGAATGGTCGATTCTCCAAGTTCTTTCACATCTTGTCGAAGGAGTGCCTTATTGGTTAGGTGAAGTGGAACGAGTCGTGACTGAACCAGGCTCCAGTTGGGGAAGAGGATTGCAGGATCCGGCAAGACTTGCTGCTGTAACGAATACGGATGAACTTTCAATAACCGATGTACTTGCAGAGGTAGGTCTACTGGAACAGAAAGTGGCGAGTGGGTTGCAAGGACTTGATACAGAAACGCTAAAACAAGAATCACCCCATCGTAATTTTGCTAAATTTGGAGCGAAGCCTGTATCTTTCATCATCGATCATTTTATCGAGGAACATATAGTCGGTCATGCCAAACAAATTCAGCGCAACCTTACGAAGTTGCAGAAGGAAGAAGACAAAAATCTTTAAGAGGGAGGATTTCCGATGGCAGAAGTAAATGCTTATATGCAAGATCAAGATGTCAAAGACTTTACAAGGGATATTCAGCAACATCATTTGGGTCCACTTTGGGAAGCGATTCCAGCGATTATGAATAAAACACCCCAACCACATGCCCAAGCCTATCTTTGGAAGGATGAGCTCTTGAAGAAGAAACTTTGGGAAGCAGCAGAGATTTTTACTCCTGATCGCGGTGGAGAACGAAGAGCCATCTATTTTCAAAATCCTGGGTTGACATACCGTCAGCCCTGGGGTTGGGCTTCTACAACACAAACGCTTTATGCAGCGGTTCAGCTACTGCTTCCAGGGGAAGTAGCTCCATCACATCGGCACTCGCAAAATGCGCTTCGATTTATTACAGAAGGAGAAGGCGCTTACACCATTGTTGAAGGCGAGCGCATCTTCATGCAAGAAGGAGACTTTCTCATTACACCAAAAAACCTTTGGCATGGTCATGGTCATACAGGTAGTGAGCCGATGATTTGGATGGATGCACTTGATATTCCAACGATTTATTCACTTGGTGGTACTTTTTTTGAACCCCATCCAGATAAATTAGAAACACCAAAACGTCCGGATAACTTTTCAGAACTTCGCTATAGTGGTGGAATGGTTCGTCCAATCAGTGATCGTTATTCAAGTGTCGCACCACTCGCGAATTATAAATGGCAACGGACGGTTGATGCAATTAATGGCTTACTGAAGTTTGAACCAGATCCATATGATGGCTATGCAGTAGAATACATAAATCCATCCAATGGAAATACCGCTAACCCAACGATGGCATCTTGGATGCAGAAACTGCCAAAAGGCTTCCATACGAAAGCACATCGTCACACACATTCATCTATCTATCATGTACGTCAAGGTTCAGGTTATACCGTGATTAATGGTGTGCGCTTTGATTGGAAAAAGGGAGATTACTTCGTTATTCCGAACTGGGCATGGCATGAGCATGTAGCAGATGAAGATTCCTATTTATTCTCTGTAAATGACTTGCCTATAATGGAAAGATTTGATTTGGAACAAGGACAGGTATTGGATACGAATGCTGGAAAACAAGAAGTGAAAAGCGAGTTCAAACCCGTTCTCGTCTAAGATATGCAGCCATTAGGTAAGAGCTTTCTAATCTAATGGTTACTCATAAAACCATATTTGCAAACGCTTTTAATTTTCCAAATATTCAGTGATTAATAGTTCGGATAATAAAAAGGGGGATTTATCATGAGTAAAAAAGCAGAACAAGCATTTATCGTAGTAGGTGGCGGTATTGGTGGGTTAGCAACAGCTCTTGGAATCGCAGAAACGAAACAAAAGGTAAAAGTATTGGAGCAAGCATCTAAATT
>NZ_JAETXM010000055.1 GCF_024494465.1 Bacillus sp. V3B | reverse complement strand
ATGGAACAGAAGATCAATCAAAGATGTTGTACACAGATTCTTGTTTAAAAACAAAAAAAGAAAGGTGATGCCTTCCTTTTTCATTTAAATGTACTGTGGAGAGCTTTGTAAGGCTTCTTTAAGTACATAAGAACCCCACTACTTTAGCGGTGGGAGTAGTCAGAAATAGATAATGAGCCAATAATTATGCACAACGAACCTCAAGTAGGTACCGGAAATCAAACTGCAACTTATCCTTTTCAAGTTGAACTCAATGAATTCAATGAAGAATTAAAATCTGGTTACCAGGTAAATGTAGAAGTTGAAATTAAAGGAGAAATGAAAAAGCCTGTTGTTCTTGTAGAAAGTATTGTTACTGATGATCAAGGGGAATTTGTCTATGTTGTTATTGAAGATACATTAAAGAAACAGTATATAGAGACAGGTATATTAGATAATAATTTTAAAGAAGTTATAAGTGGATTAGAAGTTGATGAAAAGATATTATTAAATCCTTCAAATGGTACTTCTGAGGAAATGGAGATCATTGAATCATGATTAAATTAGAAAACATTTCTAAAAGTTATGTAAATGGTGCTCTTAAGTTTCCTGTTTTAAAACACATTAATTTAAACATTAATAAGAGTGAGTTTGTATCCATAATGGGACCTTCTGGTTCAGGTAAGTCTTCTTTAATGAATATTATAGGTTTATTAGATCGGGCTACTGAAGGAAATTATATATTAAATAATAAAAAAATTGATTTTAAAAATGAAGTATTTATATCTGGTTTTAGAAATCAATCAATAGGTTTTGTATTTAAACACTTTCAATTATTGTCTAGAAGTACAGCTTTGGAAAATGTAGAACTTCCATTATAAACATTTTTTTTGTATTATGGTCTTTTATTGTCGTATTAGGGCTATTAATGTTCTTATTTACACATTTAAGTCATTTTAAAACTGAAATACATAAGACGCTATCATTCTTTTCTAATGATAGCGTCTTATGTTATTTATGAGTTTTCTTTTTTTGTTTTAAAATATTAAAGAAAGTTACCGAAAAAACAAATAAGAAAATAATGGAGATAACCATGGTGTCTTTATAATTACCAGTCATTAATGAATAAATTAAAGGGGGTATTACAAATAAAGTAAATACAGTCATTACTGTAAAGAATAGTTTTTTACTCATGAATGCTTTCCTCCTAAAGCCAATGTAATCATAAAATAATCTTCTAAATTATTATTTTTTTCTAGTATTGAAGATACATCAATATCTTTTCTTAAAATTTCGCCCTCATTAATCACAATTATTGAATCGCAAAATCCCTGTGCTACTTCTAATTGATGTGTTGACAAAAGGATGGAATTTCCTTTATCTACAAACTCTTTTAAAATTAATTTAATTTTTTTCATATTAATAGGATCAATACCAGAGATAAATTCATCTAACAATAGTAATTTTGGATTGTTTAATAGTGAAGTTAGTAAAGATAACTTTTTTTTGTTTCCTAGGGATAAATTATTGATTTTTTTACCAATTTCTTTTTCTAAATCATATTTAATAATAAGATTTGTCATCTCATCTTTTGGTAATTTTAAATTAAAAAGGTCAAGTACAAATTGAATATATTCATATCCAGTCAGTTCTTCATATAGAAAAGGGAAGTCAGGAATGAATATTACATCTTTTTTAGACATTGAAATTGGAGTATCATTTAGTAATACTTTCCCGTTATCAAAAGTTAATAATCCAGAAGCAATCTTTAATGTGGTCGTTTTACCAGCTCCATTTTGACCAAGAAAAGCAATAATTTTTCCTTTTGGTATTTCAAAAGATATATTATTCAATATTTTTTTTTGTTCGACTGTTTTTGTAACTTCTATGAACTTTAATATTGGTTTCATACTTCCTTCTCCTTATAAAAATAGTTGATCAATATTCGATATTTTAGTTAATCGTAATTGAATAAAACGTAATGAAATCATAATTAAAACAAAGAATAACCCGATCATGAAAAGCCATTGAGTTAATATATAGTTAAATAGGGTGATCATATCTGTTAGTAAAAATGCAGTTGGAAGCATGCTTGCGGGTATTATAATCCCTAGCATCGAGAACTTTATGATGTCTTGAATTGCTTTTTTATCAGGAAACTCATCTATTTGCTCGATATTTAAATAATTAAAATGCGGACTAATGACTGACGGCAAGAATAAAATTATTGAAAATAACATGTAAGCTACTGAATGAAGTGAGATTATTAAAAGACTCAATTTTATCTCAACTTGATTAAAGATTAAAAAAATAATATCTCCAATTAAAAGTAGAGGAAATGTCAAAACAATAAATAATCTAAATTTATATTTAAACAATTCCCATAGTGTTTGACCTGCAAGTAAGTGAATTAAAATGTGTTTCCCTTCACTATCTAATGAAAATATTCCTAATAAATTAGTAAATACAGAATCAACATAGAAGAAAACGAAAAAGAATAAATAAAATGACAATACCAAAAAATAAATTTTAGTTTCAGGTTCAATTCCACTAAGTAATCCTGAAAAAACACCTAATTGAATCCAGAAAGGGACTGATCCCATTAATGTTTGGAATCTATGGAAAAAGTAACTGGTTCTAAATTGATGTTTAAAAAGAATGTTTGAATAGTGATGTCCTAAGAGGTTGCCTAAATTAACACTCCATTCTTCTAGCCTTTTAAAAGGATAATATTTTTGTTCAAAATCTTTATCCTGATATTTTGCAAGAAGCACAGCTACAATAGATAATAAAAAAACAATGGTTGTAAAAATAAGTAAAGTGAATACATTGACATTATCAAATAAAATCATTGTTAATATATTTTGTGGTAAAAAAGGATGCTGTAACACGGTGAAAATGGGACTGAAAAGACTTATCAAAATGTCTGATCCTTGATTGATCCATTCTTGATATACTTGTATATCTAGATCATTGGAGGTTAGTGGAAAATCTTTAATCCATGGAGCTATAGATTTTCCACTCCAAAATGCTATATATATAGCGAATACTCTTAGAGAAACGTTAAAGATTACTTTAAAAAGGTAATTTGATTTGTATTTCTGCAAGCTTAAATATCTATTATGAAAGATTGAAGTAATTAAACTGATAAATATAAAAAGAAAAAAGGCTAATAAGATAACTAAAGTTATTTGTAACCAATTAATTTCAGTAAGTATCCCTAAAGCTAACAACACAGGTAAGTGATTACAAAAATAATCTTTTGTATACCACGTTATGGATTCTAAATATAAGTAAATTCTCGTTTTAGTAGGACTTAATTTTAAAGTAATAGTTAACCAATCTTTATCTATTGAATGTATCTGCCACTTTGAGGAACTAATACCGGTTATTAATGAAAAGAGAAAAATAAATAAAAATGTAATCGACCATAAAATTTCGTAGTTATCACTAACATAGGAAAGAATTTTCCAAAGGATACTGAGAAGGATACCATTGAATTGACCATTTATTAAATTTTCATTAAAAACACTAAATTTAAATAAAAAGTAAGTACCAAAAAAAATAACAATAAAATTCAGGGTGCTTATAATGAGGGCTAATATCCAAAATTTATTTCCTGACGGAATGTTACGGAATAATTTGAGATAATTCCATTGATTTTTCCACCTAATAATAAGTTTCCACTTTATCCATTTATGTAACATAACTCCATCCCTTTCTATGTATTCATTACAAACACGATTAATAAAAAAGTATTTTTAGAGTAATTGTTTGATATAGAATTCCTATAGTACCTTGTATTGCAATATAGCAGACGTCTTTTTCCATTAAATATAACCTTAATATAATATTCAGTCTATATAAATTGCCTATAAAGGGTAATAAGTAGTTTTTTAGGTACAAAATATTGTATATGTATATTATAAATATCTATTGTATAAAGTTGAAGGAAATTACAATTTGTAGAATGTTAAATTTTCATGAAATTGTAATTTAAATGTAAAATAGAACCAATTACCCTTCCCTTAAGTCCCTATTATTAATAATATTGAACTGAATTTCATGGATAATAATTACTTATTTGGAAGGGTAATGTCGTTATTTATGGGGGATATGAACTGTGTTTTAGTAAGTAAATATACCAATTTTTAAAATTCAGAAAGGGATTATGATAAATGTATGAGATAAATATACTGATTTTGGATAACGAACAAAAGTGTATTAATTCTTTAAAAGAAATGCTTAGTCACAATTTCATTACAAATGTATATGAATTGTCTGATGTTAACGATGTCAAATGTTTTTTACAAAAAAGCAAAATTGATTTAGTCTTTTTAAATATTGAATTGCCTAATATAAATGCTCTAAAGTTAGCAAATGAGTTAAAAACTGAATTCCCCTATATTGAGTTTGTCTTTATAGGAAATCATATAAACTATAAGTTTAATATTTATAAATATGGTACATATCCTATTGACTTCTTAGTTAAGCCTATTAATCCTTTTTGGGTTGAGAAGGCACTCATTGAATACAGAGAAAAAATGAATTATATCCAATCTAATGAAGAAAAAAGTAGAAGTATGACTTTTATACCAAAAAAAATCATGATTAAGGATAAAGGATCCATTTTATTTGTAAATATAGAAGAGATTAACTTTGTAGAAAAAAGAGAGAGAAAGTGTGTAATTAATATTAAAAATAATGAAGAAATAGAATGTAATAATACATTAAATGAACTAGAGGAAATGCTTTCTAGTCACAATTTTTTTCGACCTCATCAATCTTTTTTAATCCCAATTTCAAAAATTGCTAAAATTAAACCGGATGATCTAATGAGATCCTATGTCCTAGAAATAGACAATCTTAATGCTGAAATTCGAGTGAGTAAAAATAGGTATGGTGATTTAAAAAAAGTTTTAATTGACAGTTATTCTAATTAAGACGAACTAATTACCGGTTTTTAATAAAAACATAAAATAAACTAATCTTGACTTAAGGTAGATCGGTTTTTAACGCCGTCTTATCTACAAAGGGATTTTTATGTGTATCAACCTGGTTTAGGTTTAAATATACCTTTCGAATTTTAATTAATTTCATATTGTCCTATTTTCTCTCTGATATCCCCCTATAATTGCGACAGTAGGATTAATTCTATAATCCTTAATTAAGTATGAATATAATCCTTTACTGCGGGATTTGCTCTTTCTTCAATTCTCGATCTATTGTTGCTGCCGAAACACCGGTTGCTTCCTGAATTTCCTTTACCGTCATTCGTTTAGAATGATACATCGCAATAGCTTAATTCAACTTATGATGATTAACTTTTGGCCTTCCACCTTTACGTCCCCGAGCTCGGACTGCCTTCAGCCCAGCCATCGTTCGTTCACTAATAATGTCCTGTTCAAATTCCGCCAATACCGAAAGCATTCCAAACATAGC
>NZ_JAETXM010000054.1 GCF_024494465.1 Bacillus sp. V3B | reverse complement strand
GGTTTATTCATGATTTTATACAGCGTTGGTACATGAATGTTTTCGGCTTCAAAAGAAACCCCTCAACTGCATAAAAAAGATCGTTTTAACAAATAAAAAAGGCCATTTTCTCTAAGCCCTCTTCCTGGTATCGGCCCCACCTACGCCAAATACTATGACAGCCACGCGTGCCATCCAACCCATTATCATCATAACAGAAAACGCTTACATGTTCAAAGATTAATAGAAAACAAGTTTCGACATAAAAATAGTACTCATGATAGAAGGACACTTTTAAACTACCAAAAAGACTAAGCATCACTAATATATTGCTAGGACGGATAGATAAATACATATAACTGCTAAAATAAATAAAATGGAATAAATTTCAAGATATCTTCTCATTTTATTATTATAAGCACAAAAAATAGACCATTTTCTTTCGACATATAAGTGAAGATTTCTCGGTGTTATTCGTTTTATTGATAGGCTAGGCAAAGCAAAAAATAAATAAAATGTATTTAATTAAAAAATGATGTAGAAAAATGTCCTAAGTTTGAATTTTTAGAAAATAATGCTACTAAAAATCACATGTTATACTTTTTTTGAAAGCATACATAAGCTTTAAAAATATAGATGAGAGAAGGAGTTACTATGTTAGTAGAAGGATTAATACACCGTTTTAAATTAGCGAAAAAACGTAACCCATCACATGTCAATGAATTACTTGATTATATTCAAAAAGCTTATATCTATGGGGAATTATCTATTGTTGAATATAAAAAGCTTTTTTTTGAATTAGACAAACGCAACGCAGAAAAGCCAAGTTTTTCATAAAAGAGTTGATTTAGGGAATTTACCATTATTGGATAAAGCAAGAGTATTTGAAAACGTACTTTTTGATCCTATTTATACCCTTGTTTAAATACGGTTTGCAGTATGATTACAAGGTATTCAACAATCTATATTGGTCATTAATATCTATTTTTTTAGATAACTTTCTTCCGCAGCTAGGTGAGATTGCTGATTACAAATAAGCTTGATTGATCTTCAGGCCTAAAAAACGATCCACACACTTCGTAGCAATTTCGTTAAAAACTATTTGAAATATACCGAATCTTCATATAGTATTACTTGTATACTAGACGATATTCTATTGCAAAAAAAGTTAGTGGATGAGTAGGAGAATGTAGATAATGTTTACAGAGATCAATGAATTAGAAGATAGGATCGATTATTTAAAAAAGGAATTAATTCAGGTTGCTGAAGCAACAGGCTTAGATAGCCACCATACCCTTTATTGTAGTCAAAAATTAGATGAACACATCACTGTTTATCAAAAGCTTGCTTATAAAAAACAAAAAATAGAAACGACTGTTAAATGACAATAAATTTGTTTGGAAATGAGACATTCCAACAAGTTTATTGTCATTATTTTTGGATTGATCTTCTTGTTAGGGTCGAAATGAAATAGCTTATTTTTATTAACTCTAAATCTATAATCATATTACATGAATTTAACCTCGCAAAATTAAATGACTTATCAAAAAAGATCTGTCGAAAAATAGGGTATGAAAACCCTTGAAGTTTGTAAGCGTTTTCAAATATAATAGATACAGGAGGGTGGCGAGAGTGCTATCGTGGTATCTTGGTGAAGGTGGGAAAGCTGTTATTTACAAGATAATTAAATAAACAGAATAATGAAGCGGCGAAATAAAAAAGAGTATATCAGTGTTAGGGGGGAGAAGATGAAAAAAAATAAAGCTACATTGACCCATTTCATTAAAGATGATCAAGTTGATTTGAATCAGTACCTTATGTACATGTTCCAGCAATTTAAGAAGGGTGGTCAGAAACGGTTTAAAGAGTGTAGAATAAAAAGAACAAATGAAAGGAAATAAGAATAATGAAGATAAGATCATGGTAAGAGACCTTGTAATTCTGGAGAGAATTCAATAAGGTTTCTTTTTTATTGAAGCATGATTTGTACAAGTTAGTGAAATTTGTTATAATAAAGTGTTTTTAACATCATTGAGGGGGAACGCTTTTTTATGTCAATTGAAATAGGCAGCAAGGTACAAGGTAAAGTAACAGGTATCACTAACTTTGGAGCATTCGTAGAATTACCAGGTGGCTCAACAGGTCTTGTGCATATCAGCGAGGTAGCGGATAGCTATGTAAAAGACGTTAATGATCATCTCAAAGTAGGCGATCAAATTGAAGTAAAAGTAATTAGTGAGAAAGATGGAAAAACTGCCTTGTCCATCAAAAAAGCTATAGATAGACCTGAAGGACAAACCTCTTCTTATTCTAAACGTCCATCACGCCAGGGTGATAGTCGTTCCAAAGACTTCCGTTCAAAAAGCAATTTCCAACCAAAGGAAAACTTTGAAGATAAAATGGTTCGTTTTTTAAAGACGAGTGAAGAGAATTTATTTACCCTCAAACGTAGCGCAGAATCAAAACGAGGCGGTAGAGGCGGAAGACGCGGATAACCTGCTGTTTTTTTATCCTGCATCATATAGAAAAAGGCAAGCCAGTCTATATAGCCTGGCTTGCCTTTTTCTATATGAACAGTAACAGGAACTGTTTGTATTAGGCAGTAGTTTCTTATAAGTGATTCTTGTTGAATTATTCGCTATACTTATCTAGTATGAAATATCGAGAGGTTTAGATGTTTTTTAATCTTTATGTATCTAAATAATGGTGATCTGTTTACTCAAACGAAAGATGAAACTCCTCTGTTGTTAGCATATAGAGAGTTGGCATAAGCTTCCTCAATGGAAGGAATAAAGAAAAGATTTAAAGTATCTTTAGAGGAGAATCAAGCATGATGATGTCCATATACACAACTCACACATGTTGTCAGTGCCTATGATAGAGCTTTTTACAGCACAAACTATTTCTGAATTCTTAACAAGTATCGCTTATTTCTCAATACCTGTAACCATCATCATTTTCATGAAGAAAAGGAAACAGATTGACTATAAATGGATGTATATTTGTTTCATCCTGTTTATTATGTTATGTGGCATTGGGCATTTGATGCATGTTATAGGAAACCTAGTTCCAACGAAATCATTCCATAGCGCACATAATCTAATCATGATATTAACCGCCGCAATATCCATCGTAACGGCTATATTGCTTTGGCGGATCATTCCACAACTATTACGTATACCAAGCCCTTCTGAATTGGAAAAAGCAAACAAAGAAATTCTTCAGCTTGCTCACTACGATAGCTTGACTGGTTTAGTTAATCGGAATTATTTTCAAATTATTATGGAGAAAACCATTACAGAAGCAAAGGAAAATCAGTATCAGTTAGCCGTCGTTTTTATTGACCTTGATCGTTTTAAAGTAATCAATGATACGTATGGTCATGGAGTGGGTGATCTTCTTCTTAAACAAGTCTCTAAACGCATCGTAAGCAACGTTAGAAAAGAGGATATTGTTTCCAGACAAAGTGGCGATGAATTCATTCTTTTACTCCAAGATATTTCTTGTGTTGAAACGGAGAAAATAATGAATAGAATAAGTCAATCTCTTTCACCTCCTTTTATTTTGGATGGGATTGAAATCCACTGTACCCCAAGTATAGGAATCAGCTGTTTTCCATCGGACGGTACGGAAGCTGAAACGTTAATTACGTATGCTGATGTTGCTATGTACAAAGCAAAGGAAAAAGGAAGAAATAATTATCAATTTTTTACGAAAGAAATGAGTGAGGAAATTTCAAAAAAATTAGCATTAGAAAATCAATTGAGAAAAGCTGTTGAAGAGGATCAGCTCCAAGTCTATTATCAACCGCAGTTAGACTTGAAAACAAATCGAATCGTAGCAACAGAAGCTTTGCTACGCTGGTGTCATCCTGAAAAGGGATTTATTTCTCCGATGGACTTTATCCCTTTATCTGAGGAAACGGGCTTAATTTTACCTATTGGTGAATGGGTGTTAAATGAAGCTTGTAAACAAACAAAAACGTGGCGAGATCAGGGGTTTGATCTTTCCGTTTCCGTTAATTTATCAAATCGACAACTTATAAATGAACATATTGTGGAAACGATCGAAAAAGTGTTGCTTCACAGCGAGCTTGATCCTAAACATGTAACCCTAGAAATTACGGAAAGTGTGGCAATTGTCAACTTGACGGATACACTTCATAAACTAAAGAAGTTACAAGACTTCGGGATCAATATATCGTTGGATGACTTTGGGACAGGCTACTCTTCGCTTAGTTATTTGAGTATACTTCCCATCACATCTGTCAAGATTGATCAATCCTTTATCAAGGACATTGAGGACAGTGCAAAAAGGGAAATGGTGAAATCGATTGGTAACATAGCGCACAGTATAGGTCTCAAAGTAGTTGCTGAAGGAATTGAAGATGAACAACAATTCAATATCATTCGTTCTCTTGGGTTGGAAATGATACAAGGTTATTATGTGAGTCATCCGATTCCTGAAGCGGAGATGAAAGCAAAACTTATAGAAATGAATACAAATAGTAACAGGGACTGTCTGTAATCTCAAAGTAGAATCCAAAATAGAACGATTAAGCAAACGAGTAAAAAAAAGAGCATCTGCTGCAGATGCTCTTTCAACAAAAGGGGGGGTACATGACTAGCTTTACCAATTTTCAAGATTGATATACATCTATTTTTAGAAATTGATATAGATTATTCACACGTATCCATATTGTGAAAGAATCTTAATCACAATATGCTTTGCTAGCCTGCCTAATTTTCCCCATCAAATTAATGAGTTTCAAATGGTTTCGTTTGAACATGTAACATCTTTTTTATTTGACGATTAGAAGTTTGGATGATTTTTCCTAAAAATAACGCGACCACTAATGTTCCAAGTCCTACTGGTCCACCTAATAAAAACCCACATAGGGCACCATTTGCTTCAATACTGATTCTAGAAATACTCAGGCTCCAACCAAATCGATTACTGATCGCCATCATGAGTCCATCAATGGGGGTAGTCGGAAATTGTGCCTCTACATAAATACCAATTCCCACTCCCACTATAATGACCCCGATGGTTAAACTGAACAACTGTACCTCCCATGAAGATGAAAAGTCAGCATTTCTAAAAACAAAATAAATCCAAATATCCAAAAACCAGCTTCGTATGACGATTGGGATAATGGACTCAATTCTAAATCTCGTTTTTTCAATCATCCAAGTAAGGAATGTAAAAAACACTTGCGAAATAATCGACCACATTCCGATAGTTAATCCCAAATGATTATTTAAACCTACTGCAACAGAATCCCATGGACCTGCACCAAGTAAAGACAAAATAATTAAGGCAATACCTAAAGCAGCCGCTGCTAAACCTGCTAAATAAATCCCTATTCTCTTCCCCATTACGACACCCTTTTCTAAAATACATTGGTGCCAGGCACCATCCAATTAATTGGAATCAGGGAACGATTTGGGAATAGCGAAAAAGCCTCTAGGAAGCTTCCATCACTGTTCCCAATCCATCCCCTTAACTTGAAACAAGATTATTTCGGTGGTGACTGTGGATTGTTG
>NZ_JAETXM010000053.1 GCF_024494465.1 Bacillus sp. V3B | reverse complement strand
AAGAATGTGGGGCGAGATCATTCATCATACAACACCAGAGGGAATTCTTCTCCGAAATACGATTATGAAAAATCGTACAGCTAAAGATTTCCAATTCGTTGATCGTTTCCACGGATACAATAAAATAGCTGTAAAAGCTTAGATTTATAATTAAAAAAGAAGTTGTGTTCTATACAACTTCTTTTTTCAAGCCATTAACAACATAAAAATGTTGAATATAATTAAAAATATTGTAAGGGTATACTTTTTACTTTTAAGGTATAAGCAGTCAACTAGCCGACAGAAATTACTCCATACTTTTGAGTAAACACTTTTAAAATAGGTAGAATGAGGAGTTGATTTTATATGGTTAAAGTGAATCCCGCTGAAATCATTGCTAATAGCAAGTTTAATAAGTTTCATTTAAGTTTACTAGTATGGAGTTTCTTTATCATTGCGTTTGATGGTTATGACTTGGTCGTCTATGGCACGGTTGTACCTGTTTTGATTGAGGAATGGAATCTCACTTCAGTTGAAGCAGGGGCAATGGGAAGTTATGGACTATTCGGTATGATGTTCGGTGCCATTTTTTTTGGGACACTGGCTGACCGTATTGGAAGAAAGAACGTCATTGCCATTACATTAATATTTTTTAGTTTATTTACATTCTTATGTGGCTTTGCTGAAACGCCAACTCTTTTCTCTACTTTTCGCTTTTTAGCAGGATTAGGGCTTGGAGGCATTATGCCAAACGTCATTGCTTTGTTGACGGATTATGCACCTAAATCGATGAAAAGTATAATCGTATCCATCGTATTATGCGGCTATTCGGTCGGTGGAATACTTGCGCCTTTATTAGGAATCTTTTTGATGCCGACATTTGGCTGGGAATCCATCTTTTGGGTTGCGGGACTACCGTTATTGGCTCTGCCGTTGATGTATAAGAGGTTACCAGAAACGGCTAGTCACTTAATCAGAACAGGTAAAAGAGAAGAATTATTCGCTACGCTTTCTAAGGTAAATCCTGGATCAACTTTTAATAAAACGGATGAGATTGTGGAATTACAAGCAACGGTGACTAAGGTTCCTCTTGTCGGCTTATTTAAGGATAATCGAGCTTTAAGTACGGTCATGTTTTGGATTGCCTTTTTCAGTTGCTTACTAATGATATACGGTTTGAATACGTGGCTTCCTAAGTTGATGATTGAAGCAGGATATGCCTTGAATTCAAGTTTAGGTTTCCTGATTGCCCTTCAAGGCGGTGCCATTATAGGGACTCTTATCATTGGTCGACTTTGTGATAAATACGGCTCTAAAAAGATGCTCGTTCCGATGTATGCTTCAGGTGCAATTGCCTTAACGCTGCTTGGATTTGGCGGGAATATGTTTGTGATTTATTTATTGATAGCGATTGCAGGTGCTGCTACAATCGGTTCGCAAAATATCGTACAAGCCTATGTATCGCAGTACTATCCTGCCTATATCAGATCTACAGCCTTAGGTACGGCGTCTGGTATCGGTCGAATTGGTGGTATGCTTGGACCTATTTTGGGTGGCTTCCTTTTATCCATTGCTTTACCAATACATTTGAATTTCATTGCATTTGCAATTCCTGGTTTGATTGCGGCGATTGCCTTAGCATTAGTGCCTGAGAAACATGTTAGTAAAGAGTCTAATGAAGACCATACAAAGTTAGAGCAACATACTAAAATGAGCTAAGTATAATTGGGTTTGCTGGGCTTCCAGTTTTGTTTCTTCCTTTTATGCTAAAGGTACTACCTGAAGCTTTTAAGTACCTGATGAGAGTAGGGGAAAAGCAGAACTGTTATAGCACGACCAAAATTTATCCCTTCCCTACTATTGGGCTAGACCCTGCATATGTTTGAGGATGGTGCATTCTTTTGGAATAATGTTAAATTAAGTTAAATAAAAGGAGATAGATTGGATGTCCACTTTACGTGATGATACATTAAAAATGCACAAGAAAAATCAAGGAAAGCTTCGTATTCAATCAAAGGTTCCATTACGCAACGCAGAGGATTTAAGTCGCGCCTATTCCCCAGGTGTCGCCGAACCATGCAAGGACATTTATCAAGATGAAAGCAAAGTGTATGATTATACGCTGAAGGGGAATCTTGTTGCTGTTGTTTCAAATGGAACGGCTGTACTTGGTCTTGGGAATATCGGACCGAAAGCAGCGATACCAGTCATGGAGGGGAAAGCATTATTATTTAAATCATTTGCTGATGTGGATGCATTTCCACTGTGCTTAGACACAACAGATTCAAACAAGATTGTAGAGACTGTTAAATTATTAGAACCAAATTTTGGTGGAGTAAACTTAGAAGATATTGCAGCACCAGCATGCTTTGAAATCGAAGACCGCCTGCGTAAAATCTGTAATATCCCCATTTTTCATGATGATCAACATGGTACAGCGATTGTCACAGCGGCTGGGCTGCTTAATGCTTTAAAACTAGCAAACAAAAAGATAGAAGAGATTCATGTTGTCGTAAACGGTGCTGGATCTGCTGGCGTGGCGATTGTCAAGTTGTTGCTAAGTATGGGTGTAAAAGGCGTTATTTTATGTGATACAACCGGAATCATTTATGAAGGACGCCCGTCCGGCATGAATTCTTTTAAAGTAGAAATGGCCCGTATGACCAATAAAGAACAAAAACAAGGGTCATTGGCAGATGCTCTTGTAGGAGCAGATGTGTTTGTGGGAGTGTCAGCCGCAGGTGTTGTCACGAAAGAAATGGTTCGTTCCATGAATCCTCGTTCAATCATTTTTGCCATGGCGAACCCAGTACCTGAAATTATGCCGGCGGAAGCCAAAGAAGCAGGAGCACTTGTGATTGGGACAGGTCGCTCTGATTTTCCCAATCAAGTCAATAACGTACTAGCTTTCCCTGGTATTTTCCGTGGTGCTTTGGACGTTCAAGCAAAAGAAATCAATGAAGAAATGAAACTGGCAGCCGTTCATGCGATTGCCGGATTAATTGCCGAAGAAGATCTTCATACTAATTACGTGATTCCAGATCCTTTTGACCGTAGAGTGGCAGCACATGTAGCGGAAGGCGTTGCGAATGCTGCCATGAAAACGGGTGTGGCACGAAAACTGATGAACCCAGAAAACGTGAAAGAGCGTTTATTAGCGTTAGCAGAAGAAAAACAGCCGGCTTTCGTATAAATCTAGTTCTAACTAACAATAAATGAATGAGGTGAAGATGATGCAAATGACTATAGTAAACCCGAAAAATACAAAACAAGGCAAAAAGGGGCTAATCACTTTTTTCAAGGACAAATCCATTTCAAGCAAAAGTGTTAAAAAATATAAACTTAAATGGAGTCGGATCTAGTAAAGAAACGAGGCATATCGAGTTATCATTAAAAGATTCTGGTCTTTCCTATATCCCTGGTGATGCTCTTGGTATGCTCCCTAGTAATGATCCAGAACTAGTGGCTTCTCTTATTGAGGAAATGAAATGGGATCAAGAAATAGAGGTTACGATTAATAAGCAGGGTGATACACTACCATTAAAGGAAGCATTAACAACTCATTTTGAAATTACGTTATTAACTAAAAAGATCGTACAGCAGGCAGTAGAATTCTCAGGAAATGACAGGTTACATATACTCGTTGAACAGGCAGACGAACTGAAAGAATATTGCAACGGTAGAGACTTACTTGATCTATTACGTGACTTTGGTCCATGGAAAGCGACAGCTCAAGATATTGTGTCCTTATTAAGAAAAATGACAGCACGTTTGTATTCTATTTCAAGTAGCCTTGCTGCCAATCCGGATGAAGTACATTTAACCATCGGCGCTGTGCGCTACAATACTCACGGACGCGACCGTAAAGGCGTTTGTTCGGTTTTAGTAGCGGAACGCCTTCAAGAAGGAGATACACTCCCAATCTTTATTCAACCAAATAAACACTTCCATCTGCCAGAATCGGGAGATAGTGATATTATTATGGTGGGTCCAGGGACAGGGATTGCGCCATTCCGTTCCTTTATCGAGGAGCGTGCCGTCACGAAAGAAAGCGGCAGATCATGGCTGTTTTTTGGAGATCAGTATTCAGCATCAGATTTCCTTTATCAAGACGAGTTAGAGCACTTTCAAAGGGATGGAGTACTGACAAGGTTAGAGAATGCGTTCTTCCGTGATACAGAGCGAAAAGTATATGTACAGCATAAAATGCTTGAAAACAGCCAAGAATTGTTCCAATGGCTCGAAAATGGAGCATACTTCTTTGTATGTGGAGACAAACAAAGAATGGCAAAAGATGTTCACAACGCCCTTATTGAAGTCATTGAAAAAGAAGGTACTATGAGCCGTGAAGAGGCTGAAGCGTATCTAGATAATCTAAAAAAGCAAGGTCGTTACCAACGTGATGTGTATTAAAATGAATAGGTGCTAGTGCACTGGCGAATTATTTTCAAAAAGAGGGGCATCTGCTTAAAGAAAAGCAGATGCTTTTCCTTAAGTAGAAAAGAGATAAGGGAGGCTGTCCTATTATGAATATTTTGGTACAAGGTGCAGGAGCTTTGGGAGCTTATTTTGGCGGGAGGATGTTAGAAGCAGGTCTAAATGTTTCGTTTTTTGTGAGAGAAAAACGGGCTGCTCAATTAACAAAAGAAGGATTGAAAATAAATAGCCCCGAAGGAAATTTTGAAAGAAAAGATGTAACAGTTTTTACATCACCTGAAAAAGTCAAAAACATAGATTTGGTGATACTCGCTGTAAAAGGCTATCATCTTGACCAAGCCATACTGCAAGTTCAAACGATTGTGGGGCAGACAGGAGCGTTTGTACTCCCTCTGTTAAATGGGGTGGAGCATTTGGAAACACTACAACAAGCCCTTGGAAAGGAAAAAGTATATATTTATTACGGCCTTTTCTGGAATTACTTCAGCAATGCAGCTGCCCGCTCGTTTTATCGCAAGAACAGAGGCTTCGTTTGTTGTTGCTAGAAATGTAGTCTTTGAAATGAGTATGCTTGCTGAGAAAGAGGGAATTGCGTTAACAGAGCAAGAAGTAGAAATGATGGCAAACAGATTAAAAGGTTTCCCAGAAGAAGCGACATCTTCCATGCATCAGGATATGAGAAAAGGACTTTCTTTAGAAGTCGAACATTTACATGGGGGAGCACTGCGTTTGGCTGCTAAACACCCTGTGACTGTTCCTGTCATTGAAACGCTGTATGGCGTACTGAAACCGTATGAAAACGGAAAACCAAATTGACTTATAATAATAGGGAGGATCTTCCACAATCGGAGCACAATTGTTGAATCATTAAAACCCCATTTCTCATGGATATCAATGAGAAATGGGGTTTTAAATACTGAAATATCTTTGGTTATACGCTGATACTGCTTTTTTCTTTGATATTTTGAGGATTATGCCGGTCAAGAAATAAAGCATAATAGGATGCAATGGTTTGCTGAAAGATCATGCCTGTAACGACGGGGACGATAACAGCAGGAGGAAAATAAGAAATGGCGATAACTGAACCTGCGCTAATATTTCTCATTCCACCGATAAACGTAAAAGTAACAAGTGTTTCATGATCATATTTCAACAGTTTCCCTAACCAAAATGAAAATATATAACCAGTAATAGTAATCACTGTGACCACTAGAATATTGAACTACTCACCACTTAACGACCTTACGGTCTGTTTGAAGTGGGAGATTCCTAAGAACACCAGTGTATCCACCAGTTATTGATTAGGCTAACCCCGTTGTACCAACGGTTAGAAGTCTC
>NZ_JAETXM010000052.1 GCF_024494465.1 Bacillus sp. V3B | reverse complement strand
GTACTCATATAAACATCCTCCTAATATTTTTTAATCAACCCTATGTATCTATTATTATCATACTGGACTGATTGATTACTTTATTGATGAAGAAGTGGGGTAAGCATAATCCCAGCTGGCCCAACTCCGACAATACCTACTTTTGTTCACAAAGTTACCACTGTTTCGTTGAAAGCGGTTTGCATTGTCTAATAATATATTATACTTAAAAAATTTAGAATTGCAATTTATTTTTCTTATGTACGAAACAAATTAAATTTTTTTGATGTGTTTTTTATGGGACTATTTAACAAAAAAATGGCTGTTTTATAATCAGTTTAAAATGGCCTATTGCTTAAAATTTATACATTAGAAATGAAGAATACTAGTACTCTAAAAGGGGAATTTATTTGTTCATTTAGTGTATGAAGAATGATTTAAAGAACTGACATTTCAAGTTATTTTGGTAAAACTATAAATATAGTTAATAACCTGTAAACTATAAATAAAAAAGAAGTTTATCTGTGATTTCAATGGGTTTATTTTTGTTTTTT
This sequence comes from Bacillus sp. V3B, assembly GCF_024494465.1. Classification (GTDB taxonomy): domain Bacteria; phylum Bacillota; class Bacilli; order Bacillales; family Cytobacillaceae; genus Bacillus_BD. The sequence continues at coordinate 5,310 of NZ_JAETXM010000052.1, read as the reverse complement.
CTTATTGTCATTTCTTTTTTATTACCTTATTAAACAATTAAATTACTTTTATTGGAAGAAACCCTGCGGACTAGAGCAGCTACCCTGTCACTAGGCCTATAAGAGTTATTCTTGAGTTGTTTCTTCAGATTTTCGATTGTTCATTTTAGCGCTTTCATATTAGATAATTAGGAATAAACAAAGAAATAATGCATGATTAATATTTAACATGGCAGCTTTTTAAAAAAGGCCCAGTAACTCCTTCAATATATTCCCCACTCATAAAGTTTTTCAATTTATCAGTCACACTTAGATTAGTAATACTGTAATACTGTAATACATTTCTCTCATTTAGCCAATACTTAACAGTAAAGGATTAGATTAGTATCTAGGTGGGATAATGATGGAAGAAAAAAATTTTATATTTTTTATTGATAACAATGAGATTGAGGCTAAGCAAGGGCAGTCAGTCTTTGAAGCTGCTAGGGATAACGACTTTTTTTTACCAGGTATTTGCTCCTCCCAGCCTGATTTGGGAGTTGGAGTCATTCAAACTTGTGATACTTGTTATGTAGAAATTAATGGCGAATTACAGCGTTCCTGTACGACTAAGGTTGGGCCGGATATGAAGGTCAGTACTGCTTCTGAGAAGGCAAAAGCAGCTCAGTTGGAGGGAATGTCACGTATCCTTAAAAATCATGAACTATATTGTACCGTTTGTGATAATAACAACGGAAACTGTGTTGTTCATAATACAGCAGAGCACTTACAACTAGATCATCAAAAATATGAATTTACATCGAAGCCTTATCCTCCTGATAACTCTCACCCGTTTTATCGTTATGAACCTGATCAATGCATATTATGCGGTCTTTGTGTAGAAGCTTGTCAGGATCTTCAAGTTAGTGAAGTATTAAGTATTGATTGGGAGCGTGAACGGCCGAGAGTCATTTGGGATAATGATGTTCCGATTAATGAATCATCTTGCGTATCATGTGGACATTGTGTATCGGTTTGTCCTTGTAATGCTTTAATGGAAAAATCAATGTTGGGTAAAGCTGGCTATATGACAAATATTCCAAAAAACATTCTTGAACCAATGATTGATTTAACAAAAGAAGTCGAGCCAGGATATCAAGAGATTTTTACCATTTCAAATGTGGAAGCAGCTATGCGTGAGAATCGTATTAACCGAACAAAAACGGTCTGTACATACTGTGGAGTCGGCTGTAGCTTTGAAGTTTGGACGAAGGATCGAGAAATCCTGAAAATTCAACCCCAGCCTGAAGCACCAGTCAACGGAATTTCAACATGTGTAAAAGGGAAATTCGGCTGGGATTTTGTGAACAGCGAGAAACGGTTAACAAAGCCATTAATTAGAAAAGGTGAAAAGTTTTATGAAGCAACATGGGATGAAGCCCTTTCTTTTATTGCTGAGAAATTCCTTAGTATAAAAGAAGAAAATGGATCGGATTCTCTTGGTTTTATTGCTTCCTCCAAATGTTCAAATGAAGAAAACTTCTTATTTCAAAAACTGGCAAGGGCAATTTTCAAGACAAATAATATCGATAACTGTTCAAGATATTGTCAAACCCCTGCTTCTACTGGCCTAATGCGTACTGTAGGAATCGGAGGTGATTCAGGAACCATTAAAGATATCGCAAGTTCCGATCTCATCATTGTGGTTGGAGCAAACCCGGCTGAGTCTCATCCTGTCTTAGCAACAAGAGTTAAAAGGACGAATAAACTGCATGATCAAAAACTGATCGTAGCAGATTTACGAAAGAATGATTTAGCAGAAAGAGCAGATTTGCATATACATCCAAAGCCTGGAACAGACCTTGTCTGGCTGTCAGCAGTGACAAAATATATCGTTGATCAAGGCTGGGAAGATAAAGAATTTCTGAAACAACGTGTAAATCATGCAGATAAATATATCGAATCCCTTGAAAAATTCACACTTGAATATGCAGAGGAAATCACGGGATTATCAAAGGAAACACTAATTACAATTGCAAATATGATTCACAAAGCAAAAGGAACATGTATTTTATGGGCAATGGGTGTTACACAGCATATAAGCGGTACAGATACCAGTACAGCTATCGCAAACCTTCTTTTAATTACTGGGAACTTCGGAAAACCAGGTACAGGTGCTTATCCTTTGCGCGGTCATAATAATGTACAGGGTGCCTGTGATTTTGGCACGATGCCAGCCTGGCTGCCTGGATATGAGCCAATTGAAAATGATGAAGTCCGTGCTCGTTATGAAAAAGCTTGGGAAACAGAACTTCCAAAAAAACCAGGGCTCAATAACCATCAAATTGTTGAAGCCATTCAAGTCGGAAAAGTAAAAGGAATGTATTTATTTGGGGAAGAAATGGGATTAGTTGATTCAAATATTAATTATGTTCATGAAGCTTTCGAAAAACTAGAATTTTTTGTTGTACAAGATATCTTTTTCTCGAAAACAGCTCAATTTGCTGATGTAGTTTTACCTGCTGCACCTAGCCTTGAAAAAGAAGGAACCTTTACAAATACCGAACGGCGTATACAACGGTTTTACAAAGTTTTGGATCCCATTGGCGATAGTAAGCCCGATTGGGAAATTTTTCAGGAACTAGCAAATAAACTTGGTGCAAAGTGGAACTATTCACATCCTGGCGAAATAATGGATGAGGCAGCCAAGCTAGCTCCTCACTTCGCTGGAGTAAGTTACGAACGTCTAGAAGGATGGGAAAGCCAAGTGTGGCCAGTAAGTAAAGACGGGACCGACACTTCATTATTATACAAAGAAAAATTCCATTTTCCAGATGGAAAGGCACGGCTTTTCTTGGTGGACTGGACACCGCCATTTGAAGCGGGAGATGAATATGACTTACATCTGAATAATGGACGAATTTTAGAACATTTCCATGAAGGTAACATGACCTATAAATCAGAGGGAATAACATATAAAGTCCCTGAGCTATGGTTGGAGGTATCACCTGAACTTGCAGAGGAACGGAACATTCAAACAGGTTCTCTTGTTCGTCTTACGTCCCCTTACGGTCATGTAACTGTACGAGTATGGGTTACAGATCAAGTAAAAGGAAAAGAATTATACTTACCTATGCATACAACTGAAGGAAAAGGCGCAGTTAACAAGCTGACTAGCAGTTATCATGATAAAATCACACATACGCCAAATTACAAAGAAATGCAAGTGAAAATGGAAGTGCTTGAAAAAGATGGTGAATCACCATTACCTCACCATAATTTTCGATTTGGCAATCCACAGCCGCATATTGGGGTTGAGACGGATAAAAAATGGAATCGATCCGATTTTACCTCAATTCCAGAAATGGTAGAAAGTGAGGGGTTGATTGATGGCGAAAGCAATCAAGCAAATTGAGAAAATCCAGTATACATCTCAAGAAGAACAAGCACAGGATATAGCTGTATTAATGAAACAAATTACAGAAAATCGTGAATCCATAACAACAAGCCTTGAAATCTTGAAAGAGCTTCAACAATCAGGAGTGCTCGACATCCTAAAAGGATTTCTAAAAACAAAGGAAAAAGTAGGAGCGATTGCACTAGAACAAATAAATCAGCCTAGCATGCATAACATCATAAAAAACGGTTTCAATACAATTGAATTTTTAGGAACGCTTGATCCTGAAAAATTAAAAATCATTTTAAATGGGGTAAGTAAGGGCCTTGATGAAACATCAGAACGGATAGGGAAAAATGAACAAGTTAGCCTTTGGGGAATGGTGAAAGAAATGCGGGATCCTGATGTCAATATGGTACTTACATCGATGTTTGGATTTTTGAATGGGATGGGAAAAGAAATAGGAAAAGGACGAACTCATTGAAGACGGGACGGTGAAAACTTATTTTGATTACACGTACAATTTCTATTCCGAAAATGAGTAAAGCAGATGAAGAAAAAATGAATCATGCTTTACATGATGTATGGGGTGTTCGAAATATAAAGCTTAATCCCGATAAAGGAGAGGCGGTCATTTCCTATGACGAAAAAGCCGCTTCATTTATTGACTTTGAACAGGCCATTATTGATTGTGGATTTGAGATTACAGAAACGGGTGAACAAAACAGTTAAGGGAGGTAACAATATGCCTAGAATCTGTGAAATCTGTGGTCGTCAGGAAGAATTAGATGAAGAAGAGTATACATTTGACATTTTGGATGTATGCCCAGAATGCTCAAATGATCGTATTCATTTATCAAATTTAGAATAAGAAACAAAGGGACAGAAAATACTTTATTACCACGAATGATGTAAGTAAAAAACCCCATTCCTTTTAAAAGGAATGGGGTTTTAAAAATCAATAATTCTTTCTGGATGAGTATAAATATTTAATCGATCTTTTCGAGTGAAACCTATGGCCGTTATTCCTAAATCGTTTGCAAGTTCAAGAGCTAGGGAGGTAGGGGCAGACTTAGATAATATGATACCAGCTCCAATTTTAGACACTTTCAATAATATCTCAGAGGAAATTCTTCCGCTAAACACAATGACCTTATCTGTTAAACGAATTTTATTTTGAATACAATAACCATAAATTTTATCTAAAGCATTATGCCGGCCAATATCGGAACGTAAAATGATTAGCCCCTCCTTCGAGCATAGCGCTGCATTATGAAGCCCTCCTGTTAAATGAAACTCAGATGAACTCTCCTGCATTTTTCCCATTAATGACAGGCACTGACTCACTGAAATCTTTGTTCTTGTCATAATTGTTTTTGCAGTCTTAACGTCATTGGAAAAGAAAAATTGTCTGCTTTTACCGCAGCAAGATCCGATAAATCTCTTCGAAATCATGTCTTTATTTATTACTTTCTTATTATGTAATTCTACATAGATATATCCCTTGCTTTCGTCGATTGACAATGATTCGATTTGATCTAAATTTCGGATTAATCCTTCAGAAGCCAAAATGCCAACTGCAAGTTCCTCCAAATGTTCCGGGGAGCATACTAATGTTAAAAATTCTTCACCTTCTATCTTTATGGTTAATGGATATTCCACCGCAATATCATCATAATTCTCATCAAAGGATTCAGCATGATATCTAATTATCCTAACTTTCTTTAAATTCATTAGTAAATCACCTCCTGACAACTCCTTGTCCCTAAAAGTATTGACAACTTCGGTGTAAAAAAACATTTTAATCTATTTGAGTATATTTCATAATGTAATCCCAACCGAAAAACGAATGAAGTTAATCTAAATAGTTGCTTTATCAGTTTTAGGCGAGAATACCCCTTCCTCAAGGAATGTGAAGGGAGTTAGCCCAATGAGTAGGGAGGGGATGAATCGCG
>NZ_JAETXM010000051.1 GCF_024494465.1 Bacillus sp. V3B | reverse complement strand
GGATCGTGGAACGTGGAAATGAGTTTAAAAATAAGCTGATGGACGATGCTTTAAAGGCATTTCATATTCAACGATCTTTAAGCATGAAGGGCTGCCCGTATGACAATGCCGTAGCTGAAGCAACGTTTAAAATCATCAAAACAGAGTTTGTGAAAGGTCAACATTTTAATCGTTTAGAAGAATGAACAAGGGAATTACATGACTATGTCCATTGGTTTAATCACATACGAATTCATGGGACACTTGGTTATGTAAGTCCGATTGATTACAAACTTGAACACCTTAAAAAAGTTGTCTAGTTTAGTGTTGACATACCAGTTAGTACTGAAAGTTCTCTAAAGTCAGTGCTGAGGAACATAATGAGTCAATAGAATAAAAGCTGTAACTTAGGACCAAATCGAAAATAGATTTGGTCCTTTTGTCATTATATTCTTTAAATCTATTGCTCAGTTTGTTTCTGCATCCCATTAGAGAACCCGCATTTACAGCTATGAAATTCAAAAGGCAACAAAGGTTAACCTTGGTATAGGCACGGTCTTTTAATCAAGATTTAAGCTGGTAAAAAATAATTCATTTATTTTAATCGTTATACGAAAGTATATTGCATAAGTGGAAAAGCTAGAGAACGTACTTTTTCTCTTATAAATTATGGAAAAATCCTCAATAATTTCTTTTTGTTTGGAAAAGCTAACAAATAATGATACAGATGAAAGGGAAGATATGATGGATGATTTAGTGATAGCCAGATCAATGTTTGGCACAACCATGGCTTTTCATATTATTTTTGCAACGATTGGTGTAGGATTGCCATTTATGATGCTACTAGCTGAATTAATGTATCAGCGGACGAAGGATTTTCAGTACGCTGTCATGGCAAAGCGGTGGACCAAGGCTTTTGCTGTTTTGCTTGGTGTCGGAATTCCAACCGGTACGATTGCGGGGGTACAGCTTTCCTTGCTATGGCCAGGATTCATGGAGGTGATAGGCCGGGTAATGGCACTTCCTTTTCAAATTGAAATCTATGCATTTTTCATTGAAGCACTTTTTATGTCCATCTATGTGTATGCTGCCGACCGAATTCCGCCATGGATGAGAATTGCTAGTCTCTCTTTAGTGGCAATCGGAGCACTTGGTTCTGCTGTCTTAATCACGAATGTCCACTCCTTTGAAGGAACGCCAGCAGGGTTTCGAATCGTGAATGGGGAAATCGTAGATGTTGATCCATGGAAAGCGTTCTTTAACCCCAGTTTCTTTGTGACAGCTGGCCACGTTGCGGTATCAGCATACACCACAGGTGCATTTGTGGTTGCTTCCATTGCAGCGTTTAAAATGCTGAAAAATGATGTTGGTTCAAAGCTGTACCGTTTCCACAAGAAAGCGTTAATGTTAAGTGTTGTGGTTGGTGGTGTTTTCTCTTTACTTACAGCATTAAACGGACATGCTTTGGCACAACATTTACATGAATACCAGCCCGAAAAGTTGGCTGCTGCAGAAGGATTGTTCGAAACTCAGACACATGCTCCTCTCACCATTGGGGGATTCACGGATAGGGAAACGCAGGAAGTCGAGTGGGGGATTGAAATTCCATGGGCATTAAGCTTTCTCGCAGGAAACAGTTTTGATACAAAGGTTGTTGGATTGAATGATTTTCCTGAAGAGTGGTGGCCGCCGCTTTATATACACACTCTATTCAATTTAATGGTTGGGATCGGTTCTCTCCTTATCTTGCTCGCAGTATTTGTTATTGTGTGGGATAGGTGGCTGAAAAAAGACCGTTTTCCGAAACCGCTTATGTGGCTGTTTGTCTTGTCTGGACCATTGGCAATCATTGCTCTTGAATGCGGCTGGATTTTTGCTTGTACCGGCAGGCAGCCATGGACAATCTATCGAGTACTTTTAACAGAGGACTCTGCTACTACAGCAGGAAATCTGGGTATACTTTTTACATTTTTTATTGTTGTATATGCCATTTTGGCAGCGGCTGTAGTGTTTGTACTGCTTTATTACTTTAAGAGAAATACAGTTACGGATGATCTAAATAGGGCTGAGCAGAAAGGTGTTTCCCTATTTAGCACAAATTCATAAGGAGGAGATGTGGTGTCGGATGCAGTTATCGCTAGTATAGTTCTTTGGGGATTTGTGTTTATTTATTCTTTAATGGCATCGATGGATTTTGGTTCAGGCTTTTGGTCGATGGTATACATGAACAGGACAAAAACCGGTGCAACCAACATTGCCAATCGTTATCTATCCCCAACTTGGGAGGTTACAAATACGTTCATTGTCGCATTAGTGATTGCGGTATACAGCATGTTTCCCGGAGCAGCCTACACCCTCGGAACGATTTTGCTCATTCCGGGGAGTATGATCCTGTTGCTTTTGGCTCTCAGGAGTGCGTTTCTCGTATTTTCACATATAGCCGTCGAGTATAGGAAAATTCTCACCTATATTTCCGGAATTGCAGGAATTTTGTTACCAGCTTTATTAATAAGCGTACTGCCAATTACACACGGGGGGTATGTACATTTTGGTGAGGATAGCCAAACACTTGATTTGGGGAAGCTGTTCACAAGTCCGAATGAGTATGCATTCATTGGGTTTGCGATCAGCAGTACGTTGTTCTTATCTTCTTTGCTGCTGTCAGACTACTCAAAGGTTTCGAATGAGCCAGAAGCTTATAAAATTTATCGGAAAGATGCCATGATTGCCGGACCCATTTCATTATTGATGGCATTTCTGATCATGCTGACCTTAAAACAGGAAGCGAATTGGATCTATGTAAAAATGATGAATGACTTACCGCTTTTAATAACGTCAATCATTTTTTTTATAATCGGGGGTGTAGCGCTTTATCTGCCTTTCTTTACGAAAAAAAATGTAAGCGGCTGGCCGCGGCTAGCTGTAGTCGCTGTAACGCTCCAGTATTTGATTGCAAGTTTTGTTTATGGCCGCGCCCACTTACCTTATATGGTGTATCCACAAGTGACAATAGAATCAGGGTTTACCGACCCGAATTCCTTCCGCGCCATCTTTGCTACGTATATTGTAGGATTTGCTATTTTGTTTCCAGGATTTGTGTACTTTTGGAAGATGTTTATGCACGATAACCGTTATTTGCAAAAAAAACGATCCAGTAATCCATTAAAGGAGGGATAAAAAGTTCCAAGATTAAGAACACTTGTGAATTTATTGGTGTTGGTATTAATGATTGTATATGCTTTTGGTTATCGGGGAGTATCTGCACATGTAAAATAACAAAAGGTTGAACAAACAATTGTGACAAAGAAACGCGATGTCACCGGTGATGGAAAAATGGGCCGGTTTCGATCATAGGTGTTCCTTATGAAAAGGGAGTCGTTTTTTAAAAGAAATCCGCCTTAATTTTTAAACTGGTAAATAACACACCGGTGGCTCTCATGTGTTCCCACACTCTGGACATGTGGAGTGCTGTTCACTACTTGTAAGGAAAGATTAATTATAATGTAACAGTGAGTGTAAGAGTCTTCTCGGTAGAGGGCTCTTGTTATTTATGGATTGATTTCCAATACCAATACTAATAAAAGCGTAAAAAATACGGTCTTAAAGGCGCTCGTCGTGCACCGTAGTTCTCAAAGCGTTAATTATCAACGTTTCAAAGGCTCTCAACCAGTTTGGGTTGGGGGGCGTTTTCCTGTATAATGACCGATTTTCTAATTATACAGGAAAACGCCCTCTAATAATGAAGTGACCCCAAAAAGTTAGACACGTTATTTTATTAGGCAGCTTGTAGGGCATGAGTTCGGTATTGTACCGGGCTCATGCCCTACAAGCTGCCTAATTAAACGACTAATCTTTGATTATTACTTTTACAATGTGCAGTATCTAAATCGGAAATCGAAATAAAGCGATACATTTTATCATTAAAAATTTGTTACTTTCCAAATGGTTCCTGTAGTCATAGAGCAAATAAACATGCTTTTACCGTCTGGACTAAATCTTACACATGTAGGCATACTTAGACCCTTTACAACTGGAGGATCGAATCGGTAATCTCTTTTATCATTTGGATCTACAGCCATAACTGTCCCTTTAAGTGGTTGAGTTACATATATCAAGCCATCGTTTCTATTCATTATCATACCACCAGAGAAATCTAATCCCCACGCAAACAAATGGCCTTTATCTATAAGATCAAAATAGTTTCCACCTTCTTTTGGAACTTTTATTATTTGTCCTAGGACTGAGCAACTTAAATACAATCCTCCTGACCTTGAGAATCCATTACTTGGATAACCGAAGTCTATATCAGTTGGAATAGCTATTGTCCATGAACCACACTTGGTTGACCCGATTACATCTTGCATATCAATATACGGAGACAAACCTTCGAGTCCAGGTAAAGGAGTAACAGGAATTCCTGTTACAATCGGTTGACTTTCACTAACTACTCCTTCACCGCCAGTAATTTCAGAAAGTTCTAGATTAGATAGTTCATTTTGTTCTGTAGCATAAATATTTCCATTTAAAGTTGACAAACTATATGGTTCGCTAAGAGTTAAATATGGTGGTTTTTCTAAAGCATTTCCACCATGAGTAATGTCAGTTACTCTATTCCCCCATGCTTCAGCTACTAGAATACGACCATTTGGCAATGGAAGAATGCTTGACGGTCCTTGTAGTCCGTAAGCAAAGGGTCTTACATTTTTAAAATCCCCACCATTTGTTATATCTTTTACTTCCCCGGCAGTATGCTCTGAGACTAAAAGCCTGCCATCCTGAGTCCATTCCATATGAGTTGGTGTACGGAGATTGAAGGCATGCACGACAACTTTAATTTTTTTAGGTGTAGAAATGTTATTTCTCTTATCATCTTTTGTTTCTCTTAATTTTTTATCACGAGTAGAATATGTTCTGTAAACATACGGATTATTAAAGTATACATTTCTTTGAGGGTACATATAGGGATTAAACATTTTTTTCCCCTTTCATTTTTAGTAGATAAAATAACTTTTAAAATGCCTAATGGTACAAGGCATTTCCTCCTAAGGCAAGGTAACAGAAGTGTGATGCTGTCGTCCCAGCAAACCCTCCCATTATTCGTCCAAATTCCACTAAAATTGGTATTGGTAGTCCTGGGAATAAAATATTGATTAATTGAATACCTGCGAGTTGCCCAATTAAAAATCCTAAAAACGCATAAGCTATCTCACCTAAAACACTCGGATGTGTTCTTAAACTTGCTTGTTGCAACACATTACTTGCAATACTAGTTAATGAAATAGCTGTAGGAGAGGCACTTTGTGCAATCAGTGCTTCTGATATATTAGATATTTGAGTTGCAGCATCCGGTTTTTCTGTTTTAATAATATCGATTACACGGTTTAGAGCAGCCTGTTCATTTATATTAATCGAACCATATTGGGCTAGTTGAGGTAGTAGATTTCTTTGGGCAAAATCAAAGGGCGGAAGATTTGAGGTTTGATATTGACGAAATAATTGAGAAACAATCTGATTAGATAGTTCACCAATTCTCCCTAACTTATTGGGATCAATACCGATTGTAAAATTATTCGTTGGATCTTGTCTTACATAATAATTAGCTTGATAGTAGGAAGAAGGGTTATAAAAAGGTATGTTCATTGTTTACCTCCTGAATCACGATTTTAAATCATATTTTATTAAGTATGATTTAAACTTCCATAGGTGCTTAGTGAAGAAGCCTATTTTTTTATAATCATAAAAGGTTTAGGGCGAATAAATCTAGATTTATGCTTATATTTCTTTGGAAAAAAGATAAACTTATTGTAACCTAATCGTTTTCTGGTGGATAGGCTACACTTAGTTGGACAGAATTTTTAAGGTCAAGTAGACTACAGATAC
>NZ_JAETXM010000050.1 GCF_024494465.1 Bacillus sp. V3B | reverse complement strand
GGAACTAATGTTCGATTTACAGTCAAATTGATTAAAAATTAAAAAAGTCGAACCCTTAACGTATCATAAGACACGCCTGGTTCGACCTCACTTTCATCCCACATCTGAAGAAGTGGGCTTTTTCGTTCGGGAAATCTGTAATAAAAATAAACTTCTTTTGAACTTACAACATTCATTGCATAACAATCAGAAATGTTATAACCTTTTGCACCCCATAACTTATGCCCATTCATTAGTTAAGAAATATTCCCATAATTTACTCATTGTAGCAAATCTGCTTTCTGATTATGATATTGCTTGTAGTTCAAAATATCTTATTTGGAAGCTGGTGAATCAATGTCGAAAAAATTGCTCGTTTATATGATTTCCGCAATTTTTATAGGATTATTTTATAATCAACAAGTTCAGGCAGCAGATATGGATACTCCTGAGGTTATAAATAGTCAAATCTCCTCAAACACGATTGCTTACCAAGGGAATGGCGTACCTGGTTATGTTACGGTAACCATTGAGACAAATGAACCGACTAGAGGCTATTTAATGGCAGTGGGAAATGGCCGTCAAGTCAAGATTAACTTGTCTACTATGGAGTATAAGACCAAACATATTGTCCACTGGGCACCATGGGACGATGTAAAAAAAGAAGCCCTTCCAGCTGGGACTTATCAATTAAAGTCTTATCTTACCGACCAGGCTTACAACTCAGCTCAAGGATTCCCTATTGGACAGATCACAATTGTCCAAGAACCGAACCCAAAATCGTTAATTACACTGAATGGGACTAATCCTTCTTCTGTATCACCTAAATATAATTCGACCGATGCAGTAACAGAAGTAAAATATGAATTAAGCCGTCATGCTGAAGTACAAGTGGCTATTCAGAAGGATGGAACCGATGTTTATCAATCACCAAAAACAAAATTAGAACCAGGTATCCATTCCTTCACCTGGAACGGCCGAAATCAAAACGGGGCCATCGTTGCCGATGGTGACTATGATATTGTGTTTAAGACAATAGAACTAAACTATAATTATCCAGCGACATCCCAAACAAATTATAAGCTAGGGGAAATTTCAGTTGTTAATGGTGAAAGCTCTATTCCAAAGTGGAGAATGCAAGAAATCGTTTCAAATGCTTCTTTTGATGCACAGACGCTTTCTCCGAATAACGATGGAATGGAAGACACGGTAACTGGAGAAGTGACTTTAAATGAAGCGGCCAAACTGACCGTTTTTATTGCTACAGCTGCTGGAAGTCATATGAATCACGTAATCTCCTACCAGGAACTTCAGCCAGGAATTCATACACTTTCTTGGAATGGAACAGACATGAATGGTGGAAAAGCACTAAACGGAAACTATTTTATTAAAGTCATGGTTACAGAAAACAATGGTACAACTGGCTACCTCTTATTTGAAAACAATGGGGTGATGGTAAAAGATAGTACGGAGATTAAAGCAGCTGAACCCATCAAAGAAGTACGTGTAACGGCTGAAAAAACACAAGTTTCTGTTTATCCGATGGGTCAAGGTTATACTGCAGTAAAGGGTGAAGTGTTTAAGCTAATCTCAGAAACTGCTGAAAACGGCTACTATGAAGTGTTAGTAAAGGATCAAGTGCCTGGATCAGTCAAGGCATCTGATGTTGAACTAGTTTTAAATTCAATCCCGCCGCAGCAAGAGGAACCAGGCAATGTAGTTAAACATACGGTAGTAAGCGGTGATACTTTATGGAAAATCGCTCAAAAGTACAGCGTTACCATTAGTGAAATTGTTGAGTTAAATGGACTGGATCTCAATCAGCTACTTAATATTGGACAGGTATTGAAGATCCCTGAAAAACAACTTACTGAACCATCCACGAATATAGTTCATACTGTACAATCTAGCGATACATTGTGGAAAATTGCTCAAAAATATAATGTGTCGGTTGACAGTATAGTAAAGGCAAACAATCTAAACGTAACCCAATATTTATATATTGGGCAAAAGCTTATAATTCCTGCGTCTCAACCATCACAGCCACCTGTCGTCACTCAACCTGATACGATTCATGTAGTTCAGTCAGGTGATACACTATGGAAAATTGCCCAAAAATATGGGATAACCATTCAGGAAATTTTCCAAGCAAATAAGCTTAACGAAAATGATTACTTGTATATTGGACAGAAATTAACAATCCCGGCTAAACAAACGTCACCAGCACCTTTAGTTCCTGAAGTTATTCATACCGTCCAAACGGGAGATACCCTGTGGAAGATTTCGGTTAAATACAATACAACAATTCAAAAAGTTGTAGATCATAATCAGCTTGATGTAAATAAGCCGATTATGATTGGCCAGCAACTAAAAATACCAGTATAGGAATTTTGGAACCCTTCTGTCTTTATGGCAGGAAGGGTTTTCTTCTTCGTCACCCACTTAACAAAAGTATAACTCACGATAATCTCCCTCTTGAAGATAAGTATCTAAAAGCGGACATAGTGCCAGGAATTTCTCATGTGATTTTAAATTCCCTTTTTGGATAATCCCTTTTATAGTTTTATTAAACTAGATCCCCGGACCACTATTAGTAAGAACTTCAATAACAAGCTTAGATGAAAAGTGCTTTTTTTACATTTTCTTTCGCTTAGTCATCTAGAAAATTTTCAACAATCAAAACTATTATCTTCACTAAGAAGGCAAGTTAAAATTTCACCCAAGGTAATTTACTATAGAATATATTTTATATAACCTTTCTGGTTCTGGTGCAAATACCAAGACAAATAGGAAAAAGTTGTAGGTCCACTTTCAGATCACCCCTTAGGTGGTTATCCCGAACAGTCTATGTATGAATTTCACTTCATTTTGGGCAGACTTCACCTCTTGATGAACCTGCTTCTTTTTAATCATACGCATCGCTTCTATACCACTCAGTATGTAAGTAGCTGTACGAAAAGATTTCAACCCTAACATAGAACGAACACGCTTCTTGATAAAACGATGATCCTGTTCTACGATATTATTTAAATACTTCTTTTGTCTGGGTTTCATGCCTGACGGCATGTTTTTTTCCTTTCTCAATTCTTCAACTGGTATAGGATAAGCCGGATTTTTATCCACTGTTATGACATGAGGCTTTGAAACATGAAAAGACCGCAAAGCTTTCTTGAAGAAGCACTTTGCAGCCTTTTTGTCTCTTGTTTTACTGAGATAAAAATCAATCGTATTTCCTTCGGAATCCACTGCACGATATAGATACATCCATTGACCTTTTTTTTACTTTGATATATGTTTCATCGACTCTCCAGGAGTCATTTGTTGCCTTAAGATGACGTCGTACTCTTTCATCTAATTCCGGTCCATATTGATGAACCCAACGCATAATCGTTGTGTGGGCCATCGACAAGCCACGTTCTTCCATCATCTCCACTAAATTTCGAAAGCTCAAGTTGTACCGCAGATACCATCTCACTGTTAACAAAATAATATCAAGCTGATAATGTTTCCACTTGAATAAATAGGATCTATTATTTCAAAATTTAAGTCAAATGTATAATCAGCATATTGAAAGCAATTCTTTACATCGATAATTGGTACGCTTGTATAAATATCATCAATAGATTTATAAATAAGGTTGAATTACCTTTGTCACAGGTAAAATGGAGACTCGATAAATCACAAATTAAGTAAGGGAAGGCGAATATCAACTGTGGTACCTGATTTAACTTGACTGTTAAATTGAATTTTCCCATTATGGGAATCAATGATTTTCTTGATCATCATAATACCTAAACCATTGCCATCTTTTTTCGTAGTACAAAAAGGCTGTCCTATTTTGTTCAACACGTCTTCAGGCATACCCTCTCCATTATCTACAAAGCGAATAAGTTGCTCCGATTCCTTAATATCCACTATGACATGAATATTTCCTCCATAAGGCATTGCTTCCGTGGCATTCTTAAGAATATTTATAAATACTTGTTTGATTTGATTTGCGTCGCAATAAATGTTGCCGCAACTCTTGATATCTCTCGTAATAGAAATGCCATTCATCACAGCCTGGCTTTCAAATAATTTCAAGATATCATCCAATATTGAAATTAACTCTATCTCACTATAATGAATGACATGAGGTTTTCCCAAAACCAGAAACTCACTTACAATGAAGTTCATTCGGTCAATTTCAGACATGAGAAGTTTGTAATGATCAGACTGGAATTGATCTTTTGAAAGCTGAAGCATTCCCTTAATGGTTGTTAATGGATTGCGGATTTCGTGAGCAACACCTGCAGCCATCTGCCCCACTACAGAAAGCTTTTCAGAATTGCGTAAGTAAGCTTCCGTGCTTTTCATTTCACTTATGTCTCGAAGACTTCCGACAATATAAATGAGCGAATTTCTATCATCAAAAATTGGGATAACATCTAAAATAAAATAATGAAGAGCACTATCTATAACTATTGATATTTCGATTCCTACTATCTCTTGTTTGTCTGAAAGTACATCCATAAAATAGGAGCCTATCTTTTCTGCATAAAAAATACTAGAACTATCGTAATCACTTCTTTTTGAAGACATTAACTTTAATATTTGTTTTCCATTTTCGTTACAATCTATAATATCCCCTTGAGCATCTGTAACAATGACTGCTTGATAACTTGTCTGAAGTAGTCCCTGATTCAAAATAAAAAGCTTCTTATTTTTTTCCTGAACTAGAAGTTCTCGTTCTATAGAATCAACGATGGTATGTAACATAACTAATAACAATGGGTTATCATATGGGATATAAGTTAACAACGAGATCGTACCTAGAGGTTTTTTATTGCCTTTATATCGAAATGGTACACTATAACAAGCAGCATCTTGATAAACTTGGCAGTAATGGTCTTTTCCTACCAATTGAATAGGTTGATCATATCGAAGGGCTAGCGATACAGCGGTTACTCCTATATCTTTCTCAATATAACGAACTCCTTCTTTAATTCCCAATTGATTCACAGCGTCTAAAATTGTCGAATCGCCTTCGAATCTTAGGATATGTCCCTTGTCATCTGTTAAGACTACAAGAATCGGAGTACCTTCGACTGAGGAGAGAAATTTATTTATAAAAAATTTTACTATATCTAATATTTCAGAGTATGTCTTGATTTTCTTAGCATAAGCATCAGAAGATAAGCATTGGGAAAATGTTGGTACAATAGTTGGATCAAGACCGTACTCTTTACAACGTTCTTTTGCCTGAATAACAATCGAATCATCCTGTTTTAACATCATTAAAATCCTCTTTAATAACTTTATTTTAATAATATTCTAACATAGGGCCCTAAGATGTACTACTACGCAGGATAACCCTAAACCTATCAATTTTAATTTTATTTTGCGTGGTTTTTTAGATTTATTTTGCGCGTGAATAATAAATAAAGGGTCATATAATATTAGCAAACTGTACCCTATAGAGTAGTCACTAACTAATATATATGACCCTTTATTCTTTACAACAAACGCGCCCGATCGTTGAATAGAAGTGGGCTGTATCACAATTTGAAATTATCTTTATTCATGTCTTTTAATCGAAGGGGAAATTCCTAAAATAAACTCATCATCTCCATCTACCATTATATCATAAACGTCATAATCCTTATTCTTTTTAGCTTTAGTGGATTTGTATTCTTCTAATCCTTTATAGATATTTTCGGTAGTAAAGGCTTTACCCTTTATCTCACCTCATTCTCCGTTATGTTCAAAATAAATGACATACTGTCCATCCTCGAAATTGAAATTTGTGATTACAGAGTCTAAATACGTGTGGTTAGAATTCAAGTTTTGATGTGTCAGAGTTGATATATAAATCCAACTTAATAACGTAACATTCGGGAAAAGTCTATGTCAAAAAATTAAATTAGACTTATATATATAGAACATTTTTAAACGAGATCGAAAAGGTTCATTGTTTTAATCTTTATTTAAATTTACCATGGTAAAATTTCATTTTTTCTGAAAAAACCACCTGTTGGGCCATCATCAGGAAGCGTAGCTAGGTAAACAGCAGTTTCAGCCCCTTCATGAACCTCTACTGGAGCATCGTTACCACCAAGGTCAGTCTTCACCCAACCTGGATGGGCTGAGTTCACTTTTATATTCGTCCCCTTCAGTCTAACGGACAGACTGGCAGTCAGCATATTAAGCGTTGCTTTTGAAGCAGCATATATAGGATTATATGTCATACGTCCTGTCTCTTCGTTCGATAAAACTGTAGAGATAGAGCCGATTAAGCTCGACTGGTTCACAATGCGGCCAGCCTCGCTCGCCTTCAAAAGAGGCAACAGGGCTTCTGTCAGTGCATGGACACCAAATACATTCACTTCGAAAGTATTGCGCATAACATCAGTAGTGTTACCTAAATCATTCAGATTAACTCCAGCATTGTTAACTAATATATCCAATTTCCCATACTCTTTCTCAATCAACTCGGTAATTAGATTGATATGCTTACTATCTGTAACATCCAATTCTAAAGCGCGAGCGTCAATTTGTTCCTCTCGTAGTAGGGCAGCAGATGCCTCCGCTTTGACTAGGCTTCGGGCGGCAAGAAGCACTGTAATCCCCTGACGTCCGAGTTGACGTCCGATTTCAAAACCTAGTCCTCTGTTTGCGCCAGTAATCAATGCTACTTTCTTGCTCATGCTCAAATTCCTCCTATTGCACACCAGCCGTAAATATCGTACCGACAATCTGTTGCGTTTAGTGTGTGGCTATTATTTCATTACCTTACTATATTTTAGGATGCCTGTCACTGCCCAATTTGGTTGAAAAACAGCTGGTTTGTAGTCTGTGAAAGAGTCTTATACAAAAATGAGAAAATTAGTGAAAAGGGAATTTGCGTGGTTAGTTGGCATTGTGTGATTTTGGAATTTATCTATTGTCTAGTTAAGTAGCGTTAACAAAATAATGTATATTCAAAGGATTGAATAAATAGTATTCATTGCGTAGTTCAATCTAAAATCTATTAATGGTACCTGGAAAATGATTTTTCATTAAGGAACAAACACGACTTCTTAATCCAGAATCGCGCGCGCCCGATTCTGGATTAAGCTCTGCATAATGTCGTTCCACTTGCTTGAACAAGCCTTTTATTACGCAGTAATAAACAGCGCAGAGAAAGGGAGGGGAACGACATTCGGGAAAAGTCTATGTCAAAAAATCAACTTGGACTTATATACTGATTCATTTTGTTTACAACCAAACAATAGAGTGACTAACAGTATGAAAAGAACTAATTGTTTCATCGTCATTCCTCCCCCTTATAGAGTTGAAATTCGTTTTAATGCACTTATTTCCCTTCTACCCTTCTTGCACTAAATGGCCCTTTAACAGAACAACTCTATTGTCACTCAACAGTTTCATAAACCACCTTTCAACTCAGGTATTCTTTCCTTTTTCACTATAAAAACAACCCCTTTAGATAACCATTTTCATTAAAAGTCAAGTAAATAATAATAAAACCCTATAACTAAACAATTTATTATAATGTCACACATCATGTAGGGTAAAAAAGAAGGGTAGATGAACAGGG
>NZ_JAETXM010000005.1 GCF_024494465.1 Bacillus sp. V3B | reverse complement strand
ACAAAAGCGAGCAAAGAAAACAACTCGTAATAAGAAAAATGGCAAGATGAACCGTAAGAAACGATTCGGCAAGTCCATCGCTCACCATGCTCCTGCCATGCTCCTAACGATTATTGACCGAAAACTTGGTTATCAAGGACGATCCATCAAGAAAATAGATACCTATGCTACAAAGGCTAGTCAGTTCAATCATCTAACTGGCAAATACAAAAAGAAACAACTCTCAGACCGTTGGAATGGTTTTGGAGAGTTTCGTATCCAGCGTGATTTATATAGCGCCTTCTTGATTGGCAACACGAATGAAACGCTCAATTCCGTTGATGTGGATTTATGCAACGTTGGGTGGGATCGCTTTGTTGAACTGCATAATTATGAGATTGCACGATTAAAACAGTCATCG
Organism: Bacillus sp. V3B; assembly: GCF_024494465.1. GTDB lineage: Bacteria > Bacillota > Bacilli > Bacillales > Cytobacillaceae > Bacillus_BD. Next base: position 210,545 of record NZ_JAETXM010000005.1, on the reverse strand, counting down.
AGTAAAATATTGCGTTGGTTTGTCGCATAAATACAAATCTGATTGGTCGTGACAACGCCCAAGAGAAGTCGGAACGATAAGCACATCAAGAGTCTTTTTAGGCTTGTTGAGAGAAGTGCCTTGCTATATGCAATACGTCCGTTAATGTTCTAGAAGAACGTACATCAGTGCTTGAGTAGAAACTCTTTCTGCGAAGAAAGATAAGGGTACTCTTGAGAAGTGTATTAGTACCTTAGAACCCCACTGGCTTTAGCCGTGGGAGTTGTCAGTTTCCCTTTAACATCCTCAGTAAAATGCTTTGCGATATATTTCGCTGCTTGGGCATGGCTTCTTACTTTCTCTACAGGGGTATACTCACCGCTTTCTAGCGATGCGATCGGTTTAATATTTAATAGCGAACCTAACATAGCAGTCCCTTTGCCAATCCTTCCACCCTTTGCTAAGTTCTCTAATGTATCGACAACGATGTAAAGACGAGACTGTTGACGCACTTTCTTTAGTTTCTCCACAATATCCTCCGTATTATACCCTTCTTTTACCATTTGAACAGCCTCTACCACTTGGAAAGACAATGCTTTTGAAATAAAACGTGAGTCTACAACCGTTACATTTGTTTCTGTCATGTCTGCAGCACTTTGTGCAGACCGAGCTGTACCACTCATACCTCCCGTTAAATGAATGGAAATGACGTCATAACCTTTCTAAACCAAGTCTGTCATATACTTCGAGAAATGCACCAGTAGACAGTTGTGACGTTTCGGGTAATTCTTCAGACTCTTTCATTTTTTTCATAAACTCAGAAGGAGTAATATCTACTCTATCGGTATACGTTTCACCATTAACACTTATGGTTAATGGAACAACTTCAATATCGTATTTCTTTATTTCCTCATCCATAAGATCCACTGTTGAATCTGTTACGATTTTAATTTTTGACAATCCGTTCACTTCCTTATTAGAACACTAACTTTTATTATACATGCAATAATTATTTTAGAAAAATATCGTCATGAAGCACCCAAAAAATATAAAAAGCACCGACTATGTCGGTGCATACATCATTATGCATTATTCTTAAGTTCTGGCGGTGAAAATATATCCTCATAATCAGGCCACCTTAATATTCTTTTTAAATAATCCTTAAAAGAATAGCATTTTTTCATGCTTTTCTCACCGTAAATAGTTGTCATAAATGTTTGTAAACGGAGTTGAATCATAAAATAATGAGGGTTATCTTTCTCCAATACCGGGATCTCCATAATTTTTACCTTCTGTCCAACAACATTTTTGAACTCTAGGCTTTTAAATAACACTATATCAATCCTTCTTTTCACCCGTTTAATTTTATTATACCTTAATTATAACGCAAAATGTATTTGATTATACAAAAAACCTCGTCTTTTTTTATACAATACTCGACAATTTTCTAGTATTAAAAAATAAAAAATTTATTTACATAACAAGAGGCTGCCTCCAAAATAAATGGGGGTAGCCTCTTGTTATGATATCCATATTGATTATACGAACCTTACTCTTTGGTTATTTCATCATCGTCAGTTGCAAATTCAGCTTCCCATTTCTTTACCTTTTTCAATTTCCGTTTATAGACGATTTTCGATAAGTTCACACTAATCTCATATAAAAAGAGCAATGGAACCGCTACTAGAAAATCAGACATAAAATCTGGTGGTGATATAAGAATCGCAACTACAATAAGAATGAAATAAGCATATTTCCTTATCTTTTGCAGGACGTATGGATTAATAATTCCTAGTGAGGTTAAAAACATTAATACAACAGGCAATTCAAACAGAATACCAAATGGTATTGTCGTATTCATTAGAAAGCGAAAATATTTTTCAGCGGTAAAATTTGTCGCCATCATATCTCCACCGAGTTCAATCAAAAAACTCATAATTGTCGGAAAGATAATAAAATAACCAAAACAAAGCCCCACAATAAAAAGAAGAAACAGGGCAGGAATATATGAAAGTGATATCTTTCTTTCAATTGGCTTGAGAGCAGGTTTAATAAAAAGCCAAATTTGTGTAGCAAGTACTGGAATCGTTCCTGCAACTGCAATGACTCCCGCAATCATGAAATAAATCCAAATAATATCACTTGGCCCCAAAACAATCAGCTTTACATCTAAATCTCTAACAAACCACTGATATATCTCTTCTACATACATAAAACCCACAATAAAAAAGATAATAAACGCGGCAACAATAATAATGAGTCTCTTTCTTAATTCATCTAAATGATCGATAATATTTAATTCTTTATCCGTCATGTACTTCCCCTGCCATTTTTTCTTTTAAAAAAACCTAAAGTGTATATCATAAACTGTTTAATGAATAAACAAATTTACACAAAAAATTCAGTGATCACACCTTAAATTCAAGAAAAAAAGGTGTAAGAGAAAATCTCACACCTTATTTAGTCACTTTTGTCGATTCTGTTACATCTTTTTTTACATCTTCTACTTCATCCATTACGTCACTTGTTAATTCACGCGTAGACTTTTTAAATTCACGTAGCGTTTGTCCAAAGGCGCGACCAATTTCGGGTAATTTCTTTGGTCCAAATATGATAAGAGCTAGAATAAGGATTAAGATTAATCCTGGAACTCCAATGTTTGATAACATAAGATGCATCTCCCTTTGTCGTTTATTGTCTTACTATTTTTCTAGCTTAATTATATTACAACTATACACACTTTGGTAAAAGAGAAATGAACTTTCATATAAACTTCACAAAAACCATGAGATATTTATAATATGTGATGATTATCATTTTATCTCAAACAAAAAACCTGTATTATGACTCCCTTTACCTAGATCAATAAATGAAATAAACGACTATCGTTATTAATTTCGGAGTATTTAAAGCCCTTTTTCTCCATTCTTACAATTAAATCACTATAATCCGATTTATATTTTAATTCAATGCCGACAAGTGCTGGTCCATTATCCTTATTATTTTTCTTCGTATATTCGAAACGAGTAATATCATCATTTTCCCCAAGTACTTCATCTAAAAATTCACGTAAGGCACCTGCACGTTGCGGGAAATTAACAATAAAGTAATGAAGCAGTCCCTCATATAGTAAGGATCTTTCCTTGATATCCTGCATCCTTCCAATATCATTGTTTCCTCCGCTTATCACACAAACAACGGTTTTTCCTTTAATTTGATCTTTGTAAAAATCGAGTGCAGAGACTGGTAATGCTCCAGCCGGTTCAACCACAATCGCATGCTCATTATATAACTCTAGAATAGAAGTACATATTTTCCCTTCAGGAACAACGATGATATCTTCCACTAAATCTTCACAGATGGAGTAAGTTTTTTCTCCTACACAAGCTACAGCGGCACCATCCACAAAGCTATCAATCGATTTAAGTTGTGTAACTTGATGATTTTGCAGAGACACTTGCATAGAAGGAGCACCTTTTGGCTCTACTCCAATTACTTTTGTCTCAGGTGAAACGCTGTTTATATAAGTACTTAAACCAGAAATCAGTCCACCTCCACCAATACTACCAAACACAAAATCGATTTTATCATCACAATCATTTAAAATCTCAACAGCAACCGTTCCTTGACCAGCTATAACCTTTTCATCGTTAAAAGGATGGATAAATGTCCTTCCTTCTTCTTCTGCACAAATAACAGCTTGATTATAAGAATCATCAAAGGTATCTCCACTCAACACGATTTCGACAAATTCCCTCCCATGCATTTCAACCGATCGAATCTTTTGACTTGGAGTAGTCGTAGGCATGTAAATTTTCCCTTGGATTTTAAGCTGCCGACATGCATAAGCAACACCTTGAGCATGATTTCCCGCACTTGCACAAATAACACCATTTCCTAGTTTTTCTTGTGGTAGCATTTTCATCGCATAGTAAGCACCGCGCAATTTAAAAGAGCGTACAACTTGTAAATCTTCTCTTTTTAAATAAACATTACAATCATACTTCTCGGATAATCGCTCGTTTTTTTGCAATGGCGTATGGGTAACGATATCTTTAAGATGCTGGTAAGCAATGAGAATATCCTCCACTTGCAACCATTTCTTTTTTACAACCTTCTGTTCCATATCTTCACCCTCAATTCATTTCTATATCCTTATTATTAATCAGTACATTATATCATGAATCCCGATATTTTCAATTCCCCCTTCCCAATATACATATATTTCTGTTAATTATGAGCCTAAATCTTTATTGTTTTTCCAGTTCATATAAAGAACATTTTGAAAAAAATGATGAAACTCGATGAATAAAATAAAAGAAATAGGGAAATCCATTGATGTAAGGCTTTAGAATGTGTTATATATGATATATAGTGCTATTAAATACGAATATCGTTAATAGTCAATTAATTGCTACAGGATTGGGAGGATTTACAATGGATAAACGTAAAGCAGCAGAAATGGTTGGTTTGGATTTTGGCTATGTTTTAGAAGCAGCAAATTATTTTAATTCTTTAGACGAAACATTTAACTGGATCTATCTTACAGGGCATAATTATGAATTAAGTCAACAAGATTTAATTAAACAATTATCCGCTGTTACGGTTGAACAAATGAAAGAAGTTGGTGCGAATACACCTGCTGAGTATATGGTTCTAGACCATGATCACACCTATATAACAAGTGAAGGAATAGCATATTTACGTATTACAAGATAAAAAAACAATAAAATACGAAAGATGATTACAAAAGCAGCCTATACACGATGGCTGCTTTATTCATTATTGAACAATAAAATACATTATCATTTTTCAATTTGAGTACAGGGATTGATTTTTACTTTTATTATTCATTGTTATTGTTTCTCTAATAGACTAAAATGAAACAACATAAAATTATGGAGGTATAATATGATCTTTTCGCTTAAAGAAGAAATAGCTAATAGTATTACTCATGGGATCGGGTTTCTATTAAGTATGCCTGCACTCGTTCTACTAGTCGTTTTTGCCGTTCAAAGTGGTGACCCGTGGAGGATTGTTAGCTTTACTATATTTGGTGTTACGATGATTCTATTGTACCTTTCTTCAACTCTTTTACACAGTATTCAACACCCTAAAGTAAAATATTTTTTTGAAATTCTGGACCATTCAGCGATTTACTTACTTATTGCCGGCACCTATACGCCTTTTGTCTTAATTCCTCTACGCGGAGGACTAGGGTGGACTTTATTCGGAATTATATGGGGCCTAGCTATTTTGGGTGTTGTTTTTAAATTCTTTTTTGTCAAAAAGTTCATCATTCTTTCAACCATTCTATATGTGATCATGGGTTGGTTAATCGTGATCGGCATTAAGCCTCTTTATGAATTTCTTGGTAATTATGGATTTAGCTTGTTACTGATAGGTGGTATTCTCTACACAGTTGGATCCATTTTCTATATGCTACAAAAAACCCCCTATTTCCATGCTGTTTGGCATATCTTTGTTCTTGCAGGGAGTTCATCTATCTATTTTTGTATTTTATTTTATGTATAACAAAATACAAAAATATCTTGTGTAACTAGATTATTACCTCTCACAAAAGGAAGCAACCATCCGGTTGCTTCCTTTTGTATACACACTTCAACTTTTTATTTACGCTCGTAAATATTGAAAGAATAATCATAAGGGTTTTTTTCGTCTTTGGGCCCTTTTTCTGTGGAAATGAGATTCCAATCCGTTTCGTTAAATTCAGGAAAAAACGTATCACCTTCAAATTCATGTTCAATCATTGTAATATAAAGACGATCCACGTTTGGAAATGTTACTTGAAAAAGTTCTGCACCACCAATTACAAATACTTCTTCCTGTTTTTCTTCAGTAAACTTGGTCAATTCTTCTACTGAATGAATAACCGTACAGCCTTCCACCTTATACTCCTGATTTCTCGTCACAATGATATTTTCTCTACCAGGTAGTGGTTTCCCAATTGACTCATACGTTTTTCTTCCCATTATAATAGGATGTCCCATCGTTACTCTTTTAAAAAATTGTAAATCTGCTGGTAAATACCATGGTAACTGGTTATTCTTCCCAATGACCCGATTTTTATCCATTGCTACAATATATGAAATCATATCATAACCTCCTTTTTCAATAAGTATAAAATAACTTATACAGCTACAGGTGCTTTAATCGCTGGATGTGGATCATATCCCTCAATTTTTAAATCTTCCATTTCAAGATCAAATAAAGATTGTTTATTCTTGTTTATATGTAAAGTTGGAAAAGGCTTTGGTTCACGTGTTAACTGTGTTTTAATTTGCTCAATATGATTATTATAGATATGAGCATCTCCAATTGTGTGGACAAACTCGCCTACTTCAAGTCCACATTCATGGGCAATTAAATGCGTTAACAACGCATAACTAGCAATATTAAAAGGAATTCCGAGAAAAATATCCCCACTACGCTGGTATAATTGGCAGCTTAATTTTCCACCATACACATAAAATTGAAACAATGTATGGCACGGTGGCAAAGCCATTTGTGGTGTAAATTCAGGTGACCATGATGTTAAGATTAACCGTCGAGAATCAGGATTAGTTTTAATTTGCTCGATCAAATCCTTCAACTGATCAATGGCTTCTCCTTTTGTCGTTTCCCATGCCCGCCATTGTTTTCCATAAACAGGACCTAGATCCCCATACTTTTTTGCAAACTCATCATCTTTTACTATCTTATCTTTAAATTTATCCATTTCTTCTTGATAACGTTGACGAAATGCCTGATCTTGTTCACTGCGTAATCCAAAGTCTTTCATATCAGGTCCTTTATATTCATCACTTTCAATCCATTTTTTAAACGCCCATTCATTCCAAATATTGTTATTATATTGAAGTAAGTAACGAATATTTGTATCGCCTTTAATAAACCATAATAGCTCACTCGCTATTAAACGAAAGGGGATTCTTTTTGTTGTCAGTAAGGGAAATCCCTTTTGTAGATCAAATTTCATTTGATGACCAAAAACAGATAAGGTTCCTGTTCCTGTTCGATCACTTTTTTGATTGCCATTTTGTAATACATGACGGCACATGTTTAAATATTCGTACTCTGGATGTTGCAATAGCTTACACTCCCTTTGATAAACTTCACGATTAAAAAGACAACGAAGTCAGTTACTTTTCTAATTCACTACTACATTTAACAGCAATGACCATTTCCATTGTATCAAATATCCAAACTCTAGGACAAACCTCTGATCAATTGATAGGTCATTGGAGCTGACCTTTTCAATTTTTCTCGATATTTTCCACCCATATAAAAATAAGCAAAGCTTTCAGCAAAATATTCTTCAGGAAAGGTTAAAAAATAATGGTTTCCAGGAAACAATTGGTCTTTTTCTTGATTCCAAATATCTAAAAAATGTTGTTGATAACGAAGTCCTCTATAGACATGGCGGTCGATCGAGTGTGCCAATTCATGAAATTCTAGATTGATAGAATTATGTCCATTTCCTTGATTACTTGATCCTATTTTCACAAGAACGGTTTTACTCCCCCCCATGCCTGGTACATTGTCCCATGTTACTTTCTTGACATAACCACGAGGAACCACACCCGAAAGATGTGTAGCCGTTCTGTTATCGGTTAAATTGCCAGTAAATAGTTTGACCACAATATCATTTCGATAAATTTTTGCTAATAGGGAAGTTGGGAGCCTGTCCAATCGTGATATCATTTTTGCAGCTTCTTCTTGATTAAAATTTGAATTTGGAAGAATAATAATATGATTAAGTTCATGTACAGACGTTAACTGCAACGATGTCTTCAAAATAGAGGTTTCTGGATAATCTTTTAGCTTTATCCCTCCTTTTTCCGCTTGGGAATTTCCCATAAGCGCTAATGAAAGAAGCGCGATACAAAGGAGAATATAATTCTTGTTTTTCATTAGCCTCAGTCCTTATCATAATCAAATCTAGGAGGTTATCAATCTATGTTGGAATCGATTAACATTGAACATACGCTCTACACTATTTATCTCAAATTAGACGATAGTCAGGTGGTTTCAGTAGGAAAGCTCGGGGAATTTTCTTTTCCAAAAGGAATATATATTTATGTAGGCAGTGCCAAAAGAAACCTCAAACAAAGAATTGAACGACATAAAAAGATTCAAAAGAAATTTCATTGGCATTTTGACTATCTTCGTCTATATGGAACAATTACTAGAATTATAACATATGATCGTAGGTTCGGAGAGTGTGAGTTAGCTGAGAATATTAGGAAAAAAGAAAATGGGATTACCAAGGTTAAAGGATTCGGCTCCTCTGATTGCAAATGCGACTCTCATCTAATCTATATTGGGGATTATCATTAAAATGGTTCTTAAAATTATTTTTGTAGAAGATTTTACTTTAAAATGGATAATGGATATGAGAAATTCTAAAGAAGAGTCCACTGGAAATAGTCATGGAAAAGAGGTCTGACAGTTACTGTCAGACCTTCTTTTCTTATATTCTCTCTATTTATTACGTATATGAACGAACAAGGTCACTCAGACTGGCTGCTGTCGTGCCATTCCCTACTGCTGCAAATTTCCAATCAGATCCATTACGGTAGAGCTCACCTACAAATAACGATGTTTTTCCGCTATAATCATCTGATAAATTATAATGGATTAACTCCTGCCCGTTGGCTGGATTTACAATTCTAATAAATGCATTCTTGATCATACCGAAATGCTGTCTTCTTTTCACACAATCATAAATATTTACAGCAAATACAAGTTTATGAACCGTAGAAGGAATACGATCTAAGTCAATACGTACTTGCTCATCATCACCAGCACCCTCACCTGTTAAATTATCTCCTGAATGCTGAATGCTACCATCGTTACTTTTTAAATTCCCAAAATAAATCACATCACTATTGTGTTTAAGCTTACCGTTTTCATCAAGTAGAATAACAGATGCATCACAATCAACATTTGGTCCTGAGCTACCGCCGCCAAAGAGTGAGCTTAAGAAACCACCTTTGCTGCCGCTACCACTCGCAACTGGGTCCCAACCAAGACCGACCATGATTTTGCTTAAACCGGGGTTCCCTTTCGTTAAATCAACACGTTGACCTTTTTGCAAACTAATAGCCAAATCAATCACCTCTATAACTAATTTATATTTAAAAACTTTGTGGACAGTCACACACTTCGATGAATCCTTACAGTAAGCTATAAAAAGGCCTTTCTATGAGGTTTCGTCATGTGCTTGTTTAGAATGAACACAAAGGAAATCCTCTTTGAGATACTACATGGAAACAAACCTCTCTTGTTTCGAAGGTAATTATTATTTTCTTATTAGGAATGTTTTACTTTTTGAAAGCTCTCCTGCAGTTGTTCTAATCGTTTTGTCCCTTCCTCTCGAAGGCGTTTGTTCTCTTCTTCAATCGATCTGGTTTCCTGCATCCCCTTCATAATAATATTCCATGACTCCTCAACCGTTTCAATCTTGATACTAGGACTCCCCGCAAGCCGAGAGATATCAACACTTTGCTGGGATATATTTTGTGCATTTCGAACAAGCATTTCATTTGTTCTTCTATCAAGTTCACTCATTGAATCAGCGACCAGTTTTTGGCGTTTAGCCGCCATTGCTTGAATGAGGCCATTTTTAAAAATAGGAATAGTGGTCACAAATGCGGAATTTATTTTTCCAATAAGCTTTGTATTTCCACGCTGTAGCAGTCTAATTTGCGGTGCAGTCTGTAAAGAAACCATCTTTGCCATTTCAAGATCATACACTCTTTGCTCTAACAGTTCGACAGCATTACGCAAAGTATCAAGCTGCATAGAAGCAATTTGGTCTCCTCCCGCAGCACGTGATTCTAATTGGGGTAGTTGATGGGCCTTTAACTCATCCGCCTTCATTTGTCCGGCAACAGCATACTTTTCAAGTTCTAAATAGAATTGATAATTTTGCTCGTACATATCTTCGAGCATCGTTGTCGAATTGACCATTTCACTCTGATATTTGGAAATTTCAACATATACTTTATCAATTTCATTCCCCATCGTTTGATACTTTCCAAACAGTTTTTCAACGATTTTTTCACCTTTCTTAAAAAGCTTTCCAAAAATCCCTCCTGAGGTTTTTTCAAAATCCTTTTTATCAAACTTATCCATGATTCGACCAAGTTGCTTTAACAATTCCCCTGAATCCTCAACCTTTGTTGTTTTCATATTACTTAAGATTTGATCAGAAAAACGTGAAATTTGTACAGCAGGTTCTTTTCCGAATTCAAGAATTTGAATTTGATCGCGCTCATCAATTGAATGAGCAAGAGTTTGCACCTCCGGATCATTTCGTAATGCAAGCTTAAGTTCCGATACTTTTGTTTCAGAAAGCTTATCATCAACCGGTGTTATACTAGTTTCAATTGGTTGAATCTGATTAGTCATTTCATTAATCCCCTCTCAAATTTTTTAAAAAACCATTAAAGAATATTTTTTTCAATGGAGATGGCTCTTTATATTCCTGATCAAAAACAAGATCCTCTAGCCAATGAGTATCAAAAATTTTATCATCTATATAAGTTTCAATATCATTCTGTCCTGACGGATTATAGATCATAATATCGATACCAAATTGATTTAAAAGTAATAATAATGCCGCATCGGTTCTTGTTATTGTGCCGTTCAAACCATTATTATAAAGAACTAATTTTGGGACATCTTGTGAATAATCAAATTTTTGCATAAGTCTCACAATTTCGGATGGAATTTGCATACCCTGTGTAAACAAATAAACTTTTACTTCTTCCTCAGTTTCTTTATGAATCGGCTTTAGTCGAGGTTGTGTACAACTATTCTTGATCGCCATTGCTATCCCGTTCTGTAAACCTTTAGGAAGATGGTTATATTTCCAATAATTTGCTTCCATTATTTTTATTACATCTAGTTCACCACTTTTTGAAAGTGCATTACGATAATGAAAGCGAAAGTCATTGTTGATCGAATGTGTTAATGGGAACTGTGTAATTAATAGGTTATTCTCCAATTCAGTAAGTGAGTGAAGACGCTCCCAGTACTCTTTTCGGTTTTTACTAACTCCTTGAATCTTGGCAAAAATGGATGGAATTCTTACAACTCCATCCTTCACTTCAAAACCAGGGCGAATCATGGCTTTCTCTTTACCAAGAATAAATAATTCATCATAGGTTGTTTTCAATGTAACAGAAGAAGGCGTATAATCCCTTAACTGCCATGGTTTATATAATCCAGAACCTTCATGATTAAGGATCGACTCAATTTCCCGCGATGCTCGATAAGCCACCGTTGCTTTCCGACTTCTCTTTTCAGTCGGAAAAGGTTCAGAATCTCGAGTTTCTGGAAATTTATGAACAAAGGTTAGTTTTTGCTCAGCGTCCATACCAGAAAGTGGATCTTGGCCACTGGGATTAAACATTAAAACATCACAGCCTAGCTGGATTAAATAATACAAAAAATATTGATGGCTTTTTTTCGTATTTCCATACCAAAGAAACTTTGGCATATTCGTATCTGTACTTGACCTCTCAAGCATTTCAGACAAATGATTAAACGACCATTTAATCAAATCCACTAAAACTCTCTGTAACTCGTTACTTTTTAATCCTTTTGTTTCCATTTTTGAAAAAATCTGTAACGTAGCAACCATGGCTTCTCTTATTTTACGATGAATAGCTGGAACAGATGACTTTAAAAGAAGCTGTTCACCATCCAGAAAAGCAGTAAAACGATTAATGGATAGATTTTGTTCACGGTTTATGTTTAACACCTTTTGTATTGATTGAAATTGCTGGTTATGAATTGTTTTATCTAAAAAATCATGGCTGATCAATTCAATTCCGGGAATTTCCTGATGAACGAAATCATATAGCTGATTATAATATTCGTCCTCATCTAAAGAGATACCAAGAAATCGAGCTACTACTTGTCCGATATGTACGATTCCCTGATCAATAACATATTGGGGACGTTCGGATATAGGCTTATTTAACGTTGACTGCCAATTTTCAAAAGACAATGGCAAAATATGAAGAGTCATTTGCTGAGTCGTTTGTTTCAAGTTTGTCACTTCCCTTTAACAGCGAAAGATTATATTCAAAAAGGGTGATAAAAATGTAGAAACGAGGGGAACTTCTAGTACTTTTTTCTGCACTAAAGAAGGGATATTCAAGAAAACCTCATTTCCATTTATTAAAACTTCTTTTTAAATAGTTATTCCTTTTCATCATAACATAGCTTCTTTCCAATTAGTATGATTACGCTGAATTGGTAGGAAAGGTTTCAGTTTTATTAAATTTCTATTTACTTTATTCACCGTTTAGTAAATCCATACATATAGTTGAATACAGTGATAACTATGAATTGAAAACTTCCCTTTCTGAATTTTCTCGCATTTAACTATAAGCAACAATAATAGATGATTATTATGTTAAAAAGGGTGAACAGCATGAGATTTATGTATAAACGAGCTGCAGATGAAGAATTGCAAACCGATTTAAATATCGTTCAGCATACATTAAATTCAGGATATTTTATTTTAATAGATCTAATATTTTGGGCATTTTTTTTAACTTTTTTCACTACAACAGCACACCATTCGATCAAATTAGCTATCCTTTTTTTTATCAGTTACTATATTTCTGGTGTATGTTTATTTTTATTGTTAAGAAGTTGGCTCAAAAACTAACTACTAACACCATTATTGCTGTTTTCAATGACAATTCAGCTAAAAAGAGAGCAGACAAGAATGAAAATACTGAAAAGTGTTCACTTTGAATCATTAAAAGGGACTCTCATCCGTATACACTAAATAAAGAAGTTGATTATTTACATGTAGTAGTTAATCAACTTCTTTCTCTCTTTAAAATGGACCTTTTCAACGCCTTCGACAAACACTCGTCTTTTCTTTAGACAGTAAACTTATCCTTTAAAGCTTTTTCAACTACTTTAGGTACTAACTCCGAAATATCTGCGCCATATCGTGCCACTTCCTTTACAATACTAGAACTTAAGAAAGAATATTGATTTCTCGTCATGATAAAGAATGTTTCAAGATCTTTGTTTAATAAGCGATTCATAGACGTGATTTGCATTTCATACTCAAAATCAGAAACAGCCCGTAACCCTCTAATATTAGCTGTTGCACCAACTTTTCGAGCATAGTCAACTAACAGCCCACTATACCAATCAGCTTCTATATTGGGAATATCCCTCGTCACTTCTTTAATTAAATCTACTCGTTCTTCAACCGTAAACAAAGGATTTTTGGATCCGTTATTCAGCACGACAATATAGAGCTTATCAAATATTCGAGCTCCCCTCGTAATAATATCTAAATGACCATTTGTAAGCGGGTCAAAAGTTCCTGGGCAAATCGCAATATTATCCATATTTTCCTCCTATTTTTCCCCATATGTATAAATAGAAACAGCAATGATTCCATATTTCTCATATTTAGTTTTTACGAAATTTCCAACAATTTCAGGTAGAGTAATTTCAGATCCATGCTCACAAACGACAGTACCATTTTCACTTAAAAGTTTGTGTTCATCTAGCATTTTCAAAAGCTTTTCTAACTGTTGCTTTTTATAAGGAGGATCCAAAAAAATATTATTAAACACGAGTTCTCTCTTTGTAACCGCTTTAATAGCCCTCTCTGCATCATTACGATACACTTCAACCTGATGATCAAATTCACATTTATGAATATTTTCATAGATCGTTTGGATTGCTTTTCCATCCCGATCGACAAAAATGACTTTTTCTAATCCTCTACTTAATGCTTCTATGCCAAGTCCACCGCTTCCAGCAAATAAATCAAGACCTATCCCTCCATCAAAATAGGGACCAATCATATTGAATATAGCTTCTTTTACCTTATCAGTCGTTGGCCGAGTTGAATTACCTGGAACAGCCTTTAATGCCTTTCCTTTGCAACTACCTGAAACCACTCTCATTATATCACCACAACATTTCCATTTTCATTAACTTTTTTTATTTTCTATCCTAACACACAGAATCAAAGTAGCCAATCATAAGTATTCCATTTTCAAGAAAAAAGAGTCAATTTTAACGTATAAGGAACTTTAATATGGAAATAATGAAAGTAACAACATCATTCGAGGATGTTGTTGCCAACCGCGGAGAAGACTTACGTTTCCCCATAAGTTCTTCCTCCGGTTTCTCCTCTCCCTTTACCTTCTATCCAAGTTGGATATAGAAGGACCCTGCAGATTGCTGCAGGGATTTTTTATTTTTTCAATTATATAGAAAAAAGCTAACTCAAAAGGAGTCAGCCTTTTAGATACCCATTTTATAATCATATTCCTTCGCCTTATCTGGCTTCGAATTTTCAAATTCTATTTTAATAAACGGTTTATAAGAGGGTTCAACCTTTTTAACAAAGGAATAGGACTTTATTTTCGTCATTAACTCTTCTATTTCCTCTTGATTACAATATAAAACAGCATATTTTAATCTTTTTGAAACATAATGAACATTGCCAAACCTTCTAAGCATTTTTGCTTGTTTAAGTGAATATAACCAAACAATCAGTCCTTGTCGTTGACCTAACATAACATTTCCCCTTACATATATTTCTATTTCTAGTCTAGCATAATAAGGAACAGAGTTTCAATCCATATTAGGCTTGACAAAACAAATGAGTTTACCTCAAAAGGGCAAACCCATTTTTACCTGCTATATAAATCCTGTTAAGCTGAACAGCTGCAACCCCCGCCAGAACCGCAACCACTTGAATGACTACCGAAGAAAGGATTGCCAGTGGGCACTTTAATATGTTCGGAAACAGAGTGACCGATCAGCATACTCACTTCATCAAACAAATCTTGCAAATCATTTTCTGCTTTTCGAAGTTCAGCCACATTTTCATCAAGGTCCATTTCTCGTTTTAAATGCCTAACCCTGGTCATAATCGTTTTATAATCAGGGTGGTATTTACCAAAACGCTGTACGTCCTCGTATTGTTCTTTTATCTTAACGAATTCACGGATTTTCCGCTGTGTTTCATCATTGTTCTTTACATTATATAAACATCTATTATAATGATCAGCTAATTCTGACTGCAGTATCATTTTAGCTATTTCTTCTGCTTTCTCTACTATTACCACACTTTCCATTGTAGCAAGCATAATCGCTCACCTCCGCTTCATATTTTAACATAAAACTGAGTCAAAACGAAGTATCTGATTTTTAATACTCACTGAAAAGGAATTGTTATTTTATTATAGAATAACTACTTCAATTTCTTTTATTGCTTTAGCTGAATGTTCATTTTGTTTGAATAGTTCCAACTTTAATTGATGTGTACCTGACTGAAGTTCTTTTACGATAAAAGCAGCTTGTTTAATTTCTTTGTTTTTCTTTCCATCAATAGACAATACTATTTTTGCACCGTTATTTCGGAATGAAATGTCCTTCACCATGCATTCAATATACACATTTTTCCCCTTTACTTGATGTTTCACAAAAAATGGATCAGCTTGAACAACCTGATATCCTGAAGCTTGTACAGCTTTATCCAATTGAAAAGAGATATCTTTTGTTTCAGGCTCTGGTATATCATTTTGACAGCCCACCAATAGGGAGAGTAATAAAAGGGGCATTATATAGTACATCTTTTTCATTATAATCACTCCTTACATTTGTTTGGGAAAGAAACAAATGTTTGTTTAGGTTTAAACTTGGTCATATTGTTTACTATCTGTAGTCTTTTTACTCGGTAAATCATTTAACATAAAATAGAAAATAAAAAAGCTCTCTCTGTGATGAGAAAGCTTTTTAAGGCTGAGAATTCATAGTTTGAAACATACTAATCATCATGGAAGCCATCTGAAGTCCATTTGAGAATTTTTCCACTCGGTGTGGGATCGTCTTTTTATAATAATGCAATGCCTCAATTTCCATTGCTTGAATTCGACTTGGATCTCTCGTTAACTTACGATACCATCCTGGTTGTTCTCGGAGAAACGTTAGTAACTCCTTATTCTGTTCCAAATACATATATACATCTTTTCTCATTGTCACTCTCCCTATTCGACTCAATCTTTTCTAAATGAAAAGGGGTGATTAGGCTTTGGGTGAGGAGAATTCGAAGAGTTCTTGGCAGCTCCGTTCTGAAACTGCGTAAGCACTCCTTGGACTGCTCCCAGCGCTTGGCTTAAATGACCAATATAACTTTGCATTTGCTCTGGATCCATTTTTTTCATGGTTCCTAAAATATTTGAAAACCAATCTGTTTTTGATTCGCTTGTATGAACCTCATCCTTTTTCTCAGAACGAAAGTCATCCCACCTCGTATCATCTTCACCTAACAAGTACCAGTCCTCATAAAGTTCTTGCAGTGTGGTCCGTCCGCTTCTAGCTTCTTCCAAAATTTTTGGGTTACTTTTCACAAATAATTTAAATTTCTCAATTGATGGATGAAGCTTACTATTTGTCATTTATTTTCACCTCAACCTATGAGTTACCTATATTACGATATGTTCAGGAGAAAATTTGGTGAATAACATTATTCATTGTTTCTATTGGTAAAGTAAATTCTCGTAAAGTATGTTTTATAGACACCAATACCAATATGAGTAAAATCATCATTTAGAAGGCTCTCACGATGACTGTTACTATTAATCCATCCTTCAACAATTGCTGGGGCATCGATGTCATCGTAAGAGGCATTTTCAACTGCCAATTGATAGACAACATCTCCTTCTTCTATCGTATTTGTAATCTCATCATATTTCTTTGCAGTTTGAGATGCATCATTTTCAAACTTATCTACACTATGGGTATAAGCAACCTTTGCTTTTTCTTCATCCCACTCCAATGGTTTAACCTGAAAACGAGCTCTTAATATGTTTGTCAAATCGAAAATTTGCTTTTCATGATCCCTTTCTAACTTTTCTTCGTTTATACCCCCTACCGCTGAAGCTTCTTGTGATTCTCCTTTGTCATCAAAGGGATACAGCTTGATTAGCGTCGGAACATCCATTAAACGAATACTCGATAAGGTACCAGTAAATTTATCAATATATAATTGCACATAAATATCTCCTATTTGAATGAGCGGCCGATTATTAATATCTTCTTCGGACAATTCAAAATAGTAAGATTCCCCCTGATAATCAAGACTTACAACTGTTTCAATGGGGTGTGTGGCATAAATTTTACCGACGGACTGTCCTATATAAAAAGGACGAATATTGACATCTTCACCAATGGCAAAAAGTGTGACAACCTCATGATCTTCAATTCCAACTTGGACATATTCTTTTTCACTTTCTTTATAAATCCACCAGTCATAACCATAGGAGGATAGATCGACTCTTACCGGTTTTCCAAGTTCAGCTTCTACCTCTTTTTCACTTTTTCCCATTAGATTAAAGAGCCCCTCTGTTTGTGATCCATAGGAGGTTGTATCCCTAAATTGTTGGTTTTGTAATGGATCTTGATTCTTTTCTGTAATGTTCATGTAAAATAAAATCCCAAATAAGATCATTATAATAATTAAAATTCGAAAAATAGTTTTCAGAGGCGTACCTCCTCTCCGTCATACTGTTATTGTGCATTATGATTACCTTCATTAATAGAATAAGTACTTTATTCTATTATAACATTTCAACTAAACGACTATGTGAAATATACATTAAAATTATCAATATATAATCATAAGAACAGCACAAAGTACCTCTCTATCGGTTTAAGCTCAACCGATATCTTCTTTTATAAATTTTTACATCAAAAGAAAAAGGCGCCTAGAGGCACCTTTTTATTGGATTTGATTATGTTGTTCTGATATATCAGATAGAGCATGTCCGGCCTGCTCATCTGTTAAATCACGAATAGCAAAATCACCTAGACTAACAATTCCAACCAGCTTTTCTCCTTCGACAACAGGCAATCGGCGAATTTGATGTTCAGACATCAACCTTTCAGCATCTTGCGTAGTCGTCTCCCCTGTAACCGTCACAAGGTTAGTACTCATGACCTTCTCTACCTTTGTTGATCCTGGACTTTTTTCGGCTAAACCACGGATCACAATATCTCGATCCGTAATCATCCCAACAAGCTTTTGTTCATCGACAATGGGAATAGCACCTACATTTAACTCCTTCATTTTCATGGCAACTTCAAACATATTGTCTAACAAAGAACAGCATTCTACATCATCTGTCATTATATCACGTATTTTTCCCATCACTATTTACCTCCTCTTTTGAAGTTTCGCTCTAATCATTCTAGACTGAAGACTAATCATAATAGAGCCCATTCTATTTGTTAGATTTTCCAATTCATTAATAATTATACAAAATTAAATTTTTTATATGTAATAGATTGAAACTTTACCTTATTTAAACTATTATTAAATTTGAATAAAATTTGATTTTTGGAAACAATACAATAATTTATATCTTAACTGACAGGAAGTTTTGATAGGAGGGACAGACAATGAAGTTTGAAGACAAAGGATTTAAAGGATTAAAAGCCGACCTAAACCGCCTAGAGGATTGTTTCTTCGAGTATGGTTTAGTACTAGAAGGTCAATGGGATTATGAACGTGTTACATATGATCGAAAATTCGAATTAGAAGAAGGTGTTTTCTATCTTCGAATAATGGGTCATGCTGTTGAGGGAGATGTTGGTTCTAATAAGGCTCTGATTCAACTAACGACACCACTGCTTGGTAAACACTATTATCCACATGGCGTTGAGTATGGCGAAGGTGAACAATTCCCAAAACCTCTTGTAGCTGAGTGTGAGAAAATTTTAACCGAACTAAAAGCAGAAATTGATCAATTCGCCAAATAAACTACATCTAGTATAAAAGAAAATAAAAAAGATATATTTTACTCACTCTAACTGTATGAAGTAAAACTCAAAAAGCCCAAAAAGCCACGCTATTCTCGTGCACCTTTTTAGGCTTTTTTCATCTTATATGTATTACCAGAACCTCTAAAATCCTAATATGGCTTTCAAAACAGAAGTCGTTTCTCCACCGTGATAAAAAACATAAAGCAACAAATATACCGCTACACCCGTAATAGCCGTAAAAAACCAGATAATACTTGTAATAGGACCTAACTTACGATGTTTAGCTAAATTATTTTTCAGACCTGTAATAAGCGTAATAATCCCTAGTACGGCTCCTGTCGTTGCCAAAGTAATGTGAAAAACCAGAAAAATCGTATAATAGATTTTAAGATGGTCTGGCCCTCCAAAAGATGTGTTCCCTACAAAAATCGTTCTACTCGCATAAATAATAAAGAAAATGATCGCAAAAACAGCCGCCCACAACATACACCTTTTATGAGCTTCAATCTTCCGTTGCCTGATTAAGCTCCATCCAATGGCAACCATAATAGCACTAAGTACAATAAATGTCGTACTAATGGTTGGCAAAATTGGCAATGAATATTCCATAGTAGTATCCTCTCTACCTTTTGAATTCTTTTATATAACTAATATAAGTATCTATTCATTTATTGTAGTGGAGAAAGTATTATTTTTCAATAACAATCAATTGTTATTCACAAAATATTATTAATTTATTACAAAATAAAGATAAAAATGTGATGAATTTAATTGACTAATTATAATAGGTAGAAACAACCTAACGAAAAAAGCCGCTCATTAACTTATTATGAGGGCTTTTATATTAGCTAGCTAATTATTCAACTGGCTGTGGATTGTATGCGGTTAATTGTTCAGACTCTGATTCCTGCTGATCTTTCCGATACCATTCAGTGAAAACACGCGCTAAAATGATACCATATACAATCTCCTGAATAACCTTCATCAAAACACCACCAAGTTGTTGGTCATGCAGTAGTGACATTGAACTGAACATTTCAGGGCCACTTAAATCTAAAGTGGCTAACGTTGCCGATGGAACACAAAGGGCCAACGCTGCTGCCCATACTTCTGGATCAGAATAAGTAGAGTACATCGGTGTATCATTAAAAATAATAAGCGCACAGGCGGGTAATATTAATGCTCCGCCTACAAAAATATAGGCAACTTTCTTTAATCCAATGATGCTTCGATTTTGATCAATCTTATTAACGAGCGGCCACCACATGCACATGGCAAGAATAAATAATGTAATCGTATAGATCTCATGAAGCCATATATTTACTTTAATAACATCGAATATAAGTGGGATATGATAAAACGAGAACATAACATTAAACAAAATAAGCGCTATAATGGGTCTAGTGAAAAAGGATAGGACATTTTTTAACACTGATTTTGACCAAATTCTGCTCCATATCCATTCTGGTATTGCAAGAATCAAAATAGGAGGAATAATAAATAGGAGAAAAGCCATTTGAATCATATGAGCATAGAACATTAAATGCCCCATCAAATCAAGTGGTCCACCTTTTATAAGATACAATAGAAACATCGCAATAACAAAAAGGCTTCCTTGCAATTTCGTAAGCGTTTTATTTTCATTGAACATATGTCTGTATTTAATTGTCAATAAAAAGAAACCAACTGTTACCAATACAATTCCTGCGAAAAAATAAGGGCTCCATAATGCTCTAAAGCCAAAAATCTCAAGAGACATAACTCTTTCACCTCGATCTCTTATACTAGAGATAGTGTTAAAATCCTATCTCCATTAATTCATAATATTATACTATTTTCATATTATACGCTCAAATGAAGTGCTTACCTACTCTTTATAACGAGTAAAAAGGAAATCAGCCTAGCCGATTTCCTTTTTCTTTCTACCACCAAACGATTGTTACAAAAGCTAGGACCGTTATAAAAGCGATCAAGACGCCACTATACATAAATATAGCTACCATTCCATGACCTTTATGGCTCATATGCATAAAATAATAAAGTTGATAGGCAACTTGTATAACCGCTAGTAAAAGTATAAATGGGATTATAAACCAATTACTAAACCCCTCATAGGAAACTGCAACAAAAGAAACTAAAGTGAGGAAAATCATAAGCGCAAATGTTATAACTTGATGTTTCATTTCCTCCGCATTTTTTTTGCGACGATAGTTGATATCAGCACTAGGGTTAACTGAATTCAATTGTTCATGATTCATCAGATTATCCCACCATTCCCATTAAATATACTACTGTAAAGATAAATACCCATACCACATCGATAAAGTGCCAATAAAGACTGGCTATATAAAATTTTGGTGCATTATATAAGTTTAAGCCCCGTTTCGCATTACGTACCATCAACGTTATAATCCAGGCAAGACCGAATGCCACGTGAGCCCCATGAAAACCTGTTAATGTATAGAAGGCTGATCCAAAAGCACTACTCGAAAAAGTATGATGGTATTCATGAACATAATGATTAAATTCGTAAATTTCGAGCCCTAAGAAACAAGCACCTAGTACAACTGTAGCACCTAACCAAATCATCATTTTCTTAAACTGAAAATTCTTCATATGATACATGGCGTAAACACTCGTTAAAGAACTCGTTAATAATATCATTGTTGTAGCAAAAACTAATGGAAGTTCAAATAAATCTTTTGCTAACGCATGATCAGGACTAGGGACTTTATCCTTTAAGGCAAGATATGTAGCAAACAAAGTTGCAAATAGTACCGTCTCTCCACCTAAAAATAACCAGAAACCAAGGAATTTATTTTTCCCTTCCAATGTTTGTCTTTCAGGTGAAGCCGGCCACGTTTCAGCTGTCCATTTTTCTTCCGCGTGCATTATGCCTTCCCCCCCTTATCATCATCAAGCAAGTCTTCTTTATGAATATGAAATCCATGATCATCTTTAACCGACCGGAAAGCCATCGAACCAAACGTAATAAGCAAACCGATGATAAGGACGATAGTTCCGCCAGAATTAGCAAATACTTCACCCGTATTTAAGTCATATTGATATGTAGCACCAAGTGCCGCAATAAACAAACCTACACTGATCATAAATGGAGTAAAAGATGAATTTGGCATATGGATATCACCTAGCGGCTCAGCTGGTGTTAAATTCTTCTTCCCTTCCATTTTCTCAATCCAATAAGCATCTAACCCACGCACAAGTGGCGTTTGTTTAAAGTTATAGAAAGGTGGTGGTGAAGCAATTGCCCATTCAAGTGTACGTCCATCTTCCCAAGGATCGTTACCTACTTTTTCATTTCTCACCGTTGTAATAATGACATTGATTAACAAGATAATAACAGCAACAGCCATAACAAAAGCACCAATTGTACTAATTAAGTTTGCCGTATCCCAACCTTGATTTGGAAGGAATGTAAAGACACGACGTGGCATTCCCATTAAACCTAGGAAATGTTGAATAAAGAAAGTTAAATGGAAACCAATTAAAAATAACCAAAAAGTCACTTTACCTAATTTTTCACTCAACATCGTACCAAACATTTTTGGCCAGTAGAAATGTGCTCCAGCCAGTAACGCTAACACAACCCCACCTACAATAACATAGTGGAAATGAGCAACGATAAAATAACTATCATGATATTGGTAATCTGCAGGTGCTGCCGCTTGCATGACACCTGTCACTCCACCCATAACGAATGATGGAATAAAAGCTACCGCATACAGCATTGGGGTTGTAAATTTAATACTCCCACCCCACATCGTAAATAACCAGTTAAAGATTTTAATCCCTGTCGGAACCGCAATAGCCATTGTGGCAACAGAAAAGATTGCATTAGCAATTGGGCCAAGGCCCGTTGTAAACATATGATGCGCCCAGACCATGAAACCTAAGAATCCGATTAACATCGTTGCAAAGACCATGGAAGAATATCCAAAAAGTCTCTTTCTTGAGAAAGTTGGGAAAATTTCAGAGAAAATCCCAAACGCTGGTAAAATTAATATATATACTTCAGGATGACCGAAAATCCAGAAAATATGTTCATAAATAATGGTATTCCCACCACCAGCTACATTAAAGAAATTCGATCCGAATAGGCGATCAAATGTTAATAAAAACAATCCAATAGCAAGTGGAGTAAAAGCAAATAATATAAGAGTGGATGCAACAAATGTTGTCCAAGTAAACAGTGGCATCCTCATAAAAGTCATGCCAGGGGCACGCATATTAATAATCGTTACAAGGAAGTTTATCCCTGAAATCAAAGTACCAAATCCTGATATTTGTAAACCTAGGGTATAAAAATCAATTCCATGGCCTGGTGAATCAAGTGATAGGGACGCATATGAAGTCCACCCCGCATCAGGTGCTCCTCCTAAAAACCAAGAAAGATTCAAAAAGACTCCGCCAGAGAGAAACAACCAAAACCCTAACGAGTTTAAAAACGGAAATGCAACATCCCTTGCACCAATTTGCAGAGGCACAATGGCATTCATAAATGCAAACAACAGTGGTGTCGCTGCTAAAAATATCATCGTTGTTCCATGCATAGTAATAATTTCATTAAATAATCCAGCACTGACAAAATCATTATCAGGTTTCACAAGCTGAATTCGAATCATCATTGCTTCTAACCCACCGAGAACAAAAAACAGTCCACCGGCAATTAAATAAAGGTGTGCAATCTTTTTATGGTCTACCGTTGTTAAATAATCCCATAAAACTGCCCCAAACCCTTTTTTTTGAGCATAGGTACTCACAATTTTACCTCCCCTTTTACAAGATACTCCTCATTAATCCTGTACTTTTAAATTCATTAGATATTCAGTTAATGCATCAAGCTCCTGATCAGTTAGCTCTCCATATGCACCAGTCATTTTATTAGCTGGCTTGAAGCTTTCTGGATCTTGAATCCATTTTTTTAAGTTTTCTTCATTGTGCTCTAATACACCCGCAATTGTGTCACGCTCACCAAAGTTAGTTAAATTAGGTGCAATTCTCGCAGCCTCAGGTGTCGTATTCTCTGGCGTAACAGCATGACAACCAATACAGCTATTGTTATAAACTTCTTGACCTTGCTGAGCTAAAGGTGTAGTTGCTTGTTCAGGTTCTGTAACACTTTTCATGTCTTCTACCCAACCATCAAACTCATCGCGAGAGACCGCTTTTACTTTGAAGTCCATAAGCGCATGGGAAGGACCACAAAGCTCTGCACATTTACCATAGAAAATGTTTCCAGCTTCTTCTGCCTTTTGACTATCGAATTCTAACCAGAACTTGTTAACATTATCTGTATTTGTATCCATTTTCCCACCAACAGCAGGAATCCAAAATGAATGTTTGACGTCAGAAGCCTTCAAATTAAAGTAAACCTTTTCATCAGTTGGAACAACTAATTCCTGACCCGTAATAATTTCTTCATTTGGATACTCAAACTCCCACCAATATAGACTGGCACGTACATTTACCACTACTGCATTCGTATCTTCCTTTTCCATTTCTGCTGTATCAGCTAGATTAAATGTTGCTGATACGGTTGGAATAGCAAGAATAAAGAGTAAAATAATTGGAATAATAGTCCAAATAATCTCCAGTTTATGACTACCCTCCACTTGCTTTGGAATCTTGTCATCTTTTCTCCTGAATTTCCAAATAACCAATAAGAAAAGGATAACAACAACCACAATAACTCCTACCATAATTGCAGTACTAAATATCATTAAATCATACTGCGTTTTTGCCACTTCCCCTGCCGGCTGTAAAGTGGATAGAAACGGTTCACCACAACCGGATAGAACAAGCGCCAGCACCGACAATAACGGAATTAGACGCCACTTTGATAGCCTCTTCATAGCGAATTCATACCCCTCTTTCGTGAAAAATTTCTTAAATAGAATATTGCAAAAAATATGGATAACTTCTTTCTGTCCTTGTCTTACCATTTCAAGAAAGAATTTCCTACCAAAAATCAAATGAAACGCCACTCATCCCCTTTTAATATGAGTGACGCTCTCTAGTATGGTGGATCTTGATGTGTGACACTATAAAGAAAAGAGTCATATTTTTAGAGTTCCATAATCAAATTAAATGAGTGTAACAATCACCATAGAGACAAACATGATCGTTAAATACTGTAAAGAATATACAAACATGATTCTTGCCCATTTTATATCATCTTTAAATTTATTCGCATATACTCCAGTAACAAGCCAACCTATATTAAGAATCGTAGCTAGTACTAAAAATGAAATTCCTAAATCAGCCATAAAAAATGGAAGCGGCATCAGTGCAATTACCCATAAATAAATATGTAGTTTTGTCCTTTTAAATCCTTTCAAAACCGGA
Organism: Bacillus sp. V3B; assembly: GCF_024494465.1. Lineage (GTDB taxonomy): Bacteria > Bacillota > Bacilli > Bacillales > Cytobacillaceae > Bacillus_BD. The sequence goes on along the minus strand of NZ_JAETXM010000005.1, from coordinate 185,351 downwards.
AGCATTGGGATACTAGCTGCACGATACTCCTCAACTCGCCGCATAGCTAGAGCGTAGAAATGAGGCGGTTGCCATGCGAACATGATAAAAAATAGCATCCATGCCATTAAATCAAGATTAGGATCAATAGCAGCCCAGCCAATTAATGGAGGTACTGCACCTGAAACGCTTCCTACAATCGTATTTGAGACATGCTGACGTTTTGACCACATGGAGTAAACGACTACATAACTAAAGACACCGATGAGCCCAATCACTACTGCTGATATTGTAGTAAATAGTAGAAAGATTGTCCCAAGTAAAATGAACAAAAATCCCATAACTGCTACCATCTTGGAATTCACTTTCCCGGTAACAGTTGGTCTCGCTTTTGTTCGATCCATTAAATGGTCAATATCACGATCGATATAGTTATTAAGACTACATGATCCAGCCATTATGAAAGCAGAACCGACTAATAAAAAAAAGACAATATGTAAATTTTCAAAAAAGCCTTCATTCGTAAAATGTAATGCCAACCAAACGCCTGTAAAGGTTGGAATTAAATTCGAATTGACAATACCTATTTTAATGAGAGCTAGAAAGTCTTTCCATCCCGTTGTTTTCGGTATGTTTGCTTCTAAACTTCCTTCATTGGTCGCCATAACAGTATCCGAGGTAACCCTAGAACTAGGCATCTCTTTTCCTCCTTTTTTGTTATTACAAGTACTATCCACTTGCAATAACATAAAACTTCATCAGACATTGAAGTTTTAATCAACAACTATTCATTCACAAAATAATATTTATCATTCTCACTCTCTAAGCCTTGTTGACTGAATATTAAATCATTACATCTCTCTTCTGTATATTAAATCACACTTTTGATACTTTTTGTGAATTTTTTTTGAATATTTTTTGAAAAATATGTGCCTGCAATGTTATTTTGTTTCCAATCATGTTATTTTAGTGCCATAATAAAGAAAATTAATAATTTACGGATAACTTATAATTGATTAAATTTTCTTTATTATTTTTTCTTTTACCTATATTTCTAACAAACTATTATATAAGTTTCAACCTTTTTAACCATATGAACAGTGAATATTAAGATTAAACAGAAAAAGGTCATTTTTATCTAGTAGTACTTGAAAAAGGAAAGCCACTTTCTACCTTGTTTAACATGATTAAATATGTTGCAATTATGTTATTATTTTGTATATTTATTTTATTATATTTATTAATGTATTACTATAGTAAAGATAAGAACTAAGACAAGTAGGTGGAAAAAATTGAGTCGCTCTCTTAAATGGTTTTCTGTATTAACAACAATTGGCATGCTTTTTATCTTACTCGGAGGTGCACTAGTTACGAAAACAGATTCTGGCATGGGCTGTGGCCGGTCATGGCCTCTTTGTGACGGTCAACTGATTCCAGCGGAAGTTACTAGTGAATTACTTATTGAACTAGCACATCGCATCGTTTCAGGTGGCGTTGGAATCATGGTTGTCATTCTATCCATATGGGCTTGGAGGTCAATCGGACATATCCGAGAGACTAAGTTTCTCTCTATTACATCCATATCATTTCTCGTTTTACAAGGGTTAATTGGAGCGGCGGCCGTCATATGGGGGCAATCTGATTTTGTCCTTGCTGCTCATTTCGGTATTTCTTTAGTTTCCTTTGCAACCGTTTTGCTACTGACCCTTCTTATTTTTGAAGTGGACAAAAAATTTCAAGCTGACAAACTCATTCTTGACAAACGTATGAAAGGTCATATTATCGGTGTAACGCTCTACAGTTTTATTGTTGTGTACACGGGTGCCCTCGTACGCCATGTAAATGCAAGCCTTGTTTGTCCTGATTGGCCATTGTGCCTTAATGATCAATTTGCACTTCCATCAAATATGTATCAATGGGTTCAAATGGGCCATCGTGCAGCAGCAGGCCTCATATTTATTTGGATCGCTTACATCACCTATCTAGCAATTAAACATTATCGACATCAAAGGGTTATATACTGGGGATGGATTATCTCTTTTATATTAGTTTCTTTACAAGTCATCGCAGGCGCTTTCATTATTTTTTCGAGAGGACTTCTACTGATTGCCCTCTCTCACGCCTTCTTTATTGCTTGTTTGTTTGGAATGTTAAGTTATTTCATTTTACTCACATATAGAAGTAAACTGAATGCGGATACTTTAAAGACCCACTCAGAGCAAGAAGTAAAAAAAGAGTTACAGCTCAAGCTGTAACTCTTTTTAATCGGTTATTTTGTTAATTCAATAAGGAGATCTCCATTTTGAATCGCGTCTCCATTTTGAACATATATATCTTTGACAACACCTGAGAATGGAGCTTGAACAGTCGTTTCCATTTTCATCGCTTCTGTTATCATCAAATGATCGCCTTTTTCTACCTTTTCCCCTATTTCTGCAATGACTTTCACAACTGTTCCAGGCATTGTAGCTGATAGGTGGTTAGGATTTTTTGGATCACCTTTAATTTTAGAAATGACCGTTGACTTAATGTTTTCATCCTTAATGACAACCTCACGAGACTGGCCATTTAATTCAAAATAAACAACTCTTGTCCCATCTGCTTGAGGTTGACCTACAGATACGAGTTTGACAATCAATGTTTTTCCAGTTTCAATCTCTATTTCGATTTCTTCACCGAGGCGCATTCCATATAAGAAAGTCGGTGTATCTAATACAGAAAGATCACCATATTGTTGTGTCATTTTCACATATTCTAGAAATACTTTTGGATAGAGTGCATAGGCAATAAGGTCGAAACTTGTTACTTCTCTTCCGATCTCTTTATACAACTCATCTCTTAGAGCCTTAAAGTCAATCTCTTCCATTAGTTCACCAGGACGAACCGTAATAGGTTCTTTCCCTTTAAGAATGACTTTTTGTAACTCTTTCGGGAATCCGCCATGTGGTTGACCTAGATATCCTGTAAATAACTCAATGACCGAATCTGGAAAATCAATTGTATTACCTTTTGTTAACACATCTTCTTCTGTTAAATTGTTTTGCACCATAAATAAAGCCATATCACCAACTACCTTAGAAGAAGGGGTTACTTTAACGATGTCACCAAACATTTGATTAACTTGGGCGTACATCCTTTTTACATCATCCCACTCATCCCCAAGGCCAACTGCTTTCGCTTGTTGCTGTAAATTACTATATTGACCACCAGGCATCTCATGCTGATACACTTCTGTATGTGGTGCAACCATACCTGATTCGAACACTTGATAATATTTACGAACATCTTCCCAATAATGAGAAAGTTTTTCTAAAGAATCTGCTTTAACAGACGGTTGACGATCTGAACCTTCAAGGGCATAGAATAAAGTGTTTGCACTTGGTTGTGATGTTAACCCTGCCATAGAACTTAAAGCAACATCGACAATATCAACACCCGCTTCAATCGCCTTTGCATAAGTAAAGATTCCATTTCCACTTGTATCATGTGTATGCAAATGAATTGGTATATCAATCGTTTCTTTCAGTTCAGAAATCAAACGATACGCTGCTTCCGGTTTTAATAATCCAGCCATGTCCTTAATCGCAAGAATATGTGCACCTTGAGCCTGAAGTTCTCTTGCTATATTTTTATAATAATTTGTATCATATTTGCTTCTTGTAGGATCAGAAATATCACCTGTATAACAAACAGCTGCTTCAGCAATTTTTCCTGATTGTCTTACCGAATCGATCGCTACTTCCATTCCGCTAACCCAGTTTAAGCTATCAAAGATACGGAACACATCGATTCCTGCATGAGCTGATTTTTCGATAAATTCACGGATTACATTATCTGGGTAATTTTTATAACCAACAGCATTTGAAGCTCTAAAAAGCATTTGAAACATGACATTTGGGATTTGCTTTCTTAATGTCAATAATCGATCCCATGGGTCTTCCTTTAAGAATCGGTATGCAACATCAAATGTTGCCCCGCCCCACATTTCTAAAGAAAATAACTCAGGTAGCATTTTTGCAGTTGGTGTAGCAATATGTTTAAAGTCATTTGTTCTAATTCTTGTTGCTAGTAATGATTGATGGGCATCACGGAATGTCGTATCTGTCAATAATACTTCTTTTCGATCTTTTACCCATTTAACAAGTCCATCTGCGCCTTGTTCATCTAATATTTGCTTTGTTCCATTTTTCAGTTCTAAATCGGGTGGCAGTTTTGGAATTCTTGGCTGATCAAAAACAGGTCTCTTCTTTTTCTTTTCAATCCCTGGAAAACCATTAATTGTAACATTGCCAATATAGTTAAGCATTTTTGTTCCACGGTCTTTTCTTTTCGGGAAAATAAATAATTCAGGCGTGTCATCTATAAAAGATGTATCATAATCCCCATTACGGAACTTTTCATGTTTAACCACATTTACCAAAAACGGAATATTTGTTTTAATACCGCGAATACGGAATTCTTGTAAATTACGATCCATTTTCGATGCAGCTTGCTCAAATGAATGCGCATGTGTAGTTACCTTCACAAGTAATGAATCGTAAAAAGGAGTTATAACAGACCCTTGATAAGCATTTCCAGCATCCAAGCGAACACCAAACCCACCGCCAGAACGATAAGCCATAATTTTCCCTGTATCAGGCATAAAATTATTTAATGGATCTTCTGTAGTGACACGAGATTGAATAGCATATCCGTTTGTTCGTATGTTTTCTTGTTGCGGTAATTCTATTGTTTCTCCGTGAAGGTCATGCCCTTCCGCGACAAGAATTTGCGTTTGAACAATATCAACACCTGTTATCATTTCGGTAATGGTATGTTCAACTTGAACACGTGGATTTACTTCGATGAAGTAAAACTCTTCGTCAGCTACTAAATATTCTACAGTACCAGCATTAATATAGTTAATATTTTCCATTAAACTAACAGCTGATTCACAAATACGTTTACGCAAATCCAGAGAGAGAGATACACTTGGTGCAATTTCGACAACCTTTTGATGACGACGCTGAATAGAACAGTCACGTTCATAAAGATGAATGACGTTACCATGTTGATCCCCAATAATTTGGACTTCAATATGTTTTGGTCTGTTAATATATTTCTCTACGTATACTTCGTCATTTCCAAATGCCGCTTTTGCTTCTGATTTTGCTCTGTCATAGGCTTCTGAAACTTCATCCATACTATTAACAATTCTCATTCCGCGACCACCGCCGCCTAAAGAAGCTTTAATGATGATTGGAAAGCCAAACTGTTCTCCAAAGTTTTTTACTTCCTCAAAGCTACTAACTGGTCCATCCGTACCAGGAATAACAGGAATGTTTGCTTTTATCGCTTGTTCCCTTGCTTTAACTTTGTCACCAAACATATCAAGATGATCTGACTTAGGGCCAATAAAAATGATTCCCTCTTCTTCACATTTTCTGGCAAAATGAATATTTTCTGATAAAAATCCATAACCAGGATGAATGGCATCTACTTCACTTTCTTTTGCAATTTCAATAATGCCATCAATATCAAGATATGCGTCAATTGGCTTTTTTCCTTCACCTACGATATAGGCTTCATCTGCTTTATAACGATGTAAAGAGCTAGAATCCTCTTTCGAATAAATTGCAACAGTGCGAATATTTAACTCACTACAAGCCCTAAAGACGCGAATAGCAATTTCTCCCCTGTTTGCAACTAACACTTTGTTGATGCGTCTGCTCACATAAAACACCTCTTCTATTCTGTATATTTGGGCTCATTAATGATTCTTGTTAAAAATATACAAAATGAACACATTTAAATAAAAATGCAAGTTCACTTTCACTATAAAGAATTCATTAATGAAACCTATATTAAAAAGCGCAGGGGGATATATTCCCCACGCCTATTTACGAATGGAATACTCTTGTCTAGAAATTTGATTTGTTTTTTTCGATTGAGTTTTCGTTACGCCTGGTTTATGTTTTTTCTCATAATTCACAAACATAGAAACATTCAGTAGAATACCCATTGCTATGGATAATTGCAATAAGGATGAACCACCATAGCTGACAAATGGTAATGGTACTCCAGTCAATGGAATAACACCTGAAATCCCTCCAAGATTGATAAAAGATTGAATACCGATCATAGAGGAGATACCAATGGCCAGAAGGCTTCCAAATGGATCTTGACATTTTATACCAATAAATATTCCTTTTAAAACAATGTACCCTAAACATAACAAGACAAAGGAAACTCCAAATATACCTAATTCCTCAGCAATTACAGCCATAATAAAATCCGTATGTGATTCAGGTAAGTAGCCAAGCTTTTGAATACTTTGACCAAGTCCTAGACCTTTAAGACCACCTGAACCAAGAGCCATGTAAGAATTGGCTAACTGCCATCCAATTCCTTGTTCATCGACAAAAGGGTCTTGAAATGCTAGGAAACGTCCAACTCGAATATCTGAAAATAAAATATCCTTCATCATGAAAAGCAGTGGCATAGATAGTATCAAACCAATCCCACATAGCTTTCCTATATTTTTGAAACTCATTCCTGATGAAAAGATAATCATTCCTGCGATTAAAAAGATAATCGCTGCTGTTCCAACATCAGGCTGAATCGCAACAAAAACAACGACAAGAAGCAAATAAGCTAGTGGTGGCACAACCCCTTTATTAAATTCATTTATATAGGATTGTTTCTTAGCATATACAGCTGATAAATAAATAATAACACATAATTTAACAAATTCTGAAGGTTGAAGGCTTGAAGCACCAATTTTAAACCAACTTTGAGCATTTCCTGCCACATGCCCGAAAATAAAAAGGCTACCTAATCCAAAGAGAGACAATATAACCATTGGAACGAGAATCTTATTACTTTTAAGCATTTTATATGGAATCAATGCTGTAAAAATAAAGACCAACACAGAAACAATTAAGTTGACTTTCTGCTTCTGGTAGAAATAATCACTCTCTACACCGTATCGCTGGACTGCTGAGACCATACTAGCACTGTATACCATGATTAAGCCAAAAATAACTAACATGATTAAAGCAACAATAATCGAATAATCATATGATTTTAAGATTTTTTTTAACATCCAACCTCTTCCCTCGTCTTCCAAGTTGTATAATTTATTCTACTATACTATCAAATATCCTGCATCTAGAGAGAAGAAAATGTTTAGAGTTATAAAAGGGAATTGCATTTTTATATCATACTAGTTAAAACGAGCGGATGCAATCTTCATTATACAGAAAACTTAATCATCTATCATATGTATTTGTATATAATGCTCTAGTCTAAAACAACTACAATTATGAGATAAAAAAACTCAAACAAGCTCTTCCCATGTTTGAGTTTTAATCTTATTTTTTTATTGACGATTCATGTAAGAGAATAAGTTCTTTTTCCAACTCGTCCAAAAGATTTTTCCCATCATTTTCGTCAATAAGCCCAAGTCGTACTGCAAAGTCTATTTCACGCGATAAGCCAAACATTTGCGTGTCCAATACATCTTCATAAAGAGGACATTGAGGCATAGTGAGATTATCCATCTGCACTTTGATCAGCCTTAATATTTTATGAGCATCAGCTTTTAATAAAGCACCTGCTTTTTCTTTATGATCAATGGTCATTTTAGAAGCCAAAGTTGATCCCCCCGTTTTGCGAGCGATTATCCTATTTATAAATTTTAAACTTATATATATAAAAATGCAAGGAATATTAAAGAAGCTCAGACTTTTGACTCTAATATCATAAACAATAATATTTTGTTCCTAAGTACATTTCATGACAGCTGATCATTAATAGAGTATAATCTGTAACAAAGAAAAAATGCAAGGTACACTCAAGTTTTATGTACAACGATAAATATTAGTGAATACATAGAAATAGCAGTAAAATAAATAAATATAGGAGGCACAAATGGAGAATATTGTACATATTAATGGTAAAGTCAAATTCCCTATTACGCTTGATCCGAGCGTTTGGATTTTCGATGATCGCAAACTTGATCTAGATACATATTTTGACCAACAGTTAGAAAAGGTTAACGAATTAGAGGAATATACAAAGTCTATTTCAAAACATTGGGATCGCGAAATAATAGAAGGGGCAACGGTTTCCACTCCTGGAAAAGAAAAGAAAAGATATGAAAAAGAGAAAATATTAACTACTTCCTTCGGGATTCTCTTTCAACCTTTTTTAGATAATGCAGAGCCTTTGGAAGAGGCACAAACGGTTGTTATTGAAGGGGTCGATAATAAGTACTCCCTTCCGATAGAAGAAGCAAAAGACATGATACTTGGTTTTTCACAGACCGGAAAGCCACTAACAGAAGATGGACCTATTCATGTTTATTTGGGCGATGGAAGTAACAGAGAAAATCCGATTAAAAATATTAGAACCTTTAGAGTTGAATAAAACTTTATTTAAAGCTATGTTAATCATTATTGTTGATACACTAAAGGCCATTAGAACATCAACACGATTATTTAACATAGCCCTATTTAAAAGGAGAAAAAGCCTTAGCTCTCTCTCCTTTTTTCTTACTCAGCTTACAATAAATCAGCTGCCAATTGGGCTAGCCCAGACCTTTCTCCTTTTATAAGCTTTACATGTCCAGCTATTTTCTGATCTTTAAACTTTTCGACCACATATGTAAGGCCGTTGTTATATGCATCTAGATATGGGTGATCAATCTGCTCTGGATCTCCCATTAAAACAATTTTACTCCCTTCCCCTACCCTCGTCAGAATTGTTTTCACCTCATGCTTGGTTAAATTTTGCGCCTCATCAATAATGATATATTGATCTGGAATACTTCTTCCCCTAATATAGGTTAGTGCCTCAACTTCGATTGAACCCATACCTGCTAGAATCGCTTCGAGTTCACCTGGCTTTTTAGCATTAAATAAGAATTCAAGATTGTCGTAAATCGGCTGCATCCAAGGTCTTAATTTCTCTTGCTTTTCACCAGGAAGAAATCCTAAATCCTTTCCAACAGGTACAATAGGCCGTGCCACAAGTAATTTTTTAAAAGTGCCCATATCCTCAGTTTGCATGAGCCCTGATGCAAGAGCTAGTAAAGTTTTTCCGGTCCCTGCTTTTCCTATTAAAGTGATGAGCGGAAAATCTTTTCTTAGCAACAGTTCAACAGCCATTGTTTGCTGAACATTCCGTGGCTTAATACCCCAAATATGATCATGATCAAAGATTAGTTTTTTCACTTTTTGTGCATTAGGATCCACGATGCCAATAGCTGATGAAGAAGAACCAAGTGCATCTTTTAAAAGGATAAATTGATTTGGATAAAAAGGATGATTCGCAATATCCCTTAATGGCAGTTCCCCATTTTCATAAAACCTATTTAATAGTTCGGTTGCAATAAAAATATTTAAATAACCTGTATAAATGTGGTCATTTTCTACAACACGATCACTAAGAAAATCCTCTGATAACAATCCGATTGCATCCGCTTTTACTCTTACAAGAGCATCTTTACTTACTAGGATGACTTGTCGTCCATTTTCTTTCGTTTCCTCTTCTAATGACAGATTTTTTGCAACGGCTAAAATACGGTTATCATTTGTTTTTTCAATAAAGATTTCTTGCAGTTGATGAAACGAACGATGATTAAGCTCAATTCGAATTTCTCCCCCATTTTCTAATGGAATCCCTTCATGTAATTTCCCTGTTTCCCTGAGACCGTCGATCAATCTCGCTACTTGTCGTGCATTTCTCCCTATTTCGTCCATGTATCTTTTTTTGGAGTCAACTTCTTCAAGTACAACTGCTGGAATAATAACTTCATTTTCTTCAAATGAAAAAATTGAATGAGGATCTTGTAACAACACATTGGTATCTAACACGTATATTTTACTCAATCCGATGCCTCCTGCTCCTATGTGTTCTATTTGCTGTGATGCGTTTCCTTTTTCTCTAAAGACAAACAGTGTAAACGTATCTTGTTGACTCCCCCCATAATTTCAAGACACTGCTTGCCCATTACGCAGAGTTTTAATGTTATTACTTCACAGAGCCTTCCAATGAAAGTCGCTTTCTTATCAGGTTGCCACACCCCTTCATTGATGAACTAACCTAGGACAGTTAGAACTTTGGTAAAATATATGATTTTTTGTATAAAGATAGAAGGTATTTTGCACAATAACTAATAATGATTTCAATTTTAATTGAAATAATCCCCTATTCACCCTAAATTGATTGTGATATTTAAAGGAGGTGCTTGAAATGAAAATGTACTTATTACTCCTAATCAGCCTGCTTACCCTTTTTGGATGTGGAGGAAAAAACGAGGTTACAGAGCAAAAACAAAATGTCATCAGCGTAAAAAATAGTACCGTTCAGAAAGTTGATAAACAGACAGGGCAGGAGGTTTCAAAACATTTAGTAAGTCTTGCTTCAAGTATTCCAAATGTAAATGATTCCACTGCAGTAGTTCTTGGGAATTATGCAATTGTTGGTATTGATGTAGATAAAGATTTAGACCGTTCAGAAGTTGGATCGATTAAATATTCTGTAGCAGAAAGCTTAAAAAACGATCCACACGGGGCACGCGCTATCATAGTTGCAGATCCTGATATAAACGCCCGCCTAAAAGAAATTCAGGAAGATATCCAAAATAATAAACCCATTCAAGGGATCATGAATGAGTTGGCTGATATCGCTGGACGTCTCATGCCTGAAATCCCAGCCGATATGGCCGATCCAAATCCAAAAAATGCTACAGAAGATCCAAAAAACAAATTAAATGACAACGAAAAACAAAACCTAGAAAAAGAACAACAAGAACAATCCAACCATCATAAATAGAAAAGCTTGTCGCGTCTTGAGGTTGTAGTCGGATGCAATGAAAAAAGCTTAGTCATTTGACTAAGCTTTTTTCATTGCATCCATTACTTGAGTATCCAACCTTTTAGCGGCTTCACGATCATATGTTTTATCATATTCAGGTGCGCTAGTAATTTTCGATCCATAAAACATGACATCTCTTACTTCCTTTATATCCAATTGGATCAGTGCCAGCTTTAATGGAGCTTCCTCAATCTTTTCTTGTATCACCCTCGCATCACCACTAATTGAATAAGAAGACTCTTCCACAATCACATTGATTGCTATTTTAGAATTCCCCCTAATATTCCGAACAATCCTAGAGCGATTATCAACTGCAAACAGGATAGTTTGTTCATTTTTTGCCAACACCCAGGAGATAGCACTTACATTCGGACCTCCTGTCTCGTAATCAACCGTAGATAGCAGAACAAACCGTTCACTTTGTAAACAATCAAATAATCGCTTAGTCAATACTAATTCTACTTGATTTGCCATCAAAAAACCTCCTTTTCATTACCACCATCATATTATTAAAACACCTTATTTTCAATGTTATAGCAATTAAATTAATCCACTTAGAGAACAAGAACAATAAATAAATTCGAAACAAATAAAAACATATTATATAATATAAGTAATACAACTTATAAGTAGTGTGAAATTTATCCATAGAAAGGTTAAAGTAATTAAAAGAAAGATTAAGAAAAAATAAAATTCCATTTTAATTTAGATAAAATGAATGAAATTCTAGAGGTGTGTCGAATGAGAGTAAAATGCGTAATTTGTGATAATATTGAATCCATTGAAGATGATTCCTTTCAAGCAAAACGATTAAGAAACAGACCTATTTATACGTATATGTGTCAACCCTGTACAAACCGAATCACAGAAAGAACTGAGCAAAGAATAGCAACTGGAAATTTCCATCTCTATCGCAGCAAAAAACAAGAAGACGAATGGGAATAAAATAAAGAAAGACTGTTCAAATAACAATCGTTTTAAGAAACAACAAAAAGCGCCCATTAAAATGGACGCTTTTTGTTTACACGATTGAACTGACATTATAGGATATTCATTTTACTCTGGATAGATCTTATACTTCTCTGGTTCCTCATTAATTTGATTGATCATTACATCGATTAATTCCCTTGGAAAGCGAGCTTTAGAAGATTCTCCATCTTTCATATATGTAATATAATACATAACCTCATCCTTATCGATCGTTACGTTAGATAGGCCATGCTCATCTTCTAGAATCGTCCAAAACATCTCTTCCGTTTCAACTGCCGCCAAGTCACCAGGTCTTTCCTCACACACTACTCTTATCGTCAACCAATTATAAATAGCATCTTGAACAGATTTCATGATTATTTCTCCTATTCCACATAATACTCATGCATTTTTATATCTATGTAGACGAATTTTATAAATAATTAAAATTAATGCAGCTACCACGAGCCCTTCTGTAATTGGTAGAAAAATACCTAGAAAACTTAAAAATGCACAACCGAAAATTAAGAATAAATAGATAATGACAGATTTAAGTAATGGCAGTTTTTGTGCAAAACCAAGCTTAAACACAAGAATACTCAAAAGTAATATCGTTATATACAAAAGCCACATACCCAAATCCGAATTCTCATCTACCCTATATAAAGCAGCAAAAAAAGAAAGGCGTTCACTTATATCCATTCCCCTTTATTCCCCCTATTCTATCCCTTCATCTAAAATCTACTATACTATGGATGAGAAAACCGTTCAATAAAGAAAACTTCCATCAGTGGTCGTTTTTCGATACATAGTAAAAGGGAGACAATACTGCCTCCCTTTTAACTCTTGCTATTTTATGCCTGAACTTCAGAACCTTTTTTCTTTTTTGCTGATTTTTCACGTTCATTTTTATTAAGAACTTTTTTACGTAAACGAATCGATTCTGGAGTGACTTCACAATACTCATCTTCATTTAGGTATTCTAATGATTCTTCCAACGTCAAAATACGTGGCTTTTTCATTGTATTTGTTTGATCCTTCGTTGCAGAACGAACATTTGTCTGTTGTTTCATTTTTGTAATGTTCACAGTAAGATCATTTTCACGGTTATGTTCACCGACAATCATTCCTTCATAGATCTCTGTACCAGCATCAACAAAAATAACACCACGATCTTCTACTCCCATAATTCCATAAGTAGTTGCTTTACCATTTTCCATTGAAACAAGCACACCTTGACGTCTACCGCCTACTTGACCCGCTTGCATTGGTTGGTAGCTATCAAATGTATGGTTCATAATGCCGTAACCACGTGTTAAGGTTAAAAATTCAGTGCTATATCCAATCAAGCCTCTTGCAGGTACATTAAAAATGAGACGAACTTGCCCATTTCCATTGTTGATCATATCAAGCATTTCACCTTTACGAGCACCCATCGACTCCATAACCGATCCAGTATGCTCTTCAGGTACATCAATTTGAACACGTTCAACTGGTTCACAACGAACACCATCAATAATCCTTACGATAACTTCTGGCTTAGATACTTGAATTTCAAAGCCTTCACGACGCATATTTTCAATTAAGATTGACAAATGCAATTCCCCGCGTCCAGATACAATCCATGCATCAGGAGAATCCGTATTATCAACACGTAAACTCACATCCGTTTGAAGTTGTGCACGAAGTCTTTCTTCAATTTTTCTTGATGTCACAAATTTTCCTTCACGTCCCGCAAACGGACTGTTATTGACAACAAATTCCATTTGTAACGTTGGTTCATCAATTCTTAAAATCGGTAATGCTTCTTGATGCTCAACCGGACAAACTGTTTCTCCAACATTAATATCTTCCATACCGGAAACAGCGATTAAATCACCTGCATATGCCTCTTCAATTTCTAGTCGTTTTAAACCAAAAAAGCCCATTAGCTTCGTTACCCTAAATTGTTTGACCGATCCATCAAGCTTCATTAATGCTACTGACTGTCCAACCTTTATCGTACCACGGAAAACACGGCCGATCCCGATTCTACCAACAAAGTCATTATAATCTAACAAAGCCACTTGAAATTGAAGTGGTTCTTCACGATTATCGATTGGAGCAGGAGTATGTTCCAAAATCGTATCGTATAGTGCTTTCATGTTTTCATCTTGTTTTTCCGGATCCAGACTTGCTGTTCCATTAATAGCAGACGCATAAACAACTGGAAAATCTAACTGATCTTCTTCTGCACCTAGTTCAATAAATAAATCAATGACTTCATCGACTACTTCTGTTGGTCGAGCAAAATCACGGTCAATTTTATTAACAACAACCATCGTGTTTAATTTTTGCTCCAATGCTTTTTTAAGCACGAAACGAGTTTGCGGCATACAACCTTCGTATGCATCAACAACTAATACAACTCCATCAACCATTTTCATAATTCGTTCGACTTCACCACCAAAATCCGCATGTCCTGGTGTATCAAGAATGTTTATTCTTTTATTTTCATACTGAATCGCTGTATTTTTTGCTAAAATGGTAATACCACGTTCTCTTTCTATGTCATTTGAATCCATAGCCCGTTCTTCTACATGTTCATTTGTACGAAATGTACCAGACTGCTTCAATAACTGATCCACTAACGTTGTTTTTCCATGGTCTACGTGGGCAATGATTGCAATATTACGAATATCTTCTCTGATTTTCAAAAAAACTTCCTCCTACCTATATTTAAGGTGAAACACTTGCTAGCTATCTAATAGGGTGATCAACATCACCTAAATGTCCGAAGCTTAACTGAGACATTATAACACAAATGTGTGGAAAAATAAAAATATTTTGTGTAAAATATCTTTAAAGGTTTATTAGAATACTTTTTATTTTTCAAATAAATTATATTTTCTGTCTGGAGGCATTCACTTTGAAAAAAATCAAATGGGTATTTTTATTATTTGCAATTATGGCGACTGCATGCATGATGGGATTTGCAATAGCCATCGCCGAAAGAAGTATCATCGGAATGTTAGCATGCACCCTACTCCTAGTTTTTATCATGGGGATAGGTTTTATGAAAAAGAAAAAGATGAGGGAAAATGGGACTTTATAATCCCTTTCCTCACCTTCCCCATTGTATAAAAAAAATGGTGACTGTTCTGACCTTATCCTTCTCAACAAAAAAAGATTAACTTACTTACCAATTTCCATTGCTTAAATAACTTTTCAAAATTTCTTCATGCAGTCCCGGTTTTGAAATAAAAATTGAATTTTTCTCCAAAATATTCAATGGCTCCCCTCTTAAATCAGTCACTACTCCGCCTAATTCTTCGATTAATATGATTCCAGCCGCAAAATCCCATGGAGCTAAACGCAATGAAACATAAGCATCTAGCCTTCCTGCAGCAATTGATGCTAGTTCAATTGCTGCACATCCATATGATCTTGTCCCACGCAAATCTTTGACAAGCGCTCCAAGTATAGAAGGATTTATCCGTTTATTCTCTGTTACCCATGTCGCATTCATGCCAATAATCGCTTCTGAAACACGCCCTTTTTTTAATGGACTTAACCGAGTGTTATTCATATAGACACCATTATTTTTTGTTGCATGATATAATTCATCACGAACAACATCATAGATTAAACCAATTTGACCTATCCCATCTTCATAAATCCCTATTGAAATAGCAAAATCTCGTTGCATATGCACAAAATTCATTGTTCCATCAATCGGATCAATAATCCAAATAACCCCGTCCGTCGATGTTAAATCATCACCAAAGCCTTCCTCACCAATAATTTTATGTTCTGGATAGGTTTCACGAATTTTACGAATAAAAAATTGTTCTGTTGATTTATCCATTTCAGTAACAAGATCATTTTGATTTGATTTTGTTTGAATATCTAACGTTTTAGGAAAAGAGTCTTTTATTAGCCTACCTGCCTCATTAATCCACTCTTTGGCTTTCATATCAATTTCAGTCCAATTCGTCATTGTCGCCCTCCTTGATTTAATCGAAATTCCAATACAATATTACAATCATTTTAGTTTATTATTTCAAATAAAACCATTTTTAGTGTTTCCAAACATAAAAAACGAACTCTTTCATTCTTACAGAAGAGTTCGCTTCTAATCAAAAAATAATTTCATCATTTTCTATTTCTTTCCCCTTTTTCTTTTTACAGAGCCTTTAACATAAGAAGTTCCTGTCTAATCATCTCTAACCTCTTTTTACTTTCTTTTTTCTTGTTTTCATTATTATCTCCCATTGCCTCAAAAAGAACAGCTAGCTCATAATCCATTTCCATTTTTAGTACAGCTTTTCTCTCCTTTTCAATCGCTTTTTTCTTCACTGAATTCATCACTTGTTTCATTGACAGTACACCCCTTCCAATTTTATTTCACTTCTCCAAAGAGTCTGATTATTCTTATTATTATATTATGTGGAAAACCTTGCTCTTGCAACTAATTTGCACACTTGCCTATTAGAAAAAAACTTTGATATTACGGTCATCAACCGAATAATTAGAAGCTGTAAGTAAGAGGCTTTTTACTTCAGTCATATCTCTTAAAATAGTGATCATACAAATTTCACATTATGCTACAGACAACTTTCTTCTTGTTTATTAGTCTTTATGATACAATGTTTGACAAAGTAACAGGAGGTTAGTTAGATGTCTTTTACGGGATTTACCCATTCTGATTTTGATGTTTTTTCGATAGATGGATTAGAAAATCGTATGGATGCTTTGAAAACACATATTCGACCAAAGCTTCATGCACTTGGTGACCATTTCACTCCAACGTTTTCGGCTATGATAGGTGAAGAAATGTTTGCACATGTTGCAAAACATGCACGTCGGAAAATAAATCCTCCAAACGATACATGGGTAGCGTTTTCTAGCAATCCAAGAGGCTACAAGATGTTACCACATTTTCAGATTGGATTATGGGGGACCCATGTGTTTATTTGGTTTGCCATGATTTATGAAGCCCCACAAAAATCCGAATATGGAAAAATACTTCAATCACAAGTTAACCAGATTCATCAAAAGATTCCAAAGGATTTTGTTTGGTCCGTTGACCATATGAAACCTAATGTACAAAAACACAAGCGGCTTTCCAAAGAGGATTTGACAAACATGTTTGTCCGTTTACAAACGATCAAAAAAGCGGAAATACTATGCGGCTTTCAAATTCCTAGAGAAAAAGCGATCCACATGTCTGGGCAACAATTTCTTGAACAAGCCCAATCCGTATTTAAGGAATTATATCCTTTATACAAATTGGCATATAACTGGAACTAAATGCATATAATGAACTTGGAATACCACCTCCTAAACCTATAATGATTTAGGAGGATTTGTTTATTTTTCATTATATGCACTTAGTTATGGTTGCATTCTAATTATTGCACCCAAATCAGATTCTTTTCCTTTTTTTATTGTACGGTAAGAGGAATAGCCACTTACCTCTTCAAACTCTGAACAAAGTTTCTTTTCTTGTGCTTTACCTGGAACAATTTCCTTAAACCTTCTGTAAACACTAAGTAATTGCTCTCGCTTTACACCCTTTTCATATGCGCGTTCAATTGTCTCAAAAAAGTGTATAACATCAACAACTTCTTCTGTTGACCAATCATGATCAATCGGATACTGATACTCCATTTCCTTCATCCCTTACTTTTTATTATTCATTCGTTTCATTTTCATTTTCTTCCCAATTACGACAACGCCTTTAGCTCTACCCATTGATTCTTGCAAATGCTATCCTCAACGTTATAGACATCTTTAATAATCCCCATAACCCGGTCTTCTTGTACAAATGCTTCCTTCATCCTTTTTCTCTTAGATATATCCTAGCTTAGATAACCTTTTAATCGCTCATTATCACCCTCTTTTTTTCAATATTTACTATGTATGTATCTCACTTCATCTTTTTCGCCTCCCCTATATTAGTATTTAAAAATGATACAAGACCTCTTTCACTTTTCATCACTATTCTCCTTTTATTATTTAAAAATGGTTTAGAAAGACCATAATAAGAAGAACAATTAAAATAAAAAAATATATGAACGGTGAAGTTAAAAAATTCAAGTCCTTACTTTTTTAAAAAACCTATGCAAGGAATTGTAATAATGCTATAATTCATATGTTTTGTGACGAATAAAACATATTACTTCTATTACATCTATACTAGCATGCTTAAGATGAACTTATTTAATTAATTTAAAATAAAAAGGTGTGGTAATCAATTGTCTCAACATCGTACACCGTTATTTAGCGGACTACTTGAACATACAAAAAAAGAGCCTGTTCAATTTCATATACCTGGACATAAAAAAGGAAATGGAATGGCACCGGAATTCCGAGAATTTATTGGTAATAATGCATTATCGATCGACTTAATTAATATTGGTCCCCTTGACGACTTACATCAACCAAAGGGGATCATTAAAGAGGCACAAGATTTAGCCGCTGAGGCTTTCGGTGCTGATCATACATTCTTTTCAGTACAAGGTACAAGCGGAGCTATTATGGCCATGATCATGGCTGTATGTGGGCCTGGAGATAAAATCATTGTACCTCGAAATGTCCATAAATCCATTATGTCTGCTGTTGTGTTCTCTGGCGCTATTCCAATCTTTATTCACCCAGAAATTGATAAGGAACTTGGTATTTCTCACGGAATTACAATCGAGTCTGTCAAACGAGCTCTCGAACAACATCCAGATGCAAAAGCGTTATTGGTTATTAACCCAACTTACTTCGGTGTTTCAGCTGATTTAAAAAGTATCGTTGAAATTTCCCACTCGTATGATGTTCCTGTATTAGTAGATGAAGCACACGGGGTACACATTCACTTTCATGATGAACTACCTTTATCCGCTATGCAAGCAGGTGCAGATATGGCCGCAACAAGTGTTCACAAATTGGGTGGTTCCATGACACAAAGCTCTATTCTTAATCTAAAAGGAAAGCTTGTTTCCTATAAACGAGTACAATCGATTCTCAGTATGCTGACAACGACTTCAACTTCTTATTTGTTGCTCGCCTCTTTAGATGTAGCAAGAAAAGAACTTGCAACTAACGGAAGAAAGCTCGCGGATCATTCCATCCAACTGGCTAACTCAATCCGACAGCAAATCAATGAAATTGAGCACATCAAATGTATCGGCGAAGAAATTTTAGAAACAGAAGCTGCTCATGATTATGATCCTACCAAATTAATCATTTCTGTAAAGAATCTGGGAATGTCTGGATATGATGTAGAAAAGTGGTTACGTGAACATTATAATATAGAAGTTGAAATGTCTGATTTATATAATATCCTTTGCATCATTACCCCTGGTGACTCAGAAAGAGAAGCAGACATTTTAGTTGCAGCTCTAAAACAATTAGCTAAGGAGCGACATATACTTGCTGAAAAAATAGAAACTAAGGTTCTTCTTCCTGATATACCTCTCTTGGCTGTTTCCCCAAGAGAGGCGTTTTATTCCGAAACTGAACTTATTCCCTTTGATCAATCTGAGGGAAGGATTATTGCTGAGTTCATCATGGTGTATCCTCCGGGTATTCCAATTTTTATACCCGGAGAAATCATCACAAGCGACAACCTTCTTTACATTAAGAAAAATATGGAAGCCGGACTCCCTGTCCAAGGACCAGAGGATTATGACTTCAAAATGCTTCGTGTTATTAAAGAACATAGAGCTATAAAGTAGAAAAAGAGAAAAACTTAAACGCCTTAATTAACCGACGAAGTCTTTAGCCAGCCCCAAAAACAAAAGAACGAGCCCTTTCTTCATCGAAAGGGCTCGTTCTTTTGTTTTAATCTAAATAAAAAAAAGCATGCGATATGCATGCTATAATTTATAAAAACAATTGATTATTTTTGATCGATTTTTTCATGTTTACAACAATTACAATTCGAAGAATAAAGAACCGTTACTTTTTCATCCTCAAAATGATCCAATGTTGCGTTGCATTCTTGACATACGATAGTTCCCATTAATTCCATCTCCTTATCATTATGATTATGACCTTATTAAGTAAACGCTTTATTTTCTATAAATCTATAATAATATAACACAATTAAAAAATCAAGCTCAAATTGTATAACACATTTAAAATATTATGGAATAAATAAACTCAATATCAAAAAAACGTTATCCCCATCAAAACCATAATAGTTTGTCCGGCGATAACGTCTTTATTAACTTAAAGATTGATCCAACCCGTATGTTTCCTTAATAATACTGTGGTTCATACGGTAGACTTGGTAAAGATTCAGAAAAGAACTCTGCTAAATCTGCTGCTTGCTGATGGTTTTCAACATTAAATACCTTCTGTAAATAATCAATATCTGCGAGGTCTGCTGGATCGAGGAGTGTAGAACGGCCAGTTTGCATACAAACGACAAGAGGCTTACCAAAAAATAAAGTAGTATAAACAATTCCAAAATCATAACGATTAAGTTCAGTCATAAATCCGATAAAACGAACTTTAACATTTTCATCTTCATCATATAGTTTATCAAATATTTCCATTTTCTTAGCTCCTCTCTTGGTTAATATTTAGATAATCTTTAGAATATAATTATATTTCAAAAAGTATGCTTTATGCAATTTATTACCGAAAAGTTTTCAAATTTGTCATAAATTTTAGAACAATGTTAGAATAATAGTGTAATATTTTATTAAACTTTCATTGATTCATTAAAGTTCAACAAAAGGATGGGGATAGAAATGACCATTAATGCCTATATAAAACTTGTTCCTGCTTCAACAAAACAAACAATATCAGTTGATGAACTGATAGAGCTCCTTGAATACTACAAAGAAATCACCGCAAAAACAGCTAGCCAAGTTAATTGGAAATACGAACAAGCAGCCTTTCCATATGAAATGAAGGAACAGCCAAACGATAACAATAACGAGATTCATTTATTTTCAAATGATGATCGCTACCGTGAAATCTTCATTTTTATTGAGCAAGAAAACCTCACAGATGAAAACCATAAGGAATCATCACAAACGTTTATCAAAATAACATTATCAAAATTCTCCACCTATGGAGATAAAGGGAAAGCAAATGAATTCTGTAAATTCATTGCCAAAAAACTTCAAGGAGAGTTACATTTATTTAACGGCCGTATCATGTACTATTACCGTAGAAAATAAGTTTATCGATCTGGTAAAGGTACGACTTTCGTGAAATACCTTTACCAGATACTGATCATCACTACATGAAAAATACTATAAAGACATAAACTTAAAAGAGTCGTGAACATTGTTTTTTTATTAGACTGAATGATCTTATTACCTATCATAATGGCAAGATAAAAAAAGATAAAAAACATAGTGATTTTATAAATAATCCCGTCATATGTTGATAACCATTCAATAAATGAAAAACCACTCCACACCATAAATTGTATGATAACGACCGTATAGATCCGCATATAACACCACCATTAAGCTAATATATTTTACATTTAATATATGTAAACACTCTCTTACTTATTTTTCATTTATGTAACAAGTACATAATAATACATATAATCCCAATTTTTTATGATATCATGATTTTATCATTATATATTTAGTCTATATGATATTTATTTAGGAAGAGGAAGAGAAAAAGTAAAGCGAGGCAATGTATAAATGAAAGAGAAATCCATCTTAATAGTGGCTTTTACTCTTTTACTTATCATGTCATGTGATAGAAAAGAGTCAATCAATTCATGGAGTAGTGACCAAAACACGAAACAGATTGTATTTTTTTCTGACGAAGAGCATTACGAACAAGAGATTTCCTATTACGATGCCATTATACAATTAAAACAAGACTATCCAGAAGAAGTAAAAAATATGAAAATTCTCTCAGCTTCTGAGATGAGAGATTATACTCATATTTTTCAAATAAACCATTGCCCCGCTCTATTGGTTTATTATAAGGATCAAGTAATTGTAGAAATAAAAGGTAATAAAGTAACCATTGATGAAATTGTAACACCCATTGCAAATGTTCTATCAGACGCTTATTAAAGAATGGACTGTTATTTTAGTTGAGAAATAATGATCAAAAAGCCCCTTTAACAAAAAACTGCTCATAAAGGTAGTAGACTCCACAAAACGATATCTATAATTAAAAAGATATCGTTTATATGGAAGTCAGTCCCTTTATGAGCAGCCTTTTTTATATTCTTGTCCTACTTTATTTTAAAACATGAATCGGTGTTCCTAAAGCAACTTCAGCCGCTTCCATTGTCATTTCTCCAAGAGTTGGATGTGCATGAATGGTTAAGGCTATATCTTCTGCAGTCATTCCAGCTTCAACAGCTAGTCCTAATTCAGAAATAATATCAGATGCATTAGCACCGGCAATTTGCGCACCAATGACCACCCCATCTTCTTTACGCGTGACTAATTTTACAAAGCCATCTGTACTGTCGAGTGATAAAGCACGACCGTTTCCTGCATATGGGAATTTTGCAGTTGTCACTTCGATCCCTTCATCTTTTGCATCTTTTTCAAGATAACCAACAGTTGCAAGTTCAGGATCTGAGAATACAACAGCTGGAATTCCTAAATAATCAATTTCAGATGCATGACCAGCAATTGCTTCAGCAGCAATTTTGGCTTCATAAGATGCTTTATGCGCTAATTGAGGACCAGAAACAATATCTCCGATGGCATAAATATTGCTTACATTTGTACGACATTGTTTGTCAATTTCAATAATGCCACGATCAGTCATCTTCACTCCAGCTTGTTCTAGACCCATTTCATCTGTGTTAGGGCGTCGACCAACCATGACGAAAACGTAATCAGCTTCAATTTTCTTTTCTTCACCTTTTGCTTCAAATGTTACGACAACACCATTATCTGTTTCTTCCACACCTTTAGCCATTGCTTTTGTATAGATTTCCGCACCGTTTTTCTTCAAGTTGCGCTTAACGAGTGCAGACATTTGTTTTTCAAAACCAACGCTTAAAATATCATCTGCTCCCTCTAAAATGGTTACTTGTGTACCAAAATTAGCATAAGCACCACCAAGTTCGACTCCGATAACACCGCCACCAATTACAATGATCTTCCCTGGAACTTCTTGTAAAGCAAGCGCACCAGTAGAGTCAAGAACACGTTTAGAATATTTGAAAGTAGGCAATTCAATCGGACGAGAACCTGTTGCGACAATTGCATTTTTAAAGTTATACGTTTGAGAAGAATTATCACTGATCACACGTAGGGAATTACTATCAACAAAGAATGCTTCACCACGAACAATATCTACTTTATTTCCTTTTAATAGTCCTTCAACACCGCCCGTTAACTTTTTAACGATACTAGATTTCCATTCTTGAACTTTTGAAAAATCAACTGTTACATTTTCAGCTGAAATCCCATACGCATCAGAATGCTTCGCTGTTTCGTAACGATGTCCTGCTGCAATAACCGCTTTCGAAGGAATACAACCGACGTTTAAACAAACGCCTCCGATATGCTCTTTTTCAATAATTGTTACTTTTTGTCCTAATTGGGCAGCACGAATGGCTGCAACATATCCACCAGGACCTGAACCAATAACTATAGTGTCTGTATCAATAGGAAAATCACCAACTACCATTTTATCACGCCTCCATTAACAAAAGTTCAGGATCATTTAATAATCGTTTAATATGATTTAAAGCATTTTGTGCTGTAGCTCCATCAATCATACGGTGATCAAAGCTTAAGGATAAAGCTAAAACAGGTGCTGCCACAATTTCACCATCTTGAACAATTGGTTTCTGAGCAATACGACCGATTCCAAGAATAGCTACTTCTGGATGATTAATAACAGGTGTAAACCATTGTCCACCAGCTGAACCGATATTTGAAATCGTACATGATGCACCTTTCATTTCATCAGGAGCAAGTTTTCCATCGCGGGCTTTAGCGCCTAATTCATTAATTTCATTTGAAATAGCAAAAGTTGATTTGCGATCAGCATCTTTAACAACTGGTACTACTAAACCTCTATCCGTATCAGCAGCGATTCCAATATTATAATAATGTTTGTGTACAACTTCACCAGCTTCATCATCAATAGATGTATTAAGTGCTGGGAATTCACGTAATGCACTTGTTAGAGCTTTGACAACATAAGGAAGGAATGTTAACTTAATTCCTTTATTTGCTGCCACTTCTTTAAACTTCTTACGGTGAGCAACAAGTTTCGTTACATCGATTTCATCCATAAGTGTAACATGTGGTGCTGTGTGTTTCGAATTTACCATTGCTTTGGCAATTGCTTTACGCATACCACTCATTTTTTCACGAGTTTCAGGATATTGTCCTTGTGGAATAGCTTGAGCTGTTACTGTTTCTTCAGTCTTTGGAGCCTCAGCTTGTTGAGAATCTACAGTTGGCTGCACTGCGCCTCCAGTTGAGAATGAATCAACATCTTCTTTTAAGATACGACCATTTTTACCGCTACCGGCAACAAGGCGGATATCAATTCCGTTATCCCGAGCATATTTACGAACAGAAGGCATTGCCACTACATTACGATTAGGATCAACTTCCGCTTGTGTGCTAACTGCAGCAGGAGATTCTTCTTTCTTTGCTTCTGGGGCTGCAGCAGGCGTAGGTGCAGGAGATTCTTCTTTCTTCGCTTCTGGCGTTTCTGCTTCTTCATCACCTTTAAACTGCAAATCTTCGTATCCAGGAGCATCAAATTTAATTAGAACTTGTCCAACTGTCGCAACCGTTCCTTCTCCAACTAATACTTCTTCTACAGTTCCTGCTACTGGAGAAGGGATTTCGACAACAGCTTTATCATTTTGAATTTCACACAATACATCATCTTCTTGAACCTTATCTCCGGACTTTACAAACCACTTTACAATTTCACCTTCGTGGATTCCTTCACCTATATCAGGCATTTTAAATTGAAATGACATCGGAAATTACCCTCCTATATAGTCACGTTCATATGTATGTTGTTTCAAGTATCCTATTTTCCGTATGAACTGACCTTACTTATTATGACTGCTTTATCAATTTAGCATTAGTTATTTCGGAATAACATCCATGCCCTGCTAATAAAGAAAGCAATTCCCAACCTTTATGCAGGACATATTAGATTCATTTTCATAAGAATATTAATTAAAATGTTAAGACCTTTTTCGCTGTTTCAATAATGTCTTTATAATTTGGTAACCAAACAGCTTCTGCTTGCGGGAATGGGAATACCGTGTCAGGAGCCGCTACACGTAATACAGGCGCTTCAAGACTTAAAATAGAACGA
Source organism: Bacillus sp. V3B (assembly GCF_024494465.1). Classification (GTDB taxonomy): domain Bacteria; phylum Bacillota; class Bacilli; order Bacillales; family Cytobacillaceae; genus Bacillus_BD. The sequence continues at coordinate 160,262 of NZ_JAETXM010000005.1, read as the reverse complement.
TCATTAATTTCAGCAACGACTTGTGCTGCAATCCCAGCCTGCTTTTGTGCTTCCTGAACGACAATTGCACGACCCGTTTTTTCAACTGAAGCAATAACTGTTTCAATATCGATAGGACTCACTGTACGCAAGTCGATTACTTCTGCAGAATGACCTTCTTTTTCTAACTCTTCTGCCGCTTTCAATGCCTCATGTACCATTGCACCATAAGTAACGATCGATATACCTGTACCTTCGCGTTTCACTTCCGCTTTCCCTAGCGGAATGGTATAATCCTCTTCAGGAACATCTTGACGGAAAGAACGATATAACTTCATATGCTCAAGGAAAATAACTGGATCATTATCACGAATAGCTGAAATAAGTAACCCTTTTGCATCATATGGAGTAGACGGGATTACAACCTTCAATCCAGGTTGTTGAGCCATGAGTCCTTCTAAGCTATCAGCATGCATATCAGGAGTATGTACGCCTCCACCAAATGGTGCGCGAATCGTAACAGGTGCACTGTATTTACCTCCAGTACGATAACGCAAACGGGCTAATTGACCAGAAATAGAATCCATTACTTCAAATACAAAACCGAAGAATTGAATTTCTGGTACTGGACGAAACCCTTGTAAGCTAAGACCAACTGCCAAACCACCGATTCCGGACTCTGCAAGTGGTGTATCAAACACTCGATCTTCACCAAATTCTTTGTGTAGCCCTTCCGTTGCTCGGAATACGCCGCCGTTAACACCTACATCTTCTCCAAATACTAATACATTTGGATCATTACGTAGTTCTGCGCGTAACGCATCAGTAATTGCTTGAATCATTGTCATTTGCGCCATGGCTTACTTCGACTCCTTTGCTTTATAAATTTCGTATTGTTCTTTTAGATTTTGCGGCATTTCTTCATACATAATAGACATTAAGTCTGTTACTTTTTGTTTTGGCGCACTATCCGCTTTTTTGATCGCTTCTTTAATTTCTTCTTTTGCTTGTTCAATCACTTCATTTTCCTTCTCTTCATTCCACAATCCTTTTTCCTCTAAGAATTTACGGAAACGAACAAGTGGATCCTTCTTTTCCCACTCATTATTTAGTTCTTCTGTCCGATATCGAGTTGGATCATCCCCTGCCATCGTATGTGGACCGTAACGATAAGTAAGGGTTTCAATTAGAGTTGGCCCCTCACCATTGATTGCGCGCTCACGAGCTTCATGTACAGCAGCGTATACAGCAAGTGGGTCCATACCATCTACTTGAATTCCCGGAATTCCAGCTGCAACCGCTTTTTGAGCAAGCGTATTTGCTGCAGTTTGCTTTTCAACAGGAGTTGAGATCGCAAATTGGTTATTTTGAGCAATAAAGATAGCCGGAGCTTTGAAAGCACCTGCAAAGTTCATTCCTTCATAGAAATCCCCTTGAGAAGTTCCACCGTCTCCTGTGTATGTAATAGCCACTGATTTTGCACCACGTTTTTTCATTCCAAGTGCGACACCCGCTGTTTGAACATACTGAGCACCGATAATAATTTGAGGAATCGCCACATTAACACCTTCAGGAATCTGTCCACCTTCAAAATGACCTCTTGACCATAAAAATGCTTGATATAATGGTAAACCATGCCATACGATTTGTGGGACGTCACGATAACCTGGTAATATATAATCTTCTTTTTCAAGTGCAAATTGTGATGCTAATTGCGAAGCTTCCTGTCCAGCAGTTGGAGCATAAAATCCTAATCGTCCTTGTCTGTTTAATGAAATAGAACGTTGATCAAGAATTCTTGTATAAACCATGCGGCGCATTAATTCTTGAAGTTGTTCATCACTTAAATCGGGCATTGCTGCTTTATTTACAACTTGACCCTCTTCATTTAAAATCTGAAGCGTTTGAAATTGCTCAGCGATCTTTTCCGCTTGAGTGTTTGCATCGAATTGCACATTCTTTGTTTTAGAAGCCATTTCAGTCACCCTTTCATTTCTTTTCGATATTAATAGACTATCCAAAAAACTAATTTCTCATTGCTATTTCATAAAGAAAATATTTTAAAGATAAAGTATCTATTTTTTAATTAATATAAAAGAAAGAACTCCTCATTTAATATTAATTATTATAATTTAACGAACCTTTTGCAGATATATTTTACTATTAAATACTAATATACTTGTATACTGTATCATTATAATTTTTTATATTTAATAATACACTTTTTCACCTGCTTTTTAGTTTAACGATAAAAGTCGTGCTAGTCAATGAATATGATTGAAATTCCTTTAAAAAGATTCAAGGAATGTACATAATATAATCAATCTGTATTATAACCCTAAATAAACTGTATTATATGAACCTATTATTAAGAATTGTGTTATATGAAAGAAACAGATTTTCTATAAATAACAACTACTATAATAAGTGAACTGTTTTTAACTATTGAGTCATTTATATATGTTGGATATGATGATGGTAAGGGGATTTAATTAATAGTACAACGACCTATCTCTTCTTTTTATTAACTTTTTTTATATTCTTTGTTAAAATTGGACTACATGATTTTTTAGGAGGAAGTGTTTCAGAATGCTAACCATGAATGATATTATTCGCGATGGACATCCAGTATTAAGAAAAGTAGCTACAGAAGTTCCTTTACCCGCATCAGAAGAAGATAAAAAGATCTTAAATCAATTAATGGAATTTGTTCAAAACAGCCAAAACCCAGAAATCGCAGCCAAATATGACCTTCGCCCAGGTATTGGTCTGGCTGCACCACAAATAAATGTATCCAAACGAATGATTGCCATTCATGTTACAGATGAAAAAGGGAAATTATATAGCTATGCTCTTATGAATCCCAGAATCATCAGTCACTCTGTTGAACAATCCTTTCTTGCAGCCGGCGAAGGGTGTTTATCAGTGGATGAGCCATATCCTGGATATGTACCAAGATATGCTAGAATAACTGTTAAAGGGTTTACTTCAGATAATAAAGAAGTGAAAATCAGATTAAAGGGGCTTCCTGCTATTGTTTTCCAGCATGAAATCGACCATTTAAATGGAATTATGTTCTATGACCATATTAACAAAGCTAATCCAATGAAAGAGCCTGAAAACGCAATTGCAATTGATCGATAATGAATAAGCAATAAAAAATGACAGCAGCTTGCCGTCTTTTTTATTGCTTTTCTAGAAGGTTTACATATCAGACTTCATCATTATTTTACTCCCCTCAACTATTGATCCTTCAATAAACAAAACAAATTCCATATTTACCCATGAGAAATAACCGTATTTATGTCAATAATATAAGAAAAAAGAGGGATAAATTATTTTAAACACTTAATACTACTTTACATTGTAGGAGGAATGTTTAAAATAGAATTAAGGAGATGAACCACAATGTTGAAGAAGCTGAAAAAAAAGCTCTTAAAACAGTGGAATGATATGCTGCGAAAAAAATCAATTGCCTGATTATTTGAGCCCTTCAGTCTTACGGAGGGCTCCTTCCTTATTTTTATTGAACGTGTATACGAGCCTAATGAAAAAACATATATAAGTTTGTTTTTTTAAATATAAAGGGAAAAATAGATAAAGGAGAGATATAAGTGATTTTTAAGGTTTATTTTCAAGAATCAAAAACGCAAGTACCCGTTCGGGAAAAAACACAAACCATCTATGTGGAAGGTAAATCAGTTCGAGATGTACGTCGTAAATTGCTAAGCTATCCATACAATATCGAGTTTGTTTCTTCTATAGAAGGTGCATTCTTAGAATATGAAAAACAAAATGAAGACTTTAAAGTATTGGAGATATAAAAATGAAATTTGTTAAAAATGATCAAACTGCTGTTTTCGCCCTTGGAGGACTTGGGGAAATCGGAAAAAATACGTACGCAGTTCAATTTCAGGATGAAATTATTTTAATTGATGCTGGGATCAAATTTCCTGAAGATGAACTACTCGGAATTGACTATGTCATACCCGATTATACTTATTTAGTAAAAAATGAAGAAAAAATTAAAGGTCTATTTGTTACACATGGTCATGAGGATCACATTGGTGGGATTCCTTATTTATTACGTCAAGTTAATATCCCTGTTTATGGCGGAAAGCTCGCTCTAGGCTTAATTCGAAATAAATTAGAAGAGCATGGTCTATTAAGACAAACCGTATTACATGAAATTAAAGAGGATGATATCATCAAGTTTAGAAAAACATCCGTCACGTTTTTCCGTACGACACATAGTATCCCTGATTCTTATGGGATTGTTGTCAAAACTCCTCCAGGTCAAATTGTCCACACAGGAGACTTTAAATTTGACTTTACACCTGTTGGTGAACCAGCAAACTTAACAAAAATGGCTGAAATAGGAAAAGAAGGTGTACTTTGCCTATTATCTGACAGCACAAATAGTGAAATCCCTCATTTCACGATGTCAGAAAGACGTGTGGGTGATACCATCCATGATATCTTTAGAAAAGTGGAAGGTCGCATTATCTTTGCTACCTTTGCTTCCAATATCCACCGTTTACAACAAGTTACAGAGTCTGCAGTTGCTAATGGACGGAAAATAGCTGTATTTGGACGAAGTATGGAAGCTGCGATAAACATTGGACAGGAACTTGGTTATATTCGAGCACCAAAAGATACCTTCATTGAGCCGCAAGCCATTAATCGTCTCCCAGCCGATAAGGTCACAATACTATGTACAGGAAGCCAAGGGGAACCAATGGCAGCACTATCACGAATAGCAAATGGTACGCATCGACAAATTCAAATTATTCCTGGTGATACGGTTGTATTTTCCTCCTCTCCAATCCCTGGAAATACGATCAGCGTGAGTCGAACCATTAATAAGCTCTTTAGAGCAGGTGCAGATGTCATCCATGGAAAATTGAGTGATATTCATACATCTGGTCACGGTGGACAAGAAGAGCAAAAATTAATGTTAAGGCTCATAAAGCCGAAATTCTTTATGCCTATTCATGGTGAATATCGCATGCAAATAACGCATGCTAAGCTAGCAGTTGATTGTGATGTTAAAGAAGAAAACTGTTTTATTATGGATAATGGTGAAGTACTCGCACTTAGTGATGATCAAGCACGAGTAGCAGGAAAAATCCCTTCTGGAAATGTTTATATTGACGGAAGCGGTATTGGTGATATTGGTAATATTGTGTTGCGTGACCGTCGTATTCTTTCCGAAGAAGGACTTGTTGTTGTCGTGGTTAGTATTAATATGAGGGACTTCAAGGTTGCATCTGGACCAGATATCATTTCACGTGGTTTTGTCTATATGAGAGAGTCTAGTGATTTAATTAATGATGCCCAGAGTTTAATTACGAAGCATTTGAATAAAGTCATGGAACGACGTACTACACAATGGTCAGAAATTAAGAACGAAATAACAGATACGTTAGCACCATACTTATATGAAAAAACAAAGCGTCGCCCTATGATTTTACCAATCATTATGGAAGTTTAAATTTAAACAAGCAAAAAGCACCTGTAAAAAGGTGCTTTTTGCTTTTCCATATAAGCTTATACGAGTGCCGTGTTACTAAAGTATCTGGCAAACTCACCCGACCTCTTACTCTGCTATTGTTTAGCTTTATGAATTAGCCAGTCAGGTCGAGATCTTAAACGGGTTGTGGTTGACCAAACAAATTTCTCTTATTCCAAAACCTTTTTTTCAAAGCGATTCATATCAACGTCTGCACCGATAACGATAAGGATGTCATTTTCTTGGATAATTTCATTTGCCTGAGGCGAAACAATGATTTCATTTTTTCTTTTTATAGCAACAATATTAATCCCGTATTTAGCCCGGACATCTAAATCAATAATAGATTTCCCATCAATCTTTTGACTCGCCACAATCTCGACAATGCTATGCTCATCAGAAAGCTCTAAATAATCAAGAACACTGTTAGAAATCATATTATTAGCAATACGTCTCCCCATATCACGCTCAGGATGTACAACATGATCCGCACCGATCTTTAACAATACCTTCCCATGATAATCATTTTGGGCTTTCACCGTAATATTTTTAATACCCAGTTCTTTTAAAATGATCGTTGTTAAAATACTTGCCTGAATATCATCACCAATTGCAACAATTACATGATCAAAATTTCGAATCCCTAAACTTTTCAACACTTTTTCATCCGTTGTATTTCCGATAACTGCATGTGAAGCAATCATTGAATATTCATTGACGCGATCCTCATTAAAATCAATAGCCATTACTTCCATGCCTTGTTCCGCAAGAGTGCGACATATACTACCTCCAAAACGACCTAATCCAATAACTGCGAATTCTTTTTTCACCATTCATTCCTCCAACAGTAATACGAACTATGCTCCTATTTTAGCATAGAAGTAACTTCTTACAATACGTACACTTCATCTAATCGGACAAAATATAGGACTCCTTTTCTTTATTTTGTTTTTCACTTCTTAAACAATGGAAAAGATGAAATATGTATATAATCAATTTAAAAAGGAACCAAGCAGACAATGCTTGATTCCTTTTTAAACCTTTAGCTTACTCACTTTTCGCAGTCTCATCTAACACACGATTCACACGCTTTTCTAGCATTTTCATTCCACTACCACCTGCTTGGAAATGACGAAGTTGGCCATCTTTATCAAAAACATAATACGCTGGTACATATTGATTTTCAAATGCTTCCGTTAACTTATGTTCACTATCGACAAAGATTGATTGTGATATCCCATGTTCTTCCGCTACTTCCTTCACAAGATTAATATTAATATCATCTTCAGATCGAGGCATATGAACAGCCACAACATTTAACTTGTCTTTATAGTCATCACGAAATTTATTGACTTGTGGCATAGCTTCTTTACATAAGTGGCAACTAACTGACCAGAAGTGAATTAAAGTCGGTTTCTCTCCAATTAATTGTTCTTTAGATACTTCCCCATTTACCCATTCCGTTGCACCTACTAATTCTGGCATTGGTTCGCGTAACTTCATTGGTTATTCCTCCTAGAATTTCGAAAAATTTAATAACAATCATTATATGGTGAGAAAAGACCTAACTTTAACGTTAGGCCTTTTCTCCTTCTTTATATAATAGTCTTTGAATATTAAACGCTTATAGAGTTGCTTGACCTGGCTTCCAGTTTGCTGGGCAAAGTCCACCAGTTTGAAGTGCTTGAAGAACACGTAATGTTTCATCAACATCACGGCCAATGTTGTTATGGTTCACAACTGCGTATTGTAATTCACCTTCTGGATTGATGATGAATAATCCGCGAAGAGCTACCCCTTCTTCTTCAATAAGAACACCATAATCACGAGCAACTTCATGATTTGTATCTGCTGCAAGCGCATAGTTAAGATCTCCAAGACCATTGTCTTTACGATCTGTTTTAATCCATGCTAAGTGAGTATGAATTGTATCTGTTGATGCACCAATTACAACTGCATCAAGATCTTCGAACTCGTCGTTACGATCAGAAAGTGCAGTGATTTCAGTTGGACATACGAAAGTGAAGTCCATTGGATAGAAGAAAAGAACAGTCCATTTATCATTTTTCATATTTTCTTCAAGGCTTACTTTTCCAAATTCTTTGTTAGGTAATACTGCTTCCATTTCAAAGCGTGGTGCTTGTTTTCCTACCATACGTTCTGCCATTAAAAATCCCTCCAAATATGTTTATTATTAAATGAGAAAATCTTATGTAATTCTCATTTGTTACCTCATCTCTACAAGACTTATTATAATACTTTGGGTTTTTTTAGTCAATATTAAATTATAATAAATTTAAAAAACTATTTATTATTAATATTATCTTAAAACTCCCTTACTTGTTTTACCCTATTTCATATTAAAATAACCAAACTTAATGAAGCACTTTCCTAATTAGTTTAACAAATATTTATTTATAGACAAAACAAAACGCCTTTTTTACTGACAATTTTCTACGTTTTCACCTATATATTTGCTAAAAAAAAACCGGATATTCCGGTTTTCGAACATAGCTTAATCCATTTACTATTATCGTAAATTATTCATTTCCTTTAAACTCAATATATTGAGTAATCAAATGGATCGCTGTATCAATTGCTGCCTCATTTGGTTTGAGCTTTGCATGATGAAGACCATATTCGGACTCCACACCAAGCCAAAACATGAAGCCAGGTATTTCTTTTAACATATACCCAAAGTCTTCCCCTGTCATTGCTTCTTTGCATTCAATCACTTTCACATCCGTTTGACTTTCTGCAAATTCCATAAATTCTCTTGCTAAACGGGCTTCATTATATACTTGGTAGTACATAGAACCGAAATCGACTTTCGCTTCACATTGAAAACCTATTTCTATCCCTTTAACTATTTCTTCAATCCTTTTCTTCACTTTATCCATCGATTCAGCGGAAAGTGTACGAATCGTCCCGTCCAACCGTGCGGTTTCTGCAATAATGTTTTGAACGGTTCCACTTGTAATCTTTCCAATTGTAACGACAGCACTGTCAAGAGGATCAACATTTCTTGAAATAATAGTCTGTAACTGTGTTACTAAAGAACAAGCAGCAATGATCATATCATTTGTTTGATGAGGATATGCTGCATGTCCTCCTTTACCTTTTAAATCAATAAATAATTCAGATGTATTAGCAAACAGTAGCCCTTCCCTCAATGCAATCGTTCCAACTGGATATTCTGGTGCTATATGAAGGGCCATGATCATATCAGGCTTCCATTCCCTCATAATATCTGTCTTAAGCATGGACTCGGCTCCACCAGGACCTTCTTCAGCCGGTTGAAAAATAAATAATAGATCATCCTTTATAGGATTGTGGACAAAGCTTGTTAATACACCAAGAGCAATCGACATATGGAAGTCATGACCACAGGCATGCATTTCTGTTTCATGATTGGAATAGAATGGTAGGCCCGTTTCTTCCACAATTGGCAACCCATCTATGTCGGCGCGGTAACCAATTATTTTTTTCGGTGCTATACCATTCACTTTAACAAAAATACCTGTTTTCCATTGTTTTATTTCCATTCTGTCTTGTGGTAAAGAATCTAGATAGGACAACAAATAGGCTTGTGTTTTATACTCTTGAAAGCCAAGTTCAGGAATTTGATGAAGATCGCGACGAATTTGAACGAATGGATTCATTTTGATACCTTCCTTCCAATTATTTTCATGATACTGATTTTCACTAATATCAATAGTGGCAATTATCCTATTATTCTGCCTTATACATTCTTTAAAGAAGGCGTGGACTCAAATGGTCCACGCCTAGTCCTATTTTACAGCTGACGAAGTTCTTGTTTTATTTCAGTTTTTGATTTCGTTTTTTCATCAATTTCTTTAATCACACGAGCCGGAGTACCTGCAACAACGGTATATGGTGCTACATCATCAACTACAATCGCTCCTGCAGCAACAACAGCACCTTTTCCAACTGTAACACCCTCTAGCACAACACAATTTGCTCCAATCACAACATCGTCTTCAACAATAACCGGCTTTGCAGACGGCGGCTCAATCACACCAGCTAATACAGTACCTGCACCAACATGACAGTTTTTACCGACCGTTGCTCTTCCTCCAAGAACAACATTCATATCAATCATCGTCCCTTCACCTATTACGGCACCAATATTAATAGAAGCACCCATCATGATGACAGCATTATCGCCGATTTCCACTTGGTCACGAATAATGGCACCAGGCTCAATTCTTGCATTGATATTTTTCATATCTAATAATGGAATCGCTGAATTTCTACGATCATTTTCAATCACATAATCTTCAATTTGAGCTTTATTTTCCTCAAGAACTTTATTTATTTCTGACCATTCCCCAAACACAACACCACTATTTCCAGTAATAAAGGATTGGCTATTTGAGCCGAATTCAATTCCGTCTAGATTACCTTTTATGTAAACTTTTACAGGTGTAGATTTTGTACTGTTTTGAATAAAAGAGATGATTTCGTTTGCATCCATCATTTTCATTATTAATTACCTCCAATAATTTTATCAATATATATTCTAAAAATACTTTATCAAACAAAAGCATTGAAAACAAGAAAAAAAGACTATGCAGGGATAGCTTTATACACTAAAAAAGAATTCATTAAAAAAGTTGACATATTTGAGAATGATTCTCTAATATGTCAACTTAAAAAGTTAGTTAGATTGCACAAATAATTGAACCCATGCCCCGTTATAGAAACCAACGCCAATTCCGTTATAATTGCGATTAAGAATATTGGCACGGTGACCAGACGAATTCATCCAAGCATTCATAACTTCCTGCGGCGATTTTTGCCCTTTCGCAATGTTTTCTCCTGCCGAACGATACGTTATACCAAATGACTTTAGCATGTCAAACGGACTTCCATAGTTTGGACTTGTATGGGAGAAATAGTTGCTATGGATCATATCCATTGCTTTTTTCTCTGCTACATTCTTGACGTCTGCACGATGGCTCAATGGAGCTAAACCTTGTTTCGCGCGCTCTTGATTGACTAAGCGCACAACCTCTTCTTCAAAAGAGGAAACGGGTGCTGAAGTTGGTTTTAACCGAATAATTCCTCCAACCTGCATATTATAAGGATTCGTTTCAGGGTTTAATTCCATTAACCTTTTGTAATCTAATCCATAACGTTTAGCAATAAACCAAAACGTATCCCCTTTTGAGATTTTATAAAATTCAAAAGGGGGTTCTTTAAACATGGTTATGGATTGAGCGTGCGTTGTGATCGGTGACGCCATACCTAAACTGATTGCTACCGTTAGCATAAATGAAAGTAGTTTTTTCATTATTGATCATCTCCTTTACTTTCATTAGTTTGAAAAAAACATCAGAAAATATGAGGAGATTTTCAATGGGAATATTTGGGTTAATCCGATCCTTCTTGTTTTTTCGGTAATAATAAAATGAAAATAAAACTGATAATGGCTAGTAAGAGTACAACATAGTACACCGTATGAAGAGAATAGGTTAATCCATCTTGAAGCAATTGCAGTAAACTATCCGGTAAATAATTTCTCTCTTCTTTATTTAATAATACATTTGTGGAATCAACAGTAAGGTTCATACTGATTCCCTGACCATGCTCATCAAAATAGCGCATGATTTGACTATTTAAAATACCCCCTAGTAGCGCTGCTCCAATCGTATTACCTAAATTTCGCATAAACGAATTGGCAGCAGTTGCAATCCCTCTCTGTTCCCAAGAGACTGTACTCTGGATCGAAACGATAAACGTTGTGGATGTTAATCCCATACCGATACCGAAAAGGAAAGAACCGAAAGCCGCCCATACAGGACCTGCATCAGGTGTTAGCGTTACAAACAACAGACTACCCAAAATAAGAGCAACCCCACCTAAAATAGATGTTGTTCGGAGACCTACTTTTAAAAGTAGCTTACCTGCAACGATTGAGGCAATGGGCCAACCAATTGACATAGTTGTTAACGTAAAACCAGCCACAATAGGTGATTGTTCCATTACACCTTGAACAAATGCAGGTAAAAAGCTGGATATGCCTATTAACATGATCCCTGTTATTAATGAGGTCATATTTGCAAGAAAAATCGGGCGTTCCTTCCAAATTGAAAAAGGCATCATGGGTTCTGTTGCTTTTTTTTCTTGAAAATAAAAAAGGATGAAAGCAAATAGACTAATGCCTAGTAGGACGAGAGCTTGATAAGACAGCCAAGACCAACGACTTCCTCCTTCAACAAATACAAACATCAAAGTGGATATCGAAACCGTTAACAAAACCGCCCCTGCATAATCGATTTCATGTTTTTTCTTTTCAATATTCTCATGTAAAAATATTCCTACCCCAATCATAGCTAAAATTCCAAGAGGAATATTAAGCCAAAAGATAAATCTCCAGCTTACAAATTCAACAAGAACCCCACCAAGAGCAGGTCCAAGAAGGGCTGAAATGCCCCAAACACTTGAAAGATACCCTTGTATACTCGCTCGTTCTTCCTTTGTATAAATATCACCCACAATAGTGGTTGCAATTGGGGTGATCGCACCTGCTCCGAAGCCTTGTATGAGTCTAAAAATAATGAGGGTAGTCATCGATTCAGCCAATCCACAAAGGATCGAACCGACTAGAAAGATGCTAATTCCAAAAATTAAAATTGGCTTTCTACCAAATAGATCAGCAAGTTTTCCATATATGAGAACTGTCACAGCATTCATTAATAAATAAGATGAAAACACCCAACTATATAAAGAAAACTCTCCTAAATCACCCACAATGGCGGGCATTGCTGTCGAGACTATAGTCCCTTCAATTGCCCCCATAAACATGGCAAGCATGATAGAAGCAAGTACAATTGGTCGATTGGTTTTCTTTTTTAATTGTCTTCCTGTTATCTCCTTCTCCATTTTAACAATCCTTTCTTTCTGCACCACCCTATTAGGCCAAAACATAAGAAAAGCGTAAGATTCTGCTTATCAGCTCGTCTTATGACCAGAGATCCGATGATGCCCTAGAGCTAGACCGCTATCTCCGTTTAGAAAAGTTATACTTTCTTACCTTATAAAAAAATAGCTCCCAATTTATCTGGGAGCCTTCAATGGACATTAGTCGTGAAGTGCATCATTCAACAAATCTAAAACAGCTCTTCTAGTGATGATTCCTTCAAAAAAACCTTTATTATTTTCCACACATAAAAAAGGATGATCTACTAGTAATTCAATCGTATTTTGTATGGAAGCATTAATTTTAAGGTGTGGAATCGTTGTGTTCATAACCTCTTCGACCCGAGTTTGCTCCAGCTTTTCATATTCAATTCTTTCTAGACCAAGAATTGATTCCATTATAATAGGAGTAGAAATTAGACCATGAAGCTTATAATGCGAATCAAGAACAGGTATTGCCGTATATCCACTTTTTGTTAAGACCAAGAGAGCATGCTCTAGACTATTTCCTACTTGAACATGGGCCACCCTCTCAGATGGTACCATTAAATTGCAGATATTCGTCTTTAAAAACTCACTGTCAAGATTGATCATAGCGGAAAACTCCCCAAGAATATAATTTCATAAAGATTATTCTAACACAGTTTTCAATTTTCCGCTTCTCTCACATCCCCATAATTGACCAGCAAACTCGTTAAATAACCTATAACCCCATAAACAAAATAAAAGAGAAACCCCTAGAGGTTCCTCTATATACATTATTGAATTAAGTCAAAAATCTCAATTGTGATCATATCAATGTTATCAAATTGATATCTTTTTGGCTTTTCTTTGTCCAAATACACTTCCAACTCAAAGGTTTGTATCTTAGGTTGATAGGTAACCTGACATTTCCGCTCTCCATTCACCTCAAAAAAACGTTGGGAAGGTTCTCCATTATTCGATTGCTCTTGCAAGTTTTTTAACCTGGATAATATACCTTGAAGCTGTGACATGTTCCCTCTCCTTTCAACAGAAACCAAGTATCATATTACTAGGTTTCTCATTTGGCCTATTTCTAAACCATAAATCTACAGTCTAAATTTTTCTGTACAAATACTCTTTAGCCAATATAGACAGCATAAAATAAAATCATTGGTTTGCACAAGTAAAATTTGAATAAATTTCGTCTTTTTTTTACAAAACACAAGAAAAAGATCTTTTTTTCGACATGTTTATGCAAAGATTTAACTCCGATACTCAAAGTAAATCTTCATTCTGATAGAGAAAGTCATAGGACAAATCAATAAATAAATAATCATGTGTATTTAAAGGGTATGAGAAGGTTCGAATCGTTTCCCCCGTCTCAATATCATTATATAGGTCAGATAAAATCCCCTTTTTATCATTGCGCATTTTAATAATATTTTCTAAAAAATACGGTCGCCAACTCCAATTCTTTTTAAAATACTCAGTTTGTACCACCCATTGCTTATCTTTTCTAAACAAATTGGGGGATTTTTGAAAACCATCTTCATCACACACATACATTCTAAAGGCGACATGATCCAAATTCTTCGCAAGTGACCCTAGTAGTTCTTCATATTCCACTGACTTGCGACTTTTACTTAACAGTTCTTGAAGCCGTGTATGAAATTTTTCAGTAAGTAAAAATAACGATTCTAGTTTTTTCTTTTCATACATAATAAATTCATGAAATTCCGCTTTCAACTTATCTTTTAACGTATCTCGTGAAATAAATCCTGAAGCTGGTTCTTCTAAGTAAAATCCTTGATAATATCGACCACCATGTTGCCAAGCAAATTGGAGTTGATAAACCATTTCAATATTCTTAAACAATAATGTGGCACCTATTTTACGGGCAAGAATCGATAAGGAATATAAAATATCTTTATAAGCAGGTGATGGGTTCGTTAATCGCAATGGCATCAAATCAACTTTCACGATATCAGGCTTCAAATGCCCAATTCGATCTAAATGACTACTGTCATCTCCCATTTTATCAATAGCGATTTTGATTCCGTATGTACGATAGTAATTCATTAAATTCACAAGTTCTTCTATAGAATCATCCGCAGATATCTCTAATACAATCTGATTTAAGGCGATTCCCTTTTCTTGATATTGCAACAATAGTTGTAAAAAACCTTCACCACTATCATGCGTTAAAAGATCTGTATCTCTATTCACAAATAAAAGCATATCCTTATCTAAGACAACGGCTTGCTCAAAAGCCTTCGTAAGTACAACATTATCGACTTCTAGACGATATTCATCCGGTATGCTTTTATCCTGAAAGAAAGGTCCTAGGCTTATTACCTGTCCCTCACCATTATATCTTCCAAATATCTCATAGCCAATAATTCGATGTTCATCTGCACTGAATACCGGCTGAAAATAAGGGAAAACATGATCTAAGTCCGTTAGGATATCCAATGCATCCATTTTAAACCTCCTTGTAGATAATGAAATATTATACCATATATACAGACCCTCAAATAAAAAGAACAGGAAATAATCTTTACTTAACTGAGTAAGCAACTACATTTGTAACAATGAAAACCCATTTATTTAACGAATATAGATTCTATTTCAAATGATCGTTTGATAGTATAATAGAAGATACTTTTAATGATAGGTTGGTTAACGATATGACAAAAAAATGGTCAAGAAGAACATTTATCAAAAAAATAATGGCGTCCCTATTAACCATGGTAGCAACTGGGACAGGCGGTTATTATTATGCAAGAGAAATCGAACCAAAATTACTTGACATCAACCACCATTCGATTACCCGTTCTCATATTCCTAAAGGTTTTGATCAGTTTAGAATGATACAATTCAGTGATACACACCTCGGTTTTCAATACACGCTTAAACAACTAGAAAAACTCATTGATCGCATCAATCAGCTTAACCCTGATATTGTTTTTTTTACTGGCGATTTAATTGATGAACCAAATAAATATAAAAATAGTGAACAAATTATTCCTATATTATTAAAATTAAATGCTCCTTTTGGAAAATTTGCTGTTTATGGAAATCATGATCACGGTGGTTATGGAACAGATCTTTATACGAACATCATGAACGAAAGTGGTTTTGTCGTATTACAAAACGATGCATATGAAATTAAGCTTCTCGATCACAGTCGGATTCATATTATTGGGCTCGATGACGCTATGCTTGGAAAGCCCGATTTAGAAAAGGCCCTAGATAACATCCCCTCAGATACGTATAAGATCCTCTTGGCACATGAGCCCGATTTAGCTGAAATAGCAGTTGGACAGGGCATTCATTTACAGTTGAGCGGGCATAGTCATGGTGGTCAAGTAAAAATCCCTTTTTTCGGAGCATTAGTCACTCCCCCTTATAGTGAACTTTACTACGAGGGATTTTATGAGTTAGGAGATTCTCAGGATCCAATGACTTTATATGTCAATAGAGGACTAGGAACAACCCGCCTACCCTTTCGCTTTTTATCAAAACCTGAACTTACTTTATTCACGATAGACGTCTCAAAATAATCAACATGCACGAATAGAATCTAAAGCATTTTCTAATTGAAAAGAGCATTTAAAAGGAGAAGCCTGATGACTGCTCCTTTTAAATGCAACTATTCAAACCCTTGATAAGGAATAATTTACAAGCTCCCTACTATTATATCTTCATTTACATCATTTGTCTCCGCCATTAAAATAGCCTGACTATCGACCTCAACTTCGTTTTCTCTTTTTTGAATGTAATGATAGACTCCGTCACTATCTTGTTGCCTTGCTTTCATATTGTCTGTAAGTTGAAGAGCTAGTAAACGCCTTAACTTTTTCTTTAAATCACTCTCGAAAATAGGAAATAAAATCTCTACTCGATTTTCCATATTTCTTGTCATCATATCTGCTGAAGACAAGAATATTTTTTCTTCCCCATTATGATAGAAGTAATAAATTCTGCTATGTTCTAGAAACCTCCCTACAATGCTAATCACTCGGATATTCTCACTAACATTTTCAATACCTGGCTTAAGGCAGCACGTGCCACGGATAATTAACTCAATTTTCACACCCGCACATGATGCTTCATACAGCTTAATGATTAGCTTTTTATCTGTTAACGAATTCATTTTAGCTATGATATATCCATTACCATACTGTTTTTGAAACTCAATTTCATAATCAATTAACTGAATAAATTCTCCTCTAATATCATTCGGTGCAACAACAAGATGGTTGTACTCCGGTTTCTGTGTATAACCACTTAAATAGTTAAAAAAATGAGTTGCATCAATACCAAATTTACTTTTGGCTGTGATATAGCCGAAATCTGTATAAAATTTGGCAGTTTGATCATTATAATTCCCCGTACCTAAATGAACAAATCGTTCAATAACGCCTTGTTTCCTACGAACAACAAGGGTTATTTTGCTATGTGTTTTTAAATGTGTCATCCCATAAATGACATGGCAGCCGGCTTTTTCTAGTTCTTTTGCCCACTGAACATTGTTCTCTTCATCAAATCTAGCCTTTAATTCGACTAAAACCGTGACTTGCTTTCCATTTTCAGCAGCTCGCTTAAGAGCCTCAATGACAGGTGAATCACCACTCACTCTATATAATGTCTGTTTAATTGCTAGCACATCAGGATCATCTGCAGCATCTGAGACAAAATCTACGATAGGCTGAAATGATTCATATGGATGGTGAAACAACATATCATGATTTAATGCACTTTGAAAAATATCTTTATTCGTAATAACTTCCGAAAAAGACTTCGGTATGAACCGTTCATAGACTAAATCATCTCTTCTACCAGCAAACACGTTATAAAATGAAAATAAAAATGTTTTATCAAGCGGACCAGAAATATAGTATGTGTCCTCTTCTTTAATTTCTAACTCTTCAAGTAAATAGTCTAATATATGCTTATCTACCTTTTCATCCTTTATCTCAAGACGAACAGCGGCTCCCCACTTTCGCTTCTTTAATTCTTTTTCTATTTGTTGAAGAAGATCTCTTGCCCCCTCTTCATGAATTTCTAAATCAGCATTTCTTGTAATACGGAACTGGGTAACTGACACAACTTTATATCCGCTAAACAGTTTGCTCATAAAAAAAACAATAATATCTTCAAGCAATACAAAACAAGTAGTCCCATCAATAAAAGGAACTTCAATAAATCGTTTTAATACAGATGGAACTTGTACAATGGCGAGTTTCTGTCTTTTATCATATTCACGATCCGTTTCAATCGAAACAGCTAAATTAATGCTTTTATTTAACAGCATTGGAAACGGTCGGTATGCATCAATAGCCATTGGTGTAAGAACTGGAAAAATTTGTTCTTCAAAATAGAATTCAAGATAATCCTTTTGTCCTTCAGCTAATTCCTTTACTTTTATTAAATGGATATTTTCTTTTTCTAAGTCTGGAAGAATTTGTTTTCGAAATGTTTCATCTTGCAGAGTCACCAGATAATGTGCTCTTTCAGAAATTTTCTCTAGTTGTTGTTTCGGTGTCATACCTGCCTTGTTCTCTGGTTGCATAAAACCCACTTTAACTTGATCTTTTAATCCTGCAACTCGAACCATAAAAAATTCATCTAAATTCGAACTAAATATAGTGAGAAATTTGATTCGTTCTAATAAGGGATTACGCTTATCTAATGCTTCCTGTAGCACGCGCTCGTTAAAAGCAAGCCAACTTATTTCCCGGTTATTATAATTTGATGGATGATGTAAATGATTTTGATTATCCATATGCCCCACACCTTTTTACAAAATTCAACAATTATAGAATATCAAAAAAAATATAAATCTTTGTTAGGAAATGATAAATATTGTTCATACTTTATTGAATTTAAAATATGAATGCTCCCTATACTTTTTAAAGCATGACACTCTAAATAGTCCACATGTTAGACCTCGATAAACTTCAGTACAATCGTTCTATGAGTTGCTTTCTCTAGCTGTCGAATATTTTTTTCTGTCTCATATTGTTCAACAAAAGCATTCCCCTGACAATAAACATTAAGTTGCAAAACTGTTGGTGACACTTCTTCAATGATTACTTTTTTAACAATGGCTCTTTTCGAGGAATCAAGTGCACACGCCAGTTTAGCAACTGCACCTCCTGTTCGAATATCATCCATCTCTATTTTTGTAAACCAATTTGTAAATGAAGCCATATATTGCTTTAATAATGTTTTATTTTTATAAGAGGCGATAAAAGCTAGTTTTACCCGGTCTTTATGTAAAAGTCCATTAATCGATTGATTTGCTAACAAATAAAAGGTATGTTGACTACTCGAGTCATTCTCTATATATTGTCCTAAATAATAGAGCTGTGCTCCCCTGATAACAAATTTTTTAAAAGATTCTTTACTTTCAACCTTATAAAAGCGAGTTACTTCCTTGAATAATTGTTCTGCAAGTTGCCCTCTATAATGTGCATGTGGTTGATCTACTCCATAATCTGCGAGTAGTTCAGAAACACTGTTATAAATAATTTGATCCGTTGATTGACGCTTATCATTGATTTCGCTTTTTTTTATGGAAATCCCATCTCTTAGACCTTTTTTACTAAACATGAAAGAAGTAGATTGACAATATTCACATAGCTTCACGAATACTTCAAGTGCAGGTATAATAATGTCTGCACGATCCTTTGAAAGACCTTCTACTTTTTCTAGTTGTTCTATTGAAAACTGCCCAAGATACGTTTGTATGTTCTCTAAATCTGAAAATGTCATGATATACTGATGAATGCCTGCAATTGGATACTTTTTTAAATTTTGATCGATTTGAGCAATATTTCTTGCGCTTCCACCAATAGCAATAATTGGTACTTGTAAATTTCTTAACCACGGAAGCTGAGCGAATGAATTTAGGATGTATTCCGTCAGCTTATTTCGTTCCATCTCTGTTATTTGATCATGTTTCATAAATTGTTCTTTTAATGAAACGACTCCAAATGGAAAACTATGATAATGGACTAATTCCCTATTTTGAAAATAAGTAATTTCCGTGCTTCCGCCTCCCATATCAATCGTGATTCCTGTATCAATTGGAGTTGAGTGAGAAACTGCATAATAACCAAAAAAGGTTTCTTCTTTTTCAGAAAATACTTGTATATCAAATCCCGTCTTTTCTTTAACAAGCTCAACAATTTCTTGTTGATTTTTTGATTGTCTAATGGTAGCTGTTGCTACGCAATAAATAGTTGAAATATGATGAAAATGAATGATGTCTTGAAATCCCTGTAAGATGTTAATTAAAAGAGTAATCCCTTCATTTTGTAATACTTTTTCCTGATTTAAATATCGTCGAAGTCTCGCTACTGTTTTGATATTTTCTGCTTCTTTATAACTACCAGAATGGCTTTTCTCATAGATGACAAGTCGGATCGTATTGGACCCGATATCAATAACTGCCCATTTTTCTTTTCCCATGTCAGTTCTCCTTCATGAAATTTCAATGACAAAACCTTTCTAAATTATTGATCCATTAAGAATCCTTTATTATCTTGTATTATTAATATCATAACTTTCTTATAAGAAAAATAAAGTACCTTCTACTCATTTTCTACATAAGATTAAAAATAACACCAAAAACTTTCATTTGAGGAAAGGAATGGGATACATGCTTCACACCATTAAACGTGGAGAAACTTTATATTCAATTTCAAGAGATTACCGTGTCTCACTCGCACAGCTATTAACTGCAAATCCGTCCATTACCAATCAAAACATAATCCAGGCTGGTCAAATACTCGTCATTCCTGGCTTACCAAATCCAGAAGCAATTCCATATAGGATCTTCATTTCAAGAAACGAACGAACACTTCAACTTTTCCGTAATAACACATTAATTAAAACCTACCCTATTGCTGTAGGAAAAATGCTAACACAAACACCTGTAGGTTCTTTTGTGGTTGTAAATAGACAGCCGAACCCCGGAGGACCTTTCGGGGCCATGTGGCTCTCTCTTTCGAAACAAGGTTACGGTATTCATGGAACCAATGATCCATCCTCCATTGGGAAATTTGTTTCACAGGGCTGTGTACGTATGTATAATCAAGATGTGCTTGAACTTGCTAGACAAATTCCAAATGGAACAAGAGTCACAATAACATAAAGGGAGCAGAATTCCCCTTTATGTTCCTCTAGTCTTTCCTAAATCCAATGATAATTTTTCGAGAATTTATTTTCTTTTATACACAAAAGGGTTATAATGATAATAATAAATTTATTTTTCTTGACAACCTGATTTTGTCATCACAGTGTTGTAATGCCTTAAAATATGGAAGGGAGACTTCACATTGTCCGCAAATAGGAATTGTTCATCACAGCCTCAATTAAACCCAACAATAGAAAACCTCTCACAGGCGATCTTCATTGTGAATCGACATGCCAAAACCGCCCCAAACCCAAAGTTTTTATATAAGCTTAAATACATGGCCCTTCACAAACTCATTAAAGAAGGAAAAGCGAAGAAAGTCGGCCTTCACTTTTCAAATAATCCAAAATATAGTCAGCAACAGTCTGACGTTTTAATAGCCTGTGGAAAGTATACTTTTCATTTACCGCCTACAAAGAGTGATTTTACAGAACTCCCCCATCTTGGAAAGTTGGACAACCATGTTAGAAATCCAAAAACCTCACTCTCCTTAACTCAAGCGAAACGAGTGCTTTCTAGGTATACAGGATTAAAAGAAGACGACAAAAAGTCCATACCTTCAAAGAAAAAATATGATAAACCTGTATTTAAGAAACTTGGCGAAAGTTATTTTTAACCAAAAAGAAAAAACTTTCATTAGCGGATGACCTTTCCGCTAATGAAAGTTTTTTCTTTTATAAGGAAAGTTTATCAATTAAGAGCACGAGCTCTGCAATTTCTGGTTTACTTACTTGTGCATTTGCACCAACTACTTGTCCTTTATGTCGCAAATCATCAGTAATTAGCGATGAAAAAATAATAACAGGTATTTTCTCTAAGTCACTATGTTCCTTCACTTTTCTTGTTAAATGATGACCATCCATTTGTGGCATTTCAATATCAGTAATAATCAGTTGAACCTCTTCTTCAATCTTTTTCCCATTATTAATTATATTTTCTAAATAATCAAAAGTATCTTTTCCATTTTCAAAAAACTCTATATACTGAAACCCCGCTTCTTGTAGCGTATCATGAAGTAATTTCCGAAGCAGTGGAGAGTCTTCCGCTACAACAAGGTGTTTATTTGAACGTTCACGTTCACCTAATTTTTGAATTCGTTGAATATTAATTCCTGAATCCGGATTGACCTCTAACACAATTTTTTCAAAATCCAATAATAAAATCATTTCGCCATGCAACTTAATGACTCCAATAATCTGGCTTTCAGCACCTTGGTACATTTCTGACGGTTTTTCAATTTGATCCCAAGATATACGATGGATTTGCGAAACACTGTGAACATGAAAAACCACTTTTTGCTGATTAAACTCCGTTAAGATGAATTTATCCTTGTCAGGTTCTTCTGAAGGTGGGAAGCCGATTGCCTTTGCCACATCTACGACAGGTAATACCTCATCACGTAATTCAATGATTCCTTCAACATTAGGATGGGCATGGGGTACTTGTGTAACAGATACAGGATTTATGATTTCTCTTACTTTTATCACATTAATCCCAAATTTATTATGTCCAATCCCAAACTCAACAATTTCTAGTTCATTTGTACCACTCTCAAGTAAAATCCCTTTATTATCTTCCATAATTATTCAACCTACCTATCCTCTATTGAATCAATATTTACCTCTACTATATCATGAACAGAAACAATAGTTGGATGATTTTTGTGATGTTTTCTAAAAATAAAAGTAAAATAGAAAAAACAGATTCGAGAAACTTTGTTCAAGACAAAAAGTAGGCATAAAGTTGTCATTTATACTTCTTGTTTTAATGAAAAAACATGACTCTGAATTAGAATTCAGAGTCATGTTTTCTACGTTCTATGAGTTAGACATCATTCTATTTTTTAACTACTAGAGTCCCAGCGATTAAGTCATGTAAGCCTTGTTTCTTCTCTGTAAAGGCAGCTATTATATATCCGATTAATAATATACCTGAAAGAAAAGCCATGGCTAAATATCTTCCAAATGCACGCCAAAACGAGATTCGGTTGCCTGTAAGGTCCGTTACCTTTAATCCCAACATTTTTTTTCCAAGAGTTCCCTGCCATTTTGAAGCATGTAATCCAGCGAAATACGCCACTACAGTGATAAAACTAATCAAACTTGTCACGAGTAAAGCTCCGAAATAGGTACCCATGAAAGATAATGCTTCTTGCTCCGTTAATTCTCTCTCTAAATATGTTGGATCATTCATTATCGAAGAAAAAACATCAGAAGTGCCAAAAAACAAAATAAATATAATAATAGAAATAACACTTAACGGAATACCAATGATAATAGAATCGATGAGATATGCACCAAACCGAATCCAAAAGCCTCCATATTCCTGCTTTTCTACATAAGAATGATTTTCAATTGTTGTCTCCATTCACTCCACCCCCGCTCTATTTGTCAAACTACCTAAATGGTTAAATGATAGCATCATGCCTAAAAATCACTACAATGGTATCCATATGTTTATCTATCTTTGTCTATTCCTTCCTAGCCGTAATTTAAGCATAAAGCGCTTCAACATTTAATTTATCATAATATTCTATGTTAAGAGAATCATCCAACAATAAAAATATGTCAATTTTGTGAATAAGAGTATAATCATCTAGACTTAAGAGTGAAACAGGACTACAATACAGACGATAAGAAAAGCACTACAAAAAAATAAAACTTAATGAGGTGTAGAACTCGATGAAGGGTACAGCTATTCTTTTCCAAGAGGATAAGAAAGTTACAATTATCGAAGGTATTGACCACAAAATTTATGAAGAAATAAAAGATCAAATTGGTTGTAATGAGTGCCATTGTAAACTTGATGATAAAGTCATCCATTTAGGCCCTGTACATCCTGCTCTCTGGCATGATGAAGAAGTCGATTGGGATTATGGGTATTAATAAATATATTTTCTTTTTTTCCTTAGGGACAGGCGTAAGATTTTACCTGTTCCTTTTTTATTTTTTCCTTTTTAAAAAGGGTGAAAAGCCTGGTTTTATCCGATTTATTCCTAAGTAGATCATTTATAAGTCTCTAAGCTATTTTATTTAACAATCGTTTAAGTTAAAATAAGATGATTATTTTTTTGGGGGTGAATGCGTGGAGCATTTAATTAATCATAAGGTAAAGGAAATAGAAATTTCCGGAATACGTAAGTTTTTCAATATGGTGGCAGGAACAGAAGGAATGATTTCACTCACCATTGGTCAGCCTGATTTTCCAACACCTCTTCATGTAAAAGAAGCTGGTAAAAAGGCTATTGATGAAAATTTCACTTCTTACACTCACAATGCTGGGGATTTAAAGCTTCGTGAGGCCGCTTCTCAATTTATGATGGGTAAATACCAATTGAACTATCAGCCAGATTCTGAAATTATTGTAACGGTCGGAGCTAGTGAAGCAATTGATATTGCTTTTCGTACCATTTTAGACGACGAATCTGAAGTCATCTTGCCTGGACCTGTATATCCCGGCTATGAACCAATTATTAAACTTTGTGGTGCCAAACCAGTATATGCTGATATTCGAGAAAACGATTTTCGCTTTACCGCAGAAGTCATAAAATCATACATAACTGATCGCACTCGTTGCATCGTTCTACCCTATCCTTCTAATCCAACGGGGATAAGTTTAAGGGAAGAGGAGTTAATCGAAATTGCTGAGTTGCTTTCTCAGAGGGATATTTTTATTTTAGCGGACGAGATTTACAGCGAATTAGTGTATGATCAGCCCCATACTTCCATTGCTTCGTTTATTCGAGACAAAACGATTGTCATTAACGGCTTATCAAAATCACATTCCATGACTGGATGGAGAATTGGTTTATTGTTTGCACCTAAAAATATAACAAAGCATATGCTAAAGGTTCACCAATACAATGTAACCTGCGCAACATCTGTTTCACAAATGGCTGCCTTAGAAGCTCTAACAATAGGGAAAAATGATGCTCTCCCTATGAAAGAAGCCTACTTGGAACGTAGAAATTATGTTTATGACCGCCTCATGAAAATGGGACTTGAAGTTCAAAAACCGGATGGTGCTTTTTATTTTTTCGTTAAAATACCCGTTACCCAGGTTTCATCGTTTGACTTTTGCCTTTCTTTAGTAAAAGAAGAGAAAGTTGCGGTTGTTCCTGGTAGTGCCTTTTCAAACTATGGTGAAGGATACTTTAGACTTTCCTTTGCTTGTTCTATGGAACTGCTAGAAGAAGGCTTAAATAGAATAGAGAACTATCTAAAAAAAGTGCAAGCATAAGGCTTGCACTTTTTCACGTATGAAGCGAAACTCTCATAAACCGCCTTTGTATTTACCAGCATTTTTTGATGCTTTTTCTTTTTTTGCTTTGTCTTTGTGAATTTTATTTGCATCAGTGCTGCCCATTTCGTGAGCAAATTCTTGATTCAGAACAGCTGAATCAAAACCCTTTTTATTTTTTTGTTGTGGATCATTCTTTTTATTTTTCTTTGCCATCAATAAAAAACCTCCTTCTATCATACATCATTAGTGTGAATCAGGAGGTTTTCATTTATGCAAATTTATTGCTGCCAGTATTTATAAAGAGCGTGTGTACCACTATTTTCCTCACCATGTTCAGCAAGATGATCATACATCTTTTTGGCTAAAGCAAGGCCAGGTGTTTCCATCTTCATTGCTTCTGCTTCTTTTAGAGCAATATTCATATCTTTAATAAAATGTTTGATATAAAAGCCAGGTTCAAAATCACCTTCAATCATTCTTGGTGCCAAATTAGAAAGTGACCAACTACCAGCAGCTCCTGACGTAATGCTTGTAAGCACTTTTTCTGGATCTAGACCTGCCTTTTGTGCATAAACAATCGATTCACATACCCCAATCATATTTGAAGCAATCGCGATTT
Source organism: Bacillus sp. V3B (assembly GCF_024494465.1). Lineage (GTDB taxonomy): Bacteria > Bacillota > Bacilli > Bacillales > Cytobacillaceae > Bacillus_BD. The sequence continues at coordinate 134,795 of NZ_JAETXM010000005.1, read as the reverse complement.
GATTGCACATTTTTGTATGCTGTCCAGCACCTGCTTTCCCTTGATAAACAACATTTGTGCCAAGATGGTTGAAAAGAGGTTCTAGTTCGTCATACACCTCTTGATCTCCCCCCACCATGATCGAAAGTTTAGCTTTTCTTGCACCAATATCTCCACCTGAAACAGGTGCATCCACGGCATATATACCCTTCTTAAGGGCTTCTTCATATATTTTTACCGCTAAAGTCGGAGTGGATGTCGTCATATCAATCACATATGTATGGGATTTTCCATTGGTCACAATTCCCTGCTCACCAAAGTAAACCTCCTCTACATCCTTTGGATATCCAACCATCGTAAAAATGACATTCGCCTTTTCAGCCACTTCTTTTATCGTACTTACCCATGTAGCTCCTTTTTGTAAAAGCTCATCCGCTTTCTCCTTCGTACGATTGTAAACGATAATAGGATACCCTACACTTAGAAGATGTCCAGCCATACTCTTTCCCATCACGCCTGTTCCAATAAAACCAATCACAGTATTTTCAGGTGTTAACATGATTCGATCTCTCCTTCCAAACAAGTCAGTTCTATTGTATCATGACCCATTCTAGAAAGAGGAATAGATTCTAATTTCACCAATAGGATTGGATTTACATTTGCGAGGTAAAATTTGTTAAATAGGATTTCGCAATCACTTCTTCATCGCTTATAATTTGGATCGATATCGCTTTTTGATCTGTTATTATTTTTTGAATATCAAAAACATGTAAATCCAAGAGTAATGGGATAGGTTCCATATAGATAAAGGATTGTTTACTGTCTGAGACATTCAGTGATTTACCGTTAAACACTTCCTTTGATCCGTATATAAATTCCCCACTACCAAGTGCTGCTACTAACTGTTCATCATGTATGAGTACTTTGACTTTATACATCTTTTCATCCGTAAACACTTTTTCATTAATTTTAAAACGGAACTGTAATTCATTTTTATTCGTTAAGAGCGCTTCAGCATGGCGATTAATAATAGATGGTTCAGGGGTTACCGCACAACCAACGAGACTGATAAGGCCAACGAAAATCAGAGCTGAATAGATCGATTTAACATTCAATGGATAATCCCTCCTTATCTCCACTTTTGCCATATTAGTTACTTATTAAACGAATAACGCTCATTCTTAATCAGAATATTTTTTAAACTTGTTCACACGAAAAACCGACTAAAATACCTAGTCGGGTGTACGTAGTTGGAACAAGTCTATAGTTTAAATACATGGATTCCAATGAAGTTTATTTTTTTGTAGCTTCTTCGACCGCCTCAATGACTTCACTTGTTGTACTCATTTGCAACACTTTTTCAGCTAAACCTTCCATCGCTTTTTTGGAAAGACGAAGAATTTGCGAGCGTGCTTTTAAGATCGAGGTAGCACTCATGGAGAACTCATCTAAACCAAGACCAAGTAATAATGGAATCGCTGTTTCGTCTCCCGCCATTTCGCCACACATTCCAGCCCATTTACCTTCTTTATGTGCTGCGTCAATGACCATTTTCACAAGTTGCAAAATCGCAGGGCTATATGGTTGATACAAGTAAGAAACCCTCTCATTCATGCGGTCAGCAGCCATCGTATATTGAATCAAATCATTTGTTCCTATACTAAAGAAATCGACTTCTTTTGCAAATTGGCCAGCCATTACAGCTGTTGAAGGAATTTCAACCATGATCCCAAGCTCAATATGATCAGAAACTTGTATCCCTTCACTGACGAGCTTTTGCTTTTCTTCTTCTAAAATGGCTTTCGCCTCGCGGAATTCATCCAAGGTTGCAATCATTGGGAACATAACTTTTAAATTCCCATAAAAACTCGCTCGTAAAAGGGCACGAAGCTGCGTACGGAATAGATTCTCCTCTTCCAAACAAAGACGGATCGCACGGAAACCCAGGAAAGGATTCATCTCTTTTGGTAAATCTAAATAAGGTAATTCTTTGTCTCCTCCAATATCAAGTGTCCTGACCACAACAGGCTTTCCGTTCATTCCTTCAAGTACAGCTTTATAGGATTCAAACTGCTCATCTTCTGATGGTAACTCCGTTCTGCCCATGTATAAGAACTCTGTACGATATAAACCAATGGCTTCACCACCATTATTCACAACACCCTCGAGATCTTTAGGTGTTCCAATATTGGCTGCCAATTCAACCTGATGTCCATCAGCTGATACCGTTTTTTCATTCACAAGCTTTGCCCATTCTGCCTGCTGCTCTGCAAAGAGGACTTGTTCCTTCTCGTATTGAGCGATCATTTCGGATGTTGGATTTACATGAACCTCACCCTTTAAACCATCCACAATGATCATATCACCATTTTGAATTTCTTCTGTTGCCGTTTTTGTTCCAACAACCGCAGGAATTTCCATGGAACGTGCCATGATGGCGGAGTGAGAAGTCCGTCCCCCAATATTCGTTGTGAAACCTTTAACAAATTGGCGGTTTAATTGGGCTGTATCGGAAGGTGTTAAATCTTCTGCGACAATAATCGTTTCCTCTGAAATCATACTCGGGTTGACCATTTGAACTCCAAGTAAGTGCGAAAGAACTCGTTTTGTTACATCCCGAATATCAGAAGCGCGTTCTTTCATATATTCGTTGTTCATTTGTTCAAACATCGTAATACACATATCCGCCACTTCTTTTAAGGCCTGCTCTGCATTCACCTGCTCGGTTTTTATTTTATCTTCTATTGGGGATAGAAGTTCTGGGTCACTTAAAACTAGTAAATGCGCTTCAAAAACGGCTGCTTTATCTGCACCCAGTTCTGCATTTGCCTTTTCGCGAATAGCCTCAAGTTCTGTTTTTGAAGTAGATAATGCTGCTTGAAATCGTTCAACTTCCATTCCAACATCCTCAATCGTTTTCTTTTCGAATGAAAGGTCTGGCTCAACTAAGCGGTAAGCCTTTGCAATCGCTATTCCGCTTGAAGAAGAAATTCCCTTTAAAAAAAACATTATTCTGCCAATCCTTCTTTATTGAACATTTCTTGTAAGGATTTTAAAGCTTCCTGCTCATCTTTCCCTTCTGCAATAATTTTAATTTCTGCACCTTTTCCTATGCCAAGGGACATAACGCCCATAATCGATTTTAAATTGACATCTTTTCCGTTATACTCAAGACTAATTTCAGAATCAAATTTACTCGCCACCTGTACTAAAAATGTAGCTGGGCGAGCATGAATCCCTGTATCTGCAATCACTTTAAACTTTTTTTCAACCATGTAAATCAAACTCCTTCATGAATAGTATTATCAACTCAGTTTTCTAACATTCAATAACTCAATCACAAAATAGTCTTACTTTCAATCATTTTCTATAATGATCATACTCTCCTTCTTCCAACATCATAATTTTCAGTGATTCAGTCGCTTTTATTTTTAATTGGACGGTTATCATAACCGCCTTTTTATACGTAACTCTTAACTTCTTGCTTCTTCCAAATACTGATATAATACGTCCCCATTCCTTTGAGCAATTCCACGAAAATGCTTAAAGTCCTCTCGTTCTACAAGAACTTTACGAAAATCAAGAAAATCATCCTTCTTAACAAAATACTCCTGTATTTCTCCACTCTTTAACTTATCTAGAGTCTGATTAATGAATTCTTCATCTTTCATCTCAATTCACCCCTAAAAATTATATTGATATAAGCAATAAATATAAGCATTATTATCATTCTTAATCATAAAAATGATAATAAAGAAAATCAATGAAAAAGTTAGAGGAAATCCTTTACGAATAAATAAAAGTAAGGCAAAATATTAATTAATTCGTAAACGAAGGGGAGAAAGGAGATAACGATTTTGAGAATAGCAGAGATTGGTAATGTAATTGAATTTAGAGATGGATTACAAGGAATAGTTGAAAAGGTGAATGAAAACTCTGTAATTGTAGATTTAACGTATATGAAAAACTTCAGAAACTTAGAATTACATTCTCGAACGGTTGTTAATCATAAGAACTATAAAATTATTAATCCTTCAATAGTCTGAATTATCCGTCATTAAGATGAAGAACTATTTTTGATTCCGCTATTGATTTATGAATAGAACCACTAGAAGGTTCACGTTTAAATGAAAAATGATTAAAGGAGAAGGAACAAGCCTATCTTGTTCCTTTTTCCTTGACCTCTATATCGTGGAGTTACTTTCCGTTATTTGCTATTTCTTTTAATGATTTCACTTTTCCATGAGGATTTTGGTCTTGTTTTCGTACCGTCCATTCACGCTCTTTCTCACGCTTTGATTTTGACATTAAGTCTCCTCCTTTACCGTTTTCTCAACAACATTTTCGAATGCTATTGTTCACCTATATCTTTCTCTTTTCTTCAATTTTTATCAATTAAAATGTAACCCTTTTTCAAAAAAACAAATTTCCTTCCCTTTCCTACCCACATACATTGTTTTTTGATAAAATAATGGGGGTCAATATGAAAGGAGATTCTCAGTGAAAAAGTTTACAATTGATTACCTTGTAATTATCGGCTTGCTCATCGCGCATCTACTCATGTATATAACTTTTCAAGATAAAGCTATTTTTTGGTATATGTTTACAGCAACCATGTTGATTCTAATTAGTTATTCCATCTTGAATGAAAAGGTAGACGATGAAAGTACATTTCTAACGTATAGTGTGTATGGTATCTTCTCTGGTATTATCCTTTATGCTTTATTTTGGACAGGTCATCTATTAATCGATGTTTTTCATTCACCTCTTGACAAGGAAATTTCCAGACTATACACTCGTTTTTCACCCAGTCAAATCTGGCATTATATTGTTCTCCTACTTTTTATTGTCCCAGGAGAAGAGTTGTTTTGGCGTGGATTTATTCAAAAAAGGTTATTAAAATCCATGGGAGTGACCTATGGTATCCTGCTAGCAGCCGTTCTTTATGCTTCCGTTCAAATCTACTCAGATACCTTTATCCATCTCATTGCAGCATTAATTGCAGGAACTTTTTGGGGTGCGCTTTATGCATGGAAAAAAAGTATGCCTTTAGTTATTATTTCACATTTAACCTTTGACCTATTACTTTTTATCTTATTTCCATTCCGTTAAAGAAAGATTTACGATAACATGGAAGGATATTGATCACCTTAATACTAGATACTAGGATAAAAAATAATTTAGGGGGAATTATTATGCTTCGATTAGCAAAATTCTTTTTACTAATAGGAATCTTCTCTCTCCTATTAACTGCATGTGGGACAAACAATGAGTCGGATACTACCAATGAATCTGCAAATGACTTAGAACAAACAACGGATCAAACAGAGAAAGTTGAAGATGAAACTTCAGATGAGCAGAAAGAACTAGAAGGAAATAACGAAAACAAAAGTGAAGTAGATCCACAAGAGCAAACAGATAGTGATGTACAAGATGGAGCAGGGTCACCTCCTTCTGAACAAACTGTTTCTTATTCATTCAATGGAGAAACACAAGAGGAAAAGGCCCTTCTGCAAGAAAGTGACAATCAAAATTTTTCATTCTATATCTTGCCTGCCTATGAATTAACGGCAGAGGAACCTTATAACGATAGTGTTTTTCTTAAAGAAAATGATCGTGTCTTTATGAGAATTAGTATTTTACCACCGGATTCAGATATGGAATTATTAAAAGAAAATACAACGGCACAACTTCAAGTTGTCAATGAAACCGTTCAAACAGTGACTCCTCCAAATGAGGCATTTTTACAAAATGCTATCATTATGGAAGCTTCGAATGATGATGGTGAAGTTGTCACTGCCTATTTAATTAAAAACCAAGAATCCATTATTAAATTGTCACTTTTCACAACAGAACAACTTGATCATCGCGACGCTTTTATCCAAATGGCAAAAACGATAAAAGTAGGAAATTGAAAGAATAAAAAACTCGGTGAGTGAATTTCGTTGAACCGGGTAAATTAGAGCATAAAGTGATTTTATTTGTTAAGATGATGAGCACAATTGGTGCTAGGTATAACCGCCTAGCACCTTTACTTTTTCCCAGCATTTTCTGGCTTCATCCACAACAAAACAATAAAGAGAAGGCTAACATAACCAAAAATAGGATATAGGTATGAAAGAAGTTTGCTGTATTCAAAGAGACTTAACAAATACGAAACCACAAAAATACCACTTACAATAATCATCTTTGGCAGTGCTATGTATTCCTTTAATTGTTTCTCTAAGCCAAAAACATTTCCAATCACTGATGTAAAAATCTCTCCATAGATAACTAGTACAAAAATCCAATATAATCCTGGAACTAAATTTTTCATAATGATAGCCATGGGGATCTCATATAATTCAAAGTTAGGTAGCATGACCAATGTCATATGGCTAGCAATGAGGATAATAGTCAATGCAGTTCCACCTAACATGGCTCCTCTTTTAATCGTCCGTTCATCTTTCACTTCTGTCGCAACAGGTACCAAGACAGCCTGAGCCAATGATAAATTAAATGCTGTATATGAAAATGGAGCTACTACCGCTGTCCATCCATCTTTTACATATGGAATATATAACAATTGATCCATAAAATTAGGTAGTTTCAATGATAAAACCAGCAATATAAAACTAAATGTAATCATGAGTGGAACAACAAACGTGTTTACAGCGAACAATGCTTTTATCCCAACAAACATAACAAGGATTGATAAAGCAATTGTAATCATGACTCCACTTGCTTTTGACAACCCTAATTGTTCTTCAAATATAGCTCCAGCCCCTGCCAGCATCACGGCACAAACACCAATCAACATAAGCATTAATAGTAAATTAATCACTTTTCCGATTTTTTTCCCGAATAAATATTCATTAAATTCTTCATAGGATTTTGCATTAATTCGAGCGGAGATAATCATTAATTTTGAACCTAAAAAAATCAAAATATATCCTGACATTAGCATTCCAACTAGTCCAATAAAACCGAATCTAGAGAAAAACTCGACAATTTCTCTACCTGTTGCAAAGCCAGCTCCCACAACCGTTCCTACATAAACGGCGGCAATTTGAAAAGCGGCTCCCCAATTTGTTTTCACATGTCTCCCCTCCCTTCCTTCACTATATGTTCAGAAGGACAAACTAAGACCAAACCAGTATCAGACACTAAAAAAAGACATTTGTTACTATATAGTAGACAAAATACCTTAAATTTCTAGTGTAAAATACTTGAAAGTCAAAAAAGGTCAGAGTATAATCAGAATATAGAAGATCAAAGAAAGTCAAAGTCAAATTAATAACATTGAAGGGGGAATGGTTATGATCTGTCAAATTTGTCAACAAAGAAGTGCAAATGTCAATATGAGAATGGTATTAAACGGAAAAGAAACACAATTACACCTTTGTCAAACTTGCTTTGAGTCGCAAAAACAAAAAATAGCTTCTAATTTTGGACCTAACTTTAATCAATTCAAAGGATTTTCTGGCGTCAATCAACTGCCGATTGACGATCTATTCAAAAGTATGCAAAACCAACAAAATAATGATCATGATCCAATACAACAAGTAAACCCAAATCACAGCTCTCCAAATGGGTTTCTTGATCAATTCGGGCGTAATTTAAATCAGATGGCAAAAACAGGTCTAATCGATCCTGTCATTGGTCGTGATGAAGAAATTGCTCGTGTCATTGAAATTTTAAACCGTCGCAATAAAAATAATCCTGTTTTAATTGGAGAACCTGGTGTAGGGAAAACAGCTATTGCCGAAGGTCTTGCATTGAAAATTGAGGAAGGTACTGTTCCAAATAAACTGATAAACAAACAAGTTTATTTGTTAGATGTTGCTTCATTAGTAGCTAACACAGGCATTCGTGGTCAATTTGAAGAACGAATGAAACAATTAATCAGCGATTTACAGAAACGCAAAAATATTATTCTATTTGTGGATGAGATCCATTTACTTGTCGGGGCAGGCTCAGCAGAAGGTTCAATGGATGCTGGGAATATTTTAAAACCTGCCCTTGCGCGTGGTGAGTTGCAAGTAGTCGGGGCAACAACATTAAGAGAATATCGAGCTATCGAAAAGGATGCAGCCCTTGAACGTCGCTTTCAGCCTATACAAGTCGCGGAACCCTCTGAAGAAGAAGCCTTAGACATTCTAAAAGGACTTCAGTCCAAATACGAGGCTTTCCATGAGGTAAACTATACAGATGAAGCATTAAAGGCTTGTGTAACATTATCACATCGCTATATTCAAGATCGCTTTTTACCTGATAAAGCTATTGACTTACTTGATGAAGCTGGTTCCAAAATAAATCTATCTTCCAGCTATACATCAACCAAGGAAATTGAAAAACGTTTAAAAGAGATTGCGGTGGAGAAAGACACCGTTTTAAAAGCAGAAGAATATGAAAAAGCTGCTAAGTTACGTGAAGAAGAAGTCAAACTTGAAAAATCCTTAAATACAGCTGAAGCAACTGAACGTCCAATTGTTCATATCGCACATATCCAAGAAATTATTGAAAAGAAAACAGGAATTCCAGTCGGAAAATTACATGATGATGAACAATTAAAGATGAAGGATTTAGAAAAAAACCTTACATCTAAAGTAATTGGTCAGCATGAAGCTGTTGAAAAAGTAGCGAAAGCGATTCGTCGTAGTCGCGCTGGCTTAAAGTCCAAACACCGTCCAATTGGATCCTTCCTATTTGTTGGTCCGACTGGTGTCGGAAAAACGGAATTATCAAAAACACTGGCTGAAGAATTATTTGGTACGAAAGATTCTATGATTCGACTTGATATGAGTGAATATATGGAAAAACATAGTGTCGCAAAAATCATCGGCTCCCCTCCAGGATACGTTGGACATGAAGAGGCTGGGCAGCTTACAGAGAGAATTCGCCACAACCCTTACAGCATTATTTTACTTGATGAAATTGAGAAAGCTCATCCAGATGTCCTTCATATGTTCCTGCAAATCCTTGAAGACGGTCGATTAACAGACAGTCAAGGCAGGACGGTAAACTTTAAAGAATCCGTCATTATTATGACGAGTAATGCTGGTGTTGGTGAGCGAAGAATCGAAGTAGGGTTTGAAAAAAATAATACGATGAAAGAATCTAGCATTTTACAATCACTAGGACAATATTTCAAACCAGAATTTCTCAACCGATTTGATTCTATTATTGAATTTAAAGCATTAGAAAAAACACATTTACTACAAATTGTGGATTTAATGCTGGCAGAATTGAACGAAAACTTACATGAACAACAATTTAGTTTAACGGTTTCAAATGAAGTAAAGGAAAAGTTGGTTGAGCTTGGTTATAACCGAACCTTTGGTGCACGCCCACTAAGACGGGTGATCCAAGAACAATTAGAAGATAAAATTGCCGACCATATTCTTGAAAATGGGCAAACAGGCGAGCTTAAAGCTGAACTAAAAGATCAAAAAATAGTCATTCATAAAAGATAACCATGAGACAATAAAGGAGTCGCTACCAAAAATAGCGACTCCTTTCCTTTTACTGTATATCGTACATAAACAAATATATTTTTATGGTGCCTGACACCATAATTATAAGCTTTTATCGTCGATTGAGTTTAGCCAGTTTTCAATTTCTCCAATGACCGAATCTACACAGCCTTCTTCAAAGGGCGAAATGAGATTTGCGACTTGGACAAGCCCTGTGAAAGGCAAACTTCCCCCTAGTTTACAAAGCTGAACATAATCATGCCACGCTTTTTGATGATCTTCTCTTGACCGCTTCCAGAACTGAAACGCACATATTTGTGCAAGTGTGTAATCAATATAATAGAATGGTGAATTATAAATATGAGCTTGACGCTGCCAATAACCACCGTTTTCCAAATATTCATTCCCATCATAGTCTTTATGTGGCTGATATTTCTGCTCAATCTTTCTCCATGCTTGTTTCCGCTCTCTTGGTGTAGCCGTTGGATTCTCATATACCCAATGTTGGAATTCATCGACAGACACTCCATAAGGAAGAAAAAGCAACGCTTCACTTAAATGGGCAAACTGATACTTCTCCGTATCTTCCTTAAAGAATAATTCCATCCATGGCCATGTAAAAAACTCCATACTCATTGAATGAATTTCTGCCGCTTCATACGTAGGCCAATAATATTCGGGTAGTTCAAAATGGCCACTCGAATATACTTGAAAAGCATGACCCGCTTCATGGGTTAGCACATCGATATCTCCTGATGTCTCATTAAAATTAGAAAAGATAAAGGGGGACTTATAGTTTTCGATAAACGTGCAATATCCTCCACCTGCTTTCCCCTTTTTAGCGACAAGATCCATCAGCTTATTCTCTCTCATATATGTAAAAAATTCACCCGTCTCTTTTGAGAGCTCATTATACATTTTTTGCCCATTTTCAATAATCCATTCAGGGCTTCCTTTCGGTGTAGCATTACCTGTTTTGAAAATAAAACCTTCATCATAATACTTCAAATTCTCGACACCAATTCGCTCAGCTTGGCGCGCCTTTAATTTCGTTGCCATAGGAACAATTGATTCTTTTACTTGTTCACGAAATGCTGCCACCATTTTGGCATTATAGTCCGTTCGGTTCATACGATAATAAGCAAGCTCAACAAAATTTTTAAATCCAAGTCGATGAGCAATTTCTGTCCTCACTCTGACAAGTTCATCATAAATTCGGTCTAATTCATCTTCATGCTCGGCCATGAAAGCAAATCGTGCTTCATTTGCTTCTTTCCGAACGTTACGATCCACCGATTCCATATAGGGCCCTAATTGTGCTAACGTCCTTTCTTCCCCCTCAAACATGATTTTCGCAGAGGCAATCAACTTTGTATATTCCGTAGACAGTTTATTTTCCTTTTGTAAAAGGGGGACAATTTCAGGAGAAAACACCTTTAACTGAGCTTCCGCTAAAGCAAATAATTGATTTCCCCACTTTTCTTCCAACTCCCTTCGAAAAGGAGACTTAACGAGTGCCTGATAATAGTCTGTTACATACTGATCGATCTCTGGTTGGACATCATCCATATATTCTTGTTCTGCTTTGTAGAATGCATCATTCGTATCAACCGAATGTCGGATATAACAGAGATTTTCCATTGTACCAATATCATTTTGAATTTTTGCCAATTCTTTCATCGCTTCACTTTGCATCTCTACGCTAGAAGCCTTTTGAAAAGTGTCTAGTGCTGTTTCAAAATGCTTTTTTATTTCGGTCAATTGTGGACGTACATATGTATAGTCTTGAAATTTCATTTTCTCACCCCTGACTTCATCTTTACTGCTCCATTTTACAATAACACTTTTTTCCTACAAAAGAAAAAACAAGTTCTTTCATATATTTCGCCTTCACTAAGAAAGGGCTACAAAAATATGAAAGAACTTGTAGTTTTGTTCGATATTTACTGTTAAAAGTAGAGATATCTATAGATAGACTAATATTCCTTAACAGATAAACCAATTCTTTTCAAAAGTTCAATGGCTGTATCCTTCTCTTCATCTGAAAGAACAGACATGATCCTTTCAATTTCATTTTGATGTGAAGGAAAAACTTGCTCAATTAACTTTTTCCCTTTTTGCGTAATTTGTGCAAATGTAACCCTTCTATCCTCTGCACATGCGACTCTAGTGATATATTCCTTCTTCTCAAGTTTATCAATCACGTAAGTCATACTTCCACTTGCTAATAAAATTTTACCGCCAATTTGCTGTAACGGCTGATCTCCTTTATGATAAAGTAACTCTAATACCGCAAATTCTGTCGGGTTAAGCCCATAACGTTGAATTCGTTTATTTACATGCTCATTCATTGCCCTATAAGCACGAGATAAAACAATAAATAATTTTAATGATTGATCATTCAGTTCAGATTCCATATATAAACCATATCCTTTTACTCATATTATATTACACTTTAGTACTGTTTTCATTGATTTATGTTCACCTTATAGAAAATAGCAATTCTCTATTAAATTCTTATTATAAAAAAATGTACAACTTAAGTCAATTTCTCTATAATTAACCGATGTTACACTTTTTACGCCTGACGATAATAAGTACCTTTTTAATTATGCTATACTACAGTTAGTATAAATGTTGGAGACTACTACTTATGAAAAATTTTAAGCATTATATTTACTTATACATCATGATTGTCATACTACCTGCCATTATTATCGTATCTTATTTTTCATCAGAGATCTCTAAACAAGATACGGTAGAACGAGCAAGGCGCGCAGAGTGGATTGCTTCTTTTCATGAGGACCATTGGGATAATCTTATTGGAAACTCCGTTACCATAATAGAAACGCTCTCCATGACTGCTGTAACCATTCAGGATACACTTGAAAAAATGGAACCTATACTGCTCAAAGCAAATGAATCTGACCATCGTTATGGTGGGATGTATTTATTAGATACCTCGGGAAATGTACTGACTGGAACTGGTGTGATAAACGAGACCCATTTCTCCAAACAAAAATATATTCAAGAAGTCATTCATATGAAAGACATAATTATTTCGAATGAAATAGAAACATTGATAAATGGCCAACGTGTTATTGGACTGGCTAGACCTGTCTTAGATGAAGAACAAAACTTTCTTTTTATCATTATAGCTTATTTAAATGTGGATTACATACAAAATATATTAAAAATGATGATGCCAGAAGAACACATTGTCATCACAAATGCGAATGATGAAATGATCATGCAAATCAATCATAGTGAAAAGATAAAAGAACAGGAGAATTATTACTCTCTTCCGATTAATAGAATCCCCTGGAAGATTCATGTTTCACTTCGTGAAGCCAATCAACATCAACTCCGTTGGGAACAAGTCAAAATCGGTATATTAACGCTATTTTTATGCCATATTATTTATTTACTGGTCCATTATTATCGCTTACGTAGGCAATCGGCACGTGAAAAAAAACAAAATGAAGTGCAAAAGTTGGAATTGGTTGGTACATTTGCAGCCAGTATTGCTCATGAAATTCGAAATCCCTTGACAGGTATTAAAGGTCTTGTTCAGTTATTAAATGAGAAGTATACATCTGAAAAAGACCAAACTTACTTTTCCGTTATTGATCAAGAAATCAATCGAATCAATGAAATTGTGAGTGAGTTTTTAGTTCTTGGAAAACCAACAGCAGTAAAAATAGATACCGTTGATGTAAGAATGGTCCTTACTGAACTGATCCCTCTTATCCAATATGAGGCAGATCGAAATCACCATCAAAGCGAATTTATTTTACCTAAACATCCAATGTACGTACTGTGCTCGAAGGATCAAATGAAACAAGTTATTTTGAATATAACCAAGAATGCGATTGAATCAATGAATTCTAAAGGAAATTTGATTGTTGAGCTTAAACAAGTATCCAATGAATGCCATCTTTCAATCTCAGATACAGGTATTGGCATCTCACCTAAAGAAAAGAAAAAAATCTTTAAATCATTCTATACTTCAAAGGAAACCGGGACAGGTCTTGGACTTGTGATCTGCAAAAGAATTATTGATTCATTTGGAGGACACATTCATATTTCAAGCAAAGTGAACAAAGGGACAACCTTTACTATATCCCTGCCTGTTTCTACTCCATCACAATGAATATAACAAGGTATCTGACATTTACAAAATTACAATAATAGCTAGTACAATCCTGTTCAACTTGATTGTACTAGCTATTATTGTATTGTGATGTCTGACACCTTTCCTTTAAGGACTTTTCTTTTTATTCCTTCTTCCATCCTTTTTAACTAAAACGAACATCTCTCTTATCCATTCTTTCTCCCCATCTTATAGGACATATACTTCTATAAAAATTCAGAAAACACTAAAAGTGCAAGTTGAATCTCTTGTAAAATGATGAATGAAGTTCAATAATGGATTTATCTAAATATAGGATCGCTAACTCTTCAGACTAGCCACGTATTATTTTTTCAGGAGGAATGAAAATGAGTCACACAGCAGTAACTGCACATGAATCAATACAAAGTCAGCAAAAAACAACTTATAAAATATTAGTGATTATGGGACTATGTCATTTATTAAATGATTCGATTCAGGCTGTAATCCCCGCTATGTTTCCAGTGTTAGGAAAGTCAATGGGGTTATCCTTCACTCAACTGGGTTTCATTGCTTTTGCGTTAAATATCATTTCCTCTGTTATGCAACCATTTATTGGTGCACTGTCAGATAAAAAGCCAATGCCCTATGCACTACCAATTGGCATGACCTCAACTTTAATAGGAGTACTTGGGTTAGCCTTTGCACCAAACTATAGTTTTGTCCTTATTGCCGTTCTATTTATCGGACTCGGTTCAGCCATCTTTCACCCAGAAGGCTCAAGAGTTGCTTATATGGCAGCCGGTTCAAGAAGAGGATTAGCACAATCCATTTACCAAGTAGGAGGAAACTCAGGTCAGGCTTTAGCACCCCTTATCACTGCTTTGATTCTTGTACCACTCGGTCAAATTGGTGCTGCTTGGTTTACCATCGTTGCAGCAGTTGCTGTAGGCCTACTGTTCTATATTGCCCTTTGGTACTCTAGTAAATTAAAAGAAATTCAAATACAAGAGACAGCAAATGCGCATCATTTCTCAGATAAAACCAAACCAATCTCTAGAGCTATTCTTTTTTCACTTGTGCTCATCCTATTTTTAATTTTTGCACGATCTTGGTACGTAGCCGGTATCACGAACTACTATGCTTTTTTTACAATTGAGCAATATTCTATGACCATTCAACAGGCACAAATGTTTTTGTTTGCCTTCTTAATAGCAGGTGCTCTCGGTACATTCTTTGGTGGACCATTAGCCGATCGCTTCGGAAAACGTAATATGATCATTGCTTCCATACTTGGATCAGCTCCACTTTCTATCTTAATGCCACATGTGCCATCGTCCATGGCGTTTATTTTATTATTAATAACGGGGTTTATTTTAATGTCCAGCTTTTCCGTTACTGTTGTGTATGCACAGGAATTAGTACCTGGAAAAATCGGCACAATGGCTGGTTTAACCGTTGGGTTGGCTTTTGGAATGGGGGCAATTGGTTCAATTGCTTTAGGTGTGATGGCCGACCACTTTGGACTCCTTACTACGCTCACATTCACAGGTTGCTTACCTCTCTTAGGTGTGCTTGCCTTTCTACTGCCTTCTGATAAAAAACTTGCAGAGTAAGTCAACTCGTGTCGAAAGGTTTTACTAGTGAAAATAATGTCTAATATTGCGATTCTATTTACTTTAATATGAATTGTTGTCATAATTCAAAAAGGGGAGTTATTCTAGTAACGATTAAGAGAAAAGGTAGAATCAGGGGGAATTTTTGTTGCCTTATACAAATAAAACCATATTAGCTGAAATTCAAAAAAAGAGAGAGAACATGATAGATTTAGTACACAAAAAAGGGCTAGCAAATGATGATACGATCAAATGCAGTCAAGAACTGGATCAATTAATCTACCAATATCAATTACTTTTTCACAGAACTCAGGAACAAAAAGGCGACAGAAAAATAAAACAAATGGTCGTTTGGCCAAAAATAGAGGTTATATTCTAACATTAGAACAAAAGCATAGGCGTCACACTCAGCCCCTCGGGTCATAAAAGCCAGATCACACAGAAGATCGTTTGGCTTATGACCCGAGGGGCTAGATGCTTGTGCTAGATGCAGACAACTAATACAACTGATCTCTACGTTCCCTATACATGAAAAAAGTCGAGAATCCCATCATAAATGGAATCTCGGCTTTTTTATTTTTATCTAACAGTTAGAACATTATTATAGAAGTAGATTTGCATGTTTTGCTTTTAGAGTTTCCCATCTTCTTTGGATTTCTGCTTCAAAATTAGCCAGTATTGCTTCGTTTCCTTCTTTAACGTACAGCGATAATATGTTGCTGGTACGAAACGATGTAAATATCCCCAATTAGGGGGTGTCAAATTTCGTATATAAACAGTTAATCATAAACTTTTACCCTCCTCCTAGATCTTACAACAATAGGAAGCCTATTAAAAAATCGAGATTCCCACAAGGGAACCTCGATTTTTCTTTTCAATAGCTTCTATTATAAAAACGGACTTTCATGTTTTGCTTTAAGTTGATTCCAACGGCGTTCGATTTCATGTTCGAACTCTTCAAGCATGGCTTTATTTTCTTCTTTTAACATGTGTTTTGATTTACCCATGTGTTTTAACCATTCGCTAACTTCAATGCGTTTTTTCTTCTCCTCTGGATTATAAGTGATGGTTGTAACACCATTTTCCACTTCATAAAGAGGGAAGAAACAAGAAGTAACGGCAGCATCTACAATCTCTTGTCCTAATGTTTCATCTGATTTCCAGTTCAATGGACATGCGATTAAGATTTTTCCATATACCATACCTACGTTATTTGCATACCATTGTGCTTTCGCAGCTTTTTTCACAAGATCTTGTGGGTATGCTTCTGAACCTGTGAATATATATGAAATATTTGTTGCAGCCATAATTTGAGCTGTATCCTTATGGTGGAACGCTTTACCTGCTTGATATTTTCCTACAGCAGAAGTACTTGTCATATGTCCTAGTGGAGTTGAATAAGATAATTGGCTTCCTGTATTCATGTAACCTTCATTATCATACTCAACGATAATCATTTTGTGGTTACGTAAAGCTGTACCGATTGCAGGCCCCATACCAATATCCATACCACCGTCACCAGTTATCATAACAAATGTAAAATCATCGCTTAATCCAAGCTCCTTAAATTCACCACGGCGTTGTCTTTCATAGAACATTTCTACAAGTCCAGATAATGTAGCTGCACCGTTTTGGAATAGGTTATGGATATAAGTTTGTTTATGTGAACTGTAAGGATATCCTGTTGTTACAATCATCCCACAACCAGTATGGAATAACGCAACAATATCGCCTTCAATTCCTTTAAAGAATGTCTCTAATCCAGAGAAAATACCACAGCCAGGGCATGCGCCGTGTCCTGAAGCAATACGTTTTGGTTTTTTCGTTAAGGCTCTTAGTGGAGGAATCTTAACTTTTAATTTACCTGTTTCTTCATTAGGAGTAACGGTAATAAGACCTGTACGTAAATCTTCTTTTTTCAATGGTTCTACACGACGTTGTGGTGCTAATTCTGGATTACCAGGAGTGTGACCAAAATAATCAAATGGTACTTCTACTTTATCAGCTTCAACAGCATCGATTGCTAATTGGAAAAACTGTTCTGCATCATCAGCATAGAAGTCTTTTCCGCCTAAACCATAAACACGGTTAACAACTTTTATTTCATTGTTTCCGTAAGTTTGTAGTGCTGCTCTTACTTCAAGTGCCATGTTACCGCCATGGGCTCCATATGAATCTCCACGGTCACCCACTGTAATAGCTTTTACATTTTTTAATGCTTCAGCAATTTGTTTTTGCGGGAAAGGACGAAGAATATTTGGAGAAATAACCCCTGCTTTAATACCTTTCGCACGTAATTGATCAACAACATCCTTACACACTTCTGTAGCTGAGTTTAACATGAATACGGCAACTTCAGCGTCTTCCATTTTATATAGGTCAAGGATCGGATATTCACGACCAGTTAATTCTGCGTATTCTTTTGCAATTCTTTCGAATACTTTCTCTGCGTTATACATTGCTTCAGATTGTTGATAACGGTTATTAATTGTATCAGGCTCATTCATATAAGCACCAATTGATACTGGATTGTCACGGTCTAAAGCATGTGGGAAGTTTGTTGGAACTTCACCGATAAACTTTTGAACTTCTTTATTATCTTTAATTACTTGTACACGTCTCTTTTGGTGAGATGTAAAGTATCCATCGTAAGATACAATAACTGGTAAGCGAACTTCAGGATCTTCTGCTAGTTTAATAGCCATAATGTTCATATCATAAGCAACTTGTGGATCACGCGCCATTAATATCGGCCAGCCGATATTTAATGCAAAATATAAATCAGAATGATCACCATGAATATTTAATGGTCCTGAAACAGAACGGTTTACTAGATTTAATACCATAGGCATACGAGTTCCAGATTGAACAGGTAATTGTTCAAGCATATATAAGAAACCATTCGCACTTGTTGCGTTGAACACACGTCCGCCACCTGTAGCCGCACCATAACAGATCCCTGCAGATCCGTGCTCACCGTCAGCAGCGATTAATTTAATATCATGTTGTCCTCTTGCTTTCATTCCATCAAGGAACTGAGCAACCTCTGTTGAAGGAGAAATTGGATAATAACCCATGATATGGTAGTTTATTTGATGGGCAGCATATGCTGCCATTTCATTTCCAGATTCAAATACAATCGCTTGATCAACAGATCCTTCTGATAGACCTGCTTTTTCTTTATCTATGATAATCTCTTTAGACATATACGTATTCACCCTTCTCTATCAATTATTTTACTAGTTCGAATAAATGTGGTACACGGTTGGCGTCAGCATATCCGTCATTCGTTTCAGCAGCACTAGATAATGCATCTGTCGGACAGGCATGTACACATTTTAAACAGCCTTTACAGTATTGATAATCAATTCCTTTAAGGAACATTTGCGGACGGCCTTTTTTGTCCGGCTGTTCTTCCCAAACAAAGCAAAAGTCAGGGCAGGCTGTGTCACATTGAGCACAATTGATACATGTATCATCATTAAAATGAGGAAGTTCCCCAGAACGTGAAATACTTAAATCTTTGAAAATACTATTTCCAGGATCTACAACTAGACCACCGATTGGTTGTGTTTCATATCCAAGAGTTGGCTCATGGCGAACAAATGGCTTGACAGCTCCGTCTGAACTCACTTCAAATGTTTTAAATTCAACTTCATTGTAACCGCGGTCAAATGTACGAATATTTGATTCTACTAAATGAGGATATTTCTTTTCAAAAGTGCGACGGATTGTATCTCTCATTGAGTCTGCATCTAAGAAATCAAGAATTCTAAAAATTGCTCCCAGCATAGCTGTATTTACTTTTGTTTTTTCTTCCAGAGCAATTTGTGTAGCATCTACAACGGCTACGGTACCGCCATCAATTTTCGCTAACTCTTTTAGCTCATCTGGAGTTTTCTTAGAGTTAACTAAAGCCGTACTATCTGGATAAATACCGCTAGTACAGTCTTGAGTTTTAAAAAGCGCATCATGGAATATCGCTACTACATGAGGACGCTCAACAGGAGTTGTATCACGAATATTTGTGTAAGGGTCACAGAAACGAATATTCCCTTTTACAGGTGAACCTTTTTTCTCTGAGCCATAAGATGAAAAGCTAAGCCCATTTAGACCACTTCCAACTACACCAGCTTCGGAAAGTAATTTCCCGGCTAAATTCGCTCCCAATCCTCCGATTGATTCTAAGCGGATTTCAAAAAAACCTAAATCATTCTTTTTTGGTAAAATTGACATAATAATTCTCCCCTCCAATGAGACAAATGAAAGTACATAATTCAACCTTAAAACAAAAATATATACGACCGTGCTGAGCACGGTTACTCAAAAACAATTTTCCAATTTATGTTTAGGAACTTGATTTCGAATACACTTACTTAATTAAGGAAGTTAACTTTCTATTCTCACTTTATTTTAATATAACACATTTTTCGAAAATGTGAATAAAACAATGCAAAAATTATTATGAAACAGTTTTTTTTTTTTGAAAATACTCTTTATTCAGTAAGTAAAAAGGGACTTTTTATTATATAACAATTAAAATTTTATTGTATAACAGATGAAAAAAATGTCATTTTTTCTATTTTTTTGTCATAGAATGACGAATAAAATTTTTACCAATAAAATACTTTTTATTCTAAAATTGTAAAATGTTAACTATTAAATGATTTTTTTACTTTCAAATAGACTTTTTACATTGAATCCTTTCCTCCATTTCGTTTTTCATGATTTTTCATATACAATGGGTCTAGAGCATTTTTATTTTTCCTGAAGGAGTTTAGATTAATGAAGATTATTTGTGCCACATTGAATGCAAAGTATATCCATACGAATTTAGCAATCCGTTATTTAAAGGCCTACGCTCAGCCAGAATATGACGTTGAACTAGCGGAATATACGATTAAAGATCCAGTCACAAATATCGTGACCGATCTAATCCAAAAGAAACCCGGTGTAATTGGATTTAGCAGTTATATTTGGAATATCGAAGAAACTACTAAAGTGATTCAGATAATAAAAAAAATTGATCCTTCCATTACCATTATCATTGGAGGCCCTGAAGTTTCCTATGATGTCCATGATTGGATGATGAAAGAGAAGGATTTTGATTTTCTCGTTATTGGCGAAGGAGAAGCACCATTTAAGGCGCTATTACGTGAACTAGAAGGTGATAAAGATTTTGACAACCTGCATGGAATAGCATACAGACAAAATGGAGATATTCGTATTAACCATCCTCTCCACAAGCTTGAATTACGTGAAATTCCATCACCGTACAGATTTACCGAAGATATGTCCCAACTTGGTAAACGCATCACCTATATTGAGACAAGCCGTGGTTGTCCCTTTAGCTGTCAATTTTGCTTATCATCTATTGAAGTAGGGGTTCGCTATTTTGATCGAGAAAAAATAAAAGAAGATATCCGCTATTTGATGAAGAATGGGGCGAAGACATTAAAGTTTGTCGATCGTACGTTCAATATTAGTAGAAGCTATGCGATGGACATGTTCCGCTTTTTAATTGATGAGCATCTGCCTGGTACTGTCTTTCAATTCGAAATTACAGCTGATATTATGCGTCCAGAGGTTATTGATTTTTTAAATCAAGAAGCCCCTCCTGGTTTATTTCGTTTTGAAATTGGTATCCAGTCTACAAATGACTACACCAATGAGCTTGTAATGAGAAAGCAAAATTTTGAAAAGCTAACAAGGACAGTCATGATGGTGAAAGAAGGAGAAAAAATCGATCAACATCTCGATTTGATCGCAGGTCTACCGGAAGAGGATTATCAGTCATTCAAAAAAACGTTTAACGATGTATTTGCTTTCCGTCCAGAGGAATTACAGCTTGGTTTCTTAAAAATGCTACGTGGAACAGGCTTAAGAGCTCGGGCAGAGGAACATGAATACATCTACAGTGACCATCCCCCCTACGAAATTCTAGGGAATCGCGTTCTGTCTTTTGATGACATTATTCGAATTAAACAAGTGGAAGATGTATTAGAGAAATACTGGAATGACCATCGTATGGATCATACAATCGAATACCTTGTTACAAACGTTTTCCCATCACCATTTGATTTCTTTCAGGATTTCGGTAGTTACTGGGAAACACAAGGTTGGTCAAGGATTGGACATCAATTAGAGGACTTGTTTAGAAGACTAGATGATTTTCTCCATATTGCCAACATCAAAAATCTTGATATCGTTAAAGATTTGATGAAGGTTGATTATCTTGCTAAACAAAAATATAAACCAAGAAAACCATGGTGGGAACCTACTTTATCAAAAAACGAACGTTCTAGCTATTATCAAGCGATCCTTCAGAATCCTTCTGTTCTTGGAGGTCTCGAACTAAGTGAAAAGGATTTATTTAAGCACACATTGTTAGAACCTCTATCATTTGCTGTTGAACACTATTTCATTAGCAATGAAGTCGTTTGTGAACCTACTCTTCTTTTGATTTATTTTGATCAAACACATGATAAGCCCACACTTATTTCAATCAAACAAAGTGCTGTTCAAATCCCCAATGAAATCGGATGACCCTGTAAGAATGGCCCCTCCAACATCTAAGTTAGAGGGGCCATTCTTATGATGATTATTTCTTTTTTTCACTTGACTTCTCTTTCGTCATAAATGGAACTTCATAAAGCTTACTTGCATTCAAGTCGCCAAACTCCATTCCAAATTCAACATTTTCAGACGTTTTTTTATTTTGTTTTTCAGCTGATTTTTTCATATTTAGCTTCTTCCCTCCCGACCTTGTTTTGAATTACGGTTAGCCCCTTTAAGTGGGTTTTCACCATGACTAAATTCAGCTGAAAACTCTGTTTCTTGAATATTTTTTTTCGGTGTTTTTGTATGCTTTTCAGCCGCATCAAATTCTGCTTTTCTTTTTGTCATTTTTAATTCCTCCCTTTAGTTCAGTACAAACATATTTTCTACACTTAGAAAGATTTCATTCAACACTTCTACTTCCTTTTTTTTCAGTAAATAAACGATGAGTGATAGTAGAAAATAAACTAAAAAGGGATGAGCACAATGAAAAGAAACAAAAGAATTGACATTGATGAGACATTGCCTCATCAAATAAACGCTCCTAGTTTTAAAGGAACTGAAATACAAATGAAACCTCCATTTGTCAATTCATTTGGGGTAACCATTGGTGACAGTCATTATACATCTAAAGAATCTCCATTAGAAAGTTGGAGCGAGAAGACAGATCCAACCGTCATGTCCGGCAGTGAATGGGTCCATCCAACTAATGACATCGGTTGGAATACTGCAGAAAATAATGAACTACTTGAAAACACCAAACTACCACAGTCTGGCCTCTTTATGCATCCTACTAAAAATGTTGGCAACAAGGGAACAGACTAATAAAAAAAATGGAGGTGCCTTGTCACTGCTAGGCATCTCCACTTGATAGATGAAATATACAAAAATGAATGGTAAGGAGAGTCCCTCTTTAACCAATGATAATTCGTTCTTTCGGATAATGATAATTCACATCTTGTTCTTTTCCCCGAATTAATAATAAAAATGACACGACTCCAATTCGGCCGATAAACATAAGAATCATAATAGTCCATTTTCCAAATGTAGATAAGTCGGGTGTAATCCCCATGGACAAACCCGTTGTTCCAAATGCTGAACATACTTCAAAGATGATTTCTATAATCGAGTGTTGCTCTGTAATCGAAAGAATAATAATCGATGTAAAACAAAGAAAAATGGCGAGTAGCGTAACCGCAAGAGCCTTTGTGATATCATCCTCATGTATTTCTCTTCTAAAAATCTTAATATTACGCTTTCCACGAGCAAAATGAAATAAAAACAACATATTAAGTGCTAAAGTAGTTGTTCGAATTCCTCCACCGACAGAGCTCGGTGAAGCACCAATAAACATGAGTAAACTGATAAAAAGAAGCGTTGGATCGGTAAATTCACTAACATCCATTGTTGCCAACCCCCCACTTCTCGTTGTCGCCGATTGAAAAAAGGCATAGAAAAAGGCTTTATGCCAAACCATCCCTTTAAAATAATGCTGGAATTCCAACAAAATAATAAATAAGGTTCCAAAGAAAAGGAGTGCTACAAATGTGATTGTTGTTAACTTGGTGAACAGTGAAAAACGAAATGGAAGTGAAAAAGCTTCCTTATGAAAAAGATAGTTTTTCAGTTCAATCAATACAGGAAAACCAATCGCACCAAGGGTCAATAAAATAATAGTAATGAATTGAACAAAATAATCATTTGCATATGGCTCCAGTGACGCCCCTGTAATATCTAGACCGGCATTTGTCGTTGCACTTATAGAGGCAAATACCCCATGCAAAAAGGCTTCACCTGTAGTTGGGTAGTATTGTAAAAAATGAAAACCAAGAATAAGTGTCCCAAAGAATTCAATCAATAAAATGATCTTTAAAATTTCCCGAATAAGAGCCACAAGTCCAGCTAAATTTGACTGATTATGGTCAACCATAATCAACTTTCTTCCCCGCAACCCAATTTTCTTCCCAATTAAAAGCCAAACAAAAGTCCCGAGTGACATGACCCCTATGCCCCCAAATTGGAAAACAAACATAAGAACAAATATACCGAAGGTACTATATGTCTCCGATATATTCAGGACAGTCAAACCTGTCACACTTACAGAACTAATCGCAGTAAAGATAGTATCTAATAATGAGACTTCAATACCCTCCTGATGAACAGCAGGGATTCGAAGTAATAACACCGACACAGTCACTGCTATAAAATAAAAAGAAATAATCGCTTGTGCAGGGGTTATATTATCTAGTTTAAGTTTTAGCTTATGCCACATACTGTAATTCCTTTCCCAACTCGCTAATCCTATCTTAATGAATATTACCTATTTTTTAAAGAATATAAGGAAATTTACCGAAAATTTTTTTCGGTTTATTACTTTTCTGTAAAAAACAGAAGAAAAATACAAGACGATTGTTAGAGGTGAACAGTGATTATCATTCAAAACGTTCTTATTATAGAAATACCATTCCCGATAAACATTACCATTCATGAAATTTCATAAACTACTCATAATACTTGTACAGAGAAAATTTACTCTGGTTGTAAAAATTATTTTATAGGAGTTGGAATAGATGTCTAGAAGCAGTAATAAACTACTCGTTCCTGGAATTGAACAATATCTTGATCAAGTGAAATATGAAATTGCTGGAGAATTTGGTGTTCATTTAGGTTCAGATACCGTTTCTCGTGCAAATGGATCCGTTGGTGGAGAAATTACTAAACGATTAGTTCAACAAGCACAAACACAATTATCAGGAAAAAATCAACTGTAAAATCACATATTAAATGGAAAAAGGTCCGGTTTTCCGGACTTTTTTTTAAGTATTTATAAAAACAAGTCCATTTTCGATGTCACTGAGCACCGAAAATGAACATCATTTAATTTTCTATGATCGGTTTATTCCCTTTTTTTCCTGAAAGAACATAACCTCCAACTGCAATGAAAATTAAGACGATCCAAAAAACGAGTTTCCATCCTGTCGATTCAGGAAAATGATGATTAAGAATCCCAACATCTGGATGCGCTAGTGTAAAAACAGCAAGCTTTACCCCAACCCAGCCGACGATAAGAAATGCAGCTGTCTCAAGTGTAGGTCTTGCATGGAGTAACGTAACAAACCAAGTGGCAGCAAAACGCATAATCACCAAGCCGATAATTCCGCCTAAAAACATCACGATGAATTGACCTCCATCAATTCCACCAACGGTAAACCAACCTGTCGGCTCTAACGTTACAGCAAGGGCTACTGCTGCTAACATAGAATCAATCGCAAAGGCAATATCAGCCAGCTCTACTTTTAAGACCGTCATCCAAAACGAGGAGGTTCTCTTCCCCTTTACTTTATGTTCCTTCTCCTTACCGCTAAATTTACCATATAAATTATGAAAAGCAATGAATAATAAGTATAAGGCTCCTATTGCTTGTACCTGCCAAACATCAGCTAAATAAGAAATCATAAAAAGAGTGGCAAAGCGGAATACAAATGCTCCAAGCAATCCATAAAACAATGCTTTTCTTCGCTGTTCAGCCGGCAAATGCTTAACCATGACAGCCATGACAACAGCGTTATCAGCTGCCAAAATACCTTCTAAACCAACTAATACTAATAATACCCAACCATATTCTAATAACATACTCATCTCCACCTATATCGCCTCCAATTATTATTGTTCGATATTGACCGAGATGGCAATATAGTAATTCATGGTAATCAAAGAACAAAAAAACAAATAGACCTTTGCCACTAGGCAAAGGTCTTGCAAAGCATCACATGCCAACAAAGCCGATGGAAATACATCCATGAAATGACGACTTTATTTTAGGCTCTCCTAAAAGCTACTCCCCTTTGATCGAACAATTCATTTGTTAACAAGATATGATTATTTTGAAAAAAGGTTCCCCTCAAACCACTCATTCCGATTTCGATTCACTTGTAATTGTTAAACCTGTGATTCCAAATAAGATCGTTAAAATAGGAGATATTAAACAAAAGAAGGCAAATGGAAAATAATCAATCGTTGAAACGCCTAAAACACCTGTAAGAAAGACTCCACAAACACCCCAGGGAACAAGAGGATTGACTACCGTGCCCCAGCATCCTCCAAAACACGCGATAAATTCTTTGGATGAAGTTTTGCTTCTTTATACCAATATATTTTTTCGCTTAAACACTTTTATGCATTAAACAATGTTATTAATATATTATCTTTATATAATGACGTCAATAGAATAAATAGAATAAGATGACTTCTATTGATTTCCATAACAAAAAGGCAGACCCTTAAAGAAAGGTTTAAACCCCACAATTAATATCTAGTTACAATCATTTGTTAAGCACCTAGATATTAATTGTTTTGTGGGAGTCATATACCTTATGAGTCTGCCTCTTATCATTTATTTATTTTTCTGTTGCATCCATTGGATTATATAGCTTAACATCAGGATTTTTATCTTGAAACCATCTTAAAGCAAAATCATTTTCAAACAAAAAGACTTTATTCTCAAAACGATCGGTAACAAGAAGGCTACGTGAGCTTGACAAATTTTCATTGATTTCATCATTTTCAACCCAACGAGCAATCTTTGAACCTTGACCCTCTAATAATACATCCACATTATATTCATTTTTCATCCGATGTTCAAATACTTCAAACTGAAGTTGACCAACTGCTCCAAGCAAGTACTCTTCATATTTGACCGTTTTATATAACTGAATAGCCCCTTCTTGAACCAATTGTCCGATCCCTTTATGAAAATGCTTTTGCTTCATAACGTTTTTCGCCGTTACTCGAACAAACAGCTCTGGTGTAAATTGTGGCAATTTTTCATATTGAAATAAAGGCTTCCCAGATACCAATGTATCACCAATCTGGTAGGTTCCCGTATCATAAAGCCCAATGATGTCCCCACTTACAGCTGTATTCACTGTGCTACGATCATCTGCCATAAACTGAGTAGATTGAGAAAGCTTTATTTGTTTACCTGTTCGTGGATTCGTAACCGTCATCCCTCGTTCAAATTCTCCTGAACAAATACGTAAAAAGGCAATTCGATCACGGTGAGCAGGGTTCATATTGGCTTGGATTTTAAAAATAAACCCAGAAAAATTCTCTGATAACGGATCGGCTTTTCCTACGCTCGACTCTCGCGGCTGTGGTGATGGTGCAAACTGCAGATACGTCTCCAAAAACGTTTGCACACCAAAGTTGGCTAAAGCACTCCCGAAAAATACAGGTGTCAATATTCCATCTGCAATTCGTTCTTTCGAAAACTCATTACCCGCTTCATTAAGGAGCTCCACTTCTTCTAATGTTTGATCGTACAAAGTATTTTGTTTAATCGGAGAATCTCCTTCAATTTCACCTTCATCATTTAACGATATAAAACGATCTGACTCTTCCACACGGAATTGTTCAATCCGGTTATTAAAACGATCATAAATACCGAGAAATTCTTTTCCCATTCCAATCGGCCAATTCATCGGATAGGATTCAAGTCCCATGACCTCTTCAAGCTCTGCCAACAATTCAAGCGGAGGTCTTCCATCACGGTCCAGTTTATTAATAAATGTAAAAATAGGAATCCCTCTTAACCGGCAAACTTTAAACAGTTTTAAAGTTTGCGCTTCAATCCCTTTTGCTGAATCAATGATCATAACAGCACTATCAACAGCCGTTAACGTTCGATACGTATCTTCACTAAAATCTTGGTGCCCAGGTGTATCCAAAATATTCACTCGAGCCCCAGCATAATCAAACTGCATGACACTTGATGTGACAGATATTCCCCGTTGCTTTTCGATTTCCATCCAATCACTTGTAGCATATTTTCCTGTTTTCTTTCCTTTTACCGTACCTGCATCACGAATAGCTCCCCCGAAAAGCAGTAGCTTTTCCGTTAAGGTTGTCTTTCCAGCATCCGGATGGGATATAATGGCGAAAGTACGTCTTGATTGTACTTCCTCTATAAATTTTTTCGACATATCGTTTCCTCACTTTAATCCTATTCAAATTTCACTCATAACAAATCTTATCGCTACAGACAATTGTTTGCAATAAAAAATATGATCAGGAAATAAATTCCTCCATATTTCTTTCCTAATAGAACAGATATCCCCAAACAAAATGATAACTGTATGCTCCCGTTCTGGTGATGTATACTAAAGAAAGGGAGTGAAGCACATGAAAAAATTTCGTAAGGAACAGTATGAAACGGGATATAAAAAATATGAGGGGAAAGCTAAACGCTATGTAGAAAATCCAGAAGAAATGAATAGTTTATTAAAGAAAGCCTTGCATAAAGCTGATTACAAAAAAAAGTCTCTTGATGAAGTATGGGATAAATTACAATTATTATTTGAGCTTGTGAAAGCATGGTCCAAAAAGGATTATCAAGATATTTCGAAAAAAACAATCCTCATGGTGATTGCAACGATTATTTATTTTGTTTCCCCTGTTGATTTAATACCTGACTTTCTTGTCGGATTAGGGATTTTCGATGATGTGGCCGTCATTGGCTTTACTGTGAGACAAATTTCCTCAGAATTAGAACGGTTCAAGGCTTGGAAAGAAAAAGAATCTGTCGATATGATTGAATAAAACGGGGTGGCTTAAATAATTACTTTCTTTCATTTATATAGAGCAACAGGTGAGTCATATCCCTTATGTAATAAAAATTATTTTTGTATATAAAATAACTCCGCTACCAAACGGAGTTATTTTGTAAATACATGGTCACCGATTCTAGCAGTTACTGTTTTCGATCGGTGCCACTTGCTGTCTACTATTTTGGGATTATAGAAATTTAATGAATCATTTCCCTCCCCTTCCATTTCTAATACAATTGCTTCATTCACAGCCTTTTCTGCCTCTTTTACGGCTGGTTTATTGATCGTTCCATTGTCGACTGGTTGGAATTGTCTTTTTTCATAAATCACTTCTTCAATTGTATCTGGGTATTGTTCATGGTCAACTCGATTTAACACAACTGTCGCAACCTCCACTTTCCCTTCATATGGCTCACCTTTTGCTTCCGCTGTCACAAGACGAGCTAACAATTCTTTCTCCTCGCTTGTAATCGTTTCAGGAATTATGGGCTTTTCTCCTGTCTGTACTGAAGATTGACGACTCATTTTCTCTAAGTCTAGTTTTAAAGCGCCAAATTTCATACCCATATTGTAGCTTGTAATTATTTCAGGAATTATGAGTGTTTCTCCTGTCTGCACTGAGGATTGACGACTCATTTTCTCTAAGTCTAGTTTTGAAACACCAAATTTCATACCCATATTGTAGCTTGTAATTATTTCAGGAATTATGAGTGTTTCTCCTGTCTGCACTGAGGATTGACGACTCATTTTCTCTAAGTCTAGTTTTGAAACACCAAATTTCATGCCCATATCGTAGTAAGAACCTTCCTGCTTAACTCCATATATTTGAACATGCTCAAGGGTTTGAGCAAATACGTTTACCTTAGGGAACAATAGAAGCGGAAGTAGCGCGAACAGAGCTGTTAAGACAATTACTTTCTTCACCTTATCCCCTCCTCATTTCTTCTACCATTACTACCCTATCATGGATCAATTGTTCGCACTACACCTCAAAATTTCCCATATATTATCTAGTTTATTTTTCCACTTATAATATATATAGCACCTTTTTTCTTTCCAACGACCGGCTGGTATCCTTAGAAACCCCTCATAAAGTAATTCATTCTTTTCAAAAAGTTAAAATGTATTATAATTGGATAGAGTAAATCGAATAGGTAAGAATAGGTAGGGGAACCGGGTATCCCGGTTCAGAAAGTATCCGTTCTGACACTGACCCTTTGAACCTGATCTCGTTAATGCCAGTGGAGGAAACATATTCTGAACAATTATGATGTTGTTTCAGTATGCACATGGTAAATATTACCTAGGTGTTTTTTATATATTAACTATAGAAACTAAAATACATAGCCTATATCCCCGCTAGCCTCGTTTTCTAACCTATTTATATGACTCAGCTCTTCAGACATAATTCACTTACTAAAAACTTGTCAACATAGACACGGAAGAATTTCTTGACGGGAAACAAAAAATCTATTATGCACTAACTTCAGTGAGGAAGTGACCGACCATGCGAAAAATTATTGATGCACATATCCATCTAGACCATTATAAAAAAGAAGAAATTGAGCCTATTTTACATACAGATTCAACAGTAAGAGCACTTATCGGTGTTTCTTTTGATCTCGCTTCATGTAGACAGAATCTCGAGCTCGCACAACGATATAACAAACTAAAGCCCGCGTTTGGCTGGCACCCTGAGCAAGAATTCATTACAGACAACAATTTTACCGAATTGATTGACTGGATCACAGTGCATGAGCAGGAGATGATTGCGGTTGGTGAAGTCGGTTTACCTTATTATTTACGAAAAAAAGAACCTCTCCCAATAGAAGGGTATCTTGAACGTCTCGAAACATTTATTATCTTAGCGAAGAAGTGGCAAAAACCAATTATTCTGCATGCCGTGTACGACGACGCACCACTTGTTTGCGATTTACTCGAAAAACACTCCGTAGAAAAGGCTCATTTTCATTGGTTTAAAGGTGATTCAAAGACAATCACACAGATGATTCATAACGGTTACTTTATCTCTGTTACACCTGATATCTTGTATGAAAAAGAAATCCAACAGCTTGTTGCGCTATACCCACTTGAAAGGATAATGGTCGAAACAGACGGACCATGGCCATTTGAAGGACCGTTTCAAGACAAACTCACACATCCATCCATGATCCATCAATCCATTCAAGTGATAGCTAACATAAAAAAAAGATCTATTAACGATGTTTATAAAAGACTATACAAAAATACAGTGGAATTTTACCAATTTTGACACTCACACATCTGAAGAAGTGGGCTTTCTCGTTCGGAAAATCTGTAACCAACTCACTCTATTTCTCAAATATGAAAAATAACCGAAAAGAAAGAGGTATCTGCACAGGCAGTACCTCTTTCTTTTTCACCTATTTTAATAAATGGAATTACCATTTAAAACAAGCTGCACCAACAATGATCAACAGGATGAATAGAACAACAATTAACGCGAAGCCACCGCCGTAACCAACGCCAGCAACACTACCGTATCCATATCCTCCACATGGGTAACCGTACATATAAACTCCTCCTTTTCCTTTATTCACAATTTCACTTAATTAATAAACAGCCCCACCGTATCCCCAAGAAGCACCGATGATGATTAATAAAATAAACAATACTACTAACAAAGCGAAGCCTCCACCGCACCCGTATCCTGCTGGTTCTGCTGACATTGAAAAAAACCTCCTTTTCTAATTTCCTTATATCCTATTCAGGATGACCCCATTATGCGATAGACAAATACACAATTTTAGGTTATTTCATTAGCCAAGTCTAGGACATTACTTAATAACTAAGGTCACTATGTTTTTAAAAAATCTAGATTAAATAATCGTGTTGTTGCTTTAAAAGCTTTTAGTATACGCGAGCATTAAGTTATTCAATGAAATGAAACGCAAGATCGTATACACCAAAGGTAATTTATCAATATTCATCATTAACATAGCAAAAAAACATACTAACATTAGTAGAAGTGAAGGAAGGTCGAACAGCTTCTAGAGTCCGTATTATAAACGGACCGACTTCACAGCCTAGAATCCACAAGTTCATTTAATTCAAGCACGGATTTTTTGATCGCATCGATATTAACTGAAATGGCTGCTCTTCATTTTATATGGCTGTTTTCGCATAGATTGTTGTTTTCCGAATGAATGTCTAAACCCGTATTAATCAAAATGTCGGGGCACCTTTTCGTAACCATTTTCCGTTAGGATATATCTTATTTACGAATGAATTTAAGGAAGATTATAATTTTCATACTTTCTTATATTTAATGGTTTACATTCTGAAAAAACATATATTCATTGACAATCCGCCCCCTCTATAGACAACCCTTTTCCAGAAAGCAGTCATTTTTTCGTATTTACGTGCATATCGTATAGATGAGAATAGAAGCGGTTTAGTAAAAAATAGATTAATAGAGATTCAGCCATTAAGGAGGAAAAGATGAGTCTATCAGAACAAACTACAAATGAAAAAAATCCATTTTATAAACTTTGGCCAATGTATATTGTTCTTGTCTTACTTTTAGTCATAATCGGACTTTATTTTTATTCACAAAGTTTAATCAGAATTGAAACACCAAAAAAAGAGCTTGGAGACAAGGTTATTATCACACTACCGGCCGGAAAGACCATTTTTACATATGAAAACTTTATTGTTGAGGAAGATGGGAAACTTCTTTATAAAGGAGAAAGAAATACCATTGATCTAACCGGCGGAGATATTGTATACGAAAATTGGGAATAAAACCATAATCTTTTAAAATCCTCTCATCTAATAAAATGAGAGGATTTCTGTTTTATTCTTTATATACAGTTTAGTAATAATAACCTCCATATGGGTAGTAATAAGGGTATGGTGGATAATACGGTGGTCTAATTAATGCGCCTGCTGCTAATCCTCCTAAAAAACCTAGTGGCAACCCAAACCCTAAGCCGCCTAAACCAAAGCCAGGACCGAATCCAAATGGTCTTCTTCCAAATCCGAACCCGAATGGTCTTCTTCCAAATCCATATCCGAATTGTCTGCTTAGCATCCCATCATGCATAAAATATGCCCTCCTCATTTCATTTATTTTCTATTTCTATAAATCATATGCTTTTTTTGGGAAATGTTCGTGGGCTCTTGTCTATGCTAAACACAAAACATTTCTAACACTTCGATCAAACGATTACTACAACAGATTCCATTGCTACAATGTTTTACTCCTACCCCTCCCTTTCTTTATATGCAACAATTAAATTACCATTTTTAGTAAAATGTATAGTTTTATCAATAGCTACCTCTATACAAATAAGATACAATAGAAACGAGCATAATCATGAGAGGAGAAACTCAGTCATAATGGAAAACACAAAAATAAAGGAAAATCCCTCTGTTTCTTCTAATAAAATTTGGACGAAAGATTTCACGTTAATTTGCTTTGCGAATTTTTTTATTTTTCTTGGTTTTCAAATGACTCTCCCGACCATCCCCCCTCTTTGTTGAGCAACTAGGAGGAAATAACCAATTAATCGGAATAGTGGTTGGAATATTTACATTCTCATCCCTTCTTATCAGACCCTATGCAGGGCATGCATTAGAATCAAAAGGAAGAGCCTTTGTTTACCTTAGTGGTCTCGCCATTTTTGTGATCTCTGTGGGATCCTACGCTTTTGCCATGAGCATCATGTTCTTGTTTATGATGCGAATTATTCAAGGCGTTGGTTGGGGACTGTCAACAACTGCTTCAGGAACAATTGCCACTGACTTAATTCCAGTACGTAAACGTGGAGAAGGCCTAGGTTATTATGGACTATCTGGAAATCTAGCACTTGCCTTTGGTCCGTCGCTCGGTCTAACTTTAGCCGGAATCATCACCTTTCCTCAGCTGTTCTTCATTAGTGCTGCACTTGGATTAGCTGCTCTTCTATTATCTTCTCTGATTACATATAAAAAAGTCGAAGCACCTGTGGAAAAAACAGATAAAAAGAAATGGGATTTATATGAAAAAAGTGCACTTAAGCCCTCTTTGCTCATTTTGTTTATTACTGTAACCTTTGGGGGAATCGCTACTTTCTTACCTCTGTATACCGTTGAAAAAGAAGTGACTGGTATTCAATGGTATTTCCTTTTGTACGCGCTTGCACTTATGCTGACGAGGACATTTGCTGGTAAACTTTATGATAAAAAAGGACATCGTGCTATTTTTATTCCAGGTGCTTCCTTCATCCTTGTGGCGATGCTATTATTAGCATGGCTACCGAACAACAGTATTTTGTACATAGCCGCCATCCTCTATGGTCTTGGTTTTGGAGCTGTTCAGCCCACATTACAAGCATGGTCTGTTGAAAAAACACCTGCAAACAGACGGGGAATGGCAAACGCAACCTACTTTTCTTTCTTTGATCTTGGTATTGGTCTCGGTGCCATATTCTTTGGTCAAATTGGTCATTTATTTGGCTATCAAAGTGTTTATTTATCATCTGCTGTCTCTGTACTCATTTCAATTCTATTCTATATTTGGCTACTTAATCGAACATCTAAAACGAATACTCAATAAAAAACAACAAAAGCTAGATTAGCTCTTGTTGTTTTTTATTGGGAAAGTATGCAGTCCATTGCGCTTTTTATTAATTTC
Organism: Bacillus sp. V3B; assembly: GCF_024494465.1. Lineage (GTDB taxonomy): Bacteria > Bacillota > Bacilli > Bacillales > Cytobacillaceae > Bacillus_BD. The sequence continues at coordinate 100,815 of NZ_JAETXM010000005.1, read as the reverse complement.
TATCAAATGCACCTAGGACTTCCTTCGTTTCGGTTATATTAACAAAGGCATGGGGATCAATTTCATTAATTAATAATTTCACATCTGTTAACTGATACCGCGTAATAACTGTCATTAATATCTTTCGCTGTTCACCTGAATAGGCTCCTTGTCCATCCATAATCGTAATGCCACGATAAAGGTTAGCAAGCATTTTCCCCTTTATTTCATCCCCTTTTTGCGTCACAATCATAAGCGTCAACTTAATGTGCTTCGTATGAATCGCATCAACAACCTTTCCTGTTGCGTATATCCCAACCAGTGTATGTAAAGCAGCATCCCATCCAAAGATAAAACCCGAAACAACAACAACAATAGCGTTCAACCCTGAAAGAATGGTCCCTAATGGCAGATCCCTTTTTTTCGTCAAAAGAAGAGCAATGATATCCATTCCACCTGAAGATCCAGATGCACGAAAAATCATAGCAATGCCAATTCCGCTGATCACACCACCAAAAATGGAAGATAAAATCGGCTCAGAAGAAATTGGCACAATAGGAATGAAGTACAGTCCAACCGACGTCGCCAGTACGGATACAATGGTATAACAGATAAATCGTTTCCCTAACTTATATATTCCAATAATAAGCAAGGGTAGATTTAAAATAAAGTTTAACAATCCCGTATGAAACGGTGTAATCAAACCTAGCATGATCGCAATTCCACTTAAACCACCACTTAATATATTATGTGGAATAAAAAATAAATTAAAGGCACCACTAATAATCAATGATCCGATGACAACCATTATTAAATGGAATTTGTCATTTCGTTTTTTTCTCATATTCATCTCTATCCCCCGAAAGAATTCTGTATTTTATTATAGTAGGGAAATATTCAACTTAAAACTAAACAGTTTTTTCATTATTATTCCATTATTAAGACTACAATAAACTCTATGTTCAATTTGTCAGCTATGTATAATTAAGGTACTATATTTTTAACTAGCAGTTCAATTGCAGTCATAATGAAATGGGGGGAGAGAGTGAACGATCGGAAACAACGTGTCATTAAAACAGCACATAAATTATTTGTGGATAAAGGTTATCAATCAACTTCGATCCAAGATATATTAGACAGTAGTGGAATTTCAAAAGGTACCTTTTATAATTATTTTGCCTCAAAAAGCGAACTTCTTACCGCTATATTTAAAAATTTACAATTAGAACTTGACAAAGAGCGAAATGAGATTTTAATTGGACATGATCCTTCAGATATTGAGATTTTCATTAAACAATTAGCCGTTAATATAAGGAAAAACCGAAGAAATAAAATGTTTTTTCTTTTTAATGAAGTCTTTCTCTCAAAAGAGCCTGATCTCATTCGCTTTCTCCAGCAACAAGAGTTTATTCAGATCAAATGGTTGTACAATCGTTTAATTGATATTTTTGGTAAGGAAAAAAAGCCTATTCTTTTTGATTGTTCGATTATGTTTATAAGCATACTACAACAAAGTTCTCGTTTTTACTATATGGATAAGAAGGATGAGAGTAACCCAACCCCCATTATTCGCTTTTGTGTGAATCGATTAATTAAGTTGGTTGAGGACCTTTCAGAAAGTGGTGAGCAACTGCTAAATCCTTACCTAATGGATCAATTTCTTCCTAATTGCGACAAGACAATCGATCCATTAAAAATCAAACTTAAAAAGTCTCATTTAACATTAATGACGGCCATTCGTGAGAATATAATCGACGAAACTGAACGAACTAAATATTGGGAGATGATCGATTTTGTACAAGATGAACTCATTCATGCCCCCTCCCCACGCAAACATATTGTCGAAAGTGTCCTCCATTTTTTATTGAATGACAAGGATTTAATCGGTCATGAACCTTTAAATGAATATAGTGAAACAGTCACTCAATTTTTCTTGAAATTAGAAGGGATAGCCGGCCAGAACCTCCAAAAAGGATGACTCTACTATGTCATCCTTTTTTAATACATGATTGTTCAATCACTTAACATTTTAGAAGCAATAATTCTATTTAATTAATAAATTAAAGGCAGACTATATACTCTTTTTAAAATTTTTAGAATATTTACTTTTCAAAATAATATTTTTGGTGTATAGTATCCTTATATAAAGTAAATATTCACTTAACATACATTTACGAGTTTAATAGAAGGAGGAATAAATAGACTACATAATAAACATTTTCAAAATTCAAAACAAAGAATACGCTTTCAATATAGGATTTAATTTTTCTACAAAACTTAAATATAAGAAAAAATAGATTAAAACTAACAACAATAAGGAGTGGATTGACATGCATGATTTTCATACTCATTTTATCCCAACAGAGGTTCTCAATTGGTTAAAGGAAAATAAAAATAAAGTAAATGCTAGATGGATTAATAAAGAGGAAAATAAAGAAGATTTTCTCGTTGTTAATGAAAAATGGGGATTTGAATTAAAAGATTCCTTTATCAATTCTGAACTTTACCTACAAGAGCAGGAACAGGCTGGTGTTACCCACTCGATCGTGTCTCCCGTTCCACAGCTTTTCATGTATGATTTTCCATTAGACATTAGTACTGAGTTTTCCAGTCTCTATAACCAATCACTTGCTCAGTTAATTAAAAAGACTCCTGAAAAACTTTCAGCTCTTGCAACTGTACCATTAACAAACCCTGTAAAGGCAGCACAAGCACTAAATGAAGCCATGAAGCTTGGATTAAAAGGTGCTATTATCGGACCTGGATTAGCTCAACATATGCTATCAGATTCATTTTTCAAACCTTTTTTCGAAGAAGCTAACAGGCTGAAGGCCATTCTTTTCATTCATCCATTATTAAGCGAAGATCCTCGCTTAAAGAGAAGAATGATGCCTAATCTAGTTGGAGTACCTTGGGAAACAACTGTTTGTGCAACAGATTTACTATTGAGCGGCCTAGTGGATCAATATCCGGATGTTAAAATTCTATTTGCTCATGGAGGAGGATTCCTTCCATACCAAATAGGAAGATTAGATAAGGGCTATGAGCAATGGGAGCTCGTCTCTTCCAATTTACAAGCTCCTCCTTCTGAATACTTAAGTCGCTTTTGGTATGATAATGTTCTATGGAATCAAGATAGTATCGACTTCCTTGTTAAAACTGTTGGCGAAGATCGAGTTGTTTCGGGATCAGATTACCCATTTGATTTATGTACGTTCCCTCCAACTACAATAAGTGATAAAGGTGCTCATTCTTTACTTGATTATGTTGTAAAATAAGTATAAACCGTCCCTCAAAGAAGTCTACTCTTGTATAGATTTCTTTGAGGAATTCATTTTTTTAAAACCCTACTCTATTAAAGAATAGTTAAATAAGAATCACGGCGAGCAATAGAACTGTTCGCCGTGATTCTTATTTTTCGATCCTATTTTCAAGGATTCGATATATATTTCATCCATAACGCTATAATGATTTTATTGAATACCGGCTTAAAATCCAAAAAAATTTTATTTATTTTAAATAATTCATATAACCAAGCTTAATCCCTCTTTTGACAGTTATATATACAGACCTTAATTGATCTAGAGACTCTATCCAAGTGAGCAGACCTATTTCTTTTCATCTCATCTACCTATTTAATTAGTTCATATTGTTTTGACATAATAGAAACAATTGATAGAATAATCATATACAAGATAGTAAGAAGTCTATTTATTATTACTATAGAAAGAAGTTGAAGGAATGTCGAATACAGAAAAAAAACATCTTCGTGATCTACCTTATTCTGTGCTGGATTTGTCACCTATTCTAAAGGGGCATACGGCAACAGATTCATTTAAGAATACCGTTGATTTAGCTAAACATGTTGAAGAATGGGGATATAAACGATATTGGATGGCAGAACATCATAATATGCCCGGTATTGCGAGTTCGGCAACCTCTGTGTTAATCGGACATGTCGCTGCACATACATCAACGATTCGAGTTGGTTCTGGCGGGATCATGCTTCCCAATCATGCTCCGCTTGTCATTGCTGAACAGTTTGGGACGCTTGAATCCATGTTTCCAGAACGAATCGATCTTGGTCTTGGGCGCGCACCTGGAACAGATCAGTTGACTGCCCATGCCTTAAGGCGTGATCGAAGAAGTGGTGGAGAAGATTTCCCTGAACAATTAGCAGAACTACGCGCTTACTTTCAACCACAGAACACTTCAGGGCAAATGCCTGTGAGGGCCATCCCTGGTGAAGGGTTATCCATTCCGATCTGGCTATTAGGTTCGAGCGGTTATAGTGCACAACTAGCAGGACATCTTGGTCTTCCATTTTCGTTTGCTAGTCATTTCTCACCAGAAAACACATTACCTGCTCTTGCCTTATACCGAAATAGTTTCCGTCCATCATCTGTACTTGATAAACCGTACGCAATCGTCTGTGTCAATGTGGTTGCTGCTGACCATGATGATGAAGCGCAAAAGCTATCAACCACCTTACAGCAACATCATTTGGGGATCATTCGAAATAAACGAGGATTCTTACAACCTCCTGTCAATAATATGAATGAAATCTGTAGCGATTATGAACAAGCTATCATCCAGCAAAGACTCGGAGGATCAATCATTGGCGGTCCTGAGACTGTAAAAGCAAAACTAGAAAAATTCATCAAAGAAACTCAAGCCGACGAAATCATGGTCAATGGACAAATTTATGATCATAGTGCTCGTTTACATTCATTCGAGATTGTTGCTGATCTTTTAGGGAATTAACAAAAGCAAAAAAGGAGCCTCCACTCCTTTTTTGCTTTTTTATTAGAGTATGATGTTAGGGTCACTTTTCAGTTTTGAATACATCATAACATCCTTATATTCCTCTTTAGACTTTTCAGATTGACGAAGACGTCCTTCAAATTGAAATCCTACTTTTTCTAATAGCTTTATGGATTGACTATTTTCCGGATCTACTTTTGCTTCGACTCGATTCATACCTAAGACATGAAACCAATAGTCTATTAAAGTCCATACAGCCTCTGAACCATAACCTTCCCCCCAATAACCTTTTCCTAAATCATACCCAATTTCAGCTCTTCCATTTTCAAAATCAATATAATTAAACCCACAGCTTCCAATAATTTCATTCGTATTTCTTATGAGCATCGTGTATCGAATAGCTTGGTTTATTTCTGCTAATCTATTGGAAAGAGTGATCATGTCCATCACTTCATCAATTGTAGAAACCAAATCCATATTCATAAATCTCGTAACGTCTGGATCAGTCCAAAATACGAATAACTCAGATGCATGCTGATTTTCGGTTTGTATAAGGGTTAATCGTTTGGATTGTAATTCTGTTTTCATGACCTAACCACTTGTCCTCTCAAAATCATCGAAAAAAATAGGAAGTAATAAGACTTATATAGGGTTCATTTCTTCCGATATTCTTTTATTATTCCCTTTTCTTCCAGATAAAAAAAGACATTTTCATTAAAAATGCCTTTCTCTACTATAGAAAATGCCTTATAGAGCTGTTTTCTTATTTCTTAATTCCTCTGGAATATAGACACAGAAAGGTTCACTTTCCATGTAATCTCCTGTTACCGCATAAGTTCTTGAACGAGATCCCCCACAAATATAGCGATATTCACAAACACCACATTTACCTTTATAATGATCTGGTTGTCTTAAATCTTTAAATACTTTTGCTTCACGATAAATTTTAGCGAGTGGAGTCTCTCTGACGTTCCCTGCTTTTATGGGCAATAAACCACTTGGTAACACATCACCAATGTGGGATATAAATGCAAAGCCACTTCCGTCATTTACTCCTTTTGGCGCGCGCTTTAACCCGTCCTTCATGGAAGCCGTATCTGTTGTAATTGAATCTTCATAATGAATTTCACCATTGGCAATTTTATGCTCCCGCATTTTTTGTTGTAATACGACTCTTCGATAATGTTGGGCGGCTGTTGTTTTTATATCATAAGGGGCTGTTTTACTCAATTCATACAGCCAACGGAATACTTTTTCATGTTCAGCAGGTGTAAGACAATCCTCCATCTGTCCTCTACCGGTTGGCACAAGAAAGAAAATATACCACATCACGACTTTAAGATCAGCCATTAATTGAGCCATTTCCTCTAATTGATCATAATTATAGCGAGAAATAACGGTGTTTATTTGCAATGGCATATTTAATTCATTTAAATATTTTACTTTTTCAATCGTAAGATCAAACGACCCTGATGTTCCGCGAAATTGATCATGAACTTCCGCGATCGGAGCATCGAGACTAAAGCCCCAACGCGCGAGCCCTACTTTTTTTGCTCGCTGCATCTTCTCTTTTGTTACATTCGAAGTTGCACTTGGCGTCATCGAAACACGCATACCTTTTTTAATTGCATAATCGGCAAGTTCAAATAAATCTTCTCTTAACATGCAATCCCCACCTGTGAACACAAGCATGGGATTATCCATCTCATAAATTTCATCAATGAGTTTAAGTCCTTCCTCATGTGATAATTCACGGTGATCAGGCGTTAATTGTGCGTCTGCTCGACAGTGAACACACTTAAGCTTGCAAGCTCGTGTCACTTCCCAAATAACAATAAATGGATTTATATGATAATCAATTACTTTTCCATGGGGATGTCCATGTGGATGCCCTACTCGTTGCATTGTATATCACCTGACTTCACAGATTTTTTTACAAATTTCTTTTTTATGGTTACTTGTTCATTATAAAAGAAACTGCCTATTTCATATGTCACATTTGTCACAGTGCACCTCGAGGAACTCACTGCTCTCATTAACCTAGTTCATTCGGTCACTTACAACTGCTTTTTCCGAAAATAATACAACTCATATCCCTATACCAAGAAAGAGATTTTATATTTTTTTGATAAAAAACAAGACTCTAGTCTAATTTCAACAGGAGCCTTTTTTTCAATTCACTTTAAAACTTTTCTTTTTTCAAAAAACACCCTCATAATTTCTTTACACTCTTTTAACACTACAACAAGATAAGACAAGATTTCTCCTAATAAACTAAGAGTGAATACACTTATTTTACAGGAGGGATTGTATGAGGATTACAGTTGCTGGGACTGGGTATGTCGGGTTAGTAACAGGTGTTTGTTTAGCAGATTTGGGGTATCAAGTGACTTGTATCGATATTCATAAAAGTAAAATCGAAATGCTAAAAACAGGCCGTTCTCCCATTTATGAACCTGAGCTTGAGCCGCTTTTACAAAAAAACTTAAAAGATGGACGTTTGCATTTCACGACAAGCTCTCATGATGCCTATACACGAACAGACATTATTTTTATTACAGTTGGAACACCTGAAAAAGAAGATGGGACTGTCGACTTACAATATATTGAAAACGTAGCCTATACCGTAGCCAAACATATTGAAAATGATGTAATGATATGTACAAAAAGTACGGTTCCTGTTGGAACGAACGAGCGAATTAAACAAATAATTGATCGTAACAAACTTCCTTATCTTCATACAGCGGTAATCTCCAACCCTGAATTCCTTCGTGAAGGCTCTGCTATATTTGATTTCTATCAAGGTGAGCGCATTGTCATTGGTGCCGACAATCTTGAAGTAGCCACTGTGATTGAACAACTATATCTCCCCCTCAATATACCGATTATCAAAACAGATATACGTAGTGCCGAAATGATTAAATACGCTTCTAATGCCTTTTTGGCAACAAAAATAAGTTTCATTAATGAAATTGCTGCTCTTTGTGAAAAGGTCGGTGCCAATATCGACGAAGTCGCAAACGGCATTGGCAAAGACAAACGAATTGGACCTCATTTTCTTCAAGCTGGAATTGGTTACGGTGGATCTTGTTTTCCAAAAGATACGAAAGCTCTCGCCAAACTTGCTGGAAATGTTCAGCATTCATTCGAACTATTAAACGCTGTCATTAAAGTCAATAATCGTCAACAATCCCTTCCTGTTAAAAAAGCAAAAGAAATGCTTGGTTCGTTATTAGGAAAAAAAGTTACCGTACTCGGTCTTTCTTTTAAGCCTAAGACAGACGATATTCGGGAAGCAGCTTCCTTAAAAATTATTAAAGAATTACTAAGAGAGGGTGCCTTAGTAACAGCCTATGATCCAATTGCTATTCCGAATGCACAGAAAGTATTAGGGTACCATCTCTCCTATACAGATAGTATTCAAGAAGCACTTTTAGATAGCGAGCTAACCATTATTGCAACAGAATGGGATCAAATTAAACTTTTCCCCTTACATTTGTATGAATTATATATGAAGGAACCCGTTATCATTGATGGACGCAATTGCCTCTCTTTACACGAGATTCAAAAGCACTCTATTCATTATGTATCCATCGGTAGGCCTTCTTGGACACTTTTAAATAGAGAAAGTAACGTCTAAAAACTCTGTCCTATAATACAAAGGCAAAACTTATCGGAAAATTAACATTCCTTTCGTATTTGCTAAACAACATGAATCTAAAATGAAAGAGTATATTTTATTTCATCACGAATGTGTAAAGGAGTGTAAAAAGTGCCTAAAATTCTATTAGATTTCTACCATTTTGAATGTCGAATATTTAAAGAAGTAAACCGTCATTTTGATAAAAAAATACTAAATCTTTTTTTTCGATCAATTACACATATCGGAGGTGCTGTATTTACAATTATATCAACGATCCTACTCATTCTTTTTTCTACCGATCAAACAAAACTAACCGCCATTTCAAGTGCATTTGCCTTAGCGATCAGTCATCTACCTGTACAGTTCGTTAAAAAGCTCTTTCCACGAAAAAGACCTTATTTGACTATAGAAAAAACAAACGTTCCATCAAATCCACTGAAAGATCATTCTTTTCCATCGGGTCATACAACTGCTATCTTTTCAGTCATTATTCCTTTTGTCCTATTTTTACCGTCTCTTTCTTTTATTCTCATTCCCTTAGGGATTTTTATCGGTTTATCAAGAATTTACTTAGGACTTCATTATCCTTCAGATGTTATGGCTGGTGGGTTACTTGGAACGAGTATAGGTGCATGTTGCTTCTTTTTAATAGGTTAAGTTTAGCTTCTGTTTGGATCATCTTGAGGGGGTGGGCTCATGAAGATTGCTATTTTCACAGATACCTTTTATCCAGAGATAAATGGAGTAGCTCGTACGCTAAAGAGGTTTACTGATTATTTACAGGAGCAAAACATATCCTTTCAAGTTTTTGCGCCTAAGACCATTTCTAATGAGTATGTTTCCAATCATATTCACCGTTTTGAGAGTCTTTCCTTTTTCTTATACCCTGAATGTCGTTTAGCACTACCAAACCTATTGCAAATAAAAGAAGAATTGCAGAATTTCTCTCCCGATTTGATCCATGTCGCAACCCCGTTTAACATAGGTCTTTGTGGTGTCTATTATGCAAAGAAACGAAACATTCCACTTGTCGGTTCCTATCATACAGATTTTGAGCATTATTTACATTATTACGATCTGCAATTTTTATCTAAATTGGTTTGGAAATACATGAACTGGTTCCACGGTCCTTTTCAAAAGCTTTTTGTTCCCTCGAAAGAAACACTCAAACAACTAAAGCACCGTAATTTTCGAAACTTAGAAATATGGCCTCGTGGCGTGGATTGTCAACTCTTCCACCCGCATTATGAAAAAAAAGCTATTCGTGAAAAGTATGGGATTTCAAAAAAATATTTACTTTCATATGTTGGCAGGTTAGCACCTGAGAAAGATATCGATACACTTCTTGCTGTGACTAAATCTATCCCATCTGAAATAAATAAAGACATCCAATGGTTATTCGTTGGAGATGGTCCTCTACGTAAAGACCTTGAGAGCAAAGCACCCAAAAATGTGACTTTTACTGGCTATTTAAAAGGAAATGAATTAGCAAAAGTTTACTGTTCATCAGATCTATTTGTATTTCCTTCCCCTACTGAAACATTTGGAAATGTTGTTCTAGAAGCTCTCGCAAGTGGAACTCCCGTTATAGGGGCAAACTCAGGTGGAGTAAAAAATATCATACATGACGGGATTACCGGTACTTTATGTGAGCCTAGCGAAGTTCTACCATTTACAAAAGCCATCATTCACCTTTTAACCCACGATAGCTTACGATGGCAAATGGGAATGGACGGAAGGAAGTTCGCGTTATCGCAACGATGGGATCATATTTTTAACACTCTTCTCATGCACTACGACAGTGTAATTAAAGAACAAAGAAATGAGCAATATGCTTAATTGTAAAATAAATGTTAAAAATCAGGGAGAGTTCATGAAAATGACCTATTAAGCAAAAACCCAAGCCATTTAGACCTACCATCCTAAAAGTAAAACAAATATTTTCAATAACTATTTAAAAATAATGTAAAATAGGTACTAAGAAATGATTAATGATTGTAAAAAGTCAGAAAATAGCATTTGATTTTACTGAAAAGCCTGTATACTAATCTTGCAACTATACTAAAAAGGAGAAAGGAGGCAAAACAAATATGAGAAAAATGAAGCAATGGGTTTTAATATTAATGGCGTCTTTTATGTTAATAAGTGTTGCCGCTGGATGTAGTAATGAGGGAACTGAAACAGAAGAAAACCAAACTGAAGAAGAAGCCGAATAATTTACTATGGAGGCTGAGCCACTTCTAGTTCGGCCTCTTTCTATTATAATGCTCCTCCATGTATATTCTTATTCAAAGACCTATTTAGGTTAGATAAACTCACTTATTTAAAAGTATCATCCTCCCTTCTTTCAATTTCAAATTCAAAGTTCAGTTAAAAGAGTTAGGGTATGTACTATAAACTAATAGAAGTGAAAGGATGAAACTTTTCCCCTTAGGTTCCCGTATGAATAAGTATTCTATTAAAGAGGAGAACATACAGTTGACTGATTCTAGGGAATACTTAAAAGAAGAATTAAAAAAAGTAGAAGATTGGGAAAAGGATCAAAGTGATTTATGGTTCTGGGAGAAGCTTGGGCGATTACCATTCAAACTCATCGATAAATGGACTCCTAATTTTATTCAAAAAAAAATCGGGGTACTTATTGATGAACTTGGTCAGTATGTTCAAACCGGTGGGAGTTACTTAAGCTCCGTATCATCACTTTCTTCCTATTATCCTGACTTAGCACAGCATACGTTAGATGAAGCGGCAAAACTACCTCTCTCTACCATGGATCAAACAGTTAAAAAACTAACAGGGAATCGAAAAAAGCTTGCGACCATTCAAGGTGCTGGTACTGGACTTGGTGGTATTTTCACACTAACCATCGATATCCCTCTCCTACTTGGCATGCAATTAAAAACCTTGCAAGATATTGCCATATGTTACGGCTACGATCCAAATGAGAAAAACGAACGCTTATTCATTGTAAAATGTCTACAATTTGTGTCTGCTGACATCGTTGGTAAACAAGCGATTCTTAACCAATTATCTCATTTCGATGATTCTAATGATGCTGCTAAAAGAGAAGTCTTGTCTGAATTGCAAGGCTGGCGTGAAGTTGTTTTTTCTTATCGAGACCAGATGGGTTGGAAAAAGCTTTTTCAAATGATTCCCATTGCTGGACTTATATTCGGCGCATTTATCAATCGCTCAGCTGTGAATGATATCGCTGAAACGGGTATGATGCTTTATCGCAAAAGAAGGATTGGTGAAAAGCTCCGTCTTAACCTTTAAAAAGTCAAAAAAGTCTTGACCCCCTTTTCCGGCCAAGGCTTTTTTTTGATAAAAAATCTTCCAAATATCATGCTATACGATGATATTTGGTCTTGAGAGCTGATTATAGCTATTTAACACTAACCGTTTTCACTCATCCTCACTAATTGAGTCGATTACACATAACTTTCCTAATATTCCTTGATATTGATTATATACACTGGTAGTATAAGGACATTAGTAAAAATAAGAACAAAAATACGAACATTGGGAGAGATTACATGTTAAGTGATAAAAATATTGTATTTATAGGTGCCGGATCTATGGCTGAAGCCATGATTTCAGGGATTGTAACCGCTGGAAAGGTCCCACTAGATCAAATTACTGTTTCTAATCGAAGCAACAAGGACCGACTACAAGAGCTTGAAAAAGCTTATGGAATAAACGGGGTAATAAAAGAAAACTTAAACTTCGATAACATCGATATGATTGTCCTCGCAATGAAACCAAAAGACGCAGAAACGGCTTTACAATCCATTCAAGATTCACTTCAACCACATCAATTAATTCTGTCTGTTTTAGCTGGTATTACGACCTCATTTATCGAACAGCATGTGCCATCAGGACAACAAGTAATTCGAGTTATGCCGAATACCTCTAGTATGATCGGAGAATCTGCTACAGCTATTTCTTCTGGAACCTATACTTCCGAACAAAATATGCTAATTGCCAATGAATTACTCCAATCTATTGGGAAGGTATACACAATCCCCGAAGAGCAAATGGATATTTTCACAGGGATTGCAGGAAGTGGCCCAGCATACTTTTATTACCTAATGGAGCACATGGAAAAAACAGGAATAGATGGTGGCTTAACGGAAGAAACAGCGCGTCAAATCATTGCCCAAACCATATTGGGAGCTGCGAAAATGATACAAGAACAAGGTGAAACACCTACTATTCTAAGAGAGAATGTCACATCACCAAACGGCACAACCGCTGCAGGACTAGCAGCACTCGAGATGAATGGTGGCGGGCTAGCTATTTCCGAGGCAATAAAAAATGCTGCCGATCGATCAAAAGAGATTAGCACGCAACTAGAAAAATCAATGACAACCAAAGATCAAACATTAGTGATAAAATAGTCATTTTTTATCACTATCAACCTAGTATATTCTATATCGTTTAAGCATTCTAAACCGCAATAAACACTATATTACCTGTGAATTAACTAATAAAGCTTTACAAGGTCTCAGTTAGTTTATCACAAAAAAACAAATACTGGAGTGATCGTATTGACCCCTGACAAAAGTAAACAGAGGGTAGTAATTAAGATTGGTAGCAGTTCGTTAACAAGTCGCCATGGTGAAATCAGTCTGAAAAAATTGGAAAAATTGGTCGATGAAGTTGTTTATTTAAAAGACCTAGGTCATGAAGTTGTCCTCGTGTCATCTGGTGCTGTTGCAGCAGGATACCGTAAACTTGGCTGTCTTAAACGCCCAAGCTCATTACCCGAAAAACAGGCTGCTGCTTCAATCGGCCAAGGGTTATTAATGGAGTCTTATTCAAAACTGTTTTTATCACATGGATATGTAGCATCGCAAATATTAATTACAAGAAGTGATTTTTTAGATGAAGATCGCTATAAAAATGTACGAAATACATTGAACGTATTATTAGAAAGAGGAATTATCCCAATTGTCAATGAGAATGATACGGTCACAGTTGATCGTTTAAAGTTTGGAGATAATGATACACTCTCTGCTAAGGTAGCTGGATTAGTGGATTCTGATCAGTTAGTCATTTTATCAGATATAGACGGACTGTATAGTGCAGATCCTACAAAACATGCTCATGCCAAATTATTGGAACATGTCGATGAAATTACTCCTGAAATAGAAGCAGCTGCGGGTGGTTCAGGAAGTGCAGTAGGGACAGGTGGAATGAAGTCAAAAATCGAGGCAGTCAAAATCGCTATGGCTTCAAATATTGCCACATTTTTAGGAAATGCCAGCACAGAAAATATTGTCGTTGATGCTGTTTCTGGAAAGGCAAAAGGATCTTATTTTAAAACAGAAACACCTTCAATTAATTTGAATCAAAAGAAAAAATGGATTGCCTTCAATTCACGACCTGAAGGAGAAATCATCATTGATCATTTAGCAAAAAAACGAATGATTGAGAATAAACAAAGCTTACTACCATCTGGTATTTACCAAGTAGATGGTCAGTTTGAAAAAGGTGCGGTTATTCGAATTATTGATACTTATGGAAATGAAATTGGATGTGGAGTTGTTAATTTTTCAACAGAAGAATTAGAGCAACTAACGAAACAAGGATCAGACGGAACAAGCAATCCTCCCTCCGTTATGGATATCAATCTTTTTGTTTGTCATTCAGACGTTCCTATTACCGTTTAAATTATACTGGGAATCTCCTAATATATTAGAAAACAAAAAAATAACTGCGGCTCTGTACGCAATTATTTTTTTGTAATAATTGCAATATTCTATAAATAGGGATAAGTATTATACTAATTTCATTTAGGATCTGTGATAAATCAAAAAATGGCTTTAGTATGATTTGTTTCTATATACTTGAAAGGGGGTGACAGTATGGAAGAGTTTGCTCTCACTGCAGCAACATGGGCTTGGCTACTAATTCCAATGCCATTGTTAATCGTGCTATCGATCATTACTTATTTTACTGAAAACAAAAAAAGTGTTACTTATTCTATTGATAAAGGAGAGGATGTATAAAAATGGATATAAACGTACCTACGTTAATTGCAGTTATTATTTATTTAGTTGGAATGTTAATCATTGGTATTCTAGCTTCAAGAATGACCAAAAATTTGACCGATTATGTGCTTGGTGGTCGACGTCTTGGTGCGGGAGTTGCAGCATTAAGTGCAGGTTCATCGGATATGAGTGGATGGTTAATGCTCGGACTACCTGGAGCCATGTATGTAGGTGGAATGAGCGAGATTTGGCTCCCTATTGGATTAGCCATCGGTGCTTATCTTAATTGGCAGTTTGTTGCTAAACCATTACGAGTATACACGGAAGTGTCAAATGATTCCATAACCGTCCCGGACTTTTTTGAAAATCGCTTTCGTGATCATTCAAAAATTCTCCGTGTCGTCTCTGCCATTGTTATTCTCGTATTCTTCACTTTCTATACATCTTCTAGTCTTGTAGGTGGAGCTATTTTATTAGAGAGTTCATTTGGAATGGATTATAAAGTTGCATTATGGGTTGGGGCAGCCGTGATCCTATCCTACACTCTTTTCGGGGGCTTCCTTGCGGCAAGCTGGACAGATTTTATTCAAGGAATATTAATGTTTTTAGCCCTAATTATCATCCCAATGGTAGCGATCAGTGAGCTAGGTGGATGGAATGAAATGGTTCAACAAATTGGAAGTATCGATACTTCATACTTAAATGTATATTCAGGAGCCACAGCTATAGGGGTTATTTCTTTATTAGCTTGGGGACTTGGCTATTTTGGTCAGCCACATATTCTTGTTCGATTTATGGGATTAAAGTCAACGAAAGACGTCCCTAAAGCACGTTTAATTGGAATGCTTTGGATGATTCTTTCCTTGTTTGGAGCAGTCTTTGTTGGTTTTGCAGGTATTGCCTACTTTGCTGATGCACCTCTAGCCAACTCTGAAACAGCCTTTATTATGTTTTCTCAAGTTTTATTTAATCCATGGGTAGCTGGATTTTTACTCGCAGCCATTCTATCAGCAATCATGAGTACAGTTGACTCACAATTACTCGTTTCTTCTAGTGCTTTAGCTAATGATTTTTATAAATCAATTTTCAGAAGAAACGCTTCCAAAAAAGAAGAAATGATTGTTGGTAGAATTGCTGTTTTTGGGATTGCTATCATTGCTATTTTACTAGGGTTCAATCCAGAAAGTAAAGTGTTAGAACTTGTTAGTTACGCATGGGCTGGATTTGGAGCAGCCTTTGGACCCGTTATTATCCTTAGTCTGTTCTGGAAACGTATGACAAGAAATGGCGCTCTTGCTGGTGTCATTGTTGGTGCTGTGACGGTGATTGTTTGGAAGCAACTTTCAGGAGGTCTTTTCGATATATATGAACTTGCACCAGGCTTCTTGTTTGCAGCCATAGCCATTATCATTGTAAGTCTTCTTGGCAAAGCTCCTTCGCAAGAAGTTCAAGAAGAATTTGATACGTATAAATCCAAGATAAGTGAAGCTTAATCAAGCGAAAAAACATCCCTTTTCAAATGAAAAGGGATGTTTTTTATTTTTTATTAGGTTTACCAAATGTTCACCTTTCACAGTTTATCTTTTTCCTTTACTAAATCATGTAAACTCTCAGTAAAAGGTGCATGGGCAATTCCCTTTTCAGTAATTTTTCGTCCATTGTTTCAATTAGTCTAGAATAAAAGTTAATAAGATTATTTGATAACAAATCTTCATTCATCATTACTTTAAAAAGCTATACTTCTATTACCCTACCGCATTAAAGTGTTTATGCATAAAATCCTTAAATAAAATATTACTATATTTTTATAATTTTTTAAAAAGTCTATGAAACATTAATAGGGAAAACTCAAAGAATATGGAAAATAGACGAAAAAAAAGACAATTCCCTCAGTATTTTAAAGTACTGAGGGAACTCTCCCCTTAATGTTGTATCAATCGATTATAGATTGTTCGAGCTCTTTTCGGATCATTTGTACCATGAATGATGGTACGTCCGTCTTTAAATAACACAACTCGATAATCTTCATAAGTACATGAGAGTAGATAAGGATTCACGATCAAATTGGTTATAACTCCTTGCAAGCTTTCTACTAAACGCTCAAGTGAAAGAGTCTTTGATCCCCCCGGCCTAAGCTGAACTGCATCTCTCCCGCATAAAACATCTGTTTTCGTTTGATTTTCAAAAGATAAATAAGGATAGGTTGCATCCTCACCACAGGTTGGACAATGTTTATTTTTTAAACGTGCCACGTTGATCTCTGCTTTTTCACTTTTCCAAATATCAATCGATTGCATGATAGGTAACAGGTTTTCACCAGCAAAAAGCCGCAAAACTTGTGTGACCTGAAAAGCAGCAATCACCTGAACGATTGGACTAATCACACCGACCGTATCACAGGTCATCCCATCCATTGGCAAATGGTTCATTAAACAATGTAAACAAGGAGTTTCTCCCGGAATAATCGGAAAAGATAGTCCATAACTAGAAACACACGCCCCTATAATAAAAGGAATACCTTGTTTCACAGCGGCATCATTGACAATCAACCTTGTTTCAAAATTATCGGTAGCATCTACAATTACAGAATGATCTTTAATTAGTTCTTCAATATTAAGACCATGAACATCGACAACCAAACTGTTGATGGTAATTTCACTATTGATTTGTTCTAGCCTTTGTTTGGCAGCAATTGCTTTCGGCAGTTTTTCCTTTGCATCTTCTTCTATATATAACTGCTGCCTTTGCAAATTACTCCATTCTACATAATCTCGATCCACAATCGTGAGCCTACCAATCCCTGCTCTCGCCAGCATTTCTGCACTAGCCGATCCAAGTGCTCCTGCTCCGATAATGATAACACTGGCATCTTGTACCCTTGCTTGTGTCTTACTTCCTAAAAATAGTTCCTGTCTTGAGTACCGATTCGTCAAGATGTCACCATCCCGGTTGTTGGGCTACTCGCTACCGCATACTCTTTCTCTTCAATTCTACCTGCTTCAAAGCCAAGAGTCCCAGCTTCTATGGCCAACTTCATGGCAAGAGCCATCTTCACAGGATCTTTTGCTCCAGAAACAGCTGTATTAAGTAAAACCCCATCTGCTCCAAGCTCCATCGCGTAAGCCACATCCTTTGGAGAACCGATGCCCGCATCTACAATAACTGGAACAGACGACTGTTCAATAATAAACTTTAAGTTTAGTGGATTTAAAATCCCCTTTCCTGAACCAATTGGTGAAGCACCAGGCATAATCGCATGTACACCAAGATCTTCAAGCCGTTTGGCTAATACGACATCATCAGACGTGTATGGCAAAACAATAAATCCTTCTTCTAACAGAATCTCAGATGCTTTCAATGTTTCAATCGGATCAGGTAAAAGCGATCGATCATCACCAATGACTTCTACCTTAATCATGTCACATAAACCTGAAGCTTTTGCTAGTTTTGCAATTCTTACGGCCTCTTCAGCAGTTTTCGCTCCAGCTGTATTTGGAAGAAGCGTATATTTGGATAAATCCAGTTGTTCAAGAAAGTTCGGCTGATGTTCTTCAAAAATATTCATCCTTCTAACGGCAAACGTTAAGATTTCCGATTCAGATACCTCGACTGCTTTCTTTTGAATGTCAAATGATGGATATTTCCCTGTTCCTAATAAAAGGTTTGAGTTAAATGTTTGATTGGCTATTTTTAACATGTTCATCCTCCTCCTACAAAATGGATAATTTCTACTCTATCCCCATGTGATAGATTCATGGTTTCATATTGTTCTTTTAAAATAATTTCCTTGTTTAATTCAACGACAACAATTCGGTTTTCCAAATCGTAATGAGTGAGCAACCTTTGTATCGAGGTTACTTCCTCTGGTAGCACAACATTTTTCCCGTTTAATACAATGGACATTTAAGTTTCACTTCCTAAACATACGATGGTTGGCGGCGATCAATTTTAAAGGCCTCCACCCATTCTTTTTTTATTTCTCTTTTCAAAATAAGATCAGTAATCATTTGTCCCGTTGCTGGAGCAAGCAAGATCCCATTTCGATAATGCCCTGTCGCAAATAAAATGCCTTCTTCTTCAGGATGGTGTCCAATAAATGGCTTTTGATCAAACGTTTGCGGACGAAGTCCTGCCCAAAAAGAATCTAGCTTCATGTCAGAAATAGCTGGAAGCATCGTTTTCGCCTTTGCAATCAAAGACTCAACCCCACCAAGGCTAACTCTTTCATTCCAGTCATTTTCAATCATAGTCGCACCAATGACAAGCTTTCCATTATTTCGAGGAACAATGTAACACTGCTCATGAAATAACGTATGTTTCAAGGTAGCCTTTTCATCATAAACAGATAGGCACTCTCCTTTTACCGGTACAAGTTGATGATTTAATCCTGACTGCTCAAAAAAGGAAGTACTCCAAACCCCATTTGCGACAACAACATGCTTCGCTTCAAATTGACCTGTTGTTGTTTGGATCAAAAAGCTCTTTTCTTTCTTTTGAATATCTATTACATGCGTATATTCAAAAATGGACGCCCCCAGCACTCCAGCACTTTTCGCAAAACTTTGGCAAACCCTAGTAGGTACAACATTAACATCGTCCTCAATAAATGCCGCACCTAGTAGATTGGGGGTAATAGTGGATTCACTGTTCCTCACAACTTCCGCTTCCAACCATTTCACAGTCGGTTGCGAAATCATAGAATTGAGATTCTTTTTATCAGTTTCCGTGAAGGCTAGCTTTAAAATCCCTCCTTTTCTATACTCCATATCGATTCCGCTTAGCTCTCTCAATTCCTCTTTAAGCTGGGCATAGGCTCGTTGACTGCTTCTAGCAAACGGAAAGAAGACATCAAAATCACCGTCACACTCAGAATGAGCACCAAGCATTCCAGCAGCAGCTCCAGTTGATTTACTACCAATCTGTCTTCCTTCAAAAAGCGCCACATCGACGTTTTCTTTCGCTAAATAATAGGCAATCGAGCAACCGATAATACCGCCACCTATAACAACTACCTCATAATTCGTTTTCACTATTTATCGCCTCGTTAAATTGTTTTGTTGATGCTACCGGTTCCTTTGCTGAAAAGATACCTGACATAATGGCTATTCCATCTGCTTTCACTTGTCGTAACGCGCCTATTTTGTCTACCGATATGCCACCGATTGCATAAACCGGTATCTGTAGCTCTTTTTTCATTTCACCGATTGGATCAATGCCATTGGGGCTCTTTCCCTTTTTACTATTCGTTTCAAAACAATGGCCAAATACCACATAATCGACACCATCTCTTTCCGCTTCCTTCGCTTTGTCTAAGGAATGAACAGATCTTCCAATTCGCAAATGTGGAAAATGCTCTTTTACCTTTCTAACCGGAAGACCGTGTTCCGGTAAATGAAGGTTAGGAATATTCATCAGTAATGCAAGATCCAATCGATCATTTATGATGATTTTCTCCTTTTTGACCCCAGCATCTTTTAATTGTTCTAGTAATAGAATCATTTCTTGAACACTTTTTGTTTTTTCACGTATCTGAACAAAATCGACGATATCTTTTATTCTAATAATCATGGAAGCTAGATCGCTAACCGAATGCAAATTGTCTGTTACAGCCATAAGTTTCACGTATTCTCTCTCCTTGTAAGGAAATTAAAATGCCACTTAAAGCACCTTCTTCCTAAATTAAACATTCTCTAAAACCTTCGGAGTATGATTTTCTATATAAAAAAACCACTCTCCAAAATAGGAAAGTGGTTTGTTAGTTGTGTATCAACAAACAAGCGCAAGAAAGTTATTGCGCCACTTCCCTACGCAGGTACGAACCTGGTCAGGTTATGAGGGTTTAAAAGTAACTACTTTATTCTCAGCCCTTATCAAGGGATCCCCTAGTGAATATTCTAACTAATTGAATTATTTTAATTTCATAAGTATTCTATCTCAGAAATCAATATATTACAAGCAAACTTTTTAATTTTTTTTAATCATTACGATCATAGTGGGACGAATCCCTTTTCGATTTTCCCATGAAAACGCCTACCCACTAGATAGACTCTCACAAATCCCTTCAAAGAACAGCCTTATCTCTTCAACATTTCATGTACTTGATCAACATCTTTATCGCCACGACCAGATAAATTAATGATTAGTACATCATCTTGTGATAGTTCTTTCGCTAATTTAACTCCATAGGCAATGGCATGAGAACTCTCTAATGCGGGAATAATCCCTTCTACTTTCGATAACATTTTAAAAGCTTCTAATGCCTCTTGTCCCGTTACTGATACATATTCTCCTCTTCCGCTCGCTTTTAAGAAACTATGCTCAGGTCCCACGCCCGGATAATCTAGTCCAGCAGCAATCGAGAATACGGGTTTTGGTTCACCTTTTTCATCTAATAAGGTATAACTTTTATAACCATGTAGAACAGCTGGAACACCTTCAGACATAGTAGGAGCTTCTGCTGGCTCAACACCAATTAAGCGAACATTTTCTTCCTCGATATAATAAGCAAAGGCACCGATTGCATTACTACCGCCACCTGCACAAGCAATAACAGCAGTAGGCAATTTTCCTTCTTTTTCAAGAATTTGACGTTTCGATTCTAAACTAATAATGGATTGAAAATGTTTCACAATCGTTGGGTATGGATGTGGTCCGACAGCAGAACCGATTAGATAGAAAGTCGTTTCATAGTTTTCAATTAAGTCATTTAATGCCTCATCGACCGCATCTTTTAAACGACCTTGTCCCTTTTCAACCGGAACTACTTTTGCACCAAGCAATTCCATACGAAATACATTGAGCTCTTGTCGTTCTGTATCCACTTTCCCCATGTAAATGACACATTCCATCCCGAACATCGCACATGCAGTAGCTGTTGCGACTCCATGCTGCCCAGCACCTGTTTCAGCAATGATTCGTTTTATCCCCATCCGTTTTGCTAATAGAATTTGTCCAAGAGCGTTATTAATTTTATGGGCACCTGTATGATTTAAATCTTCTCTTTTTAAATAGATTTTTGCTCCACCAATTTGTTTTGTTAAATTTTCAGCAAAAGTAAGTGGATTTTCTCTCCCAATATATTCTTTTAGATAATAGTTTAATTCTTTTAGGAAATCAGGATCATCCTTAAATAGCAAAAACTGTTCCTCGATCCTATTCATTACTTTTTGAAGATTTTCAGGAATAAAACTCCCACCAAATTCCCCAAAATAGCCTTTACTCTCTACGCTCGTACTCGCCATTCTCAACTCAACTCCTTCTAACTAAAAAAGAAATGATTTAACTATTAAAATAAAAATTTCAATTATATTATAACGGAAATATAAACCTATTCCAAATGTTTTACGTAGATTTTTAGAAACCTTTTCTTCCATTGCATGAACCCATTCACACATAAAGAAATACTATTGTACAAAAATATATTAGAAGACTGTTCCTTCGTTTATCTTCCAAATTTATATGAAATAAACATGCTATTCATCCTTGAAAGCGTTAACATTTTAATCAAGAATTATGATGTTTAGATTTCTTTTCCTCGGAATAAATCTTGCGACTTAAGGACATACGTTGTTTCTTTAGAACTTCCGCTTTTTTATGTAACTCTTTATTTGAAGCTTGATTTCGCAATTGATGATAAAGATCAAGAAGTTCAATATTCACCTTTTTATATTCTTTCCAGAGGTTATCTATTTCTAAAGCTGGATCTTGTACGGGTTCATTTTGAAAATTTTGTAGCTTCTTCATCATTTCATCCTGCCATGTTTGGTCTTCTAAACTTCCCGCAAGAAGATACAAATCCAAATAATCATCGATATTCAAATTAGCCTCTTTCAAATTCATAAAAATTCCCCTTCCTCTTATTGTCATCGTCTACTTTAGAAGAGATCCTTTTTGAATAAAGACTTCTCTTCTTATCTCCCAAAGCTGAGCCCTGCTGGAATTAGCACCATACAAAAGAATCATGTGGTTGCTGAGGTTTCATCAGGCCAGCCCCTACACCTCTCTAGATAAGCGATTTTTATTTTGAATATTTCTATATTTGTAGTTATCCTAATAAAAATTCACAAAATTGTCAATTATTTAGATTCGAATAACAACGCCTATTTTATTCTTTCAAGTAACAAAGACATTTAAGCATAGATGAGGTATAGAAATGCATAAATATTGTATGATCTTTTTTTCTATTTTAGGACACTCTAAAATAAGGAGTGATGATGATGACAGGAAGAAATCGAAACAAGATTCTTGTACCTGAAGCTCGAAAAGGACTTGATAATTTAAAGGCCAAAGTAGCAGGCACAAATACATCTGAAGAAGCAAAATTTGAAGTGGCAGAAGAAATTGGCGTTCCTTTAAAAAATGGCTATAACGGTCAACTGACATCTGAGCAAGCCGGAAAAGTTGGTGGAAGATTAGGAGGGCAAATGGTGAAGGAACTCGTAAGAATGGCTCAGGAAAACTTAAATAAAAAACAATAGCTCTAAAAAAGTAAAAGACCGACTTGTAATCAGTCGGTTCTCTTACTTTTTTAGTTTATCCTGTTTGTTGCGTTTGCTCTATTTCAGGTGATTTTTTTGGACTAATTTTATCAACGAGCATCGTAAGTGCTCCATCACCTGTTACATTTGTTGCTGTTCCAAAGCTATCTTGAGCCAAGTATAGAGCCATCATAAGAGACAGCATCGTTGGGTCAAAGCCAAGCATCGTTTCCATAATCCCTAAAGCTGCCACTACAGCACCACCAGGAACACCTGGTGCTGCAACCATTGTAACACCTAACATAAGGATGAATGGAATATATGATCCAGCAGTTGGGTTTCCTCCATTCAATAGCATAACCGCCATTGAACAAGTAACAAGGGTAATCGTACTCCCTGATAAATGAACAGTTGCCAATAATGGAACCGTAAAATCAGCTATTTTAGCTTGTACACCAGTTTTCTTCACTTGCCCAAGTGTAACAGGAATCGTAGCCGCCGATGACTGTGTACCGATAGCTGTAAAGTATGCAGGTGCCATTGTTTTTAACAGCGAAAAAGGATTTTTCTTTTGAGCCGCACCACCTGCCGTATATTGAAGGACAAGCATCACTAAATGCATGACAATAATCAAAACAAATACTTTTAAAAATACAGATAGTATCGATTGAACTTGACCACCGTATGTCATGTTCGTAAAGATACCAAAAATATGATAAGGCAATAATGGAATAATAACTATTTTAATAAGTTTTTCAACAATAATTTGAAAATCCTCAAACACATTTTGTAACGTGTTTCCTTTAATAGAGGCTAAACCAATCCCAATAATAAAAGCAAGGATCAATGCACTCATCACTTGCATAACTGGAGGCATTTCAATCACAAAAAATGCTGATTGTAGAAATGCCTCTGGGTTTTCAGCATTCGTCATTTGTTGGCCTGAAATAAACGATGGAAGAATATTATAGCTTACAAAGAACGCGAATATCCCAGAAACAATAGTGAAAAGGTAAGCCATACCTGCTGTGATCCCAAGTAGCTTCCCCGCACCTTTTCCGAGTTTTCCTATCCCTGGTGCAATAAACCCAATAATAATAAACGGAATGACAAATCCTAAAAAGTTACCAAAAATTCCGTTAAATGTTGCAAATACTCTCACCAACCACTCTGGTGAAAAACTACCGACAACAATACCAAGAGCAATCGCAATAATAATTTTCGGTAATAGTCCGGGCTTTTTCATAGTTGTAGTCCTCCTGGAAAATACATTTGTTTTTCTGTTATGAATACTTTATCACAATAATATATCTTTTAGAATAGAAAATTCATATATATATCCACTCCTTTCATTCCTTCTATAAAACAACCACACACTAAATCTTATAAAGTAGACTTCCATCAGTGGGGGTTTTCCTTCATCCTCCGCTGATGGTTAGTCACGCAGAGCCTGATTGGCTTTTCTAAGGGCTGAAGCCCTAAGAAAAGACCTTATCGCACTTATCGGACCTTTACGGGCAGTTGATCCCCCACTTTTCTTCTTTTCATACTCAGAATCTTGAGGTGGGGGTCTTACTGCCCGTTAAGAGTGGGATAAACTTTTTTTACCAATATCTACTTATCTATTCATAACATAAAAAACTTAATAAAAATGGATTGATTCAAAAACTATATTAGTTTATATTTTAACTAATGCCAAAATGAGATCATTTAGATCTAAATAACATATTGTTTATATCACTTCAAAATTCTACAATATGAAATAGACAAGAAAATTGAAAAAATCGAAACGGGGAGAGAGAAATATGACGAACTATCAACTACCAAAAGCACAAGGTCTCTACCGTCCTGAATTTGAACATGACGCATGTGGAATCGGCTTATACGCACACCTAAAAGGAAATGCTACACATGAGATTGTGACAAAGGGACTGCAAATGCTTTGTCAATTAGATCATCGTGGTGGACAAGGAAGTGATCCACTCACAGGAGATGGAGCAGGTTTAATGGTAGGCATTCCAGATCAATATTTTAGAAAAGTATGTCCAGAAATGAATTTACCTTCAAAAGGACGTTATGGCGTAGGAATGCTTTTTTCTTCAGAAATTGAAAGTGAACAAAAAGAAATTGAAACTTATATAAATGAATTAATTAAACAAGAAGGTCAGACACTTTTGGGATGGAGAAACGTACCCGTAGATGTCGAAAAAATCGGAAGAGTGGGAAAAGAGACACGCCCTACCATCCGTCAAGTATTTATCGGAGCAAGCGAAGATATCCTAGATGATTTAACTTTAGAGCGGAAATTATTCATCATTCGAAAACAAGCAGAACAATGGGCAAACAATAGACAACTTCGTTTTTACTTTGCAAGCCTTTCAACTAGAACGATTGTTTATAAAGGATTGTTAACACCACAACAAGTTGACGCCTTTTATCTTGATTTGCAGGATGAAGACTTTGTCTCTCCTTTCTCTTTAGTACATTCTCGCTTTAGTACAAATACATTTCCAAGTTGGGAAAGAGCACACCCGAATCGCTACCTCATTCATAATGGCGAAATCAATACACTTCGCGGAAACATCAATTGGATGAAAGCACGCGAACAACAATTTGTCTCTGAAGCGTTTGGAGAGGATTTACAAAAAGCACTTCCAATCCTAGATACAAACGGAAGCGACTCTTCTACTTTAGATAATGCCCTTGAGTTCTTCGTATTAGCTGGTCGTAAACCCGCCCATGCTGCCATGATGTTAATTCCAGAACCATGGTCTGAAAACCCATATATGTCTGAAGAAAAGAAAGCTTTTTACGAATATCATAGTTGTATGATGGAACCATGGGATGGTCCAACAGCTATTTCATTCACAGATGGGAAACAAATTGGAGCGATTCTCGATCGAAACGGATTGCGTCCAGCTCGTTATTATGTAACGAAAGATGATTATATTGTTTTCTCATCAGAAGTTGGTGTCATTGATGTTGAACCTGAAAATGTTCTTTATAAAAATCGATTAAGTCCAGGTAAAATGCTTCTCATTGACTTAGAAGAGGGACGCATCATTTCAGATGAAGAAATTAAAACAGAAATGGCAGAAGCACAGCCTTATCAACAGTGGCTTGAAGAGCAACTTGTTAAATTAGATAATATTGAAACAGAAGAAGAAGAAGTGACAGAGCTGTTCACTCGACAAAAAGCATTCGGTTATACGTACGAAGATGTACAAAAATATTTACTTGCTGCTATTACCGAAGGAAAAGATCCACTAGGATCAATGGGAAATGATAGTCCTCTTGCCGTCTTATCAGATCGTCCGCAATCACTGTTTAATTATTTTAAACAATTGTTTGCCCAAGTAACAAATCCACCGATTGATTCTATTCGTGAACATATTGTTACGTCTACGGTTTCATTTCTAGGGGCTGAAGGAAATTTACTTCATCCAACAGAAGAAAACTGCCACCGAATTAAGCTTGAAACGCCTATTTTAACAAATAGCCAACTGGCAGAATTAAAAGCAAATGACGTTCAAGAATTTACAAGCAAAACGATTGATACACTTTTCACAGATTCTTTAGAGAACGGAATCGAAGAAATGTTCCAAAAAGCGAAAGAGGCTATCGAAGAAGGAGCAAGTCTTCTTATTCTTTCAGATCGCAATATGAACAAAGAACAAATAGCCATTCCTACATTATTAGTTGCAAGTGCCCTTCATCAAGAACTTATTCGTCAAGGAAACCGTAGTCGAGTAAGCTTGATTATTGAGACAGGTGAAGCAAGAGAAGTACATCACTTTGCCGCACTTATTGGCTTTGGTGCAGATGCCATCAACCCTTACCTTGCTTTTGCGACTTATAAACAAGCGGTATTAGATGATACATTATCACTTACCTACCAAGAAGCTGCGCATAAATATGTGAAGGTTATGACAGAAGGCGTTGTAAAAGTTATGTCAAAAATGGGGATTTCAACGGTACAAAGCTATCGTGGCGCCCAAATTTTTGAAGCGGTTGGAATTGGTTCTGCTGTCATTGATCGTTATTTTACTGGAACAGCTTCACAAATTGATGGAATTGACTTAGAAACAATTGCCAAAGAAGCCAAAATGCATCACACACAAGCTTATTCAGACTCTTATGATGAAACGTTAGATTCTGGAAGCGATTTTCAATGGAGAAAGAATGGCGAACATCACGCGTTTAATCCAAACTCCATTCACATGCTTCAATGGGCATGTCGTCAAGGTGACTATGATCTATTTAAACAATATTCTCACCTTGCTAATGAGGAAAGAATGGGATTTTTAAGGAATTTATTTTCATTCCAATCAACACGTCCTTCATTGCCAATTGAAGAAGTCGAATCAGTAGACTCTATTGTGCGCCGTTTTAAAACTGGAGCAATGTCATTTGGATCTATCAGTCAAGAAGCACATGAATCGTTAGCGATTGCGATGAATCGTCTAGGTGGAAAAAGTAATAGTGGTGAAGGTGGCGAAAGTTCAAGCCGCTATATAATAGAAGAAAATGGTGATAATCGCCGTAGCGGTATTAAACAAGTCGCTTCAGGTCGCTTTGGTGTAAAAAGTCATTACCTTGTTAACGCGGATGAACTGCAAATCAAAATGGCACAAGGTGCGAAACCAGGTGAAGGCGGACAACTTCCAGGAAACAAAGTATATCCATGGGTTGCTGAAGTTCGTGGCTCGACACCAGGTGTTGGACTGATCTCTCCTCCACCACATCATGATATCTATTCGATTGAAGATTTAGCTCAATTAATTCATGACTTGAAGAATGCTAACCGTGATGCACGTATTAGTGTCAAGCTTGTTTCCAAAGCAGGTGTCGGAACGATTGCTGCTGGTGTTGCAAAAGGTGCAGCCGATGTCATCGTGATCAGTGGCTACGACGGCGGAACTGGAGCATCACCGAAAACAAGTATCAAGCATACGGGTTTACCTTGGGAACTTGGACTTTCTGAAGCACATCAAACATTGATGTTAAATGGCTTACGTGATCGTGTTGTGCTTGAAACAGATGGAAAACTAATGACAGGTAAAGATGTTGTCATGGCTGCCCTTCTCGGAGCTGAGGAATTTGGTTTTGCTACAGCACCACTTGTTGTTTTAGGCTGTGTCATGATGCGTGCTTGTCACTTAGATACATGTCCAGTTGGAATTGCAACACAAAATCCTGAGTTGCGTTACAAATTCGCTGGTGACCCGGACCATGTTGTAAACTTCATGAAATTTATTGCCGAAGAAGTTCGTGAAACGATGGCAGAGCTTGGTTTTAGAACCGTTGAGGAAATGGTAGGATCCACCGATGTCCTTCAAGTCAATGATCGTGCGAAAGAGCATTGGAAAGCGAAGCACCTTGACTTATCTAAACTTTTATACAAGACAGAGGGAAATCGGACGTACAAAACGCCACAAAATCATAAAATTGATGAATCACTTGATATGAATAAAATATTGCCGGCTGTTCAATCCGCTCTACAAAGTGGAAAACCAGTTGATTTAAGCTTCCCGATTACAAATGTCAATCGTGTTGCTGGAACCATTGTCGGTAGTGAAGTATCAAAACGCTATGGTGAAGAAGGATTGCCTGAAGATACGATCACCCTTCGTTTCACAGGATCTGCTGGACAAAGCTTTGGAGCCTTCGCACCGAATGGGATGACCCTTTATATAACAGGCGATACAAATGACTATATTGGAAAAGGCTTATCCGGCGGAAAAATCATTGTTAAAGCTCCTGCTGTTTCTGAACTGGCTGCAGCCGATAACGTCATAGCTGGAAATGTAGCCTTTATGGGTGCAACGAGTGGTGAAGCCTATATCAATGGACTTGCTGGTGAACGTTTTGCCGTTCGAAATAGTGGTGCAAACATTGTCGTTGAAGGAATTGGTGACCATGGTTTAGAATATATGACCGGTGGACGAGTTGTTATTCTCGGAGAAGTTGGGAAAAACTTTGGTGCTGGGATGTCAGGTGGGATTGCGTACGTCCTTACTGAGGATCCAGGTGAGTTCAAAAAGTTATGCAATACAGAGATGATTGACTTCGAAGCACTTGACAATATAGAAGACAGAAATGAAGTAAGCAAGATGATTTTAAATCACTTCGATTATACAGGTAGTCATAAAGCAGATTATGTGCTCGATAATTGGGATAAATTTGCAGACAAATTTGTAAAAGTTATTCCTAAAGACTATAAACGCATGATACAAAGCATTCAAGAACAGAAAGTTGCTGGATTAAGTGACGAGGATGCCGTAATGAACGCTTTTCAAGCAAACTCAGAACAAGGCAAAAAAACACCCGCTAAAGAATTAGAAACAGCTTTATCATAAGAAAGGAGAGAGGAAAAAAATGGGGAAAGCAACAGGATTTATGGAATATACACGTGAAAAACCAAAAGAAAGAAACCCTCTCACAAGGTTAAATGATTGGAACGAATATTCAACGTCTTTTACGGATGACGTATTAAGCACACAAGGGGCGCGGTGCATGGACTGCGCCACTCCTTTCTGCCATATGGGGATGGAACTTAATCGAGTAACCACAGGATGTCCGATACACAATTTAATTCCGGAGTGGAATGATTTAGTGTATCGCGGCAGATGGAAAGAAGCACTGGACCGTTTAATGAAAACCAATAATTTCCCTGAATTTACTGGTCGTGTTTGTCCGGCTCCTTGCGAAGGGTCTTGTACCGTATCCATTTCCGATCCAGCGGTTACCATTAAAAGCATTGAAAAAACGATCATTGAAAAGGGCTTTGAAAATGGTTGGATTACTCCACGAATCCCTGCAAAAAGAACAGGCAAGAAAGTGGCCATTATTGGTTCAGGTCCTGCAGGATTAGCGAGTGCTGATCAATTAAATCAAGCAGGCCACTCTGTTACAGTATATGAGCGTAGTGACCGTCCAGGTGGATTATTAACATACGGAATTCCTAATATGAAACTTGATAAAGGAATTGTTGAACGACGGATTACCTTATTACAGCAAGAAGGCATTGATTTTGTGACAAATACAGAAGTCGGTAAAGATATTTCAGCTGAAGAGCTTCAAAATCAACATGATTCTGTTATCCTCTGTACGGGTGCACAAAAACAACGTGATTTAGTACTTGAAGGCCGTGAAGCGAACGGCGTTCATTTTGCCATGGACTATTTAACGACAACAACAAAAAGCTTACTAGATTCTAACTTTGAAGATGGTCAATTCTGGGATACAAAAGGGAAAGATGTTATCGTTATTGGTGGCGGTGATACGGGTGCAGACTGCGTAGCAACTGCTGTTCGTCAAGGCTGTAATAGTGTTGTCCAATTTGGTAAACACCCAAGATTGCCGGATTCTCGCACAGAAGACAATATGTGGCCTGCTGCTCCGCAAGTATTTACACTTGAGTATGCATATGAAGAAGCTGAAGCTAAATTTGGAGACGATCCTCGTGAATACTCGATCCAAACGAAGAAAATTGTTGCGGATGAGAATGGTAATGTGAAAGAACTTCATACTATCCAAATGGAAAAATTGAAAGATGAAAATGGCAGCTACTATTTCAAAGAAATTCCAGGAACAGAAAAAGTATGGCCAGCCCAATTCGTTTTCATTGCCATTGGTTTTGAAGGAACAGAACAACCTTTATTAACACAATTCGGTGTTGAAGCAAACAAACAAAAAGTAACTACTGATAACGAATATAGAACAAACATCGAAGGCGTCTTTGCTGCTGGTGATGCTAGACGCGGCCAAAGCCTTATCGTATGGGCGATTAACGAAGGTCGTGCCGTTGCCCATGAAGTGGATCGCTATTTGATGGGAAGCTCAGTTTTACCTAAATAAATAATAGAAACCATTCTTCTATTCTCTAAAAGAACCAAATTCCAAAATTGGAATTTGGTTCTTTTTATAGATTTGAATCAACGTGCTCTCTTCTTAATTATTCTTCTATTACCTATTCGCCCTTTCATTACACTTGTTTAGGTGATTCAGCTGTAATCACTTTATCTTTTAAAGGCTCTTCATAAACCCCTTCTATTTCCCAGTCTCGCCCAACTGAAATCCCTAGATATTTGGCATCATCTGGATCGATGATTTCCGCTTGCTTATATTTTTCGAACCACCAATATTTTGCTAATAAATAGTCGCTACTACCGCTAATGAAAAAAACCTAAAAGAAGAAAATCTTACATCTTCTCTTAGAGTTATTGAATTTTATAAAGAGGCTGTGTTCATAATTATTGCTGAAAATGACCTTTGCTGTGCATGGGCAGCGTGTTTGATTCGAATGAATAACTTAGCTGAACGTGTACACCAAAGGCCTTTGTAGCAGCAACCATATTGTTTAACAAACCTATAAAGAAAGTGTGAAATTACACATGCCTTTTTTCCATCAAGTGAATACCAATACCGGTCATGACAACACCCATTAAGATAAGAATACTAATAGGGAAAAGCAACTCTTCCATTGGATAACCATAAATAGCTACTCCATTTAGTACTTCGATCCCATAAGTCAGCGGATTAATTTTTGATAAGGCGAGTAGAAGTTTCGATTCAACAATTTCAAGCGGCCAGTAAGCACCGCCAATCATGGCTGAACTTACAGAAATAATCGGAAGGACCGCATTGAATTGTTGGATATTTTTCACAAGAGCTGTAATCAAAATGGATAACGCAACAATGGAAAACACATACGGAATGATTAATAAGCATACTTCTACAAAATTCCCATTAAAATCGACACCGACCTCATAATGGAAAATAAGAAAAATAATCAAAACTTGTAGGTAGCCTGTCACAAAACTATAAATCAGATTGGCTACGTACATTTCCCATTTTCGTAAAGGAGATAAGATCATGCGATCCCATACACCTTCATTTTTCTCAGACAAAATCGGTAGTATATTATAGGCAATCGTATAAATAACAAAGAATAAAGTGAAACCGAACAATGACTGGAGGGTTGAATCATAAACAAACGTATCGGAAGCTTTAAAGTTACTTTTTTCAATTGTAAATATAGGAGATTCCATCGCTGTTTCTAAATTTTCACGCATCTTTTCTTTTTCCACAACTGACTCGAAATTTCCATCTTGTAGAATTCGTTCCTGTTGTTCTCTCTCTACATATGCACCTTGAATAGTTTGTTTAATCATCGCCACATTAGGGGAATCTACACCTACAAGGAGTTGAAAATCATTCTCCTGTAGTTTCACACCCACTTCAGCTTTTCCATTAGCAATCTGTTCTGTTAATTCCTCTTCCGTCATCCATTTAAACGCAAATACATCCGACTCTTCTATTGTTTCTCCTACGACAGACGCTAGAATAACCTCATCTTCTACATAAACGGGAACCTGAATCGTATTCTCCTGATTAGAGCCACCTAACACAAGGGCAAATCCGAGCGACATCGCCGTCATAAGGAGAAAAGTCCACGGATTTCGGATAAACATTCTACACTTAGCTAGTAGTATGCCAATCATACTCCAGCCCCCCTTTTTGGAAAACTGAGTGCCGCAATCACAAGGGCACCGACGGCAAAAAGAAGAAGGAATAAGACATACTGACTGAACTCTGAAAAATTATCTCCTCTTAAAATCGTCATATACGCAGACATTCCTGCACCATTTGGAGTCAGATTGCCTAACCATTGAATGATCTTAGAAGAATCACCAATTGGAAAAAAGCTGCCACCTAAAAAGGCCATCAAGGTGACGATAATACTTGAAAAGAAATTTGAAATCACTTCTGAGTTCAAGCGATAGCTAATCGCCGTAAGCAAAACACTAATTCCTCCAACTGAAATCGCTGTAGCGATCGTCACAATGAAAAAGTTCGTTAAATGAGGCCAACTTACACCAAATAAAGCCCATGAAAATCCAAAAATAATGAGTAATTGTAAGAATGCCAAAATAGCACCGGAAAGAAAAACACCTATAAAATAAATCCAACGTGAAACATTGGCTAAAATGACGCGATCAAACACATGCATTTTTTTCTCAAGAAAAGTGATACTGCTAATCGCAGAAGCAATAAAAAGGACATTCATAACAGCCATTCCAACAGCATAGTAGCTCTTGGTTGATACAGCATCTTTTTTGTTGGTCGTCACCGTTTCACCTGGAATCGATTCTTTATCGATTGCCACCGTTCTTTGATCGATTCCCTTTTGTCTTAGAAATGTTTGTAAGGTTAACTGCTCTTGAAATTG
This sequence comes from Bacillus sp. V3B, assembly GCF_024494465.1. GTDB lineage: Bacteria > Bacillota > Bacilli > Bacillales > Cytobacillaceae > Bacillus_BD. The sequence goes on along the minus strand of NZ_JAETXM010000005.1, from coordinate 67,722 downwards.
CTGGAGAATACGATCGACCACACTTGAACCGATTTGTGAACCTTCATTTTGATACACCTTTAATTCAGGCTGTACCCCTTCGTTCAGTACCATTGCTTGCAACGTTTCATAAGTAAAATTTTCTGGAACCTCTATAATAGCTGTGTAGCCATCATCGTTTAGGATCGTTTCTTTTTCAGAAACCTCTGCCACGTTTACGTCCATCAACGCTTCTAATTCTTCACTGCCAAAAACCGTTTCTTTTAATAGCCCAATAGGAGCCATTTGTGGAGCATTCTGTTGAATTTCTTGTAATACTTCTGCTGGCAATCCCATTTTTTCTAGATCATTTATAAAACGGTCTACCTGAGATTTTTCATCCTCATGTTCAATAAAAGCGACCTTTACCCTAATTTCTGGAGCTTGGCCATCCATCATGCTACTAAGTGCAGTACCTAAAATGGCGATTAAAATGATAGGAAGACCGATTAATAATAGTAATTGTTGCGGATTTCTCCATAATAACAACCCTTGTTTTTTGATAATTTGCCAAACCATTCTGACATCTCTCCCTTTAATCTCGTAAGGCTCTTCCTGTAAGGTGAAGGAATACATCTTCTAATGTAGGTGTTTTGATATCAACCGAACTCAACTCGACCTCAGCTTCTTCCGCCATCTTGATTAACGATGAAAATAGATTAATTTCTTTGGCCACCATGATCGTGATTTCTTTTTCTTCTACTTTCACGCGATTTACCATTGGATTTTGCTTTAATGCGTCAATAAAGGATTCGTTCCATCGCTCTGCTTTAATGGAGATCGCCTTTTCTGAAGATAGAATCCGTTTAATTTCATCCTTTGTTCCAGAAGCAATTAAATTCCCTTTATCCATGATGTAAATTCGGTTGCAGAGGAACTCTACTTCCTCCATATAGTGACTCGTGTACAATACCGTCATTTGTTGTTCTTCGTTCAGTCTTTTGACCGTTTCTAGTATATAGTTTCTCGATTGTGGATCAATCCCGACCGTGGGCTCATCCATAATAATTAGTTCTGGATCATGCAATAGAGCAACACCAATATTTAAGCGCCTCTTCATTCCACCAGAAAACGTCTTTACGACATCCTTTCGTCTGTCTGTTAGTCCGATCTGATCCAATACTTCATCTATTTTTCGTTGTAACTCTGCACCTTTCAACCGATAGATTCTTCCGAAAAATCGCAAATTTTCTTCTGCGGTTAAATCGGTATATAACGCAATTTCCTGCGGAACCATTCCGATTACACGTCGAAGCGGTGCTGGATTTTTCAAAATGCTTTTGTTATAGAATCGTACATCGCCTCCTGTTGGCTCAACTAATGATGACAGCATCGAAATAGCGGTTGATTTACCCGCTCCATTTGGACCGAGCAAGCCAACAATCTCCCCTTTTTCAATAAACATATTTAAATTTTTCACCGCATACGTTTGTTTGAACTTCTTTGAAAGATCTACTAATTCAAGCATAACAATCGCCTCCTATTATCATTGTACGATATGGAAAGATGAGGGAATACTATCTGAGGTCATTAATATAAGTGATAAGACATGACTTAAGTCATTTTTGAGCAAATAAAACCTTCATGAGCTTCTGCTCCCAACCCAGTATGTAAATGTCGGACAGCCTACTTTCATAGAAAAAACTCCCTGCTATTAGGCAGAAAGTTTCTTCAAATATCATTTAAATGATGTTTAACAGCGTAAATGGCTAACTGTGTCCGATCACGCAAGTTCATTTTCTGTAAAATGTGCGTAATATGATTTTTAACTGTACCCACTGATAAATGTAGTCTTTCAGAGATTTCCTTGTTGGTTTGTCCTTCACCCACAAGTTTTGTAATTTCTAATTCACGTGGTGTGAGATCAACATCCATACTCTTTTTTTGATTTCGCTGTAATAACCTAGGCATTACCTTTGCGGCCACTTCGTCATGAATGGTTAAACCGCCATTCATACAGCTATAGACTGCCTCAATTAATTTTGCCGGCTCCGATGTTTTTAATAAAAAACCATTCGCTCCCTCTTTTAAAGCCTGCATCGCATACTCATCATCGTTAAAGGTTGTTAATATTAGAATCTTTGTATGAGGCCATCGCTCTTTAATGATTCTTGTCGCTTCAATCCCATTCATCACCGGCATTCGCACATCCATCATGATAAAATCAATCAAATGCTTCTCCATGATTTCAATTGCCTGCTGTCCGTTTTCAGCTTCATGGGTGACGATAATAGTTGGATCTTGTTCCAAAATCACCTTCAGCCCTTGTCTGACAATTGTTTGATCTTCTACTACTAGTACTCGCCACATATTTCCCTTCCCCCCTCACTTGGAATGGTTCCCAACACAATAAATCGGTTCTCTGTTTGATACACTTCCAATGTTCCCTTTATTTCTTCTATTCTATTTTTCATACTTGTTAGTCCAAATCCATAAGTAAAAGGTTTTGGGTGAAAAACGGTATTCGAAATTTCAAATAAGATATCGTAGGTTGCAGATTTACCTAACGTTACATGCACCTCTCTTGCCCCTGAATGTCGCATGGCATTTGTTAATGCCTCTTGAATCACACGATAGAGAACCACACTTTTTTCATTCGAAAAAGGCACAGAAAGAATTCCTTGCTTCATCGTAAATTGAACGAAAATATGACTTTCTGACTCTAGTTTTCTTATTAAATGAACAACCGTTGCAATGCCTTCATTTTCTTCCGTCTGCAATGCTTTGACTGACTTCCTAATTTCCTCTAAACTTTCCTTTGCCATAGATTTCAGTTCATCATAATCTGAATTTGAATATTGGATACTAAGTATCTCAAGCTTCATAATTAAAGCTGTTAACCGATGTCCAACTGAATCATGAATATCCCTGGCAATCAGCGTTCGTTCTTGAAGACGAGCATCACTCTCCGCTTCCAAATTCATCCTCTTTAATTTTCGGTATTCCGCTAATAACTCTTCGTATACTGCCTTTTGCTCCTGACGTTCGTTTGACATCCGATTAATCGAAACAACTAAAAAGTAAAAAAGAGCACTCATGATCACCATTTCGATCAATTGATTACTACGGATAACCGTAATAAAAAGAGATAATAGTAGATTCATAATGGTATATAATCGAAAAAACTTTTCCTTTAAACGAAAAGCAGAATCGATCGTCATAAACAGGAGCAATAAAAGGGTGAAAAAAGCATCATTCATAAGATTATAACCATGAATAAAAAAAAGCGATGATAAAAGAATATATAATAATAAAGACATTTTTTGAAGGGAAAGCAGAAAATAAATCCCCATTGCTATCGCAAAAACGATAATACTTAACGCAATTTGTTCACTGTGCTCTACAATCGTTAGGATCCATAGGATATTAAACACGCTGAAACGAACCCAAAAAACTTTCACATTGTACTCCTACTTTCTTCATGATCTCAAAGAAAAGCTACTACTTCTCCTAAAAAATATATACATAACAAACTGCAGCATCATCTCCACTCATATAGCCATTCTAAGTATAAACAAGAACCATTATGCTCTCAACAACCTAAAAAGACCTTAATAAATTCTCTCTCTATAAAAGTGAATTAGTTGTCTTTATCTGACAGATCCTGTTGAAGTTTTGTTGGTTTCTGATAACGATGATGATAATTGTAGATATTTTTTTTTGCTTTTTTGCAGGAAAATAGGAGGTCTTTCGATAAATAATTATATAGAGAGGAAACTGAGGAAAAAATAAGGGGAAAGGTGGTCGTTGTTGATGAGTTCAGAGATATCTTTACAACAAATCGCCGAAAGTGTGACAAAATCCGTTTTAAATGCAAATGATAAAGACCTTGAAGGCTTCCAAAAACTTATTGATGAAACCGTTAAAGTAAGAGAAAGCCATAGAAACTTACAAAGGATGCTAAAGAACTACTCTAGTTCCATGATCCAGCGGTCATAAATGTGAAAAGCTGTTGATAGTTCAACAGCTTTTCACATTTTAAATAGATGATTCTCTCATTCTTTCATAGATATTCAAAATAGTTTGTCCATAATTTCCACCTAGAACAGCCCATTTTCCATTTAGATCAACCCATGTTGGTATAGATCCTCGAAAGCGAGGATCAATCAAGGGATATCTATTTGGTAAGCTTGCTACTGTAGCATAGGCAAATAAATGCTGAAGATGCGCGAGCATCCCTTCTCTGGGTGTGCCAAAAACTGCACCCGGTTCAGTAGGTCCTGTCGTTCCTAACCCACTAAAGTTATTTTTATCGGAATTTACCACTCCGATAAATGGGAGAATGAATCAGACCGTGTCAAAATTAACCTCCTTTTTCCATAGAGGTACGACACTGTTCATACAAAAGAAAATTCCCTCACCTTTTTTATTGTAAGATACTATTTGCGATATTTTTTCCATAAAAAATTTCATCCATCTCAGTCGTGAGCATCTCTGTAATAGCTTCAACTTCTTTAGGATCTAGCTTATCCTTGGAATATCCGAATAAGTAATTATTCAAATCAAACTCTTTCAGCTTACATTTAGTGTGGAATATATGTTCCTGATAGACATTGACATCAATCATGTCATACGTTTCTTTAATATTGTCTGGGATATAGTTTTGGATTGAGTTAATGTCATGGTCAATAAATAATTTATGGCCATCTTTAGCCCTTGTAAATCCTCTCACTCGATAATCAAGCGACATGACGTCTGTTTCAAAAGAATGAATAAGATAATTTAATGCTTTAAGGGGGGAAATTTCTCCGCAAGTAGATACATCGATATCAGCCCGAAAAGTACTAATCCCTTCCTCTGGATGGTATTCTGGATACGTATGTACCGTGATGTGGCTTTTATCAAGTTGCAGCACAACATTGTCCGGAAGTGGACCAGGTGATTCCTCATAAGTACCTGTCGGGACCTCCACGATCGGACCTTCTGATACAAGTACCGTTACACTTGCACCTTGTGGCACATAATCCTGCTTTGCTACATTCAGAACATGAGCACCTATAATGTCTGCCACATGCTGTAAAATATTTGTTAGCCTATCAGCACTGTATTGCTCATCAATATACTCAATATAAGCCTCTCGTTCTTTTTTTGAACGGGTGTAGCAAATGTCATACAGATTAAAACTTAATGATTTCGTTAAATTATTAAAACCATGCAGTTCAATTCTTTCTTCTGCTGTAAGCTCCATGCCTATTCTCCCCTTTCTTTAAAATATCTGATCATATTAGTGAACAAATTATGACAAATATCTTCTTAAATATTTTTTATGATACCCATAATCCTTAATAAAAAACGGTTCCTGCTCCTTTTTAAGGTTCTGTTCCTTAAATTCTTTCTTTTTGTGACAATCATACAGAATACAAAAAAATGTTGTATCATGAAATGACTAAGTCCTGTCAGAACCATTCGCCATGCTTTCATAAATTTCAAAAAAATAAATTTATTAATAGCCATAATATTTTTCTACTATAAGTAAATCGCAATTTTAACCCTCAAAAAATCCTGAGAGGTTTTATAAAACCTCTCAGGATTTCCCCTTAAGAATAGATAAACTAATGATGGGTTTAGTCTGTCTATTCTCTATTGGACCAGTCTTAATGGTTGTGGAGGGGGTATTCAACAGCCATTAACGGAACCCTATTAGACAATGTTCTATTTCTACCATACCATCTTGGAGACCAATATGTTTCTGGTAGAGGTTAACATTTTGTTAATTAAAGTATAAGTTGTATAAGAATTCTCCTCAACAAATGTGTCAGATTATCTAACGAATTTTTTATTACACGCAAAAAGCACCTGTCCCTTAGCATGTTCAAACTTGAACCTACTAAAGCACAGGTACCTATTATGCAGAATATACATTTTATTACCATCCTCGACTTGCGCCTCCTCCTCCTGAGGAACCGCCACCACCACCTCGGGGACCATCACCACCACCGCCACCTCGGCCACGGGACAGAATCATTAATAAAATATGGGTAAGAGCTCCACCGAAAAACTTAAAATCAAGAAATAACACAACGACAACAATAATGATCAAGAGCCACGGAGGAATCCCTAACCCCCCATCTCCCGTGGATGGTTCTACCGGTACTGGTTGCTGGATTTGCAGCTGTCCTTCTTCTATTCCATACTCAGCTAAAACTTCATTTGCCAATACCTTATACGTTTCCATAATGGCTTTATTTGGCTCTTCATTTTGCAAATAAGGCATTGTAACGTCATCCAGAATACGACCTACTTTACCATCTGGAAGTCTACCTTCTAAGCCATACCCCACTTCAATCCTCAATGGTCGCTCGCCAGGTGGAGCATTGATGCCAAGAACAAGTAACACTCCATTCTCTTCTTCTTCACTTCCAATTCCATATTCCCGAAAAACCTCAAGGACAAATTCTTCAATCATTTGATCTCCGATTGTGTCGACTGTAAGAACGACAATTTGGGCAGTTGTTTGATCCTCAATGCTTCTTCCTATACTTCTTAATTCCATTTTTTCCTGTTCAGTTAATACATGAGCAAAATCCTGAATATAAATATCTCCAACCGGGGCTGGAATTCTAGTATCTGCAGCAAGGGCTCCCCCGCTAAAGAGAAAAGCGGTGAAAAGCACGAAAAACATGCTGAAGATCCGCTTCAATTTCATTAGTCATTGCCTCCAAAGTCAACCTCTGGTGCTTGTGATGCACTAGGATCCGCATTAAAATATTCTTTCTCATCAAACCCCGTAATGTTGGCTATAATCACACCTGGAAAGCCTTTAACTTTTTTGTTATAAACAGCAACTTCGTCATTATAATCTTTTCGAGCAACAGAAATTCTATTTTCTGTGCCTGATAATTCATCCATTAATTGTGTAAACTGTTGGTCAGCCTTCAAATTCGGATAATTTTCTACTACGACAAGTAATCGACTTAAAGCACCAGATAACTCAGAGTTGGCTGTGGCTTCTTCCTCTGGTGAATTAGCACCGGCCAGTCTTGCACGTGCATCAGAAATTTCCGTTAAGACTTCTTGTTCATGTGCAGCATAACCTTGTACTGTGTTCACCAAGTTCGGAATTAAATCAAGTCGTCTTTGAAGTTGAGTTTCAATTTGAGCATATGATTGATCTACATTTTCTTCTGCATTGACGAAACCGTTATAGCTAGACATGATCATTATACTAAGAACCGCAATCACCGCTACAATAACGCCAATCACTGCATAACTTTTTTTCACAATAAACACGCTCCTTTCTTATAGTATATATCACTTGGAAAATAACTTTCCAATGATAGGGGAATTTCGAAATAAAATATGAAAAAACACTATAGCAGGTTATTATTTAATAGAAGTAGGACATGTTACTGAACCTTATTAAGTTGTTAAAAAGCCTGTCCCTCATGAAAGGGCAGGCTTTTTCGTTAAAATACTCTTTGTGCAGAATCAAATTTTCGGATCATTTTTCTCGTAAAGTCATGAAATTTTTTTATAAGGCTATCTATTTTAAGTCTTCGAACTCTCTTGCAATTCTTTCAAATGCTTCTTTTATGATTGGTCTTGGCGATGGAATACAAATTCGTTGAAATGCGGATCCTTCTTCCCCGAACTTAATGCCGTCTTGTAATAGAACATTCGCTTTATTATAGATACGATCATGAACCTCTTTTGGAGAAAGCCCATAGCCACTAAAGTCCATCCACATGACATACGTTCCTTCTGAAATACGCGCTTTCACTTTAGGCATTTCTTCAGCTAGAAATTGGACAATCCATTCCATTGTTCCGTCTAGGTAATCATTCAATTGTTCTAACCATTCTTCTCCTTCATTATAAGCTGCGATAAGAGCAGACACCATAAATGGCGATGCTGAATTCACAAGCACTCCTGCACTGAACGTTTTTCTTAGCTTTGGATTCGTGATGACTGCATTCGTGCAATGCAAACCTGCTAGATTAAAGGTTTTGTTAATCGCTGTAAACGTAATAAGTTGATCCGTATTATCCGCCACCTTTGCAAGCGGAATAAAGGTTTGATCACGTCTAATTAAATCTCCATGAATTTCATCTGCGACGATCAACACATGATTTTCCGCACAAATAGCGGCTAATTTTTTAAGCTCGTCCTTCTTAAAGATTCTTCCTGTAGGATTATGAGGGTTACATAAAATAAACATTTTCGTCTTTTCTTCTTTTGCTTTCGCTTCAAAATCCTCAAAATCAATATGGTAATACCCCTCATCATCACATTTTAAAGCGTTATTCCTAACGACTCTTCCATTCCCTTCGATGACTCGTGTAAAGGGTGGATACACCGGACGTTGAATAATGATCCCATCTCCTGGATCAGTAAGGGTTGTTACAGCAACATTCGTCGCATAGACGGTCCCAGGACAATAAACGATCTCTTCCTTCTTGATTTCCCAATCAAGTCTCTTTTGAAACCAATGTTGGATCGCTTCAAAGTACTCATCAGGAAATACGGAATAACCAAAGATTTTATGATCAGCGGTTTGATGTAACGCATCAATGATTGGCTGTGGTACAGGTAAATCCATGTCCGCCGTAAATAATGGTAGAGTCTCTTCGTCGTACCTTTCCGTAAGACCTGCTTTTTTTATAAATTCTCCTCCGTCCCATTTAGCAGAATAGGTTCCTCTTCGATTGACGATTTCATCAAAATTATATTTCATGTCATATCCACCTTTCATTCATGTTTATTTTAATAGACTACTTATTCACCGCTTTATTGCTATGTAGAACACTTCAACTTTATAAATACCGCTTTTCTACAGAGTTCTATGAAAATGAATTCATTCGACCTCTCACCCTTACTTTGCCCAATAACTTAAGCAATGAGGTTCAAATATAGAAAAGCTGAAATCATCAGGACTCCAGCTTTTTTTATGTTTATTTATTTAATGAAGTTTCAGCAAGTCGTTTCATTGTATGAACTTGTCCAATATGTGTTAATTCATGGAATGCCGTAAAACTAACTAATTCTCCATATGTTGAATTACCTAAAACAGGTTCCGACAATTGATCTTGAAAACGTTCATTTGGGATTTCTTTAATGCGTTCAAGTTGACTCTTTAGTTGCTGGATCAGTGTTTCCACACTCGGAACCTCATCCTGCCAAGCGGAAGGCTTTGAACCGTAGCCAAATAACTCATTATATTCAGCAGAAAGCTGTCCTTCTGCTCCAAATAAAAAGCCTTCGGCACCCGTTAATATATGTCCAAGCTGCCAATGAATCGTATTGGAGAGTCCTTCTGGTTGAACGTCAAATAGTTCTGTTGCTGTCCCCTCGATATCATTCAATAAATTTCTTCTACCCAATTCAAATTGTCGTTTTACTAATTCGCTCATCATGTTCCCTCCGTATTCTTTTTTCGTTATGTATGTCGAGTTGCTAAGAAAACTTGTGAAAAGGTCATTCTAATAGATGTTTATATCCATCCTGTTGCCCAATCCTTAAGCTCCCTACTTTTGGAAAAGTTCTTTATCATTTCATTTACTGAAACACTTATATTTTTTCCACTTGAACCTATTATATCCTATGCAACCATCTATTTCATTTATGAGGTCTTATGCACAAAATTATTACTTGTAGTAATTCCTTCTACTTTTAATACCCTGGATGCTCAGCTGAGAATAAATATAGGATTCGATTAATTTTTATTAAATACAGCATCCTGCCATAATACATAACTATTGAGCATACTATTTAATATTAACCTAAAAACGCGAATAAGAGGTGATTCGAATGTCATTTAGTAGTTTGTTACGCCCATTTGGATTATGTTCATTCATAGGGGGATTATTGATCGCTCTCGTTCAGCCATGGCTTTATGTTGATCCTGAATCTTTTATCGCTACATACTTGAATTATATTGGATACCTATTAATCGCATTTGGGATGATTGGACTTTGCCTAGTGCAGTATAAAAGTATGGGAGTATTTAGTTTTTTTAGTTTCACGATATTATTTTTTGGCATGATCATGTGGCTAGGTGTTAAATGGTTTCAAACATTTGTAGTCGCTGATATACTAATCAGTGCTCCTGAGGTGATGGATTCCGGTTTACAGGCTACATTATTTGGGATGAACTTATCACTCTATTCTTTACTAATCGGAATGATCCTTTTTGCAGTCATTTCCCTTTGGAAAGGAATCGTTTCACCTTTTGGGTCATCTCTTCTCCTGATTGGGTCAATAACTGAAATCTTTAGACCCTTCGTCGGAACGGGTTCCTATGAATCAATAATAGCACCTATCATAATAGGCCTTGCCTTTTCTTCGTTAGGATATTCCCTTTTTCTAAAGCAATATCAAGATCAAGATATGTTTGAGGACCTATCTGAGAATAAGACTGCCGATATACGTGACGCTAACCAGGAACAGGGAATCTCAAGAAGTCAAGTTCAAGCTGAAATGAGTTCGTCTGTATAATTGGAATACAATAAGTAAAAAGCTGGAATCCAAATGAAAGAGGGTTCCAGCTTTTTATCTTTAGTTCGATTTTGCTAATGAAGCTTCAATGAGGCGTTTCATCGCATGAATTTGTCCGAAATGATAGGTTTCATGATAAAAAGAAAAACCAGCTAATTCTCCAACTGTTGAACAACCCAGCTTTGGTTCCGGTAATGCTTCGTTAAAACGTTCAGTTGGAATTTCATTAATACGTTCCTGCTGTTCCTTTAACTGCCCTATGAGTGTTGCAACACTTGGAACCTCACCACTCCAATCGGAAGGCTTTGTACCTGGAGCAAATAACTCTTTATAATTAACAGGAAGTTGTCCATTTTCTGCAAATAGAAACACTTCTGTAACGGTTAATAAATGCCCCAAATTCCAACGAATCGTATTATTAAACCCTTCTGGCTGTACATCAATAATTTCCTCTGATATTTCCTCAACCCTAGGATATAATCTCACTCTTAGCAATTCAAATTCCTTTTTGATTAAATCTCCCATTCTATTACCTCCACATTCTTTTTTCTTTCTCTACTATTATGTAATATTATGAATAGTAAGGCAACAAATAACAACCACCCTATCTCTTATTTAAATAGCGGACGTCCCAAAAGCAAAGGTGTCAAATGCAATTTTGTGGATGTCAGACACCTTATGGGACAGCCCCTCTACGTAACTATTTTCAAAAAATGAAGGGACCTTATTTATACAAAATATCGCCTTTTAAAGAGGCTACTTTTGTTAAAGCCGTGTCAATATCGGATTGCTCGATCCCAAAGTGTACCAGTGCATCATGCAGATGTGTCGCAATCGCCTGAAAATGTTCCGTTTGTAAATTCATTCCTTCATGTGCTTTTTCCATCGATTTTCCTGAATATTGTTTAGGCCCCCCCAATGCAAAGCTGATAAATTTTGTTTGGTGGCTGCGTTGTTCTTCCATATCTGTATGCTCGAAAAAGTGACTAACTGTTTCATCCTTTAAAACGAGTTCATAAAAATAATCCACAACCTTCGATATCGCTTCTTCTCCACCTACTTTTTCATATATTGATTCTGTCATAACAATCATCTCCTTCTAAAAAGTTCGTACTGAATTATTATTCCAAAATACGTGACAATTATTCAACTTTTAGCAAAATGAAATTCAAATGAATATTTACCCAACTCTTCCTAAATTTAAACTTCTTTAATACCTATCCTCACAAACCCGAGTAGATGGTATAATTTTATATTAGAAGAGTTAGAGATTCTGTATGCATACTAGAGTAAAACAACTGATTCGTTTCTCGATTATTTTCATAACATCGTTTGAAAGGAAACTAAAATTTATGGAGACCAAGCCCATTTGAATATACAAGTGGAAACAACGAAAGTGTCCGATAACCTATACAAACTTAGTCTTTGAATCCTCCCAAATAGCTACAGTACTAACGGCCAAACAACGAGAAAGACCTTTACGATTGACTTAGCTGAAAATAAGATTTTACAACTAACAGATGTGCGCTGATATTCTGAATAACTTCCGTACGATCATAAAAGATGAAGTAACGAAAAAGGAGGAGAAAATCATTGAAAAGTATAGCTGTTTTTTGCGGATCAAGAAATGGAGCATCTGATGTTTACATTGAAAATGCCAAAATACTTGGTGAAGAATTAGCGAAACGAAAGATTACACTTGTTTATGGTGGTTCAAGCGTTGGAATAATGGGTGCTGTTGCTGACTCTGTTTTAGAAGCAGGTGGAAAAGCAATTGGTGTCATGCCACGTTTTCTAGATGCAAAAGAAAGATCCCATAAGACCTTGTCAGATCTAATTATTGTAGAATCCATGCATGAGAGGAAAGCAAAAATGAGTGAGTTGGCCGATGGTTTTATAACTTTACCGGGTGGAGCGGGAACCTTAGAAGAATTCTTCGAGATTTTTACTTGGGCCCAGTTAGGACTCCATCAAAAACCTTTAGGTCTCTTAAATATCAATCATTATTATGATCCTCTTGTCGCTTTATTTAATCATATGACAGATGAACAGTTTATGGATGAAAAGCATCGTTCTATGACACTTGTAGATGCCGAACCAGGTGGCCTACTTAATCAATTTATCCAGTTTGAATCACCAATCCTCAAAACACACATGACTGAAAATCAGACCTAATGATAAAAAACAGGGGGCTATCCCAAAAGCAAAGGTATCAGACACCACAATACACGATCTAGTATCAATAGATTGAACATGATTCTAGATGAATGCAATTTTGTGGATGTCAAACATCTTATGGGACAGCCCCTGTTTTTAGATTTTATACTCTTTTTAATACTTTATCGCTTGATGTAAATCCTTTTAACCAACTTCTTTGCCCTTTCTGCTCCACCATTCTCCCATTGTCATAGATCACTTTTCCATTGTTGATGGTGGTGTTAATCATACAAGGAAAAGTCTGTCCAAGATAAAGACTTTGTTTATGTTTAGCAAAAAAGGTCTTTTCCGTGACTGTAGAATCGTCTTCTAAAGAAACAATCGCAAAGTCAGCGTCCATTCCAACCTGAATCTTTCCTTTAGAATCAAGACCAAATCGTTCTACAGGCGCAGAAGCTCTCCATACTTAACTGTTCTGATACCCGCTCAAACTCAGAAAAAATATCTGTGCAATACCGATCAAGTACCTCTTCATTATAATGACGAATGTCTAAACTACATTCCACTTTACCTGCTACGACAGAGCCTATTTTCTTGGATCAAGTGCCTGTTCGATTCGGCATAGCCAATCCAAAGAGCCACTATCACGTACCTTTACTTGTCTCTCCATGGGGCTATCAAGTCTATCGTGGTAGGTAGCTAAACAAAAAACTCCTTCTGTTAACGCAAGTCTAAGACAAGCGCTAACAGAAGGAGTTTTTTACTATAGAAAAAAGCGAAAGGTATCTCACTTATGAAGAATACCAAGTCCACATACCTTCTTCTGCATGGACCACCATTCTACAGAGCGATATGCTCATAAACCAATGGCACCTGGAGCTAGCGTGCTATCTTCGTTCAGAAAAGTTCTTCTTTAAAAACTCTATGTTTCTAATGACTATACCGAATGCCAGATGCCCCCCTCCACGCCTCTATAAAAAACGTTTTCGAACGTTCGAAGGTAACCTCGTACAACTTTCCTTTTTTCTAAACCACTTATATCGGTTCTTTGCGACCCAATCATAGATACTATTTCTAACAGAGCTTGGAATTATATGAAACATATAAAGGAACTTCCACACTCCCCTTAAATGACGACAAATTCTTAATGCTGCATCGGATTGAACATACGCTTTTCCTTTTTCAACGACTACCATACTGTCGATATCCACTGGAACCTCATACTTCTCTAATAACTCCTGCCCTATTTTACTCTGCAAAGAGGCGAAACGAAAAATTCCTTTAGGATCTCTCTTTATGATAAACTGTACACTCCAATTACAAAAATGACATTCTCCATCAAATAGTACGACTCGTTCCATAGCTTTCATCTCCCGCTGAAATCCTTTAAAATCAACCATATTGAAGACGCTTCATATTCTTTGAGACTTCGAACTAGTCCTCTCCATTAACTAATTGTTCTTTCAATAATACCATTCTATTGTATATCCTATCGTTTTGCGGTTATTTTGATCTATTCTATTAACTATTTTAACGAAGATCAAGTTAAAAAAAACATCTTCATTTTTCAACCAACAAAAACAAACACGACATTTTATCGTGTTTGTTTTTGTTCTATCTATTATGGCTTTTCTGTTCATCCATGAACACGTTAAATCAAAAATACTGAACCGAAAGCTAATCCCCCAACAATAACAAACGCTGGATGTACCTTCCACTTTTCTAAAAGCAGCAAACTTAAGATAACTATAATGAATGTTTCCCAAAGTCCATTTGAGGAATAAGAGGTTTTAAAAAAGTCAAATGCAAGTGCTCCCATTAAAATGGCGACAGCTGGAAGAACGATCTTTGACAACCGCTTCACCTTTGGTGAATCTTTATAGCGATAAATCAAACTTAACAGAACAATCATTAAAAATAACGAAGGTCCCACTGTGGCAAAAACAGCCACGACTGCACCGAGTGCTCCTCCTACTTCAAATCCAATATAACCAGCCATCTTGGTCGCAATTGGACCTGGAAGAGCATTCCCTAATGCCAGTACTTCACTAAATTCACTTGTTGTCATCCAATCGTATCGATTAACAACCTCATGTTCTATTAACGGAATAGAAGCAGGTCCTCCACCATAACCAACAATACCCGGTATAAAAAACGCTAAAAATAATTGTATATAGATCATAAGCTCTCACTTTTTCCTTCAACTTGTACTTGAATTTTATTTTTACTTTTCTTATCTGGTGTTACCAATGCCGCAACCAATAGCGCCGCTATGACCATACCAGGATGTATATTTATGATCTCGATTAAGATAAAACTACCAACAAGAAGGATGATACCCACCTTCCACCCTAATCCATCTTTCGTTTTTTTCAAAAATCCCCAAGTCAAAACGGCCAGCATCACACCTACTATTGGGACAACCGCATTTGTCATTCCTTGAACCCTTGGGTTATCCTTAAATTGATTAAAGGAAGTCAATAAAATCATCATTAAAATGATGGTTGGTAAAATGGAGGCAATAAGAGCATTCAACATTCCTACTACCCCACCCACTCTATATCCTATATATCCGGCCATTTTGGTCATAATAGGACCCGGAAGCGTATTTCCTAAGGCTAAAACATTACTAAATTCCTGATCATCCACCCATTTAAATGTACCGACAACCTCTTTATGAACAAGGGAAATCGTAGATGGACCTCCGCCAAACCCGAGCATCCCAGACCGAAAAAATGCAATAAAAAGATTTAATTGAAGTTTCATGTCATAACTACCTTTCTACTTGAAGTCATATAGCTAAAATGATGTAGTTTAATAGTAATCATTCACCTATTCTATTAAAAAATTAACATCCGAGTGCCGCTCCATCTCCTCGAGGGTCAGCTCCACCATATTTAACCTTATTTTTCAGATCAATTTTAATCACACCAGCATGGCCCATGACATCCGTGAATTCTTCAAGAACCTCTATATTTCATTTGAATGGATCGTTCTACCATTAATTTATCTATTCCTTCTTGCTGATACCAACGATTGAGTTGTTCTAATTGATTCTTTTGTAACAGATCAAACACATCGGTCTCCCACTGTGCTTCTTCTATTCTATTTATATCACGAATTAAAATGACTCCTTCATTATATACAATCGCAGCCTGCTCCATGCTATTAACTTTTACGGTTGCTAATTTCATAATTCATTTTCTTTCCCTTCAAGTGATTTGATAAAGTGAGTCGCCCATTTTAATAATTTCAGATCTTGATTTTGATTGGCGATAAAAGATAGTCCAATCGGTAATCCATTATCTTTACATACTGGTATCGTTAGTTGTGGAAATCCTGATAGCCCCGCAATACAGGTTAACATCATCGTTCTTGAGCGATATTGTTCCATTTTCTCGTTTGACAGCTGACGTTTCGGCGCTTCTCCTGGCGCTGTCGGAAGGACTAACAATCCATTATCTTTTAATAGGTTTGACAAGTCATTCTTTATTTGCTTTCTTAATAGTTGATTCGGTTCTAGTTCATTTGAATCCAATGTACTGGTCCATGAAAAACGCTCCGCAATACCTGGTCCGAACTTTGGATTCACCTTCTCGATCCACTCTCCATGTTCGTTCCAAATTTCTATCCCTTGAATGTTCCGAAAAGTGTTAGCCCAATTTGAAAGTCCTTCCACCGAAACCTTGATCCATTGACTCAAGTCGCTCTTATCTTCTAAAGTAGAGGAAGCTTCTGTTAACTTTTCTGTTGATTCTTCGTCAATGAATGACCATGCTTCTTGTTCAAAATATAGATGAGGAAACGAAATCTCCTCCGATTGATCCTGCTGAATAAGAGTTTCACCAATTTGAGCTAATAATTCTGGATCTCTCGCCATCCACCCCACTGTGTCAAAGCTTTTAGCAAGCAGAATCACACCCTCTATATCAACGACACCATAGGTAGGCCTAAATCCATATAGCCCACAATAAGAAGATGGAATACGAACGGATCCCCCTGTATCTGTTCCAAGAGCAAAGTCTACTAAACCAGCCGCAACGGCTACAGCAGAGCCACTTGAAGAGCCGCCAGGAATTCTGTCATGTGCACGCGGATTAACAGGTGTACCATAATGAAAATTTTCCCCGTTTAAACTGTACATAAGTTCATCTGTATGCACGGTCCCCTTTAGAGTAGCACCTTGTTTTAATAGTTGATCGATCACAGGTGCATTTCGTTTTGCAGGAGAATGTGTTCGATACCAGTCAGGGTTGCCAGCCGTATTCGTATAATCTTTTACTTCAAATACATCTTTTACAGCAAATGTTAATCCATTTAGCTTACCTGAACCCATAGAACTCACATCCAGATTGTCTTTTACAAATGCATTCCAGTTATCTTTCATTTTGAGTCCCTCCCACCGTTTTACTTTTTCATGATTTTTTGTTAAATTGATTTGTTTTTTCATATGATTGTTTCTCGTTTGCTTAAAGGTACCACTTATGTTTAAAGAAAGGGACCAACTCACTGAATACGAGTTAGTCCTTGACCTTTCATTTTTTCCTCATTTAAAATATATTATATTTATTCATTATTAAAACCTTTTGTATCCTGAATGAATCATCTCACTCGCTTCACCACTTATATTAGGTTTCCTAACACGCATTTATTATAGTCGGAAAATTTCAATACGTCTTTAGTGACTTTAACTAAAATTTTTAAATCATTTTGTATAACTTCACTAAATGCAGTTTGTGAAGTTATAGACTTCCCCACGATCAACTCGATTGGCTGAGATTATTCGTCTTGGCAGATCTCGTAGAAGCTAAGTTGACAGTGATTGATCCTAATTAGATAATCCATTCCCTTGAAAAAAGTTCCATTACTGACGTTTTTTATTCCCTACCACTTTCATGCTTATTTTCATTAACAAGATTCTTTGCATCTTCTACCATTTGATCAAAAGTTTGATTAACCCGATTCATGAGTTCATCTTGAGAATTACTCTTATGTTGACTACTGTCACTACGATCTTTGTTCAAGTTCAATCACCTCCACTTAAATAACATTTGAAGAAACCAAAAAAATATACAGGTTTTCAACATGTAAATACATAGTAATATGAAGTTTGTCATTTTATATTAAACATCAGAATATCAATGTTATTAATGGAAATAAAAATACATACGTAAAATATTTCCTTCTTTTTTCAATCTATCTAATTATTTATTTCGAATATTATTTATATTAATAATGCTAAGTTATTTCATTGGATGTCTATTTTAAAAAGGGGATATTTACATGACAATTTTTACAAAAAAAGTGAAACAATTAAAAAATTATATTGGAGGCGAATGGATTGGCTCTACTTCCGATAAAACAGAAATTATCATTAATCCAGCAACCGGTGAAGCCCTTGCCGAAATTCGACTTTCTACAAAAAAAGATGTTGACCATGCGGTTCAAGTAGCCCACGAAGCTTTTAAAACATGGTCGAAGACAGCTGTTCCAAAACGGGCCCGTATCCTATTCAAGTATCAGCAGTTACTTGTTGATAACCAGGAGGACCTTGCCAAGCTTGTCACGATTGAAAATGGAAAAAGCCTTTCAGAAGCAATGGGAGAGGTACAGCGCGGGATTGAATGTGTAGAATTTGCCGCTGGTGCACCGTCATTGATGATGGGGAAACAGCTTCCCGATATTGCAACAAACCTTGAATCTGGCATGTATCGCTACCCGCTTGGCGTGATCGGTGGTATTACACCATTCAACTTTCCAATGATGGTCCCATGTTGGATGTTCCCACTTGCCATTGCCTGTGGAAATACATTCGTCTTAAAGCCCTCTGAACGTACACCCATCCTTGCAGCACGTCTTGTTGAATTATTTGAAGAAGCCGGTCTTCCGAAAGGGGTTTTAAATATTGTCAACGGTGCACATGATGTGGTCAATCGTCTCTTAGAACATAAGGATGTCAAAGCCATTTCATTTGTCGGCTCACAGCCTGTTGCTGAATATGTATACAAAACAGGAACAGCAAACTTAAAACGTGTTCAGGCACTCTCTGGAGCAAAAAATCACTCAATCGTATTAAAGGATGCAGATCTAGAACTTGCAGCAAAAGAAATTACTAGTGCTGCTTTTGGATCAGCTGGTGAACGCTGTATGGCAGCGGCTGTCGTTGCTGTGGAAGAAGACATTGCCGATGAATTAATCAGTAAATTAGTTCAATTAGCTAATCATATTACGATTGGCAACGGCCTTGATGACGGGGTTTTCCTTGGACCTGTCATTCGTAAAAGTCATAAAGAACGGACGATTCATTACATTGAATCTGGTATTTCTCAAGGGGCTATACTTGTTCGTGACGGACGTAAAGATGAAGCAGTAAATGGTGGGGGCTATTTCGTCGGACCAACCATTTTTGACTATGTCACACAGGAAATGAAAATCTGGCAGGATGAAATCTTTGCACCTGTTCTTTCAATTATAAGAGTCAAAAGTTTAACTGAAGCGATTGATGTGGCCAATGCTTCAAGGCTTGCAAACGGTGCTTGTCTATACACAGACAGTGCAGCTGCCATCCGTGATTTTCGTGAAACGATCAATGCTGGAATGCTCGGCGTAAATATAGGAGTACCAGCTCCAATGGCTTTCTTCCCTTTCTCTGGTTACAAAGATTCCTTCTATGGTGACTTACATGCGAATGGTACGGATGGTGTTGAATTCTATACTCGAAAAAAAATGCTAACTGCACGCTATTAATAAGTAGATTGTATAAAACCATTATGAATATAGTGCATACAACGAAATTAAGTTTCACACTCTTGATTTTGATGTGATCAATTGAATAGAATAGGTATTTGATTTAGACACCTCAGAAGAAGCCAACCATGTATTTTTGACAAATGTTGCGAGAGGGAGAGAAAATATGTCCATGAAACAGAATATAGGAGAGATCATGGAAACAGACCACAAGTATTTATGGCATCATATGACTCCATATAAAGAAAATGGAGCTCCAACGGTTGCTGTAGAAGGAAAGGGTTCTTGGATCACAGATATAAACGGCGGGAAGTATTTGGATGCGATGTCTGGATTATGGTGTGTAAATGTGGGATATGGCAGAGAAGAACTCGCAAAGGCTGCGTATGATCAGTTGAAAACCATGCCCTATTTTCCACTCTCGCAAAGTCATCTTCCAGCGATTGAATTAGCTAAAAAATTAAACGAATGGTTAGAAGATGATTATGTTATTTTCTTTTCAAACAGTGGTTCTGAAGCAAACGAAGCAGCCTTTAAAATGGTGCGACAGTATCATCAGCAAAATGGAGAACCCAGCCGTTATAAATTTATTTCACGTTATCGTGCCTACCATGGAAATTCAATGGGAGCATTAGCGGCAACAGGTCAGGCCGTCCGAAAATATCATTATGAGCCACTAACCGCTGGTTTTATTCATGTCAGCCCGCCTGATAGTTATCGTCGTCCAGAAGGATTATCGGTTGAAGACTACAACCTGCAATGTGCCTTAGAAATTGAGAAAACGATCATTTGGGAAGGAAAAGAAACCATTGGAGCTATTATTATGGAACCGGCTATTACGGGCGGAGGCATTCTTGTTCCACACCCTATCTATATGGAGAAAGTCCAAGAAATTTGTCAACAGTATGGTGTCCTCCTCATCATCGATGAAGTCATATGCGGCTTTGGCCGTACCGGGAAAAAATTCGGTCATATGCACTTTAAGATCAAACCAGACATCATCACCATGGCGAAAGGGTTAACAAGCGGCTATCTTCCGTTGTCCGCAACAGCTGTTCGTCGTGATCTTTATGAAAAGTTTCAAAATAGTGATGAGTTTGGCTATTTTCGCCATGTGAATACCTTTGGCGGAAATCCCGCAGCCTGTGCCTTAGCATTAAAGAATATAGAGATCTATGAGAAAGAAAATCTTATTGAACGTTCCCGTATATTGGGTGAACGTTTAAGACAAGAAATGAAGGAAGTAGAGAATCATTCTCTTGTTGGAGATATTCGAAGTTTTGGTTTTCTTCTAGGCATTGAACTAGTAAAAAATAAAGAAACAAAAGAACCTATATTCCCTTCAAAAATAGATCAAATTATAGCTGAATGTAAATCCAATGGATTGATTATCGGCAAAAATGGTGCAACGGTAGCGGGCTTTAATAATATCCTTGCGTTGTCGCCACCATTATCGTCTACCGATGAAGATGTAGACTTTATTGTCACAACATTAAAAAAGGCCCTATACAAAGCAATTTAAGCGCTATTCACAAGTGATATAAAATGAGCATTACAAAAAAGTAAAGCTGAAACCCCCAATCTAAAAGGGAATTCAGCTTTATTTTTTTCCCTTCTAACTATTCGCGCTCCATCATCTTCTCATTGCATTCCTGTTGTTGGAGCAATCTCACAGAAAAATACATTCGAGCATTCGGTGTTAATATGTGTAAGGTTTCTCTCTTCATTTCCGTCTTATGACTCTCGCTTTTTTCAAATTCAACAACCGCACCACTCAAATTTTCGATAATATTTTTGATTTTATACCCTTTTTGAATTAAAAAATCAATTCGATCGCGTTCT
This sequence comes from Bacillus sp. V3B, assembly GCF_024494465.1. Lineage (GTDB taxonomy): Bacteria > Bacillota > Bacilli > Bacillales > Cytobacillaceae > Bacillus_BD. The sequence continues at coordinate 46,524 of NZ_JAETXM010000005.1, read as the reverse complement.
TGTAAAAACTGTTCGTATTCTGACATCGTCTCTCCCCCTAGAATCATTTCTCACTTACATTCTGTCATCCATAACCCCTAGTACAACGAACAACGACCACTTCTTCTTCGACAGCAATATCCCAAATCCCTTTCTCTATAGATCTGTAGAACGGCAGTAACCTACACCTAATTTCACTCTTATTTGTAATAGAAAAATAGTTAAATCGTTAATGTATTGATTTCAATGCTTTGTTGGTTTACACCATATTTAGCACGTTTTAAATACTGTCCAGCACCTTTTCTTCCGACAAACTGTCTATCACGAATAACGAATTCTCCACGAGATAATACAGAAATAGGCTCCCCTGTCACTTTCATTCCTTCAAACGCGTTATAGTCTACGGCCATATGGTGTGTTTCTGCAGAAATGACTCTCTCCACTGTCGGGTCAAAAATAACGATATCTGCATCCACACCAATCGCGATCGTTCCTTTCTTTGGATAGAGCCCAAATAATTTGGCTGCTCTTGTTGAAATAAGATCAACAAATTAATTTAGAGTAATTCGTCCCTTTTTTACCCCTTCTGAGAATAGGATGCTGACTCGATCCTCGATCATCGGTCCCCCGTTCGGAATTTTGAAAAATCATTCTTTGTAAACTCCATTTTATTCCTATTTTTTTAAAAGAAAATTTCATCTCCTCGCACAACGAACTTTAATAAATATAAATGAATTATATTCTGATTCTTTTGAATATTAAATAAAAAAGAGAGGTTATCTGACATAAAATTTTGTGAAAACGTTAATAATATAATGAAACAAGATTTTATTTTCCATTGAAATCTAATTTTGTATTATTTCCACTAGAAACAAAAAACGCTCTCTATTAGCCTAAATAAGACTAATAGAGGGCGTTGCTTTACGGTTTAATTGTCAACTATACTTACTGTATTATTCATGTTTGGGTAAGAATTCTGTCGTAAAATTTCATTTGCATCAAATACTTCATCTACTAAACCTAGTTCATGTAACTGTTCAATCAGTGTGCTCCATCTTTCTTCCTTCATATAGCAATAAAAAACAAGCGCCAAGCAACATCCAAATTTTGGATGTATCCTGGCACTCTTTACTCTATTCGGTAGATGTTGCTACTTCTTTATTCTTACTTGACTCGATATCCTCATCACTATCAATTAGATTGCTAGCAGAGTATTTATCAGCAATCATTAATAGAGCAAGGGCAGCGACAACACCAATTACTGCAAATATCATGAAACTCATGTAAGTCGGTAAAGTGAGCGTTAACAAGAATCCGCCTAAAATTGGTCCAATCATACCACCTAATCGTCCGATCCCCGATGCTACACCTAAACCTGTTGATCTCATTTCTGCAGGGTAGTACGCTGTTACATAAGCCTGGATAAGAACTTGAGCTCCTGTTGTAGCAGCACCTGCAATCGCTACTAATCCTAAAATCACTAACATACTTCCACCAAATCCAAGTGATGCCAAAGCAATTGCTCCTGCAAGATACGTTGGGATAAGCACTCTTTTAGAACCAAATTTCTCACAAAGTTGACTAAGAACAAGGATCCCAGCAACTGCTCCACTTTGAAGGGCAATAAGGAAACCTAAACTTGAATTCAATCCATATCCAGCTTCAATCATTAACTTAGGCAACCAAGTATTTAAACCATACACCATTAATAGGGCACAGAAGAAGACAAGCCAGAACATAACAGTACTTAAAGCACGACCTTCTTTAAACAAGCCTGCAACAGGAGCTTTCGTTGCCGTTAATTTCACTACTTCAATTTCATCATCTTTACTAAAAGTTAACCCAGGGCTTACTTTAGCTAATGTAGCAAATAGTTTTTCTTTTTGGCCAGTTCGAATCAGATAGCTTGTTGATTCTGGAAGTTGCTTCATCATAAATGGTATAGCCAAAAGTGGTATTCCAGCAACAATAAACACAGACGCCCATCCAAATGTCGAGATTAAAATAACACCAACTGTTGGTGCAAGTGCTCCACCAAGTGCAAAACTGACTAATGTAAGAGAAACTAATCGAATTCTCATTGATTTAGGAGCATAGTCCATTGTCAAAGCGGCAATATTTGGCATAATGCCTCCAAGTCCTAGTCCTGCTATAAAACGAAAGATAGAAAAAGCCACTGCAGATTCAGCAAAACCACATAATAATGTAAATGCGCTAAATAGGAATACATTTAGCATAATAACTTTCTTTCTTCCAATACGGTCAGCCATAATTCCAAATATGATAGCACCAAACATCATACCAAACAGTCCATAACTCCCCATCGTTCCTGCTGCAACAGGAGACAAGTTCCATTCTTCCATCAAGAGCGGTAAAGCTGTCCCGTAGACGGACAAGTCATATCCATCAAACAAAATGATCATAAAACTCCATATGAACAGACTTAAATGAAAGCGGGTAAATTTACTATCGCTAATAATTTTAACTGGATTAATTTTCGCCATTACTATCTCCCTTTCTCCATGTAAACTAATGTCTTAAAACCCTACCTTTTATTGTCAACTATACTTATTGTATTATTCATGCTCGGATAAGAATTCTGTCGTAAAAATTTCATTTGCATCAAATACTTCATCTACTAAACCTAGTTCATGTAACTGTTCAATCAGTGTGCTCCATTTTTCTTCCTTCATATAGCAATAAAAAACAAGTGCCAGGCACCATCCAAAATTTGGATGGTGCCTGGCACTTGTTTTTTATTTAACAGCATTCACTACCTAAAAAGGCGAAACTTCTTCTTTCTTTATCATAATCAAATACTAGACCTTTTGTATATTCTTCTAAATCCTGTTCAATCGCTACTTGGATTTGATTAATGACCTGTACATGATCATTTAATTGAGGCTCATCCAGAGACACTCCAAAATTCGGGCCACCTCAGCCAAAGCCATTAAAATATATGCGAATTCCAGAAGCATTCTGCGACTGTAATACTAAGGTTAATTCATCGCGAGCAATATCAGTAATATTCATATCTCATCACTCCTTTAGATTCTTATAATTTCATTATATACCATATAAGGTATATAGAAGAGTGATTTATTTTCCTCATCACAAAGTTAGTCTTACCGATTTTTTCGGTAAAAAACAAGTGCCAGGAACCACCCAATTTCTGGATGGTGCCTGGCACTCTTTACTCTATTCGATAGATGCTGCTACTTCTTTATTCTTACTTGACTCGATAGCCTCGTCACTATCAATCAGATTGCTAGCAGAGTATTTATCAGCAATCATTGATAGAGCAAGGGCAGCGACAACACCAATTACTGCAAATATCATGAAATTCATGTAAGGTGGTAAAGTGAGTGTTAACAAGAATCCAAACAAAATCGGTCCGACCATACCACCTAATCTTCCGATTCCTGATGCTACACCTAAACCTGTTGATCTCATTTCTGCAGGATAGTAGGCTGTTACATAAGCCTGAATAAGAACTTGAGCTCCTGTTGTAGCAGCACCTGCAATCGCTATCAATCCTAAAATCACTAACGTGCTTCCACCAAATCCAAGTAATGCCAAAGCAATTGCTCCTGCAAGATACGTTGGGATAAGCACTCTTTTAGAACCAAATTTCTCACAAAGCTGACTAAGAACAAGGATCCCAATAACTGCTCCACCTTGAAGGGCAATAAGGAAACCTAAACTTGAATTCAATCCATATCCAGCTTCAATCATTAACTTAGGCAACCAAGTATTTAAACCATACACCATTAATAGGGCACAGAAGAAGGCAAGCCAGAACATAACAGTACTTAAAGCACGACGTTCTTTAAACAAGCCTGCAACAGGAGCTTTCGTTGCCGTTAATTTCACTACTTCAATTTCATCATCTTTACTAAAAGTTAACCCAGGGCTTACTTTAGCTAATGTAGCAAATAGTTGTTCTTTTTTGCCAGTTCGAATCAGATAGCTTGTTGATTCTGGCAGTTGCTTCATCATGAAAGGTATACCTACAAGTGGTAGTCCAGCAACAATAAACACAGATGCCCATCCAAATTGCTCGATTAAAAGAACACCAACTGCTGGTGCAAGTGCTCCACCAAGTGCAAAACTAACTAACGTAAGAGAAACTAATCGAATTCTCATTGATTTAGGAGCATAGTCCATTGTCAAAGCGGCAATATTTGGCATAATGCCCCCAAGTCCTAGTCCTGCTATAAAACGAAAGATAGAAAAAGTCATTGCAGATTCAGCAAAACCACATAATAATGTAAATGCGCTAAATAGGAATACATTTAGCATAATAACTTTCTTTCTTCCAATACGGTCAGCCATAATTCCAAATATGATAGCACCGAACATCATACCGAATAGCCCATAACTCCCCATCGTTCCTGCTTCAACAGAAGATAGACCCCATTCTTCCATCAAGAGCGGTAAAGCGGTTCCATAAACGGACAAGTCATATCCATCAAACAAAATAATCATAAAACTCCATATGAACAGACTTAAATGAAAGCGGTTAAATTTACTATTGTTAATAATTTTAACTGGATTAATTTTCGCCATTACTATCTCCCCTTCTCCATATAAACTAATGTCTTAAAACTCTACCTTTTTAGGTATTACTTGAAACCTACTCTTCATAAAATTTGTTTTTCTTTTAACTACTTTTACTTCAGATAATCTTTTGTACTATAATAATCTAAAAAATATTATAAAATTTTAAATTATTGCAAATACTATTTCTCTACCTTTTACTCTTTAGTATTTTCCTACTATACTGCATTCCCCCTTGTAAATATAATATTATAACTTTAATAACATTAACAACATCAATATATTAAAAATTATAATATAAAATTAACAATTAGTATACTAAAAATTTATAATAATTATTTAGCTATACGTATTATATCTAGTATTAATTGAGAACGCAATACAATTGTGAATAATTTTCAAACTTTTTTAAATAGACTAAAGAAATAGATTTTTCTCCTGAATATTCGACACTTTTCACGTTATTTTTCACTTGAAATTAAGATAAACCCAAAAAGGACCTACCCTTTGGGTAAGTCAAGTGCTTGGTATGCTAACTGATACTTGCCGCCTTCAGCAACTTCTGAATGATATAAAGCCTTAAGAGCGAAATTCTTCTCAAGCTCGTGTTCTTTCATCAACTCTTTTAAACGCTTCTGCAATTCAGTATTATCTTTGATCAGTTGTTTCATTTGCGATTTCATATACTTCATGGGATATCACCTCTTTTCAAATCCTCATCGACCAAGTATACCACTAATCACCTTAGTATTTTATCAACAAATAATGATAAACATGCAAAACTTATCAGATTCTTTAATCTATCATTTCCGATTCTCTTTTCACTTACCAATATTTATCTAGGATAATCCTGTCATAGGAGGAAACAATATGACTAATCTCAATTGATAAGGAGATTTCATCATGTGGAATTGGTTTAAGAAAAACAAAGTAGAAAAAGATCATTCTAAAGAGCTATTAACAAAGTCTCGCGATTATACAGAAGTTCAATTCACAAATGAAAAAACGAAGGCTTCTTTTTGTTTAGCTTACCTATCCACGCTCGTTGATGAAATAATAATAAATGAAAGTGCTCTGAAGGAAAACTTTAGTCACATAGACACGCTATTCCCTCTATAATCGATAATGAACCAACCTACTCCACAAATTCATTTGATCTTCTTATAGAGCTTATTCTTTCTGCTTATGTCTTCATAACTCCCCATTATATCTGTATAGTAAAGGGTTTCTTTATCACCGAGACCAAGAATTCCAAACATGCCTAAGCTTTCATAAAAGAGTTCATGTACCTTCTTTTGCAATGATTTATTAAAATAGATTAATACATTTCTGCATAGTATGACATGAAAGGTATTAAATGAGCGGTCTGTCACAAGATTATGCTGAGCAAAAACCACATTTTTCGTTAAAAACGGATGAAACTTAACTCCATTTTTTGTAACACTATAATAGTCCGAAAATGCCCTCTTGCCTCCCGCTTGCAAATAATTATTTGTATACTTCCTCATATTTTCTAGCGAGAATAAACCACTTTTGGCTGTTTTCAACACATTCGTATTAATATCCGTTGCATAAATTTTCGCATTTTCATATAAGCCTTCTTCATGAAGCAACATTGCCATAGAGTATACCTCTTCACCCGTTGAACAACCCGCATGCCAGATTCGGATAGATGGATACGTGCGCAACAAGGGTACAACTTTTTCCCTGAAATCCAAGAAAAAGAGAGGATCTCGAAACATCTCTGTTACATTGATTGAAAAGTCAGCGATCAGCCTTTGTAAACAGGCAGGATCATGTAGAACCGTATCAAGTAGCCCTGTAATACTCTTTAATTTTTCCTCATGAACTCTGTGCCAGACTCTCCTTTTTACCGAATGATAAGCATAATCTCGAAAGTCATAGCCACACCAATCATATAAACCCTTTAATAACAATTCAATTTCGATTTTCTCTAATTCACTATTAGATGCACTTTGTTTTGAACTTATACTTGTTGTATCCATTGAATCGTTCATACCGTTACAATTCTCCTTCTTATTGGTATAGCCAAACTCTTATTAAAGAGATCAGTTGATCAGGATCAATAGGCTTTACGATATAATCTGATGCCCCTACCTCCATACACTTCTCACGGTCATCTTTCATTGCCTTCGCAGTTAAAGCGATAATAGGTAGATTCTCGAATTGAGGGATTTCTCTTATTCTTTTAGTCGCTTCATATCCATCCATCTTAGGCATCATAATATCCATTAATACTAAATCAATATCCAGGTTTTCCTGTAATAACTCAAGACTTTCAATTCCATTTTCCGCAAAAACAACCTCTATACCACCCATCTCAAGGATACTAGATAAAGCAAATACATTTCGAACATCGTCATCTACAAGAAGAATCTTCTTCCCTTTAAGGCCCGAGGTCAGGCTTATTTCTTCATAATTTGACTGATCACTCATTTTCACCCGTTTACTACTTTCATTTAAATATAGCTCGAGCTCGTCCTTCAATCGTTGTGGAGAATGTTCATTTTTGATGATAATCGTATGAGCGTGCTTATTTAATTGCATTTCCTCTTTTGAGGATAAATCACGTCCCGTATAAACGAAAACTTTTACTTCATTATTTTCGTCACTTTCTTTCATTCTTTCCAATAAATCAAAACCGCTTGTATCGGATAAACCTAAATCAAGAATCATACAATCAAAGTGATTGACCTTTAATTCTTCTATTGCATCACGACCTGTAGAAACAGCTTTGATAATGATATCCATGTCACCAATCAGTTCCATTAAGCTGTTGCGCTGTGTTCGATCATCGTCTACAATCAATAATCTCTTAATGTGACTCTTTTCTATTGCAGACTGTTTTGGTTCCAAATCTAGACTTTCACTATTTTCCAGGTTTGGGGTTGTTTTTTCAATCGAAACAGCAGCCTCATCTGTAGCAAGTATAATGTCTTCCTTTCCTTCACTCTCATAGTCACCTACATAGAAAGAAAATGTACTTCCTTTCCCCACTTTACTTTCAACAACAATCTTCCCACCTAAAAGAGCAGCAATTTCTCTACTAATCGACAATCCCAAGCCTGTTCCACCATAATTACGACTCGTTGTACCGTCAGCCTGTTGAAAGGCTTCGAAAATGAACTCCTGCTTTTCCTTTGAAATGCCTATTCCAGTATCCATAACAGAAAATACAAGAATGTTTTGTTTACTAGATTTTGAATGTAAATCGATTTCTACTGTTACTTCACCTTGCTCAGTAAACTTAAAGGCATTTGATAACAGATTTTTCAATACTTGCTGCAATCGGACTCTATCACTATAAATAAAACGTGGTAAACCTTCTTTTTGTAAAATATTAAAATTCAAATTCTTTTGATTTGCGATCGGTTTAAAACTACTCTCAACAAAGTTCACTAGATCTGTTAGCATGACTTCACTTGGATTCACTTCCGTTTTTCCAGACTCAATTTTTGCTAAATCCAGTATATCGTTTATGAGTAATAATAAGTCATTCCCAGAGGAATAAATGGTTTTTGAGTATTCTACTTGTTTAGGTGTAAGGTTTCCACCTGTATTATCAGATAATAGTTTTGATAGGATTAATAAACTATTTAACGGAGTACGTAGCTCGTGCGACATATTAGCGAGAAATTCTGATTTGTATTTCGAGCTTAATGCAAGCTGCTTTGCTTTTACTTCAAGCTCATCTCTTGCTTTTTCTACCTCTCGATTCGTACGTTCAAATTTCTTGTTCTGTTCCTCTAAACTCTTGGCCTTTTCTTCTAAGTTCGCATTTGTTTCTTCTAGTTCTTCTTGCTGCATTTGGAGTTTTTCCTCGGATTGACGAAGAGCTTGTGTTTGTTCCTCGAGTTCTTCATTTGTCGCTCTTAGTTCCTCTTGTTGATTTTGTAGTTCTTCCGATTGTGCTTGAATTTCCTCCATTAACGTCTGTGATTCTTCTAATAATTGGGCTAATTGAATTCTACTTATAACACTTTCAAGAATAACCCCTACGTCATGTATCAATTCTTCTAAAAAGCTTTGCTGCATTTCACTATAAGGTTTGAATGAAGCGATCTCTAACACCGCTTTTACTTCTCCTTCAAAAAGAATTGGTAATACGTATAGATTGATAGGAGATGCTTCACCTAGCCCTGATGAAACACGAATATAATCGGATGGAACTTGTGTAAGAATAATCGGTGATTTTTCAAAGACTGCTTGTCCAACTAGTCCTTCACCTAAACGAATTGTATTCGAGAGATGCTTCCTTTCTTTGAAAGCATAGGATGAAATAAGTCGATAAATAGGCTCGTTATTCTGTTCATCCATATCTTTCACATAAAAGACAGCATGACTTGACTCCAGCAATGGAACAACCTTTGAAAGGAATATACTCCCTAATGTTTCTAAATTATGTGTGCCACTTAAGCTTGAAGTAATCTCAGCAATATTTGCTTTCATCCAAGTCAGTTCTTGTTCCTTTTTCATTTGTTCTTCTAAAGATTCAGCCATTCGATTAAATGATTTTGCGACCTGATCAATTTCATCATTTGATATTACTTGAATCTTTGTACTTAGATCAGTATTTTCATTTGCTATATTACTCATTATTGTAGACATTGAATTTAATCTAATAGAAAGTGTCCAAATACTTTTAAACAAGATACCCATAATAAGGATTATCCCAACGGCTAGTACAGCTGAGCCTATTATAATTCCATTCTGAAAATCTTTTATTAGCTTTATTAAAGACGATTCCATATTGGAATCAAAGGTATCTGTTATATTCGAAATAACTTCAAAAAAGTCATCATGTAAGGAAACCGAACTCTCATCAATGAGCGCTAATGCTTCTTCCTTTTTTCCTTCAGAGACAGCTGCAATGACTGTGTCTTGATAAACATTAAATTCATTGTTTGTGTTTTTTAAAGTTGCAATCAACTCTTTTTGTTCTGAAGTAGCTTCTTTTGCTTCTAAAAGACTTATCTTGTCCTTTATAGCTTCACTTTCCAATTGCAGAGCAGTTACTTCTTCCTGTATGGCATCCTCATCAGTAAAAACCACTAAATTTCTTAATCGAATTCCTTCATTTTTAATATCCGTATGAATTTGTGCAGCTATAATCGATAAAGCATAGTTTGTTTCTAGTAAACGACTTTCCTTATTGAGATGAGTAATTTGAATCCAACCTGTTCCAATGAGAATGAACAGAAGGAGGGGTAACGTACTAAGTGCCAATAATAGCTTCGTTCTGATTTTCATCCTTGCGCTCCCTTCCTATTTCTATGTTTCACACTAAATAAAGAGCTTATCCCCTTCATGAATACATGTTTCGTATACCATTGCGATTGCTTGTACTCGGTCCGTTACATTTAATTTTTGAAGAATATGTGTGATATGATTTTTAACTGTATGTTCACTGATAAATAGTTGTTCTGAAATTTCCTTATTGCTTAGACCACTCACAATTAATTTAAATACATCCACTTCCCTTGAAGAAATGGAATGTATTTCTTTTATATGATAGATAGCGGCTTCAATGATTTCTTGTTTAAGTTTTTTTTCTTGACTATGATATAAATTTAATAGGTCACTATGATGATTCGACATGGATTGCTTGATCGCTTCATTATTACTTTCTTTTTTATACGAAACCTGATGTTGAGACTTATTGGATAAGAATTCCTCCAAGTCTTTTGCTAATATAGGAGGACTACATAAATATCCCTGAAACTCTTGGCAATGATAATTCCTTATAATATTCAATTGTTCCTCTGTTTCCACGCCTTCTGCTACTACGGATAGATTTAAGCTGTTCGCCAATGAGGAAATGCATTCTACGATTGCCCGACTATGATTCTTATTTTGGGAAATATCTTGAATGAAGGATTGATCAATTTTTATCGTATCGACAGGAAAACGCCTCAAATAATTTAAAGAGGAGTATCCAGTTCCAAAGTCATCAAGACTAATAGGGATCCCTATTTTTCTTAGTTGTTGTAATGTGTGTGTAATCATGTCTTCGTTTCCTAAAATAACGGATTCCGTAATCTCTATTTCTAAAAATTCTGGGTTTACACTCGTTTCAGTTAGAATCTGTTGAATATGATCAACTAAATGTTTTTGTAAAAATTGTTGAGCAGAGAAATTAACCGCGATCCGAACCGGTATAATGGTTTTCTCTTTCCAAGCATGTATTTGTTCACAAACCTTCCTTAGTACCCATTCACCTATTTCAACAATTTGACCAGTTTCTTCGGCTATTGGCATGAACTCTACTGGTGATACCGTTCCCCAACTTGGATGATTCCACCGTAATAAAGCCTCTGCACTCGTTACTTTTCCCGATTCAATACTTACTCTAGGTTGATAAACAAGTACAAGCTCCTCTCTTTCAATCGCTTTACGCAAGTCGTTCTGCATATGGAATGCACGGTAAGATTGAATATTCATTCCCGAGTGAAACACTTTATATTTATTCTTGCCTTGTTCTTTCGCACGATGTAATGCTACATCAGCGCTCTTTATAATCGAAATAGAATCTTCACCATCATAAGGAAAGATACTTAATCCAATACACGTTGTCATAAATAATTCATAACTATCAATAAAAAAAGGCTTTTTAAATGCCTCCAAAATATTTTCGGCCACCACTAGAGAGCTCTCCCGATCCGTTTTTGGTAGGATAATATTGAATTCATCGCCACCCACTCGTGACACGAAATCGCTTTCTCTTACAGCAGAAACCAATCTTTTGGCAATTTCTAAGAGTAGTTTGTCTCCTATAACATGGCCAAGCGAATCATTTACATATTTGAATCGATCCACATCTAAATACATAACCCCGAACGTTTGGTTCATTTTCTTTGCTTGATTCAAATGTAAGAGTAATTGGTCGTTAAACATTCTTCTATTTGGTAAATTCGTTAAACCATCATGATAAGCCATATATTCGATTACTTTATTCTTTTCGGAAAGCTCATCAGCTTGCCTAATCAGTTTTTGCTTCATTCGATACAGCTCAACGAACCCTTCAACCTTTGACTTTAAAATAAAGGGATCAAAAGGTTTACGGATATAGTCAATCGCTCCTACAGAATAACCCATGAAAATATGCTCTGAATCCATATGATTTGCTGTAATAAATAAGATCGGGATGTTTTTTGTTTTTTCACGTGTCTTGATGATCTTAGCTGTTCCAAAACCGTCCATTCCTGGCATTTGAACATCTAATAGAATAGCTGCGAAGTCATATTTCAATAAATATTTAAGTGCTTCTTCACCTGAAAAAGCTTTAATTAAATGATAATCATCACTCTCAATAATAGCCTCCAAAGCTAATAGATTTTCAGGGCGATCATCTACTAAGAGAATATTAATTTTTTCTTCCATTTTCATAGCGCATAAACTCCATTCCCAATAGGTACATATTCTTATATATTAGAATATCATAATTATAGTAAATGGGTCAGAGTTAATACTTGGAGTGCACATACAATTCATTCCATGAATAAATTTGGTAATTATTCTTCCTGCTTACCTTCGCTCGATACAATGCTGCATCTGTATTCTTAATCATTTCCTCTACCATTGTTCCATCAGAAGAAAAGGTGCTAATTCCTATACTTGCTGTCATATATAATTCAAAACCCTCAATAAACTCATTGAGTTAAAAATTCTATCCTTATAATGAAAATGTATTTCCACCACGGTCTTTAGATTTATAAAGGTTTTGATCGGCCTCTTTAAATAACTGATCAACATGATCAGCATCTGTTGGATAAAATGAAATACCAATACTCGTAGTAATCTGTAATTCATGACCTTTGATATGCATAGGTTCTCTAGTCACTTCCACAACTCTTTTTGAAACTGCTATTATTTCATCTGTACTCGTTAATTCTGGGAGAACGATGGTAAATTCATCACCGCCCACTCTTGCAAGAGTATCCATCTTACGTAAAGAAGATCTAACTCGTCTGGCAAATTCTTTGATGACCTCGTCACCTATATCATGGCCATACGTGTCATTAATTGGTTTGAATTTATCACAATCAAGAACCAATAAAGCGGTTAGTTTACCCGTTCTTTCCGATGTGAAAATGGCTTGATTAAGTCGATCTGTGAATAACCGTCTATTCGGAAGTCCAGTTAAATAGTCGTAAAACGCCATCTTAGCTAACTTTTCTTCTTTTTGTTTTGATTCCGTAATATCACTTGATATGACGATGATTTTCTCCATATCCCCTTCTGAAGAAAGAACCGGTATAAAATGTGAGTGCAGCCATATAGAATATCCGTCTTGATGTACATGTCTAATATCAATCTCAAAATACTCTTTCGACCTTTTCATTTCTTCCAGAATGGTTATCGCTTCACTTACATCATCTTGATGAATCTGATCTAAAAATGACTTTCCAATTACATTTCTAATTGGATGACCTAAAGTTGTTTCAAAGGAAGGAGATGCATAAAAAACTTTTCCTTCTAGATCTAGTATTTTTATAATATCTTTAGAATGTTCAGCAATGATTCGAAAACGTTCTTCACTTTCTCTCAATGCTTTCTCTGCTCGCCTTTTTGTTGTAATATCCCGAAACATGACTATAACTGATGTTTTTCCTTGTTCTTGAATCGGTGCAGATGCTGTTTCTACGTATATCTTATCTCCCTCAAAGGTAAGATATTTCTCCTCCACTAATTCACCTTTTTTTCCATTTTTAATGGCTTTCTCTATGCGTTCCGCTACTTGTTTTCGATTACTATCATGAACAAAGTCTAAAACGGGTTTGCCAATTACTTGATTTGTATTCTTTGCTTTTATAAGGTCAAGTCCAGCTTGATTAACATAAGTAATTTTCCCTTCAGTGTGCATAACCAAGGCATCGGGTGAAAATTCTAGAACTTTTCGGTATCTTTCTTCACTTTCTTTCAGTTTCAACATCACTCTTTTTTCTTCAGTCACATTTTTGTAAGTAGCAATCGCTAACGTTTTCCCTTTGTTAATTGGTCGATAGGTTGCCACTACATCTATGATCGATCCGTCTTTATATTTTCTTCTAGTGTCGAAACTTAATATTTCTTCGTTCTCTCGTAAACGTGTTAGTAATTCTTCTTGTTGATTTAGCTGGTAATCAAGGTAAATACGTGATAAAGCCATCCGGTCTATTTCCTCTTTATTCCAACCAAATAGAGCTTCAAACGCTGGGTTTGCTTGGAGGATGGACCCATCTTGTCCGATCATAAAAATAGCGTCTGTTGAATAATTCCAAACAAGTTCGAGTTCTTCTTTTATTTTCATCATTTCGATTTCCGTCTTTTTATTTTCCGTAATATCACGGCATATCGTGGAAATACCTGTCACATGCCCAGATTCATCATTAATGGGAGACAATGTAATACTAATATCACGTAATTCCCCAGATTTCTTCTGTCTTTTCACATGAATATCTTGCACTTTTTTCCCTTTTAATACCTGCTCAACCAGTTGATCTTTTTCTTTTTTTAACCAATCAGGAATAATGGGATTCTCTTTCCCTAATACATCATTTTCTGTATATCCAAAGGTTTTTGTAAAAGCCTCATTGATAAATTCAACTTCTCCATTTAGATTTATCAGGGATATGGAATCAGTACTATCATTTATAAAGGACTCTAGCTGTAATTTTACACTATGGAGTTCTTCTAATGCTTTTTTCTCATTTGTAATGTCCCTTGCGATTCCATATACGCCTATGATTTGGTCTTCTATAATAATGGGAATGTTTTTCACATTTAAATAAACGTTTCTTCCTTCTTTATGATAAATAAACGATTCGTAACGAACCGTTTCTCCTTCAGTAGCCTGTTGAAAAAGCTTCTGTACCCTTTTAAGTTCTTTTTTGGACGTGATTTGCGAAAAATGAGTTCCAATCAATTCTGTATGGTTATATCCAGTAATGTGTTCGGCAGCAGGATTGACTTCTAAAAAAGTTCCTTCCCTATCAAACATAAATACAGCATCTTCGTTATTCTCCATAAGAGAGGATAATCGTTTTTCATTTTCTTCTAGTAGTTGTTTAGAAAGCTGAAGTTCCCGTAGTTTTTTACTCTTATCCGTCACATCTCGTACAACAGCAATAATATAAATATCATCATCGTCACAAATAGGCGTTAGAACCGTTTCACAAAACATCGTTTGTCCATCCTTAAGCTCGACTTCATCCTCAAATGTGATAACTTTTTTCATTTTTGCTGCTTTTCGATAATAACGCTCTAAGCAATCTGCTTTGTCTTTTTGTAAAACTTCCTCAAATGTTTTTCCAATTAGCCCTTGATTGGTATTCAACACTGATAAACCTGCTTGATTAGCAAACAAATAGGTGAATTTCTCATTTTCAACACCAATAATGTAAATAAAATCTTGTAACGAGTTAAATGCGCTTGTTGCTAACGTGAATAATTGTGACAAGTCCTTCGTCAAAAGCTTATTTATAGTTTGGTTCATTTGCATTCTTCAATCATCCTTTTGTATAATCATCCCCCATTTTCTATCTAGAGGAGATTTTTTTCACGCTCTTTTTCTTATTATTTATCCTTAGCTTTATTTTGCTTAAATATAACAGGAATAGATATCACCATGTGTTCTTATTCTTCATAGGAGGCCATTCCTATTTCTATCAAAATGATTCCAGACTTTCTAAAAGAGAAACCTGAAGAGATGAAAGTAATTTATACAACTGTAGCAAGCCATAAAGAGTTACTCGAAAACATCCCATGCTATTGCGGATGCGGTGATTCCGTCAATCATAAAAATAGTTATGATTGTTTTATCAATGAGAACAAAGAAAATGGAGCGATCATTTGGGATGATCATGGAACGAAGTGTGGGGTTTGCTTAGAAATCCCCGCTCAATCCATTCTAGATGATAAAGATGGAAAAACGATAGAAGAAATCCGCACAAAAGTAGATAATACATATAGTGATGGATATGCTGCCCCTACCCCGACTCCTGAGGTTTAATCAATAACAGAAGAACCCTCACACCCCTGTGAGGGCTTTGTATTAACGAATGGGTAGAATAATTGTGTCATTTACTAAGTTTAGTAATCTATTTCCGAAAGTCTCGCCTTAGAATTATGAATAAATTAAATTGCCACTTTCCATAAGTTCATCTTGTAATGCCTTCATTTTTTCTTCCATATATTCCTGTACAAATAAATCTAACTTAATTGACAGTGTTATGTAGTCAGAACTATTTGGCCCACTTTGAGTATATAATTCACTTAAAAGCATTCTAAGCTTAAATATTTCCATTAAGAGTTTCTTGTTTTCACTTCGAACATGTTCTCTTGGTTCCATCATACACCTCGTATAAGAAATTTTTATAAACCGAATTTGGAATGTATGATAATTTAAATCTCATTCTCATATCCTGATGTGTATATCTACTAATTCCAAAACCTCTAAGATAGTATCACAGCACCGTTTTTATGAGAATATGAAAAGGAAAAATAAAAGTATTGAAAAAATTCGTTTGGATTATTGATATAATAGTTTTATCAATAAATTATTATTAAGTCCTTAGCTAATGTCTTGATAATAAGCGATTTCTTTTTTGCATGAATTTCAATAGCAGTAAACCATTTTATATTATAATAATAGTGCTCCTAAAAATAAAAATAATCAAAAAATAATTATTACGTACGTCCATTGAGAGAATGAGTTCAGCAAGCTACTTTTAAATCACTTAGCTCCTTAGATTTACACTCTTTATTGTTGATGATTACCTTCCCATTTTTTTCTCCGAACTCGAAACTATTTTTTAGACCTTTCAATTTTTCTAAGTCGTTTTTTCTACGGTGCTAATGGTCGATGTAATTTTTCTAATGGTATTCATACTTCCGTTTGCTTTGTCTAGTTCAATATTTTTAGTTGACTTTTTCAACTCTTCTTTTGACTCTACAAATAACTGTTCAATAATTACATCTAAACAGTCTTTCTTGTTTACTCTAGTCCTTCTGACCGTTGTGTAAAGGTCTTTCTCCAGGAATCGGAGAGGGCATCCACTGCTAGAATTTTCTTTATTTCTTCCATATTCTTTCTATTATGATGCATAATGTGGTTAGCCCATTGAATGGATATTTGCTTAGGATGCTTCTCTATTATTTCAACCCTTGAATCCGGTTGAACCCAGCCTTCTTTCAACACTCTAAAATAAAACCCCGTATAGCCCGTGTTTTGAAACCTCAGTGGTAAATCAGAAATATCATATCTTTTTGCCAGCTTGAAACATGGCTGTCTTGGTTGACTAATTTGAACCATTGCCGCACCTAGACGATATATATCGCCAACATGTACATCTGACTCTAACATCCCTTTAAGCGTTAAATTTTCCCCAAAGGCACCAAAAACTAATTCCCTGTTCATGTCTTTCTCCCAATGAGGGTAATGCTCATATGGATAAACACAAACCGCCTTGTCTTCGCCACCATGATGAACTAAATCAGCCTGTCCGTCCCCATCAAAATTCAATTTCCCAAGAAAAATGGGTTCATTCGTTTGAGTTTTATATATACCACTTTGTAATTCTTTGCCTTGATCCTTTATCGTTTTAGGCTTCCCAATATTAATGGATACGATTTCCATGTATATCATGCTCCCCCTTACTTATATGGTTTAATCTGTTTTTCGTTTTGAAGAATTCGTGAATCATGCGATTTAAGAACATAGTCAGAGTTTACAGTAATTATTTGATCATTCCATCCCATTTAAAATCTCTCGCAACGCCTTCAAATCTTCATCTGTTAACGTGATCCCTTTTCCCATTTTGCTATGATCTGGTGCCCAATCACGCAAATCATACTTTGGGTCTTTTCCATTCCAACTAATCAGGTTTAATTCCTTGTTCCAACCTTTAGGGGATGTTGATAAAATTCCTACCGTTTCTTTTATCTCGAATTTGATTTCTGCCATCGTTTTACCTCCATTTATAATGATGTAAAATTGTTCAAGCATCCTAAACCTATTATAATCCTTTTTTCTCGTTAATCTAAAGAAAGGTTACCTTATTACATAACCATTCTTAATCGTATTGAACACCGTTGAAATTTTCTCTATGTTACCATAAAAAGAAAGTGATATTTCTGTAAGTACTTTGTATAATAGAAGGCAGAAAGGAAGGTACAAAATGGAACAAATACTAAAAGCCATTCAACAAATGGAAGAAAGAATGAACACAAAATTTGAGAACATGGATGAAAAATTTGAGGGTATTGACAGAAAGTTTAAGAACATGGATGAAAACTTCGAAGGTATGAACAAGAAGTTTGAGAACATAGATGAAAAATTCGAGGGTATGAATGATAATTTCGAAGGTATAAATGGAAAGTTTGAGGGGATAGATAATAACTTCAAAGGTATAAATGGAAAGTTTGAGGGGCTGAAAGAACAGCTTAATCGAATGGAAAACACTTTAAATATAGTTGCTGAAACAGCTACTCATGATACAATGGCTATTCTTAAGAAAATTGACAAAAATACAAAAGACTTGAATCAAGATATTGAGTTTCTTTCCGAACAATCTGGGAAACATGAAATGTACCTTAACCGTATCAATAAAAACTAGCGGATAGAATAAAAATCAGTTACTCTACCCGCCGATCTCTCCGCTCCAAATATAAGATCTTCTAAGTACTTATATTAACTTCTTTTAACTATTCTTCTATCGTTGGCAAAAGTCATAGAGCCTTTTATGATCTATCTCGTAAATACTGAATATAATCTGTCGACGTTCCCTTAAATCCACATTCTCTTAGCATAGAAGCGATATTCCCTCTATGGTAAGTACCATGGTTTGCTAGATGGTGGATGATTTCATTGATCGTATTTTTAAAAGTAGTCCCCTTAGGATTTTGATAAACAATCACATCAAGTTCATCATAATAATGGTGGATAGACTCTACCATTATTTGATGGAGTTCTACAAAACTTTTTTCCGCATGTTTGATATCCTTAAATTCAGTAATACTCTCATCAACCACTAAATTTGGAATACATCTTTTAAACCAAATTCGATCTCCTCTATAAATATGATAAAAGGTTTCAGCAATGGATGGGAATACACTATTCATGGGTTTATGGAATACATCCTCCGAAGTATTATTGATATGTTCCAGTAATTTCATGTTAGCCCAATGATCATATTCTAGTAAATGTATATAATGTTCTTTCAAAATAACCCCTCCGATAATTTTAAAATCCGAAAAAACAACCAGTCAAATGACTTTAATCAGGTCCATTATTTAGTGATATTTTTTCTGGTTTTACACGTTCTTTCCATGTTCGTTTCTCCATCCTATTAATTATACCTATAATTAAGTTAAAGTGCCAGGCACCATCCAAAAATTGGATGGTATCTGGCACCTAGTACACTATTTCTTGATAATATGAATCTCTTTAACATAAGCCTTAATGGCTTCAATTAAACAATCTATTTCTTCTGCAGTATTATAAGGGGCAAGACCGGCACGAATCCAACCGCCTGAATGATTTATTTCTAGTTTGTCCGCAAGAGTGGACGCATAAAAATCTCCACTTGCTATGAAGATAGCATAATTCTCAATTAACCACTTACATACCTCTACAGGATCCGTACCGTTGATCGTAAAAGCAATGGTTGGTGTTTTTCTAATAGAATTAGGTGCTTGATAGAGTGTAATTTCTGAAATGCCCTCAAGTGCATGACGAAGTTTACGTGACAATTTATTTTCATATTCTTCAATTTCTGAAAAAGCATTTTCAAGTCTTTCTCTACGAGTAGAACCTGTCCCTAAGCTTGCAATAAAATCAACTGTGGCTTCAATAGCAGCGATTCCTTCATGATTTTGTGTACCGGTTTCCAATTTATCTGGAAAATAAGTAGGTGCTGGCTCTAATTTGTATACGTGAAGATTTTCAAATACTTCTTCCTTAATAACAGCTATTCCAACATGTGGCCCAAAAAATTTATACGCAGAACAAAACAAGAGATCAGCACCAAGTTGATCACGGTTCATTAAGAAATGTGGCGCAGCATGGACAGCATCTACTGCTAAAAGTGCACCCACTTCATGTGCACGTTCGGCAATGGCTTTCAAATCAGTAATCGTACCTACAACATTTGAGGAGAGTGTAACAGCAACGAGCTTTGTCTGTTCATTAATTTGTTCATAAAGATGGGATAAATCAAGTGTTAATGTCTTAGTATCTACCGGGATAAAACGTACTTCTGTATTTGACTCTTGTGCAGCCGTGACCCAAGAATCCACATTGGCACGATGATCAATCTCGGAAACAACAATATTATGTTGACTCGTCCAGGTATTTTTCAATGCACGCGCAACAGAAAACATTAATGAAGTCGAGTTTTGACCGAATGCCACCTCAGTCGGTTTCGCGTAAACAAGGTCAGCAATCGCTTTTCGAGCATCTTCAATATGTTGCTCCGCTTCCTTGCTTGTTGGAAATTCACCATGCAGATTAGCTCCACCTTTTGACATGTATGAAACCATCGCATGAATAGCAGCTTCTACTACCTGTGAACCTCCTGGACCATCTAGATAAATTACTTGTTTACCATGATAAGTACGTGCTAATGCTGGAAATTGTTGACGGATTTCTTCAATTGGAAACATGTGGATCATTCTCCTTTTAACAATAGTTTAGATGAATTATGTATGATTTTTAAATAGTAATAATGAGTTATTACTGCTAGTAAAAAAACGATATAAAGCTACAATTGATAAATGGTTGCTATCTCATATAATACAGCTTTTTTCAATGCAACGGTATTAACGGATACTTTAATTGACATTTCCCTAAAATAGATTGGATTGTATAACCAATATTTCAACATAATACTAATAATATCCTTTATAACATATGGAAAAGAAATAACGATTCTCTTTTTCATTACAATAAGCGAACAGTTGACGCTACTCGCCTTGAAAGTAATTTCACGTGATCCGTCTTTATTCAGTACAATCATTTGTTATGGGAATAGCACTTTTCGGGACTAGGACAGGAAACCCAATTAAAACTCTAACGGAAAAATCATTTCCAATCCCGTTGCGAATTCATTCAAATATCAGTACAACTCCAACCTTTTTCAAAGACTATTTTTTTCTTTAACTATAAAATGGCATTAAAGTTCAATTTTTTCTAAGTTTTAGACATACTAAATAATGTTGCATTGATGATGAATGTGAGGTGGAATTTATATGTGGAATAACATTGGACAAATAACAATTGAACTCTTAATTGGTTTTTTCGTACTATTGGCTTCAACTAAATTATTAGGAAAAACGCAAATTTCTCAACTTACTCCTTTTGACTTTATTTCTGCTATTGTACTTGGTGAACTTGTAGGAAATGCTATTTATGACTCTGACGTCAAAATACTTTCGATCTTATATGCAGTCATTTTGTGGACCATATTAATCTACTGTATATTACTAATTACACAGAAATTTAGAAAGACACGAAAAATACTTGAAGGAAGGCCCTCCATAGTAATACGCAATGGCCATATTGACAAACAGCAGTTAAAGGTCAATAAATTGGATATTAATGAGTTACAACAGATGTTGCGACAAGAAAAAGATATTTTCTCTCTTAGGGAAGTTGAGTTTGCGGTATTCGAACCCAATGGGAAAATAAGTGCTTTGAAAAAACCTAAATATGCGTCCCCAACGATTGAAGATTTACATTTAAATCAGCAAAAGGTTTATTTGCCTATTTCATTAATCAGTGATGGTCAAGTGGATAAAGACAATTTAAAAAAAACAGGTTTTGATGAAAATTGGCTCCTTAATCAGATTAAGGCAAATGGAATAACAGAATTTTCGAATGTATTATATGCTGATTGGAAAGAAGATGAAGGTTTTTTCTGTATGAAAATGAAGCAATAGTGACAGAATCTGTTCGCTATAAAACAAATAAAGTATCGAGGTCTCAGTAATCTCGATACTTTATTTGTTTTATACAAAGGGATATAACTAGAATTTCATTGCTTTTAAAGCCTCTATAATAGGTGTGTCTCCCGCAGTAAGGTCAAATGCACGCTTGAAAGTGTGTTCCTCAGCTAATGAAGCAACGATCGTTTTAGCCACATCTTCACGTGGAATGAATCCCCTTTGTACATTTTCACCGGCAGATACTTTACCGGTACCCGGTTCATTTACAAGACCTCCTGGGCGGATGATCGTATAGTTTAGATCACTTTGAACTAACATTCTGTCTGCATAATGCTTAGCGACATAATAGGGTTTTAACTGTTCATTCCAATTTTTTCGGTTATGTGCCTGCAATGCGCTCACCATAATAAATCGTTTGACCCCTATTTTTTCAGCTGCTTCAATGGTTTTAACAGCACCATCAAGATCAATTAATAACGTTTGATCAGCTCCTGTATGCCCGCCAGATCCTGCTGAAAAAACAATCGCATCACAATCTTTTGCTGCTTCTGCAATCTCTTCTATCGTCCCCAATAGATTGGCTACTGTCGCTTCTATCCCTTTTTTAGTAAAATCCTCTATCTGTTCTTCTTGTCGGACCATCGCTTTGACGGTATGCAGATGACCTTCATGGATCAGTTGGACTACCTTCTTTCCAATTTGACCATTTGCTCCAATAACAAGTACTTTCATATGATCAATCCCCTTTCATGAATATATTACACCAAGTGCCAGGCACCATCCAAAAAATTGGATGGTGCCTGGCACTTAACCTCACTTACAAACCTCTTTGTTAAGTTATCTTACAAAAGGGTTTTCAAAATTAAATAAATATTCTAAAATAAAATAAATCAACTACTATGTTTAAGGCTGAGTTGCTGATTATTGTTGGAAAATTACCTTTGGTGTATGCGGGCATATGTTTTAACTCCATGTAACAAAGCTATTTTAAAAATAAACGAAGGGGGGATAAGATTTGAAAAATTTAATTGAATTGTACAAAAAACATTTTATTCACCCATCATCATCTATTCAGCATCAACAAGAAAAAGAATCTAAAATAGCTTTTAAGAAAGGCAATAGGATTGATGTAACTAATGTGAATAGACGTGAATACAAAGATGACACGTCAGCGTTACAGAATCCCAATATATTATGGTGTCAAATCAATTCCATGATGTATTAAAGAGAAATGAAAAGATAACCCATTTCATCATTTTACTTATAGCGGGCATCCAACTATACAGTCGTTGCATGAAAAAGTATTGAAATTATTAAATGACTCGATACTGTGAACCTCACCCACCAAACAAGTTTGGTGGGTGTATTTATTTGATTTACATACTACAACAAATTTGAGGATGCCTGGCACTTAGTTTTTTCTATTCCTCTTTCTGTTTTTTTCGCATATTGTTGAAATAAAGAAAAATAGGCAGTGGAATGACAATAAATCCTAGACTTTTAATCATTTGATTTTGGGCATTTTCTTGTGTTCGATTTTTTTCACTTTGGACTATTTTTTCGTAGTTTGCAAGCATTTCCTCTTCCGTTAATACTTCTTTATTGTCTTCCTTCATTTGATATTCTTGATTAAACCTCTTATAATCCTCAAAACTTTGATAATAGCTTGTCGGACTAACCAAATCAGCAGCAGCCATAAAAATAGAAATACCTCCACCAATCACCATCATTAATGTAGCAAACAAAACTAAATAAGTATAAAGATGTCGGATCATCAGTTCTTCATCCTTTCCTTTATTTTTCGCCGTATAAACGACGACAAATAGAATAATGACTAATGGCAAAAAAAGAACCAGAAGACTAAAAGCCAAAGCTGTCTCCCCCTTTTGTTTTCTTCACAAATATTCTAAATGCTCATCCCACAGACCTATTATTTCATGAACAGGAAATCATTCCAACCACTTTTTATTCCATCAGAAATTAAAAAACGAGATAAATTCTGTTAATA
Organism: Bacillus sp. V3B; assembly: GCF_024494465.1. Classification (GTDB taxonomy): domain Bacteria; phylum Bacillota; class Bacilli; order Bacillales; family Cytobacillaceae; genus Bacillus_BD. The sequence goes on along the minus strand of NZ_JAETXM010000005.1, from coordinate 23,033 downwards.
TTAGAAAAGCATCAGCCACTATCGTTGATGTCTTTCTTACTTTATGAAACTCCTTCATTCCTATTATTTTATCAATCTAACTTTTTTAATAAACGCTTATGCAGGACAATTAAAATCATAGGGCTGAGTAGTTACTAAACTTCAATAATTTGATGATGATCTATCAATCAATTTTACTCTATTGAAATTATAAATCTTTCTACTTAAAGCTAGAGAAAAAAATACTTTAATAAAGATATTGAATAAGTTTTCAACTTTTGAGATGATATTTCTTTAGGATTAAAGTAAAGTAGGAGTGATTCATTCAATGGAGGAATTAATTATTTTAATGAAGTATGCCTTTTTAGGTGCACTACAAGGTTTTACAGAACCCATTCCTATATCATCAAGTGGCCACTTAGTTTTAGCGCAAGAATTATTTGGTATTAGTGTTGGTGAAAGTGATTTTAGCTTTGAGGTATTAATGAACTTTGCATCACTAATCGCAGTCTTGCTGATCTACCGAAAAGATTTAATTAGGTTAGCTGAAAATGGTAGTAAGTATGTAACTAAACGTGATTCAGTCTATAAAAATGACTTTATGTTTATCGTTTACTTAATAATTGGGACCATCCCTGCCGGTGTGATTGGCTTATTATTTGAAGATATCATATCAGATCAGTTTAGAGGTGTTGCCCCAATTGGCGTAGCTCTATTAGTTACTGGATTGGCACTTTGGATGATTCGAAACCTAAAAGGGAGAAAAAGTGATCGAAATCTAACTGTTAAAGACGCCATCATTGTTGGTTTTGCACAAGCTGTCGCTTTAATTCCAGGTATAAGTAGGTCAGGTGCAACCATTGTTGCGTCTATGGGACTTGGGATGAAGAGAGAAACAGCCTTACGTTATTCATTCTTGCTTTATATCCCTGTAAGTTTAGGTACGATTATCCTCAAAATAACCGATATCAATTTTGGTGAACTACTTATTCCTTATACTGTTGCATTTATTCTATCTCTTGTTTTTTCTTACTTTTCTCTTAAATGGTTTATGGGAATTATGGAACGAGGAAATTTAAAGTACTTCGCTTACTACTGTTTTGCTATTGGAGCACTCATATTAATTATCACATAATCGTTAAATTACAGACAAAACCCTATTTCTTCTATCATATACATAGGGGGTCCCATAAGGTGTCAGGTACTAGGTATGAAACCCTAGTATCTGACACTTTTTCTTTTGGGACCCCCTTTGTAAATAACGAATAAAACATCATTTTTTATCATGACCTTATTTCAAAGTACTCTAGGTCCAAAAAGCCTTAAGGCTCTCATAGCCTCATTCCCCTGATTGTGTATCTCAAATGTAGAAACCGATGGAGGAATAAAAAATTGATCTCCTTTTTGAACGAGTTGACGCTCTCCATCTGCTATCATTTCCCCATTGCCGGATAAAATATATAATCCTGAGAATACGTCATCATGGTTTACTACTATTTGGCGGTCAATCTCAACTGATGTCATTCTAAAATAAGGAGTATTCTAATATCCAATCAGTTCAACTTCTCTACTCTCCTTAGACTCATTCAATAAACTAGGAGATACATGCCACTTGTGAGCTGTCTCTTCCTTTGTAAAACCTTCATAGTTAAAACAATCAAACATCTTTTCAAATACTAGACCTTGGTGACACATAAAATCATCTATTTCAAGACCAGAAGGAGAAATTCGTTCTATACGAATCGTATAGTCCGTTGTTTTTTGAATCTCAACTAAGAAACACCCCTCACCAATCGCATGAGGAATTCCTCCTTCTAGTAAAAAGGTATCTGCTGGTTTCACATAAAATTTATGCATACGCTCCAACATACCTTGTATATTTTGTTCATGAAACAATTTCCCCCTTTCTCTCGTAATACCTGGTTTAAACCCAATAACCGGTAAAAACCTTGAACGATGGGGGCAGTTTCTGACTGTTGAGTTGACATTTTTACCGTATAAACTTTATCATCAGTTCCAATAGAAACTTTTTAAAAAATAATATGATTTTTTAAGGATTTAACTTAAAGTAGCTATAATCACACTTTGAATATAGATGAAATATAGTAAAAAAGCGCTCCTCTATCCTTTTAATAAACTGTTTTAGTTTTATTGTTGTCATACATTCCCATCCGTTTTATAATTGTATCTATAACTTTATAGATACAATTATCATTTATTTCTTTCGCTAGTCTATTCCTTCCCCTCTATATTAGTTCAGAGAGGTTTTGAGCAAATTGTCATGATCACGCTTCCCGTTAATCGTCATATTTCTCCTCGAATCGAAAGAATTGAAGGTTTTAAGAAGGCATTGTCCTTTTTCGATATAGAGTTCCGTGAAGAAATGTTATGCTCAAATAGTCTACCGTTGTTACAGAAAGATTTAGAACGTTTGTTTCAAATGAATAAAAAGCCAAATGGAATTATTGCAGGGAACGACCTCGTTTTAATGGAAGCTCTCAGTTTTATTAAAGAGAAAAAATTGTCTATCTCAAAGGATGTGGCAATCATTGGAATCGATGATGTACCGTATGCTGATATTTTTCAGCCTGCATTAACAACGATTGCTCAACCTACAGAGGAAATGGGATTAAAAGCTGCCGAAATTATGCTTGGATACATCAAAGAACATACACCTTCTCGCCCAATCGTTTACAGATTCTCTCCTGAACTGAAAATGCGTGAATCTTGTTAATAACAAAGTGCCAGGCACCATCCAAAAAATTGGATGGTGCCTGGCACTTTGTTTGTTATAACAGACCCACCATTTGAAGACCATGCAGTATTCCATTATCTTCAACTGATTTTGTTACGTGTTTTGCGACTGATTTTACCTTTTTTTTTGCATTGCCCATTGCTACACTATTTTGAACACTTGAAAGCATTTCCATATCATTTAATCCATCTCCAAAAGCGTATTGTCTTTCTTTTGAGAATCCTAATTTTTCAACGATCATTTCAATACCTTTAGCTTTTGAACCTCCCTTTGGAAGGATATCGACTGAAACAGGATGCCATCTGACAAAATCAAAATCTTTAAATTCCTGTTCGTATTGTTTCTCTTCTCCTTCTGGACAAAAAAGGAGTGTTTGATACAAATCACGCCCTTTATAATAATGCGGATCATACGTTGGGAAACGGTCAATTTTCAATGTATCAATGCTTTCCTTAATATAGGCATGCTCTGGAACATTTGCTTTCATATCTTCGTGATCCATATAAACAACAGGATGATTACGATGAAGAGCAATTGCTGTTAATTTTTCTAGAGATGGGATCTTTAATGGATTTGTATATAACACTTCACCATTTAACACAACGTACTGACCGTTATAGCTAATAAAAGTATGGATATCCAATTCTTTTCGCAAATCCTCAAACATAAAAGGAGCTCGTCCTGTTGCAATTGCTACTTCATGACCATGTTCCTTTAATGTAAAGATAGCCTCTTTTGTCGAGGAAGGTAATTCTTTTTCATGAGTAAGTAAGGTTCCATCTATGTCAAAAAAAATAATGCTTCGTTCAACCATATTTGTTCCAACTTTCCTTATGTAATTTAATCAGATTTCTCCTTTAACACTACTGTAACATACTGAAAGTGAAAAGGTGTCAGGTGCCATCCAATTTTCTGGATGGTCCCTGGCACCTTATTTTGATACAATCAATTTGACATTTACGAATGAAGGGAGAACTTTTAAATGAATCTAAAAGAAAAGGTTAACAAACTTCCTTCATCTCCTGGCGTTTATCTTATGAAAGATTCACAAGGTAGTATCATTTATGTCGGTAAATCAAAAAATTTGAAGAAAAGAGTACAATCTTATTTTTATCACTCAAAAGCACATTCTCGAAAAGTTGAAAAGCTGGTCAAAACTTTAAAGGACTTTGACTATATCCTTACCGATACAGAATTTGAAGCTTTCATGCTAGAATGCCAACTAATCAAAGAATTAAGGCCCTTTTTTAATGCGCAAATGAAAAATCCGCCCGCTTATACTTATATTGTGATCAAAATGGATGAAGAAATTCGAAGTTTAGAAATCACGAATCATCCTATTGAAAGGAAAGACCATCTGTATTTCGGTCCATATACAAGCAAGAACACGGTGGAAAAAGCCATCCAAGGAATCAAGGAATTCTATAAAATCAACTGCAGCAACCCTACCAAAAAGAATTCCCCCTGCTTGAACTATACCATAGGTTTGTGTATCGGTATGTGTCTTGGAGGTTCCGCCATTGATCAATACAATACCATCATCGATAAAATCATCGCTTTACTTAGTGGGTCTGACATGAGACTACTTGAAGAAATGAAACAAAGAATGTTATCTGCATCAGAAGATTTCGATTTTGAAAATGCGACAAAATACCGAAACTGTATCCATTCGATAAACACTCTTATCCATAAAGAGAAGATGATCGAGTTTACTGAAGAGAATCATAATATCGTCATGATTGAACATTTAAGTGCTGACGCCAGTAAACTCTTTTTTATTAAAAGAAACAAAATACTGTTTAGTAAAACATATTTTCTTCAAAGTGAACAGATGGAACAGCTATGTACGAGGATCAAAACCAATATGTTCACCTATTTTCACAAGGAATCACCACCTTCATCCCTAGAACTGAACAGAAATGAAATAGATGAAGCTCAGATCATCTATAGCTACTTGAAAAACAGCAACTGTAGCTATCTCATCATTCCAGAAGAATGGCTGAACTCAGAAAGAGTTACTACTATTGATAATGAGCTTATCAAATTACTATCTAGCGGCTTAAGGCCCAATAATAACATTCATCTATCCTAAAAAAGTTCCTATCCCTTGGGGTGTTTACTAAACAATCCCCTTAGATTTCCTAAGCCATTTGATAAACATAGTGACAGCTGATTGGGATAACAATCTCTCAATCGTGTCAGAATAACCAAGTGAAAGGAGTTGAAAAATAAATGGAATCGACTATAAAGTGGACAGGACATATGTCCTTTTCAGGAGAGACACCCTCTGGACATCAAATTAAAATGGATGCTTCAGAAAAAGTCGGAGGACAAAATTCTGGAGCAAGACCCACAGAACTTGTGCTAAATGGGATTGCCGGCTGTACAGGTATTGACATTATTTCAATCCTGCATAAAATGCGTTTAGAACCTACATCCTTTCAAATGGATGTAACGAGTGATCGTGCTGAAGATCATCCTAAACGATTCACCCATATTCATATCCACTATACACTCGAAGGACAACTGCCTGAAGATAAGGTCGTTCGGGCCATTCAGTTATCCAAAGATAAATACTGTTCTGTCTCTCATTCCTTGAATGCAGACATTACCACCAGTTATTCCATCAATGGTACGAAAAGTCAGACTAACTTATAGTAAAATAATACGATGAGGGACAGGTTCACTGTCCCAGTTTGCTTCAATGTAATTCCTTCAAATAAATATTTTAAAATACTTCCTATTCTTCTTTCTGTTTTTTTCTCATATTGTTGGGATAAAGAAAAATAGAAAACGGAATCACGATCAACCCCAAGCTTTAATCATTTAATGTTTGGCATTTTCTTATGTTCAATTTTTTCACTTTGAACGACTTGTTCGAAGTTTGCACCCATTTCCTTTTCCGTTAGTACTTCTTTACTCTCTTCCTTCATTTGAAATTCTTGATTAAACCTCCTATAATCTTTAAAACTTTGATAATAGCTTGTCGGACTAACTAAATCAGCAACAACCATAATAATAGAAATACCTCCACCAATTACCATTATTATGTTGAAAAAAATACCTATTCATTATTCAATATGTAGTTTTATCAAAACCTTTCCCGATTACTTTTGCAAAAAAAGTCGATAAATGTAAAACGATTACACAAGGGAATTAGTTCATTTTGTAGAAGTCTGTAGTATAAGGTGAACGGTATAAAATAGACATAATAAAGAAAGAAGAGGAATGATATGTTCATAAGAAATAGTATGTTCATGAAGAGTCGTATGTTCAAATGGATGCCACATAGAGAACAGCATATATGTGAAAGAAAGCTTATCAAGATTATGAAACGTTTAAAAATTGAAGAATATCATTTCAATTGGGATCGCAGTAGTTGTTTTATTGAATTTCAATATGAGGAAACTTCGTACAGGATGGAGCACTCCGTTCAAAAAGCAAAAGAAAAAGGTGTGATCGTGTTAAGGAACGGATTGGATTGTTTAATGGAGTTGGTCCAATCCCTTGAAGACCTGTGTCAAATCATTGAAAGAGGAACTTATAGACTCGAGACTTGGGTATCTGGCATGAAACAGTCATCTCCAGTAGAAGACGCCCCTGAATTTCTAGAAGAAGTTCCTATCAGATACAAGTCATTAGGAAAACAAAAACATTCCGAATATAACAGGAATGAGGAAATGATTCATGTTGCGCCTGAATCATCTCTAGAGGATTTTGATCGACACCCGATCCTCCAACGCTCTCACAGTAAATAGAGACTAAGTGCAGACTAAGTGCCAGGCACCATCCAATTTTCCGGATGGTGCCTGGCACTTATCTTATTAGCATAATTGACGCCACATACTATGGCTATCAACTATTGTATTATTTTCAATGATGGAATAGGCTGCATCCGTGATTGCCTGTGCTAACGTATCACCCTTTGCGGAAACGTTATTAAAGCGAACCTCAGAATCTCCATTTGTGGTAAATCTATACCCTAACTCCTCTAATTTTTCAACAATTAGCATCGCATGGCCAAGGTTTTGCTCGGGTTGAAACTCAGAATCGCGAATGAAAATCCCCTTTTCGTAATCATACCATCTATCCCATCTATTTTGTTTCCAACCTAGTATTCTACGTGCGATTGAGTCTGTTTTATTCATATTCAATAACCCCTTTTCTCTAGATATTTTTTATTTTTCCATTTTCATCCGTTTTAAACCTATCTTACAATCATCAAAACGTTTGAAGACTAGTTAAATTGCTTTGTCAACTCTAAATACTGTTCTTAAAGTAACAACAAATATTCAACCATTAAAAATAAATCTATAACACTATTTGAAAAGGTTTACTTATGTAATGTCATTCGATGTAAAATAAAGCAATTAACTTATGGCAATGACCGAGGGCCCTTCTACACCTCCTACCCTTACTGTTATATAACAATTTTATTAAGTTAATAACATTATATAACAGTTTATAAGTGATTGCTAGTATTTATTTTTAAAATCCCAAAAAAATATTCCTTTAAAATGTGATGGAATAAAAAATGCTTCTCTCTACAGTTTCGTGTTTACTGTAGAGAGAAGCATTTTTTATTCTTTAGTATATGAGGAATGGATTGCTTGGGAGCGGTTTTAAACTTATGGTAGAAATTCAATTTAATATAAACCTAAAAACTAGAAAAACTTCCTACAACTAAAGCAAGTTCTGGAAGCCGAATAGCATCTATTCTTATTCTCATCTTAACACACAGAACATCACATTTCGTTTTTGTAGCATTGGATGATTGGTACAGAGGTTAATTAAAAATCTATAGAGACCCGCTAGAATCACGTAATTCATAAGCTGATGGTCACAGGTCAACCATATTGAATCATAAGGTAGTAAGGAGTTTTTAGACAGAGGAGGAACAAACGATGTATCCTAGAAACCCCTACTTACCAAACGTATATCCATCTGCTTATCATCCCTATGGACCTGCTATTCCGTATAGTCAACCTTCTTATTATGACTACAACCGAAGTTATTCTCTTTATCCTTACGATCAGTACCGCCAACAACCTGTTAGTGGGCAAGCGACATGGACAGATGGAGGTCAAATCACACAATGTGGCATCCCGTGGTCGGATAATGAATATATGACTGCATCGGTTGGAACGAATACTCCTTATCGCTGCGGTCAAACACTTCGAATACGAAACCTGTCTTCACCAAGCCCAAAAGATATATTGGTAAAAATCGTTGATCAAGTTCCAGGCTATCCAGCAAATAAAATCAATCTGCATCGAAGAGCTTTTCAAGCACTTGGATCAGATCTTAGTGTGGGGGTCATAAATGTAGAGATCACTCCATCACCTGAGATAGAACAAGAAGAATGGGGAAGATATTTATTGAACATTACGCAAACTGCCTATCCAGGTTATCAAGTAACCGATTATCAATTTGTCAAGAAATCACAAGAATCTCCAACACGAACAACACAAATGTATGAATTCACTTTACAATCACCCCAAGAAACCATGAAAGTACAAGGAAATGTAATCTATGATCCAAACACCAATCGAGTGATTTCATTTGATCTAAACGAAGTATAAGACCGGGTGCCAGGCACCATCCATTTTTTGGATGGTGCCTGGCACCTTTCCTTTTTACGTAAGTTCTTCTTTTAATTTTATGATGGATTTAAATTTCTCCTTAGATTTTTTATCAGAGACATCATGATCCTTTAGCATTTTATTAAGCCGCATAGATTCTAGGAAAATTTTATAGTCGCTAGAAACAATAAAATGATACTCCGGAAAACCTTCTTTTAATTGCTGTTTTAATTCTTTTTCAATTTGTTTCATTTTAAATCTCTGTAAATGCTTTACCTTGTAAGCCACTAATATGTCTTTGCCGCTTTTGACAACAATGGCATCATATAAATGCTCGTTCTTTTCCACCTTGTTTTCAACTTCTGTAATAAGACCGTCATCCGGATTATCTTTACGATAATCGTCCCCATCTTGACCATAAATAACATCCATTGGTTCAGGATCAACCTTTTTCATTAATGACAGTTTTTCATCCGTACCATCTTCCTTATTTGCACAGGCAGTCATAAAAATCATGAGAAGAATCATAAAAAAAACCCTTTTATTTCGCATAATATATCTCCACTTCCTATAATGAATTTTTCTCCATATATAGTATTTTATTTTTTGGATCATATTATGAATTAAATCCTTTTTAATTATTTATAACTGCGCTACTAGTGCTTCTTCTAATGAGTAAACATTAAGATGATAAGCACAAATTCCACCCACCCATTGCGGAATCAATCACTATAACCCTACATGTCATTCCAGCCAAATGAACTTTCATTATCTAACAATGATTAAGTATGCTTATATCCAAAAAATCCTACTATTGGAACTGTTATACTAGTGACTTCTTGCGTTCATGTATGATAAATTAGTTCTCGTAGCTGATAAACAAAACAAATATGAAATGGTGAGTAGTCGCGGCTCATGTTTACATGAGTTGAGGAAAGTCCAGGCTCGCCCGGTGCTGAGATGCCCGGAGTGTTCGTGCCATCTGCAAAGGTGGGCAGTAGATTTCGTATCTGCTGACGGCGGAGAAATCATGCTAAGTCCTAAGAGGATATGCTGAGAGTAACCTGAAAGTGCCACAGTGACGGAGTTCTTCTGGAAACGGAGGAAATGGAACGGGGTAAACCCCACGAGCGAGCAACCCAAATTTAGGTAGGGGCACCATCCAGCGGGAATAAGGAACCAAAAGGATGGATCGATGAAACAAATCGATAGTCATATGACTACACCTGTTGTGCGAGATTGGCATCGCTAGAGCACGCAGGAACAGAACCTGGCTTACAGCCATTTCATGAGCCGAATTCAGCAACATGATTTCGATATAACATAGGTATGTTTTTCATATACATACCGTGCTAGACGGGGAGATGGCGGTGCCCTGTAACCCGCAATCCGCCATAGCGGGGTTGAATTCCTACTTGAGGTACGAGCATGTGAGGTCTGCCTTGTAAAAGTAGTGTTGACAATTAGGTCCTTCGCAATGGAAACCTATGAAGTTGGTCAGATCCGGAAGGAAGCAGCCATAAGTAGTCATTTCCATGTGCCGCGGGATAACCTAATTAGAGCTAACGTTTACAAGTAACGCTTGGTTGTTCGTATCGATAGTAGGTGTACGGTCATAAAGTGCCAGGCACCATCCAGAAAATCGGATGGTGCCTGGCACTTTTTATATTTAGCTATTGACAAATTTTTCTGCTAATTTTATAGTTTAATTGTAAACTTGCTTTAATAACGAGTTAACCAAAAGGAGGATATTCTAAATGAGTAAAGAACAAATAAAATTAAGATCGATGATTATGATCGCGTTATTTGCAGCCATCATTGGGGTACTCGCTCAAATAACGATTCCATTACCACTTGTTCCAATCACAGGACAAACGTTAGCGATTGGTTTAGCTGCTACCATCTTAGGCGCGCGAAATGGTACGCTTTCCGTTCTATTGTATTTACTGATTGGATCTGCAGGAGTTCCCGTTTTTGCTGAATTTTCAGCAGGAATCTCCAAGCTTGTTGGCCCAACTGGTGGTTTTTTAGTCGGGTTTATTCCAGCAACCTTCATAATCGGTTTATACATGGAAAAATGGGGCTTTACTTTTAAAAATGCACTTATCGCGAATATAATTGGTATGCTTATTACACTGATCTTTGGAACCGTTTGGTTGAAAATATCTGCTAGCCTATCTTGGACAGTTGCTTTCGCCAGTGGATTTACTCCCTTTATTATTGTAGGGATTATCAAAGCACTCCTTGCTTCTTGGGTTGGTATCCTTGTGAGAAAACGATTAATCGCTTCTAAGCTTTTATTTTCACCTAATACAAATGCAAATGTCCACTAGGCATAAGGTGCCAGGCACCATCCAGAAAACTGGATGGTGCCTGGCACCTTAGCTATTATAATTTCGGGTGGATATTTGGCTCTGTTTCATATGCGAATCCCTTGGCAGAACAAGGCTCACCAACAATAAGGTCATCGCAATCACAGCTAGTAAAACAAAACTAGGCAGCCATTGATCAAAATATTGATGCAGGCTCCCGATAACAATCGGACCAGATGAGAATATTCCCCTTATTCCCGGTTTCTTTCATGTGCTTTAGACGTTTGGCTACATGTTTCATACGGTACTCTCTTCTACTATAGAATGATACTCTCCCATATACTCATCCATAGAATAGAACGTTACCCACTGTCGCTGGAATTGACGATCCTCGTTTCTACGAACGTCACAAACAAGCCATTTTAGCTGATTACGTATGAATAACAACAATAGATTCCCTCCCCACTCTCATAAAGAAGACTTCCATCAGCGGGGGTTTTCTTATCACACTTATCGGTCTTTACGAGCAATTGATCCCCACCTATCTATCCTTCCTCAATTTCTTGAAGTCTTGAGGTGGGGTCTTACTGCCCGTTAAGACCTACATCACCGATCACCACTTTCGCTCCTTCTTCAGCTAACAACCGTGCCGTCGCTTCACCAATTCCAGAGCCAGCTCCCATAATGACAGCCACTTTGTTTTTTAACATTCCGTCCACTCCTAACAGAAGATTTTAAATAAGAAATTTATCTTTGCTGTATATTCATGCTAAATCAAATATAGAGTCCTATACATTAAAGATCATTGATCCACAATCATTATGAATATAGCCAATAAGAAAAAAGCCATTAAGTACATTCCTTAATGACTATAGGTGAGCATTCTATACGAGTGTGTAACCGCCATCGATTGTCACGATCGACCCGTTCATAAATGTAGCTTCATCAGAGGCTAGGAACACAGCCAAATCCGCTACTTCATAATCATGACCAAACCGATCCAAAGGAATCTTGTTTGTTGGACGCGTTTTTAACATTTCTTCCGTTAACGGTGTTTGAATTATACCAGGTCCGATCGCGTTAATTTTAATTCCTTTAGAAGAATACACCGCATTTTGCGAAATGTTTTTTCAAAAATCTCATCTGTAAATGCTTGTCTATTCTCAAAAATGAAAGGAAGGTAGAGACTATCTTCTTAACTAAAGAAATCTGTTTTGCAGGAACCACAAATCATCCGCATCTTTGGAAGATGCGGATGATTTGTGGTTTGTTCTTTTTCTGATAGCTAGTCTATTTGTTTGAATCCATCTGCTAGTATATTGGACATTCCCTTACTTGCTGCCGAAATGAGTTGGTCTTTTGAGACATTTCGTTTTTCTTCTTTTCTAGGTTCAATACCGTTTCGATAGACGTACTTTTTTCGAAGGACTCCTTTTTTCTGATTGTAAAAAAGGACAAACCGTTTCAAATTGGATTGCATATCTGTATTTTTCCAAGTGATATAAAAGGACGGTTCATCTTCCCATTCATCCACTGTAATCATGGAATGGAGTAAACTTAACTGTAAGATGTTAAAGTCACTATTAAAAACTTTTACGTCCCTTTCCAAGATTACTTTAGGTGAATCTATTGGCGGCAAATGTTCATCTGTGACTCCAAACTGCGTAAGATTTTCGATTAATTGATTATAACTAATGATTGAACACCTCTCCTCGATCATGTTGTCGACATATGCCCCTGTCACTTTTATTGTAACATTGCGGAAGTTGTTGCGAAATGAAATGTCTATATTGGTTATAGGTTTCCTTATTGGCTATTGGCTGTATACGTTGATGAATATTCTTTTAGAGAAAACGAGCAGTGACAGGAACGGTTCACTAAAAAGGGCTGTCTCTAAGCCACTGAAATAGACTTATCAAGCAGTCTCTATAGTTAAAATCGAGATAACGACTTTGGTCTTACTATTACGAGGTCATTTCGCTAATATTTTTTCAATATCCCCTTCTATTTCTTCAGGAGTAGTAGTTGGCGAAAAACGTTTCACTACATTTCCATCTTGATCAATTAAAAATTTAGTAAAATTCCATTTAATCGTTGATCCTTCCAATAATTTCGGGGCATTGGCACGTAAATGTTTATATAAAGTACCATTTTCATCAAGCTTTTCCTCTTCTGGTGCTTGTTCACGTAAGTATTGATACAAAGGATGTGCATTCTCACCATTCACTTCTATTTTTTGGAAAATAGGAAATTTTACATCATAATTTAATGAGCAAAAGTAGCTGATTTCCTCATCTGTTCCTGGTTCTTGCCCACCAAATTGATTGCAAGGGAAGCCTAGTACAGTAAATCCCTTTTCCTTGTAGGTTTCATATAATTTTTCTAGTCCCTCGTATTGAGGGGTTAATCCACATTTACTCGCTGTGTTCACAATCAACATCACTTTCCCTTTAAATGTGTCTAGACCAACCTCTTCCCCATGAGATACATTTACTTGAAATGAATGAACTGACATTTTACTTCTCTCCTTCATCAACTAATTTGTTCCTTCCCTAATATGTATGATAACTGTAACAGGCGACTTTTTAAAGGGAGTCAAGGCCCGTTCATGAAGGGAAGTTTAGGGTGTTTAAGTTTATAGACGATTGCACTTTTAATATCTGCAAAAAACGGGCATCCAATCCATTCCTAATCATTTTTGCTCTAAAGTGCCAGGCACCATTGAGCATGAAGGAAACTATAGGTTAATTCCCGAAAAAATGATTATTTTAACGTTTTTATTGCTCACTTTTTCGAGAACCCACTATAAAATTGGCAAGTTTGAAGGAATAATATTAGCTATCGCTTATGTTCTGTATATGATTTATATTATCATTAGAAATTAGGTGCAATTGAGGTACCAAGCACCATCAAAAAAATGGATGGTGCCTGGCACCTTTTAACTTACCTCCATACGCTGATTCGTTCGGACTTTTTAACAAAGGAACCCGACATGGCTTTCATTCTGGCTTCGACTAATCTTTTTCTTCCCTCGGTATTACGGGTGTAGATTAATTGTGCAGGACCCATTGTTTTCGTCCATTTTCCCAAAAAAACTTCCGCATATTCTTTACGACGACCTATTTCTTCTGGAACGGCATGATAATCCTTTTTCGTCATCATTCCAACAGTTTTAGACTCACGATATAAGAGGTATCTTGGATTTTCAATCGGTTCTAAAAATTCTTGTAGCGCGTTTAAAAATAGAGTCTTTTCATAAGTCGTTCCGCCGTTCATCCAACACGCGATCACTCCGGCTTCTTCTTCCACTTTTATTCGCTTCGGTGACGGTACCTGTTCTACCACAGTCAATTCATACAAAGTTTCATATAAGACCAATCCGACATCATGGACATTTGACTCGAGAGATTGATGTGTGATCGCTAAATAAGCCGCTTTAAATACACTCGGCCCAGCATAAAGAGAGGCAATCACAAAAGAGAGTCCTACAACAACAGAGAAAGGAAGATCAAAGCCGCGACGATAAGAATCACCGATCCCTTCCAAAAAAACAGCTAAAAATATCATGATCCCTGCTAAAAGGATGGATTTAATCGTCCGGTTAAACACATATCGTTTTGGAATTCGTTCTTTAGGTGTTTTGATTTCTTCTGTCATTCGTCCTTCTTCGTAAATCGATACCGCTCGATCCCAACGTTCCTTCAATAATTGCCGATTTCTCGCACGATCAATCGTTTTCTTATTATTCTCATGAACGATATTTTTCGATACACGTTCCATCCTAATCCCCATACGCGAGATGCCAGATTCAATCGTGTCGTGTTCAACCGATAAACCGATGAGGGAGCGAAAACGTCTATTTAACGAATATAAATCATATCCTCCTCCAGCTTGTTCCGGATCCACACATCCAAGATGCCAAATCGCCCCTGTTTTATTTGGATTACCTTGGTCCACACGAATTGCTCTTCCTCTCATTTGATTCGATAGCATAAACGAACCGACATAAGAAGCCATGATAAGCGAATTAATACAAGGTGCATCCCAGCCCTCTCCTAACAAGGCAGCTGTACCCACAATAACAGTCATCCCCCCTCTAGAAAAAACCTCTGTCATAATACCAACAATAGAAGAACGATTACGATCATTGATATCAACACTAGCGTAGTGAGAATCAAACGTAAGCTCACGGTAATGTAATGTTACCCCTCTTCGTTTAGCACAATCATTGGCTATTGGAATGGCACTTTTCGGGACGATAACAAACGACCCAGTCAAAATCCCAACCGGAAAACCACTCCCAAACCTACTGTGAATGAGTTCAAATATCGGTACAACGCCAAGCTTTTTCAAAACAGACTGATCTTCTGTCCCGTTTCGGAGAGCATCCTTCCGAATATAATCGGTTAGAATCACCATCCTCAAATCTTGCCCCAATACGCTATTCTCTAATTCTAGTATATTTGTAATACTATTTAATTTCGAAGCACTTTGTACGAGTTGACGATCCCATCTAGGAGTACATTGAAGATAGATCTTTTTCTTTTCCTCAGCTCCAATCCTTCTCAGCTCTTTGTGCAAGATTTTAAATTCAGACTGTTCGTGATCCATGTAAGCATCTTTATACAGAACCCCATTTAGCAATTCTTCGGCCCATTCACGATCGTAGGATGGTACTCCCTTCTCCTCTAATCCTAAAACCGCTAATGCTTCTTTCCACTTTTTGTGATTGATCGCTTTTAAAAAAATAACCATGCTAGAGTAATAGGCAGGCTGTGAAAGAATCTCTTCCAGATGCTCATTAGGCTCTACCACCCAAGGATGATCTTCAATGGTTTTGATCAAAAAAGAATTCTTCAGCATGTCACCACAAAATCTAGCAACGTTTTGATGATATTGACTTAAGGCAGCCATCTCTTCTTTTTCCGGTGAGGATAAAAAGATATAATCTTGGTGCGGACAAAGATCTCCTTCACGGACAAGCTCAGCGACACTAATTTCAGCATCAATTGGACCACATAGATCGATGTAACGCTGCCATTCTTGTGGTGTCACATCATAGGGCGGTGTTGCCGTTAAAGAGACCATCGTTGGAGTTGTCAATTCTGCACGAAAGTCTAACGTACTCTTCCACCAAGAGGTCCGTAAATGATGGGCTTCATCTAAAATGATGGTTCTAAAACCAATCTCTTGAATCTTTTCGGCTATTGTTGATGGATGATAGATTTCCTCAGCCGGCTCATCACTCTCATCGATAGGATCGTCTATAAGTTCCTCATCACCTTCTTCTTCACTTTCACTCGTTTTATACACGCTATGTAAGGCTTGATAGGTCGTTATCGTTAAAAAGGCAGGATTTTTGATATCGATAGAAACCCAATCCGGCTGCTGATCCTTTTGCAAAAAGAGCTCCATAAAGCGACTGACCCATTGATTTTTGATGGTTAATGTCGGAGCTAGAATAATCGTGGGTTGATTCACCCGAAGCATAACTTCCAAACCGAGCACGGTTTTTCCTGAGCCAGGCGGAGCGACAAGATGCAAGTGATGGTTTTTCAAATGGTGATCTAACTCGTCTAGTACTCGCTTTTGATACTTTCTCCACGAGTAGCGAAATGAAATCTGTTTTGGGAAATGCTTCATTTTTTATACCTCCTACACCTGTTTCCATCTCCGATTTTAGTTAAAATTATATCATAACCAGCTTTGGGTGGTCGCTAGAGCATAAACTAAGGGCACTAGTAAAGGCTAGCGATAATGGAATATAATAAGGGCAAGCTCTCATAAGTTTGGAGGACTTTTTATTATGATGTTTATGAGAAAAAATGAAAAAGGGTGCATTTGGGACCTGACTATGTAAGGATGAAATAAATAAGAACCATCATTTTTTCATAATTTAAGTAGGAAATGGTTAGACGAGAACGGAAAGGAAGGGAACAAACTTGGCAGATACGCATCTATTTTCAAAAGGAGAAGAAATATCGAATTCCATCACCCACGGAATCGGAGCATTACTAAGTGTGGCCGCTCTTGTTATTTTAATCGTTTTTGCATCACTTTATGGGACCTTATGGCATATTGTTAGTTTCACTTTATTTGGCGTTACGATGGTTCTTTTATATACCTCTTCAACGCTTGTTCACGCCCTTCGTCCCGGACGAGCGAAAGACTTTTTCGAGGTTATGGATCATTCCTCCATTTATTTCTTTATTGCCGGTACCTACACTCCTTTTTTATTCATTGCTGTTAAAGGCTGGATCGGATGGACATTGTTTGGAATTGTATGGGGTCTTGCTATTGGGGGAACCGTATTTAAATCTTTTTTCGTGAAAAAATTCCTTTTTACTTCTACCATTGTCTATGTCGTCATGGGTTGGTTGATCGTCTTCGTGTGGAATAGTTTAGCAGCGAATCTTCACCCAACTGGTTTACTACTATTAGCCCTTGGCGGGATCTTCTATACAGTAGGAGCTGTCTTCTATATTTGGAGATTATTCAAACATCATCACGCTGTTTGGCACCTATTTGTCTTATGTGGCACCGTTTGTCACTTCTTCTCCGTGCTTTATCTACTCCGTTAAAAAGTGCTAGGCACCATCCAAAAAATAGATGGTGCCTAGCACTTTTTTGTTACTTGACTAACACAATAAGAAACGGCAAAACAATAAAGGAAAGGAGTGTCGTCCAAAGAATACATTTGGTGACAATTTTGGGGGCAGCATTAAACTTTTCAGCTAGAATTCCAGCATTCACTGCGACCGGCATACATGCCAAGACCAATAGAACCGAGTGTAGTATTCCTTCGATATTTAAGAGATATAAACTAATTAAAGCAATGATCGGTGAGACAAGTAATCGAATTCCCATGCCTGTCCAAAACGTAGTTTGAGTTGTCCGATCCAGCTTTTCTGTTTTCACATTCATCATCTGGACTCCTAAAATAGCCAACACAACTGGTGAGTATGCTTCTGCAATCATGGAAACACCACTAGCTATCCCGATCGGCAAGGATAGATGTAAGCTGCGAAACAAAAGAGCCAACAAGGCAGCATAAATCGCTGGGAGAGAAAATACGGATTTAACCGCGTTTTTAATCGTAAAATGTGAACGTGCAGCAAAATAGATTCCTACCGTATTCACAATAACCATTTGAAGGACAACGTAAACGGATGCCTTGTCCAGCCCTAGCTGACCAAAAGCCAGTAACACGAGCGGGATTCCATAATTGACACTGTTCGTAAAAGCGGAAATAAGCGTAAGGCCTGCAATATCAGTGGATGGCAATTTAAATAGTTTCCCGACACCATTAGCGATCGCCCAAAGCAGCAAAAGATTTACTAGTGAAAAAGTAAATGTTAAATAGATATCCTGCTGTGAAACTTGCGCAGTCATTAGTGTATCAAAAATTAAGGCTGGGCTTAAATAGTATAATACTAGCGTTAATAGCGGCTTTATTTCCAGTTGCTTATAGTGACTAAGCAGTGCCCCAACCATAACAGGTATAGAAAGCGGAACAATGACTTGAAAAAGTGTTGAAAAAAGATTTTGAATCATGATAAGATTTCCTCTCTGTCTACTAAAATAGTATAGAATCATCCGGCAAATACATTTCGAATAGGCAGAATTCATACAGACTGACTATTTTAGTTGATCCCCAACAATCCCTCCTCCATTTTCTCGAAGTCTTGATGTAGGGATTTTACCGCCGTTAAGACGGGATAAAATTCAACCAATGGTTACTCCTTCTAACCTATTCATACAGTCAACAATACCATAATTAAAATAAAAGTTGGTATATTACTACTAAGCGATTCATTCTTATGCAAACACAACAAATTTAACAAAAACGATTACTTTAAACGAAGACTAAGAAACTATTTTTGTAACTTTTTGACTTATTTTGTTGAAAGTATTTCCATTTCATTTTGAATTGTGCATAATAACTTTTAGTAACAAAAAAATATTTTTTTATAGGAGGATGTAAATTAATAATGTGGGTAATCACCGTCTATTTGAAGGATAAAACTACTATGTTTGAATTTGACACAGAACATGAGGCAAGGGAAGCTTTTAAGAGCATTTATGGTTTCAAAATACTTACCGAGGTGATTAACTATCATTATCCTTCTCCTTCTCCTGCATTAGTTGCTGTGTAGAAGGACTTTCATGCTGATTATGATATCATTTTATAGATTCATTTAACCGTGAAGTAATAAAAAGGCTGTTTCAAAAGTAAAGGTGCCTGTCACCTTTGGCTTTTGAAACAGCCTCTTTTTTTCATTCGGCTTTGTTAAATAGCATTGTTGATGCCTTTAATTTAAAGAAACACGATTCTTCTCTATATTTTTTTAGTTCTTGGAAGTACGAAAACCCTCTCCTGCTTCTATCGAGGTAATTCATTTGACAAAAATAGAAAAGTCTTATTATATTGATGGTACAAAAAAACTTTAAGTAATAACGTTATTTAAAGGAAAGGGATACTAAAATGCTTTATATATGGGATATCGAGAAGATCATTAAAGATACATTAAATGAGCACAATTTAACTATTCATTATGAGTTCAACAATGATCTCACTACACCTATGAGTTATAACGTGTCGACCAATACGATCAAATTTAATTATCTTAAAGTGAACGGATATATAAGTATAATGAAAGTTAATATTAAAGAGACTACTGAAAACTACGTTAAAATAATCCTTTACCATGAGATTGGGTATTATTTAGATTTCAAGAGGAACAAACATGATTTAAGGATTCTCATGTATGGTCACGAGGAAGAAAAAGAAAAGCTTAAATCTGAAATTGAAACAAATGCTTGGGAATATGGGAGAACTTTGGTACCCCAACGACTATTAAAGTCATATGATCAAATGCGCGAGTTAGATAAAACACTCATAAAGAACCCTAAAACGAATGGAACAGATAGAGAACAGTAACAAGGACTGTTCACTTTTTTATCATTTCTATTGTTTTTGAAAAATCCGATCTATTTCTTGAATCTCTTCTACTGTTAATGAAACTTCTAACGTTCTTAAATTTTGAATCACTTGGTCTGCTCTCTTCGCTCCTGGAATAATGACATCTGTGGGATCACGTGTCAAATACCAAGCAAGAACGACATGAGCCACTTCTATAGCCTTTGCCTCAGCTATCTTTCGAACTTTCTCTACTTTTTCCAGAGTTTGTTTAAACAATTCCTTTTCAAAGAACTTTCCACTTTTCTCATCCAAATTCGTGTTTAATAAATATAAGATAAAAAGAAAAATTCTTGCGGTTGTTGGATTGGTTGCCTTTGCACTAGGCTTGTATTAACAAACAGTATCAGAGACTATGCGCTTTTTAATTTAAAGTGATTAGCTTGCATAGCTTTATGGAATAATGGGGATATATTACCAATAATGATGGGTGTGATAGTTTTTTGTATAATAGTCTAATTTCAAAGAAATGGTTGTTGTTATTTCACATGATAGTGGTTGTGTTTTTACCATTACCTGTTCAAGCTGTTCCTACAACAACATTCGAAGAAGCTACACAAGAAGGAATAAATCAAGCTTCACTAGTAACGGCTCAAATAGAAAGCATTCTAAAGGATGAACGTTTGAATGGAGCTATAACAGGCGTAAGCATTCGAAAAGGGGATACAGGAGAGATCATATACTCTTCTTTTGGTGATACACGATTACACCCCGCTTCCAATATGAAGTTGCTGACAGTTGTCTCTGCTTTAGAAACATTAGGAATTGAGTACCAATTCTCAACAGAAGTATGGATAGATGGGAAAATAAAAGAGAATATCCTTCAAGGGGATGTCTATGTAAAAGGAAAAGGAGATCCGACCCTTTTGAAAACAGACTTTGATCAATGGGCTAAAGATTTGAAAGAAAGCGGCATTCATCAAATAAACGGGAATATAATCGGGGATGACAGTTGGTATGATGATGTCAGGCTATCCCAAGATCTGAACTGGTCCGACGAGTCGAACTACACGGGTGCCCAGGTTTCAGCTTTAACTCTTTCTCCCAATAAAGACTATGATGCCGGGACCGTGATCGTTGAAGTAAGTCCAGCTTCAAAAGTCGGAGAGCCTGCTAGGTTAGCCCTAACACCGGCTACGGAATACGTGAACATCATCAATCAAACGAAAACGGTTGATCAAGAAGCTCCAAAAAAGGTCTCAATCGAAAGAGAACATGGAACTAATACCATCATCGTAAATGGTACGATACCGTTAAATGGGGAAGTATCAAGATCATGGGTGGCTGTTTGGGAACCAACCAAATACGCACTAGATGTATTTAAAAAGTCTCTTCAAGAAAACGGTATAAAATTCAGTGGGAAAACAGAGTTAAAAATAGGCATTACGCCAAAGAATGCAACATTACTTACTGATAAAAAATCAATGCCTTTAAAAGATCTGATCATTCCCTTTATGAAATTGAGTAACAATGGACACGGTGAAATTCTTACAAAAGAAATAGGAAAGGTCATGTACGGTGAAGGTAGTTGGGATAAAGGTCTTCAAGTGATAGAGGAAACGGTAACTAGCTTTGGAATTGACCCGAGAACATTCCTGCTTCGTGATGGTTCGGGAATGTCCCATAAAAACATGATTCCAGCCAATGAACTTTCCCAATTCCTTTATGCGATACAGAAGAAAAGCTGGTTCCATGAATTTGAGCATTCCTTACCTGTTGCTGGCATACCCGATCGCTTAGTAGGAGGAACGTTGCGTTCTCGTTTAACGGAAAAACCTGTAAAAGGGAACGTAAAAGCAAAGACAGGAACAATAGCTGGCGTTTCCACATTATCAGGATATGTCACAACAACAAGTGGCGAAAAATGGATATTCTCCATTATGATTAATAACCATCTGAGCGACTCCGTAAAATCGATAGAAGATGAAATCGTTAAAATCTTGACCGGGCTATAAACAAAGAGGAAACAGAAAACCGGCCCCTGATTCCTTCTATTGTACCAAAAAACAAAAAATAAGTGCCAGGCACCATCCAAAAATTGGATGGTGCCTGACACTTATTTTTATAAAGAAAACTCCACTTGATTTTGCTTTTGATGTGGCCAGTACATATACTCATCTTTAAAAGCTTTTTCTAATTCACGATAAAAATGGGTATCCTTCAAAATTTCTTCTGTTATATCCTTAAATACATAATAAAACTCAATCCGTTTCAAGACTTGTTCAGAGGTAGGGATTTCCCTGCCAAGAAGCCAATCAATATAGTTTTTTACTTCTTGCTCCTTGGGCTTCCTTGCCCACTGTAGCAGATGTTCCGGAGGATTTTCCATGATGACGGGTGTAAAATAATCCATTAGTTCCTGTTTCGTCCTTTGAATTTGTTCATGGACTTGATGATTTAAATCAATTTTATACTGTTCCATTTTTTTCATAATCACTTGGTATTCCTTCTCAAACTCTACTTTATTTTTCATCAAGATGACGCGGCCATAGTTTTTTGAAAGAGCACGAGTATACCTTTCCCGCAAATCATCAACCTCTCCCTTTAAAGGTTTTGTGATCTTAAGAAAATCCTCATCAAATAATCGATAAGAGGCTTTCATTTTATCCTCAAAACCTTTTTTCTTTGTTACATTTAATAATTCACTTGGAATTTTTATCGTGGTTTGTCCTAAGTGCGCTCCCTTAAAGGTGATTTCGACAAACTGAATAAGGCACCGATATTCTGATAATAAACGTTGTAAGTCAAAGTTTGGTAAAGGTTGTTCTTTCAGCTCTTTCTTTAATCGCTCAACCCTTTCTTTCCCTAACGTTTCTTCTTGTGTAGTAGTACCTTCAAATAGACGGTCTTCCTTTTCACCCCCTTGAAGGATGGCATTTTTTTGTTGGACTTTTCCATTCCTAAGAGTTAATTTAGATGTCGGTGAGAATACCCATCCCTTGTCATCGACTAATAAGACACCTACTCTTAACCCTTGTATATCTGTGACACGTATCCCCTCTTTCAGCAAAGTATCAAGAGCATCCTCATCACCAAATCCTTCTCGATACACATCTGCACTAAGATCTAAATGCACAGCAACCTGGTCGATACAGGTTCTCTTTGCAAATTGAACAATTTCATTCGCAACGTCATAATCCATTGCTGGAGCAGTATAAACCACTTGGAATTCCGCATATGAAATCAGTTCTACAATCTTTTCCTTTGTCAAAGAAACAAAATGGTCCATAGAGCCCCTCCCCCTCTTATATAGACAAAATGACGTAATGGTTCTCCTATCATCGCACGATTAGATAGTTGAACAATGCAGAAATAATTAAAAAACACTTCGACGTAATAAGTCTGATTTCCTTTATAAACAGAGAAAAGGCATAGTAACCATTGAATAGCAGTGTATTTAGCATACAAAAACGCTTGGGCTAATG
>NZ_JAETXM010000049.1 GCF_024494465.1 Bacillus sp. V3B | reverse complement strand
TATATTTTACAAAATATAACGAATAATTTGAAAATAGTGTATAATAAGTGATATAAGTCACAAACAACTTTTGAGGAGTGAGTTATTATGCCATTAATCGAGATGAAAGAAATTATTACGCCTCTTAAACTCGTTGGAATCAAACTTTATAGGTCAGAAGAAAACAAATTCTATATTAAATTCTGGAATCGTCCACGGAAAAAGATCTTTCATTGAATCGAACAAAAAAAGAAAGAATGATTCATTATTTAAAATCATATGATCCTCAGAATATCGTATCAGACACCGAATATGAACACTTCTCCTTTCAATGTTCATCTACAAAAGATAAGAAAAACCCTGCAGTAGCTATCCACCCGCAGAGTTCCTTTAACATAAAATATTCATTTTTAATAAGCCGGATATGTAGGTCCGGACTTTCTTTTCCGTTCAATATATTACTTAACCAGGCAGATCCACTTTTTCAAATGGAGTTGTTTTTATCATATAAGCGTAAGGCTTCTCTGCTTTGCGTTTATCCAATTCAAAAAAGAGTTTCTTATATTCAACGATAGACAATTCCCCTTGAATATAACTTTTTTGGATATAATCAAGTAATTCATTAACATGCGACGGGTTTTGGTTTTTCACAGTCTTATAACGGTTTATTAGGTCTTGTACCATCATTAGGAAATCACACTCTCTTTCTTATTTGTAATCCTTTTCATTCTCTTAACTGTAGTATAACATGTGATCTTTATCATTGTTATTTTTACAAAATTCAAACTAACGACAACTTTCTACAATGTTATTTATTTCCAATATTGGAATTCTCTCTATTCTAGGGATTTAGTGTACTGACCTTCAAAATACAGGACAACCATGACGAAGATATTTGTCGAAAGATATATAATTTGCACAAAAAGTTTTTGAAAAACTTTTCAAAGACTTCAAGAAAATTGCCTGATAATCGATTATTAGAGTGAGCCTTTTTATTTTAAATCTTCAAAATGATGGTAAAATAATAAGATAAATCACTTCATTCTTTCTTCTCACAAGCATTCGAAAAAAATAGTTAGCTAGAAACAAAGAAAGGTTGTCGGGTCTTACTATGAGTTCAATGAAAATTTATTTGATTCTCTTTGGATTGATGATTGTCTGGGGATTCAATGTCTCTATTGTGAAACTGATCGTTGAAAATATGATGCCGATCACGATTACTTCCTTCAGGATTTTCACGGCTTCTTTAACCGTATTTCTTGTACTTGGATGTATGCGCCAGGTCCGATTACCTCGTAAAAATGAATGGATATACATATTAATGGGAACCGTCTCAAGTGTTGTGTTTCATCATTATTTCTTAGCAACTGGGTTAACGAAAACCTCTGCCACAAATGCTGGGTTAATTTTAGGAATGGGGCCTCTTTTGACTGTTATTTTATCGATGTTTTTTTTGAAAAAAAGACCGACGACCGTTACTTTATTAGGGTTTTTTCTTGGTGGACTGGGGGTCAGTATTACGGTGTTGTTTGGGAGCGGTAGTTTGAAAGCGATTAATCTAGGTGATGTAGACATCTTTCTTGCTATTCTCTCTCAAGCATTCAGTTTTATTTTAATTAATAAAGCATCAAGAACAATGGATCCTAGGCTTTTAACTGGCTATATGCTGCTTTTCGGATCTATTTCTCTTTTTATCATAAGTCTTTGGGTGGAACCGACTGGTTTGGCAGCTCTTCGGGAAACAACGCCTTCGTTATGGATCGCTTTCTTTTTCTCAGCGGTTCTAGCAACTGGGGTCGGGCATATGACTTATAACTATTCAATCGGCCAAGTCGGGGCAGCGGAAGCTTCTATTTTTCTTAACTTAAATACGTTTTTCTCGATTGTAGGAGCAGCGATATTATTGAACGAAACCATTGTACCTGCTCATTATATGGGGTTGGTGCTGATCATTTCTGGCGTATTTCTTGGATCAGGTACATTAGAAGCCTTGATCCTGCAACGGAAACAGAAACACATACAGTTAAAAGGATGACAAACACGACCCGTCGACGTTTTTTAATATGTTCATCTCTGACACTATATGAGAACATAACAAAAATGAGAGCATCCTTTGATAGCTCTCATTTTCATGTTTCGAATCAATCATTTCCTTCTGAATTACCGGAATCTCCCGTATCAAAGGTGGAGTGATGATCCTTTTTATTGTTATAGCTATTTTCATTTAAATGATAATCTCTATCATGACCATCACTTATAGCTCTTGATCTCATTGCTTCATTTTTGCGACTAGGAAAAACAAGAAGTGCAATAATAGCTGCTATGACTCCTAAAAACTCATGTCCTGTGAAAAAAAGCGTTATGCCAAGAACTAGCGCCAGCGCACCGAGTATACTTAAAAGAACGGATACTATTTTCAGCGTGATTCCCCCTAAAGATGCAAATAGGTTACATCTAATAAATATTCAGCCCTCTTCCTTTTTATTCGCTCTCAAAAAACTAGTTACGTCATCTAATTCGCATTATTTGGATGGTACCTGGCACCGAGAAAGCCCGAAGTGAATAAGATGAATGAAACGAATAAATGGAGCTGTGATGTCATGAAGTTACCCGTTATTTTGTCCGGGCCTATCATTCGTCGTGTTGAAGCATCGCAAATATATATTTGGATTGCTACGAGTCAGAAGTTTGATATCTTACCAGAGTTATATCAAGTCAGCCAAACAGAAGGTGAAGACGAATTCCACTACGATCGCCTCCGTGTGCACGCGGAAACGAAGACCATAAAGATGGGAGACCAGTTATACATTCACTTAATCAAGGTCATGCCCCATTCTCGATCCTTCCCCATCGAAACCTTACTCGGATACAACCTCCAATTGACAAATGAGTCTGAAGAAGTAGATCTCCAAAGCCTTGGCTTCCTTACACCCCATCATCCCCGCTCAATTGTCTATGGGAACCTTCAGTATCCTACCTTTTTCATCCATGGTGATACAAAAACAAATATTCTCTATGGCTCTTGCCGAAAACCACATGGGGAAGGTCCAGATGCCCTTGTTTCAGGTGACCATGCAATCGAAAAATCTTATCTTCATCTTAGCGACAGGCCAAGCTCATTATTTTTACTAGGTGGTCAAATCTATGCAGATGATGTCGCTGATCCGATTGCACCGTTTCTTTTTAACCTGGGAGAAAAATTGATGGGAAACAAACAAGAAGATCTTGCAAAACTAAATAAGAAGTTTAAGAAAGACCCTCTTCAACCAAGTAGCCCTCCACTCAGCGATAGACAATCTATCATGGAGAATGATGGTCAATTCACGTCAAGAAACGCGAAAAACCATTTGATTACACTTGGTGAATACGCGGCCATGTATCTATTAGCTTGGAACCCTGATCTATGGGACTTAGCTATGAAT
This sequence comes from Bacillus sp. V3B, assembly GCF_024494465.1. Lineage (GTDB taxonomy): Bacteria > Bacillota > Bacilli > Bacillales > Cytobacillaceae > Bacillus_BD. The sequence continues at coordinate 4,222 of NZ_JAETXM010000049.1, read as the reverse complement.
AGCATTCAGACGAATCCCTTTGAGGAAGAGTTACAAGGTGAAAAGAATTTTTACTTTATGTATCCAGATGGAGGAGCGTATATAAATCAGAATGAATTAGAGCTCTTACAGAAAAAATCGGAATATGATACACAATCTGAAGCACTCACACAGTTTTATGAGACGCTCCCAAAAATTCGCAGGCTTCTTGCCAATATTCCGACCTATATGATTTTCGATGATCATGACGTGACAGATGACTGGAATAGTTCTTTTGAATGGAAGGAAAAGGTTTCATATGCCCCATTAGGAAGACATGTCGTTGCGAATGGACTTGGTGCCTATTGGGCATTTCAAGGTTGGGGCAATGATCCCGATAGTTTTGATCGGCTGTTCATCGAGAAAATGGAGAATTATTTCGAGTCATTCGATGTGAAAAGTAAAGCCTATCGAAACTGGATTAAACTACTATGGAATTTCGATTCATGGTCTTTTGTTGCGCCAACCCAACCAAAAACAGTTTTCTTAGATACACGAACCCAACGAAATGATCCACGTTTACAAGAAAAAGAGAGAGTTCAAGGACCAGAATTAATTAGAGCCGAGGCGTGGGCACGTGTTTCTAAACAGCTCACTGCTAGTGGTTGGAAATCAGGCACACCTTTGGTCATTGTATCGGCTGTCCCTTTTTATGGGATCGAATTAATCGAACATGTCTTGTTTCGGTATATTTCTCCGTTACGACACTTAAAGATCCCTGTCGAAACCTTATTAGATCTTGAAGCATGGCAATATAATGGAAAGGGTGTTTCGGCATTCCTCAATCAGATGTCAAAATGGAATCCGAGCCACTGCTTTATCCTATCAGGCGATGCCCATATTGCCTCTTCCGCCATCTCAGATATTTGTTTTCAGGATGGGGAAGAAATGACCCTGCATCAATTTACGAGTAGCCCTTTAAAAAATGGCTCTTTTTCCGGAGTTCCAAAATTTTTTTTAAAAACAGCTGTTAAATTTTACAAATGGACCAAATCTACACCGATTAAACGTAGTTGTAGCCCAACTCATAAGATCTCTCATGGGAAACAGCGATCTTCCGATATCTGGTATGAAGCTATTCGCTTTCATGCTCTGGAAAAAGAAGGGGCCCTATTCAAGACCAATAACAACCTTGGGCTTCTTACAATTGACCTTGAAACGACCAAAAACACATTACTTATGGGACCAAAAAACAAATTGGACTAAGAATCGAATGGAACTTTAGCTAAGCGAGGATCGGACTGAGCAAAAAAATAATCCTCCATTATTCCCTTATTCCCTTATTCGGAGATCATGGAGGATTATGAATATTTATCGTTTTTTATGTTAGACATAGAATAACTCTCTTTCTTCTTCATTTAGAATATCTTTAGCCGCATACAACCATCGATTAGTATCTGGAATCTCATCTTTCATACGTTCTTCTAATCGTTCAATCGTTGGTCTTACCCTGAATACCACTTCTGGCTCTTCCATCCTTCCACAACAAATCTCATACATTTCATCAAATTGAACAAATGACATCATGGCACCTTCTTTCAAAATTTTGAGGAGAGAATGTAAATTTCTTCCTTCCTCTTGTTATTATTATAAGCTATTTATGTTGAAAAAACGGTTAATAATTTTGTCAATATTTTGATTTTTTTTGATAAATCTAACAATTTCTGGATGGTTCCTGGCACCAAAATCCTTAAAATGTATAGACTAGAAAAAAAGATGATAAGGGTGGTTAGGATGCTGCTTGGGTTAGCCATTTATTTCTTAATCGGGTTTACTGGGTTACTGTTCACGAAGGTACATTCATTAAATGAGCTATTGAAAAAATTCACTTTTGTTACTTTGTGGCCGTTCTTTTTACTCTTAAAGTATGTAGAGATGATTGAAAACATGAAGAAGGAAAATCGGAGTCGGTCTCAGGAATAAATAACGAAATGTCCGTTCAACGGGTAGGACTTCAAGTTTCCGAGCTTGTTGCTATCTTGATATCAAATTCGCCCCGCCGAATTTGCGCCCGGATTTTTATCACGCTTCAGAAAGCCACATCCTGTGGCTTTCGCCTGACTAGGACGTCCTGTCCGTCGTCGAGCTCGCTCGATAAATGACCTTTAAAAAATCGAAAGGCTCGCCGGAGGCTTAACTTCATTCAGCCAGGGTGTGAACCCCCACTGAATCAGAGAGCTTTTTGCATTCATCCCCCACTTACAGAAGTGGAGGACTTCTGTACCTATCGCAAGCTTTCGGTACAAAAAGCATTTGCTGAATGAAGTTAAAAAAATCACCCTCTCCCAGTTCCTTTATTCGGGACTGGGAAAGGGTGATCAACCTTTATTCTTTTTCGACTCTAGACATAAAATAATTCTCTTTCTTTTTCATGTAGAATGTCTTCAGCCGATTCCCACCGTCGATTAGAACTTGGGCTCGCAACCTTCACCAGATCTAATCGTTCAATCGCAGGCTTTGCCTTAACGATTGCTTTTTCCTCTTCCAACATTTCACAACAAATTTCATAAATTTCATCATATTGAACGAGAGACATCATGGCACCTTCTTTATTAAGTTTGAGGGATCCTTTACCGCTTTTCCTCCCTCTTACTTCCATTATATGAACCTTGTGACGATAAAATTATTACCAATATTGTCGTTATTTCGAATATTTTTCAGATGATACCGTGATTTATCCCTAGACGCATGTACTAAGACTAATCTAAATAACAGGTGATTTGTGTTACTGGTTTCGTCATTTTCTTGCTGCCTAAAGTCTTTTCCCACTTCCTATATTTCTTTCGAGGATATAGGTAAAAACAGCTTAATTCCACGTTTATTAAACGGCAGTAGTTTCATATCGGCAATCAAATGGCTGATATACCCTGCAACGCACGTATAGAAAACACCCTCTACTCCGATAGACGATTCTAATTTGAAAGCAATAATCGCAAAGAAAATCACTCCCAAAATCGAATGAGTATAGCTACGGTGTGAAACAAAAGATGCGATCAAAATATAAATCCCTAGTAGCATTAACCAGCTTTCTTGTAAGGAGAATCCTCCCGCTAATACACCGATTCCTGTGATGATTAACATATGCTTTTGTTTAATCAAAGATGCTATCCCGAGCATGGCTAATCCGATTACGAACCCAATCCATCTCTCAGTGGCCCTTCCCTCAAACATACTATAAAAGATCATCAAAATCCCAATTAACTGGGCAGCTGTCCGAATGACTTTATGAGATAGTGTGATTTTGTTTCGCAGCTTTCCATCAATGTCGAGGTCGGGGACTAAACCTGAAACACCTCCTAATCCCACCAATAAAAGGGTCGTAGAAGGGTCTGTTTGAAAAGTGTTCGCTACAATAAATCCTGTTGCTGCTCCAATGGCTGTATGTGCTGTACCATTCACTTTTAACTCCACCCTCTATAAAAATTTATGCAGTATTGCTACAAAACATTCATCTATTATAACAAAACATTTGTTCTGTGAATAGAGGGTGAAAAAGGTATTCGATAGAAGAAACATAAACCACTTGAAAGTACTCTGACAACTCCCACGGCTAAAGCCAGTGGGGTTCTAAGGTACTAATACACTTCTCAAGAGTACCCTTATCTTTCTTTGCAGAAAGAGTTTCTACTCAAGCACTGATGTACGTTCTTCTAGAACATTAACGGACGTATTGCATATAGCAAGGCACTTCTCTCAACAAGCCTAAAAAAGACTCTTGATGTGCTTATCGTTCCGACTTCTCTTGGGCGTTGTCACAACCAATCAGATTTGTATTTATGCGACAAACCAACGCAATATTTTACTCGATGACTGTTTTAATCGTGCAATCTCATGATTATGCAGTTCAACAAAGCGATCCCACCCAGCGTTGCATAAATCCACATCAACGGAATTGAGCGTTTCATTCGTGTTGCCAATCAAGAAGGCGCTATATAAATCACGCTGGATACGAAACTCTCCAAAACCATTCCAACGATCTGAGAGTTGTTTCTTTTTGTATTTGCCAGTTAGATGATTGAACTGACTAGCCTTTGTAGCATAGGTATCTATTTTCTTGATGGACCGTCCTTGATAACCAAGTTTTCGGTCAATAATCGTTAGTAGCATGGCAGGAGCATGGTGAGCGATGGACTTGCCGAATCGTTTCTTACGGTTCATCTTGCCATTTTTCTTATTACGAGTTGTTTTCTTTGCTCGCTTTTGC
>NZ_JAETXM010000048.1 GCF_024494465.1 Bacillus sp. V3B | reverse complement strand
ATGAACTTCCAAGCGTTTTTGTACATATCTTGTATTTATTTTATTCCATGGCTATGTTAACGATTTATGTTGAAAATTTTCCTTTGGTGTATGCGGCCATGTGTTTGATTCCATGGAATAACGTAATGGACGCTTATACCAAAGGCATTTAAAGCATCAACAATATTGTTTAACAAAACCAATTCAATAAGAATTATCCATCTACTTTGGCAACTACCAATGCTAGATGTTCCCAAAGTAACGTTTTCACTTTCCCCACTAGTTCATTTGGACATTCTATTACTAAAACCACTTCTGACTTTTTTCCTTTTTCTTTTATGAATTACTTTATACAAGATGTAATCAATCATAAATCCAAGTATAAAACCAATTACTCCACCTATTACCCCCCAATAAATCGAACCCCACTCCAATACAAAGCTTACACTTGCTCCAATAACAGAAAATGCTGTTCCGATCGCTTCCCCCTTATCAAATAAGCTAATCCCATCAGCTCGATGAAGCGTATCAAATAATTTTCTTTCTTGCACTCGGTTCATAAGTAGCACAGCGAGAACCTGCTCTTTTTGTATTCCGCCTTTCTCTACAGCTGTAATCGCTAACTCAAGATACGTTGAGTGCTCAAAAGTAGAAAAGATTTGCCATCTATTTCACCTCAGTTACGGATACAGGGATTTTCACACGATATTGTTGATAGTTCTTCATTAGAAATTTCCTTTGTTCACTTTCAAATAGTTTATTGTTTTCCACTGTATTAACGTAAAAATCATACACACCAAATGCGATGTGCGAAGGCATAAATAAAAACCATTGCGGGTCAATTACTCTTGTTGCTTGTCCACCTTCTCCTAGGAAAAGGTGATGAACAGCGACAAGAACATTTGAAAAGTACACAAAAACAATCATAAAAGCCATCGTGAAAACAGCTGTGATCACTCGGTGGATATATAATTTCCCCAATCCCGGTGTAAAAAAGGAGCATAACACTGCCATTATCCGTCTTCTTTTATCTAAATAATTAATTTCCAAAGCACCAATAGTATACGAATTAAAATTCGCATCTTCTCGTTCAGCTAATATAAATACTTTGTTCATATCGACCTAAGTTCGGTAACTATCCCATATGGCGAAGATATAGACAGGAAGATACAAAAGCATCCATCTTGGTTCAAGAACTTCCTTTGCCATCTCAATGTTCCCAGTAAAAGAATAGATAATAGCATAATTTAGATTAGCCATATTATTTACAAGAATCTCCTACAGAAATAGTGAATAGCCTTTAAGATATTTAGATAAGAGGAGGTGACCAAAACCAGGAAACGCAGCTGACCACCAAGCAATGATATAGGGGTTTCGTAAATGTAGTTGTGTAGTCCCAGCAACACTTACATGGGCTTTATAGCGTTTAGCTGTATTATCACTAGTATAGTTGTCCATTTTAATGCCGCCTTTTTAGAAAATACTTAATTGATCATCACTTTCCTTGAAGATTTTTTATCTAGTTTCCTTATGATTCCTATCACTAACCTTGTTGATAGGAACTTCACAACAATACCGATAAAAGTATGATACCACTTCCATCCCTTCTTCCACTTAATCAAGGACGTTTTTCTCTCTGCCCATAATTCGATGAACAATATAGCAATGTAGGAATGGCAAATAGAAAAACCTTGTAAAAGATGGCAAACGACTTATCTTTAAAAGTCAGTTGATTATAAAGGATTGTAATAAATGAATACACAAAAAAAATCAAAATTAACGCTTTTCTCAAATAGTTTAGGCAATAAATGAACTGGATATTTTATTATTTTAAGTGATGTGAAAATATTATCTATGATTCCGTTCGTAACCGCATTAAATAAATAAACAATGATCCAATCTTTTATCGGTGGCTTCCTAAGAGTAATGGGTAAAGCCCCTAATGCAACGACTAAAGTGAGCCTCAAAAAAAGCTTGCTGAATTTTCTTTCCTTCATAAAGCATCCCACCCTTCATGAATTAGAATGCTTCAATACAGAAAAATTATTTCCTTTTTTTCTAAACGCCTTCGTTCACACATTGAAAAAGAGATTGCCGAAGCAGTCCCAATCCTAAATAAACGCTTGCACTCCTTCAGCTGAATAAGAAAACTCGAGAAAATAATTGGTATTCAAAGGAAATAACCTCCTTTATGTCGAAAATAATAGATAAAGATGAAGGGGATGACCCAATGAATAAAGTTGATTTATTAAAAACACTACGCAACTCCAGTCGAGGTAATTTGTTTGCAATAGAGATTCCAAAGGCTACAACAGAAGATGAAAAAAAGATTGAAGAATGGGTTGGAGAATTAGAAAGTGAAGGGAAAATCAAGGTAAGAGAATGCATGCAGCGAGAATACTCCGTTTATTTACATGGAATCATGAAGTATGCATCCGAATAATTGGTTACCTTTTTATTCGAGTGAAACACAGCAATACGGCATCTGAGTTCTTCAACTAATAAACTCCGTTAACAAATAAGAAAAAGGCTGTCACAACAGCCTTTTTCCCTGGAGTAACGAAGAAAACCCTCATTGATAGAAGTCTTCTTTATAGTTTTTCCATAACAAAATCGTGTTGTAAATGCCGCTCTAATCTTTCTAAATTACCCCCATCTTCTACAAAAGCATTGAATCTATCAGCCATTAACTTTCCTGATTTTTTATTAATGTGTTTAACTTTCAGTAAGGTAGTCACCTTCACAATATTAGGAGTCCTATCTTCACGATGTAATTTACCTGGAATTTTTGTCCATAATTTTTCCCAATCATCTAATAACCCGACCTCTTTAAAATACTGTTTTTGCAAGCCGCATAACCACGCCATACAAGAGGTATTCCGCTTTTGACAACCTTCCTGATCCTTTAAAAATTCACACCCCTGACAACAAGAATTTCCACTTCTAATACAGACATTGCAAATTTCATTAGCTCCAATTTCTTCAAATACTTCTAACCCATACTGGATAAGATGCTCTTTTTTCATTTCAATACTCACTATTTTCTCCCACTTTAATTGGTTTATAAAGGAATTTAGGGTTTGTAAACTTTCTCTCTATATTAGTTTGACACCAAATTCCAAAATCCATCCTCTAATAACCGAATTTAAAGCAGATCATTTATAGTTGGATATTACTGATCAAAAACAAACAAAGGATGGAAATAAAGTAAAGTAAATGAAATAAACATCAACTTTTTTCCCATCCTCATATATATTTTTAATTCAATTTAATTAGTGGTATTCGTTTTCTTCAGAAGCCATTGCAATGGCTTTCGTTTCATGAACGGTACCATATGGATGTTCAGGTGGCGCATAGATAGCGTAAACTTTAAGTGGTTTATTACCCGTATTGGTTACATTGTGCCATTTTCCAGCAGGTATCATAATGGCATAGTCATCATAAGCTTGTTCTTCAAAATCTAGATTATCTTTACTATCCCCCATTTGCACAAGTCCTTGACCTTCTTCAATACGTATGAATTGATCAGTTGTCGGATGAACTTCTAAACCAATGTCATCGCCAACATCGATACTCATCAGAGTCACTTGCAAATTGCTTCCAGTCCATAAAGCGGTGCGGTAAGTATTGTTTTGCCTAGTAACCTCATCAATATTAACGACAAATGGTTGTGATCCATAATCTTTTAATGCTTCCTCATTTAAAACATCCAATCGTGTAGCATTTTCTTTTTCACCAGTAGAAGCATGCAAAAATACATGTTGAACTAGTGGATATGGAGTAAGCGAGTAATTCTTTCGATATTCTTCATAACCCTCTACCCCTGCTTCATGAGCTTTTTGTAAACCTTCTTTATAATTTTGAAAAGGAACTTTATCGATTTGGTACACAGGCTGTCTTCCAGTAAAAGTGATATAAAGATCAGTAAATTGTTTCAAATGAGCTTTTTTGTTTTCTAAAACATGAAGAATGTCATTTTTATGCTTTTGGTTTGGCGCTACATGTGCTAATCGACTATACAGATCAATGGCTGAAGCTTCTCTTTTTATTCCAGCAAGTATAGCTTCAAATACTTGTTGAGAATGTTCTTGATGTTTTCTTGACACAGAGTCTGAGTGATACATTGGTTGATTCACATTAGCATAATAAGGATATGAGTATTTTTTAGGAACATAATACATTTTGGTCATTCCCTTCATAGGTCTATAAAAAACATCATATGCCTATGTTTAGAGAATGTACTTCGATTTCTATTAACTTATTATAAAATGGGCTTTTAGCTCAAAAAACGTTACTCCATTTATCTGATTAAAAACCTTGTTACTTTAATAAGAATTAAAGTCTTATATTAAAAAATTCAAACTTTGCCAAAGCGCAACTCCTAAAAAGAAAACGATTATTATCAAAGTAAACCAAGAATAAAAGTTCTTTTTGTTTCGCGATATTTTGTAGGCAAAGAATATTAGAATACAAATTAATATTGCCATGCCCGCCATTGCTAATATTGTATTAAATAGGAACATAATCAATCTCCTAACACAAATCTCTGTCTGTTTTAACATAAATATCCAATTTTACCATTGAGTTCTATTACACAATCTGGATCAATTCAAAAAGCGCACTTTGTCAAGACGTGCGCCCGATAATTGAAGATCATCAGTTATATAGTTTCGTATTATATTCCTCAAAGTGTATGTAACACAATAAGAATATTAACTTTGCTTACGTTCAAGTGTTCCAAAATACTTAAACAAACTGATATTAAAAAGTTAAGATATATATTCAACTTGAAACTCAGAAGAAATTAAATCCATCTTCTCTACATTCCAATCAAAAGTTAGAATGGCCGATTGTACCGATTTATGCGACAGAAGACGTTTCCCATTTTTAATGATCATACTTTCTGCTCCCCAAAAGGTAACTGTTTCGTCTTCTCCCGTTCGATTACAGACGAATAAAGGCAATCCAGTATCGATTGATCTCTGTTCCCACTCACCGTTTGGCTCATGCAAACCTGGCCCCCAAGAAGATGGAGCTACTATCATTTCTGCTCCTTTCGCTAATAAATTATGTGCAATCTTGTCTGTATAAGCATCTGCACATATCATAATTCCAACTTTCATGCCTTCCAAATCGATCGTTTCAATGGTAGTACCTGAATGACACCAGCCATCTGAAATAGTGGCGATCTTCCTTTGTCTTCCTATTAAATCTCCGTCTCTATTAATTACAAATACTGAATTATAAAGCTCCTCATCATCAGACTTTTCAGGACAACCAAGAAATACATTCGTATTTATAGACTTAACCAAAGCACAAAAATGGTTCATCCATTCATCGGGTTGCTTTTTAATCCAATCTGTTCCAATTTTTTGAGAAAATTGCAACCCACTAACAGCCAACTCTGGTGTTATAATCCAATCCACATTTTTATTTGCCACGAGTTTCACTGCTCTTTCAATTAAATCTTGATTATATTGAATATCCCCAACAATAGGTAATAAGTGCAATAAAGCGATTCTTATTTCCCTCAACACAACTCCCCCTTTTTTGGTATTGAAATGCTCTCCAATCCAATGATTAAAATCATATCACTATGCATTTTAATCCTAAATATAATTTTCAAAGCGTATCTAATAAAGACCAAATTCCTTTTTCAACTAATTGGCCATTAATCAAACAGCTTAGGTCTTCGAATTACCTTTTATGCTAAATGGCTCCACATAAAAAGACACCTTCTTGTTATAGTAGAAACCTTCATAATCTCTTTTTACAATCTAACATACTATCCAATTCTTTTTACAAAAAGAAAAAGCGCAATTCTTGAATCACGCCCTTTTGTTGAAGAAAGACATAACAAGTAAATAAACTTAAAGAAAGAAGGTTTTATTATTCCTCTTGGATTTGTATAAGGTTACCGCAAGTATCATCAAATCTTGCGTAAGTTCCCCATTCCTCTTTTGTTGGCACCATAGTAAATTTAACTCCAAGTTTTTCCAATCTTTCGTACTCTTTTTGAACATCTTCTACAAAAAAAGATGTGAAAGGTATCCCTTGTTCATATAGAGCTTTTTGATATGTCTTGGCAGCAGGGTTTTCGTTAGGCTCAAGAAGTAACTCAATCTCATCTGCTCCATTAGGCGATACAACAGTTATCCATTTAAACTCACCTACAGGAACGTCGTGTTTTTTAATAAAGCCTAGTATCTCTGTATAAAATTTAAGGGCTTTGTCTTGATTATCAACAAATACACTAGTAAGTTTTATTTTCATAAAAATCCTCCATTTAATTTAATCACTCAAGAATTTTGACTCCAATTCCCCTTCAAAAATCAGATGTAATTATTATTGAATTACAAATTAAGCTTATCACATATCATTGTTGTTGTTTAACGAAACTGCTGCTTATCTACAGTATGTTTTTCCACTGTATTCAACGTATTTTATGATAACAAAAGTGGTAGTTTTCTATCTTTGTGGAAGCATTATATACAGTAATTATTTATAGTTTTCAACGTACACAAAGATAGGACTTTATTTAGAGAGGTGAGTATGATAGGGATAGGCTTGATCGCCTGACGAAACAATTGCTTCAGCCTTTCAAGACAAATCATGCCCACAGAGGCCCCAAGTCAAATCCTTAACCACTTATCTTGGCACACATGTACACAAAGATAAAAGGTGCATTCTATCAGGCTTTTGTCGATAATACTGTAGATAAAGCCAGATTGTTGAAAGAAAAGGTATCTACGTTGAAATATAAAGAGTATTATCAAGGGGATGTATCTATGTTGAAAATTTCAAGAGTTATTTTAGCAGTAATAGTTATAACTATGGCAGGTTATGGCTTGCTAACAGAAAATCACTGGCTACAACCATACATGTTGTTCTTCTTAGGTTTAATGATGTTGGTTATGGGATTAGAAGAATTTCAAAAAGGAAGAAAAGTTTATGGCTATCTTAGTTTATTTGTTTTTATGTTTCTACTCATAGTATTATTCATCACCTAAATGGGGCTATTCTGCAAGATCAGGATAGGACAGCACAGCTGCTACAGTAGGATCTTACGAAAGGGTGCACTTCTGCTGATTAGGATTCAAGTTATGAGATAAACTTGAGGAGGACTTCTATGGCATTATTATTTTGGCCATTTATGATTGCTTCAATTATATTTTCATTTATAGCTTTAGGTTCCAAGAAGGCAAAATTTCTTGTCATTTCCTGCATACTTATAATCCCATTATCACTCTATTTAGCTGCAACACTACTTTTTGAATGGTGGGATCTGATATTTCCATAAGTGACAATCCACTATTTTTTCATAAATCCTCTATCAAAACTCATATCAAAATCTATATATCATAAAGTGAATCAACAAAAGTTGAATCAGGCTATTGCAATGTATCATTCTGAACAGATGACAGTAAAGGAAATTCAGGAAGCTACAGGGGTTTCGGCTGCTACAATATATCGGGAACTAAAAAAAGAGCAAAATTAGTAGGTTTGCTCTTTTTGTTTTTATCCTTTGTTCCACTATAGCGCCGCCCTTTAATGGAACAGGTACCTTCCTACCGATTACAAATAATCATCAAACTGTGAAGTAATTTTTAATGTTAAAATAGGCTATTTGAGCTTTCTATAGTTTAAGAAGAGTTCTTCCACGTACGTTTCCTGCTAAAATACTAGCCAATACTTCTGGAAGCTCTTTTAAAGAAATCTCGTTAACTATGTCTTCATTTAACTTTGTTGGTTTCAAATCATCACCTAGACGGTTCCAAATTTTCAAACGCTTATTCATTGGATATGTAACCGAGTCAATACCAAGCCAATTTACACCTCTTAAAATAAAAGGACGAACAGTTGTTGAAACATTTGTCCCACCTGTTAAACCACATGTAGCTACAGATCCTCCATATTTCAAACTACTTAGTATGTACTGAAGAGTTTTCCCACCCACAGGATCGATAGCACCAGCCCATTTTTCTTCACGAAATGGTGTTTGATCTGTATCTATTATTTCATCACGATGAATAACTTGTTTAACCCCTAAGCTTTTTAAATAAGGCT
>NZ_JAETXM010000047.1 GCF_024494465.1 Bacillus sp. V3B | reverse complement strand
CTATGATCCTACCGTGACCTGAAAAAACGAGTTTACATTCAATGACAAACATTTCTCTAATGACTGCTTCTGTTGTATCACGAATTTTATACGGACCCCATCATAATCTGGTTCAATGAAGGCGCTGCTTGGCATATGGTCAATTAATAAATCCCCTGCAAATAGCCACTTACACTCTTTATGATAAAAGGCGACCTGATCTGGAGCGTACCCTGGAATTCCCAAAATATCAAAGCCCAAAAGTTGATTATTAGTAAATTCTTGGAGATTGCAAAAGTAGCAGAAAAGCTTCATGTATCTCATTCTGCTATTAGCCAAGCCATTTCCAGCTTGGAATCTGAACTGGACATAACGATTTTCAATCGTTCACGTTCAGGAAGCAAGTGTAAAAGTTGGCCCCTACCATTTGTAGAGAACCAACTAAAATTCATTTCATATAGCTTGTAATGAACCAAGGACCTGTCCCTCAAAACCCATTAGAGTGTCCCCGATTCTAATTGAAATCCTTCTATAAACACATCTTCATCGATTTCTATCAATAGGCACCGTTTTCCCTCGTACGTAATGTATTTTAGGTTTTTCAGCTCTTTCGGATTGACGGATAGATTTGCGACCTTCGTTTCGATTTTTATGGTTTTAGGGACTAAACTGCTTGCTTTAAATTCATGTGTTTCATCAGCTATAACAGCTTTAAAGGCATGTTCCACCTTCGCCGTATCTACATCTTCGACCCCGCTTACCGTTAAGATGCGCTCGATGTCTCGATGATCCAATATAGGAGATTCGCTTTCTTCCTCTTCTTCTTGCTCTTGAACCATCTTATCTATTTCCTCATAAACATTGGAAATAGTCCTTGAATCCACCTCGTCACCTATCACTGATTTTAATATCAGTTCGAAGCTGTCCTTTTCCTCGGCAGCAGTTATGATGTCCTCACAATTGAGAACATCTCCAATAAAGGTATAATTCGGTTGATTTGCCTTTCCAGCACAGTAGAGAATATGATTCACATCTGCCGAATTGTCATTAAAGGCTGGGAATAGAAAGCCTAACAATGGAGAGGATAAATTAATAATCGGATCAACGGCATCATTCGGTTTGAATTCTTTCTCAATATAATCAAACAGCAGCGTTTTTTTCGGTTGATCAATTTTATTGAGACTGCAAAGGGTAAAGTGACTGGAATAAACTTCATCATCCCCGCCCTCCTCAGATTCCAGACCCCGTTTTCGGGTTGGTTTCCGATATTCTCCCCGGATAAACGTCACCACGGTATCAAATTCATAAACAGTATGAGCAAACATTTTCGCGACGATTTGGAGCATGTTTTCTTGCCAATCCGTCGACCCCACATGTAATCCTTTGAAAAGAAGGGTTTGCATGCTGTCTTCCACATCACTCCTGAATTTTAGTTCAAACAGTTTGGAATCAAGCTGACCTGTCAAAACCTTTTTAAAGTTTGTCAAAAACAATTCCTGTGTTTCCTGTTCTAACATTTGAAACGGCTGACTGACATGATGATAAATCTCACCTGATTCGCTCTTCACATAAACGTTGAAGATTTCACGAATATTCATTAGGTAGTTATCTAATTTAAATTGCTTCCGGATATTAGCGATATCTTTTTTATTCATTTAAGTTCAACTCCCATTCCTGATTATACTGTTCAGACATAAAAATAGGAATACTCGATAGCTCCTGCTCTCTATTTCTATTTTTTTCAATTTAAATGGATAGAAGTATATTGAAAACACTCATTTTACAAAAGGATTGATTAGTCAACGTCAACTTCATATTTTCCGCTTATGAGTAACATATTTCATGACCTTCTCTACAAATGACACAACGAAATACAGTCCAAACAGAAATACAATGAAACCGAGAAATAAGCAAAGGAAGACAAAGTACATTTAAATTACTTTTCCTTCCATTTATAAGGATCCTTGTCCTCCTCCTTTTACCTCTATCCAGGGAGGTTGAACAGGTTTTATTAATTGAAATGGCAATGCCATCTGTCACGACAGCTTCAATTATATTGGCCTTATATCACGCAGATGAAGACTACGGAGTCATGCATACATTAGTTACAAACTTATTGTGCTTAGTGACGATCCCTGCAATTGTTTTACTTGGTGGGATGTTACTCTAATAGAGAGTATCAATATACCCATATTAATATTCAAGTATTTAAACTTTCAGAGAGAGTAGGTTAAATAAGTTGATTTGATAGCGAACAATGCATTGTTCGCTATTTCTTTGTGTGCTTACTACTATTAGAATAAAAACCGCATTTAGAAAGATGAAGTTTACAGATTTTCAGAAAGCTTTTTACATAAAAAAACGTACCTTTCTCATACTAATTGGGAGGTGAATAGATTGAAATTTGCATGGATTTTTGGACTTATGTTAATCGCTCAGCAATCACAGGTACCAGATGATTTAACTCTTATTCATGAACAAGAACCAGTTATGACGATCAATCGTTCTGACTTGTCTGCATCTATGCCTGGATTTGGTTTCCCTTTAGTTGACACGCCGAAACTCGAGCTGGTTGCGAATCAACTTGACAAACAGATTCGGAAAGAAGCGATTGATGCGACTCTCGATGATTATGGTCAGATTGTTTCTGAACAAGCTGGAGTTGAATTAAATAGAGCCGTTTTCAAGGATCACTTTTATACTTACTTTTATAAAAAAGGACCGTCAAATCTAGATGTTCCAGTACGTATGCTGTATCCTCGCGTGGATAGTGAGCTGCTTGCACAAATTAAGACCAAGATGATTGGCCATTACGTAACGTATTTCAATGTCCGGAACAAGGAGAGGTCTCATAATATATTTCTTGCAGCTAAAGGTATTAATAATCAGGTTGTTTTTCCTGGAGAAACCTTTTCTTTTAATCAAAGAGTCGGAAATCGCACCAAGGAAAAGGGCTATCTTCCTGCACCTATCATCGTAAAAGGAGAGCTTTCAGAAGGGATCGGTGGCGGGATATGCCAAGTGTCCTCTACCCTATTTAATGCTGTTGATCGCTCAGGACTCCATATTTTACAACGTTATTCCCATAGTAAGCGTGTTCCTTATGTTCCTCCTGGACGTGACGCGACGGTTAGTTGGTGGGGGCCTGATTTTTCTTTTAAAAATGAATACAATCAGCCAATTCTTATTCGGGCAAAGGTCCAATCAGGAATGATGATCGTTCTCGTCTTTTCCTCCGATGATATTAATGTCAACCGGAAACAAATTCCTAGTATGAGTAATAAACTTCCCCTTGAGACAGAAATGCGAGAAGCCAGCACCTAATTTTACTTTTTTTAGTCGAGAGATGTTATTTTACAGAGGCTATTAAGTTAGAAAGAGCAATTGAATATGCTTCAAAAGTGAATGATGCCGTGCATGATTCACTTTTTTTGTAGAAAAACAAAGTGTATTTTACCGAAATAGAGTCTAACAAGACAATAAGAAAGATCCTGATCAAATTCGCCCCGCCGAATTTGCGCCCGGATTTTTATCGAGCTCGCTCGATCAATTACCTTTAAAAAATCCGAGGCATCCGCCGGAGGCTTAACTTCATTCAGTCGGGGTTTGAACCCCCACTGAATCAGAGAGCTTTTTGCATTCATCCCCCACTTACAGAAGTGGAGGACTTCTGCTGAATGAAGTTAAAAAAGTATAAGTTATTAAGACATGGTCGGCACGCTTATTATGCTGAAGCAACAAATTAGATACCGATCGCTTTCCTTTATAGGAACCGACCTAGCTCTTTTCCTCGTTTTCAGTCACCATAGATCTTTTTGGGTTACCGTTCTGACTTTTTTTCTCTGTTTTGGTCACCATAACCCCTTCTTGGTGACCGACCTATTCATTTTTATCATTCTGAAGAACAAGTACGTACGATGTATGCTTCTAAAACATAGCCACTTTTGCAAAAAACAAATAAGTCCTCATCCTTTTCAAAAATAAAATGATCATGAATACTTTGACAATATAAATTTCTTAAAGTGATAACAATCACCGCTACTTTTCGTTTCTCTTGTATAATAGGATAAGAGAAATATATTTTTCTTGGCATTTTTTTATTATAAATGCCAAGTTAAGCTACTGTGCAGTAAGGATATTTTCTTTTACCTCAAGAAGTAATCCTGTACCACTAAGAAACACTTATCACTTTATTAATAATAATAGGAGGATCAGTAATGGGAGAGACAACAAAAATTAAAACAGTCTGCGGCTATTGCGGAACGGGCTGTGGACTTATTCTAGAAGTAGAAGATAATAAAATTGTTAAATCCCGTGGGGACAAGGAAGCACCTGTCAACAAAGGCCAAACATGTATAAAGGGTGGATTTGGTTTTGGCTTTGTTCAAGCGGAAAGTCGTCTGAAATCTCCACTTATCCGTAAAGCTGGAAAACTTGTGGAAGCCACTTGGGAAGAGGCTTACAGCTACATTGTTGAAAAATTAAGCCATATCAAAACGACATTTGGACCTGAAGCGATCACAGCGTTTGCTCCAGCAAGGGCTTCGAACGAAGTAAACTATATCACGCAAAAATTCATGCGAACAGCGATCGGTAGTAATAATATTGATGGCTGTAACCGAACCTGACACGCTCCAAGCGTTGCCGGTCTGGCAACTATATTTGGCAGTGGATCTCCAACCAATACAATCGAAGACTTTGAACGTGCAGAAGTCCTATTATTAATGGGTTCCAATACAACAGAAGCCCATCCAATTATTGCAAATCGCATGAAAAAAGCGGCTAAAGCAGGGCTAAAAATCACTGTGATCGATCCTCGAAAAATCGATATGGTGAAAAGTGCAACACGTCACCTACCACTTCATGTTGGTTCAGATATTGCATTTATTAATGCATTAATGCACGTCATTATTAAAGAAGAATTATATAACCCAGCTTTTATTGAGAAACATACAGCTGAATTTGATCAATTAAAAGATCAAGTAAAAATATTTACACCTGAGTACGCAGCAACCATTACTGGATTGTCACCACAGGATATTATTGACACAGCGAGAGAATATGCAACCGCAGATAAAGCAATGATTGCGTATACATTAGGAATTACCGAGCATCATTGCGGTGTAAACAATGTCTTTGATATCGGAAACCTAGCTCTGTTAACTGGCCATATCGGAAGAGAAGGCTGCGGCATTATGCCATTACGTGGACAAAACAATGTTCAAGGTGCAGGTGATATGGGAGCTTTACCTAACCAATTACCTGGTGGTGTTAGCCTAACAGACGATGATTATCGTGCCCGATTTGATAAAGCTTGGAATATCACCATCAACCCAATGGCTGGTGATACGCAAACAAGAACGTTTGAAAAAATGGAGAATGGGGATGTAAAAGCCCTCTATGTTATTGGTGAAAACCCAATTATGGCAGATGTTCATATGAACCATACGAAAAAAATATTTGAAAAACTTGATCTTTTAATTGTTCAAGACCTTTTCTTAACAGAAACGGCTGAATTAGCAGATGTTGTCCTCCCTGCAAGATCATGGGGAGAAGTAGAAGGTACTTTTACAAATACCGATCGCCGCATCCAACGTGTGCGCAAAGCTATTGAACCACACCCGAATACGAAAGAGGACTGGGAAATTCTTTGTGACTTATCAACTAGACTTGGCTATCCGATGAGTTATGAAAACAGCGAACAAATTTGGGATGAAATGCGTTCCCTTGCTTGGGAAGTCTACGGTGGAATTTCCTATGAAAGACTAGAAAAGGAATATAGTGTCCATTATCCATGTCCAGATAAATCACATCCAGGTACATTGGTCCTTCATACAAGGTTCCACGAAGAGCTAGAAAATACGCAACCATCTTCATTCGTTCCTGTTACTTATACGGAACCGGTTGAACTTCCTGATGAAGTATATCCGTTTACACTTACAACAGGACGACGCCTTGAATCTTATAATACACATACGCAAACACGTCATTATGCGGGCGGTGTAAAAATAAGACAAACAGAAGAAACAGCGGATATTAATCCTGAGGATGCTTTGAAACTTGGAATTGAGTCAGGTGATCTTGTAGAGATTTCATCAAGAAGAGGAGCAGTAAAAGTAAAAGCTAAAGTGACAGAACAAGTCCCTTCAGGCCTTGTCTTTATGAGCTTCCACTTCATTGATGTACCAACAAATGTCTTGACCATTAATGAATATGATCCTATTTCAGGAACAGCTGAATTTAAAGCATGTGCGATTAAAGTAACACCATTACCTAAAGAATCGTTAGCTTAAAGTAAACCTGTAAAGCACTAACTGACTTCATCCATTCATGACAGAATTCCTTAATCCAAGAAGTTGTGTAATGAATGATCAAATTCGCCCCGCCGAATTTGCGCCCGGATTTTTATCACGCTTCAGAAAGCCACATCCTGTGGCTTTCGCCTGACTAGGACGTCCTGTCCGTCGTCGAGCTCGCTCGATAAATTACCTTTAAAAAATCCGAGGCATCCGCTGGAGGCTTAACTTCATTCAGCTGGGGTTTGAACCCCCACTGAATCAGAGAGCTTTTTGCATTCATCCCCCACTTACAGAAGCGGAGGACTTCTGTACCTGTCGCAAGCTTTCGGTACAAAAAGCATTTGCTGAATGAAGTTAAACCTTTATCATAGCCAAGGGGCTGTCCCATAAGATGTCTGACATCCACAATACATTCAACCTAATTGTAGATGAATGTATTGTGGTATCTGATACCTTTTCTTTTGGGACAGCTCCTTTCATTTTTTATAGGAATCAATTTTGCTGAACAACTTAAAATGCATACTTTCTTTAAATTCAGGGTATTATCCTCTACTGTACTCAGCAAACACCATTAGTATATTTTATATACTTGATATATTTATTATATTAAGTATACTAATTATATAACCGAATGACAATTGAGGTGATTCTTATTCAAATTTGTCCATACTTAGAGGCTTCTTTTCAAATATTAGGAAGAAAATGGAATGGCCTTATTATCCACTATTTATCTCTTTGCAAGGACGGTACGGCTCATTTTACAGAAATAAAGCGAGATCTTCCCGATATTACAGCAAGAGCCCTTTCTCTAAAATTATCTGAACTCACAGAGTTTGGATTATTAGAGAAAAAAGTCGTAGGTGGATCTCCTGTCACGATCTCCTACGAGTTAACGGAAAAAGGACGATCGCTTTCTAATGCACTCGGGCCTATTCAACAGTGGGCACAAAACTATAAGCTTCTTGATTCATCTGTAAATCAAGACCCCGGAGGGAAACAACATGAATAATAATAACAATAATATGATTTGCGATCTAGAAACAGGCGTTTGTGGATCAGGAGAAGATGAAGAAATGGAAATGATCAATCTAAATGAACCACAAAAAAAGTTGACTCTTTACTATGTAACAGATCCTATCTGTTCTCACTGCTGGGCTCTTGAACCTGTTCTTCGTCGGTTTGAAAAGCAATATGGTCATTATTTCAATGTTCAAACCGTTATGGGTGGTTTACTAGAAAAATGGGGTGATGGATTCGCTGACGTAAGTAACGGTATTTCTGGACCTTCAGATGTTGCTGGTCACTGGAGAGAAGTGGGAGAACATTCCCGCATGCCCATTGATGGATCGGTTTGGCTCGAAAATCCTATTTCATCTTCCTACCCACCATCCCGTGTTTTTAAAATCATTCAAAAAGAGAATGAACAACTTGCATCTGTCTTTTTGCGTCGAGTAAGAGAAGCAGTGTTTGCTTTTAATCGAAATATTTCAGAAGACAAAGTTTTAATTGATATTGTGAATAACATAGGACTAGATGGAAAAAAAGTGGTGAAAGAAGCAAACCTTCCTGAAAGCCAAGATCTATTAAATAAAGACTTTACACTTGCAAGAAGCTTAGGTGTCAGAGGATTTCCAACCATCATTCTTGTAAATGAAGAAAATAAAGGGGTTAAAATGGTTGGAGCACGTCTATTTGACTATTATGTTCAAGGTTTAAAACAACTTCTAGAAACGGATGAAGTGAGTGCCAAATCACAACCATCATTATCAACCCTCCTTCAACAAGAAGGTTTATTATTCTCACG
Source organism: Bacillus sp. V3B (assembly GCF_024494465.1). Classification (GTDB taxonomy): domain Bacteria; phylum Bacillota; class Bacilli; order Bacillales; family Cytobacillaceae; genus Bacillus_BD. The sequence continues at coordinate 385 of NZ_JAETXM010000047.1, read as the reverse complement.
AGAAGTGGAAGAAATGTATAATCTTGAACAAAAGGATGTTCAGTCCTTTATTCAAAAAGAACTTTCAACACAACAATATCAACAAAAAGAAGTTCTTGGTGAGAGCTACATCGAAAGCAAATAATGACACAGATTTCTACGAAAGTATTTGTCCTTGATAGACGAATAAATGTTATTATTTGATCAGACCCTATAAAGAAAACTTCCATCAGTGGGAGGCTTCATCCTCCGCTGATGGTTAGTCACGCAGAGTCCGATTGACTTTTCGAAGGACTAAAGTCCAAGAAGATTCTTGTCTCACTTATCGAACTCTTAAGGGCAATTGACCTCCCACCTCAAGATTCTTTGTACACTCAGAATCTTGAGGTGGGAGTCTTACTGCTCG
>NZ_JAETXM010000046.1 GCF_024494465.1 Bacillus sp. V3B | reverse complement strand
TTTGGTGAATAACAAATAATATTGGGATTAACAAACCATGTTCTTGATGTACAAACACGACCATCTTCTGTAGTCATGCCTGTTTCAGCTACTCCTAAAATACCCTTTTTTAGTAAACCATTCATGAGCATTGAAATTGATGTTCTACTTTTCCTAAATCTATCTGCTAAATATTGCGGCGTTGCAGAATTAACTTCAATTTCTTCTTCAAAATTTGCTTTTTCAACAATTACATTAGACTTAAACTCTAAATAACAATTTAACTTATTTAGAAACGCATGTTCAGCATCTGTTAAGTAGCCAATGCTAATTAAATACTCTAGATTTTCAACAATAGTTTGAGCAAATTTCACTTTATCAGATGGCTTTTTCTTTTTATAAAAGAAGCCATAGTCCCCTCCTGAAACATTATTCATAGCCAATACAAGAGCTTCAATTAGTTGAGGATCAACACCAAACTGTTCTTCTATTTTTTGTTTTTCTACTTCAAATTGTCTTTGTTTAGCATTCTTTTCAGCTTCATTGAACTTTTCGCTCATATTTACAACATTGCTTTTCCCCACTATTTTTCTCTCCCTTTATGTAGCAGGAATTAGCCCCAATATGATAGAATATAATTATCCTATAAGTAAATAAAGGGACTAATCCCTTATACGTTTTTGAGAAACCGCCTATCCGACCAAAGACAGGGCGGTTTTTCTCATTTTTCTATGTTTCGACAATAACAATAAAATCCCCTTTTTTCTAGCCATCTTCTAGCTTTCTCCTCAAACTCTTTAAAAGCCTATCATTAACTCTTTTAGGCTTGTACCCATTCTGTCTATTAGAATACCATCTATGACCCTCATACGAGCCGTATAACGCCTATATTCGCTTTCTGCACAGCAAGAGTACCGGAATCTATATCAATCAATTCTGAGCCCTTCTGAACGGTTTAACAGAACTTCTTTATATGATACTTTCTATATTCTTCATTGCTTCTTTCATAATCTCCTTATTAATAAAGGGCCTGTGGTACATTTTCGGTCCTAATTCATCATATTCGACATAAATGGGATTGAAAAAATAATGTATTTTATCCTCTTTCTTAATCCTAAAAATAATACACTTTTCTATCAAACTCTCTAAATGCTTTTTAAAATATTTAGGACTTTTATAGCCACAATACTCATACATTTCTTTTTCGTTTAAGTAAATTTCATTATTTGGACTTAACTTTAATGATAAATCAAAACATACAAGACCTTCACGATCGTTTAATTCTTGTTGCCAATGTTCAACTTTTCCCACTTAATTTCCTCCTTCTATTGACGAGTTAATCTTTCAACTTCACCTTCAGTTTTAAAAAGACGCTTATTTAGCACTTGCATTTCATTGTCTCGATCATCTAATTTTTTATTGATCTGATTCAACATAGCCATAGTATCTTTTGGTTGATCTTCTTCCAGTCTTAAAATGGCTTCCTCAATTCTCGTTAATTGCTCTTGATTTTCTTTCTTAAACTCAACGAAATCACCTCTAAATTCACTTAAAGCAGTTAGAATCATATCTAATTTTTTATCATCCATTTGATTTCTCTCCTTCAATTTTCCCTTTTAAGCTACTTAATAGTTTATCATCAACTCTTTTAGGCTTGTACCCCATCCGATCAATTAAAATGCCCTCTATAACCTTCATACGGGCTGTATAACGTCTGTATTCTTCTTCTGCAAAGGCTAAAGACTCCAAATCAACCGCAACCTCTTGCGAAACCTTCCGAGTCATTCTCAAAAGATTATAAGTACTACTTCTTTCTTCCCTTACAAGTCGAAGTAAAATTAATAAATCATAGGTGTGGAAAATCGAAAGCTCGCCAAAAGGCAATTCAGCTTGTTCCAGGAATAAAAACTCTTTTAATTGTGGTCGCTGCTTCTTTAAAGGAGCAGCACAAAACCCACAGTTTTCAACGTATTTTCTATTTTCAGAACCACAGTAAGAACAAATCATTCTCCCACCTACCTAAGGCATTTCAACGCTGAAAAGGCCAAGAAGGAGCTTTACCCCTACATACACTGGAACAACGAATATGGCCGTTCCTAGCCCGTATTTCACCACGTCTAACCAGTCATTGATCCAAATCTTTTTTCTAGCGTTCGAAACCATGCTCGATGTTCTTTGAGACAGTTCGTTCAAGCTGTTGTGACTTTTCCTGCTGATGCTCTCCATTTCGGTCTTTGTCGTGTTCTTGATTTCGTTTAGTTGCTCGTTTATTTGACTGCTTATCGTTTTCATTTCTTGTAGTACTTGGTTGTTGTTCTGCTTCATCTCGTTGTGTGAATTTGTTAAAACCTTTTGCAACATTTGAACGCTGTTGTTCAAGAGATTTTCTTGCTTCGTCAATATTGAAAGCATTTGATCTGTCACTTGTTTGCTTGTCACTTTGATGTTGTCTATCTCGCTGTCGAAGGTCAGCTTCTCGGCTGCTGACTTGTCCATGTTCGTTCTGATGTACCCCCTCATCAAATCGTTGAGATCTCTCATTTCTTTCAACGCTTCTATCAATTCCTGCTCCTTCTCGTTGTTGCTTTTCGGAACCTGATAGATTGGTATTTCCTCGCTCTTGATTTGGCTCTCCTTTTGTTTGTTCAATCTCTCTTGTAAACTCATTTTTTAACATCTCCTTCTCGTATGAATTCCCTAGTTTAGAACCACGTACTTTCCTGCCATTATCGGGATGAGAAAACGTGATGTTTTTGCCACGTTCATTGACCTCTATCCCGTATTTTTCCGTTAAATTCTGTTTGAATTGTTCATACGTCTTGGAGTGTTCTTTTTCATAGTCAATTACTTGACGTATTTCATCTTTCCAACTGACTTCGCCCTTTTCTAGTAAGGCCTTTTCTGCCAACGTGTAGCGAGTAGGAGAAGAATATTCTTTCACAACCGATAAATCCCTTTCCTTACACAGCCGGTCATTGATTTCACGAATCCGGTATAACTCCTCTTTTGAAGCATTATATTTTAAGCCATTCTCATAATTAACGGAGTTAATGACAATATGATTATGTATATGATCTTTGTCGGTATGCGTATAAACCACGCATTCATGCCCTTTCGCAACCTCTTTCGCAAGGTCTCTCCCAATCTCATTTGCTATTTCTGGTGTCACTTCTCCAGGCTTAAAAGATTGAATAATATGGTGAGCCTGTATCCCTTCTGATTTGCCCCACAGTGCCCTCGTAGCCTTCATCTGAGACTTTGCATATTCAGCAGGACAATTCACGCCCTCACGCACCTCAGCGCGCTTCTCAGCGTAGTTGATTAGTCGGTTGGCTACTTTTGTATTGCTTCGCTGAATTGTCGCCATATCTCTCGCAACTCCTTCTGAACGCTTTCTAATTCCCCATTCGGAACCTCATAACCCTCATTTGCTCGCCTTGATAGCTGGTTCACGTTGTTCCCAATCGCTCGCAACTGTCGGGCGATCTCGAACGCTCCCTCTCGATCAATCTTCGGAGGTCTCATTCTCGCCCCCTGTGCCTTCTTCTTGCAAAAGTTCGGCACACTCATTTGAAACTCTTTCGCCATCTGCTCAAGCCTTTCAAATTCGTCGTCGTTCACACGAAATTTAATCTGCCGATTCTCTTTCCTGTTCTCTCCCAAAGTTCAAAAGACCTCCCCTCTCTGTCCATTTTTCAAATGGAAGCACTATCCATAATTGGTGGTATATCTCCAATTATATTACTAGTGCTAGAGGTTGGCAAGCTGTTGAAGTGGTACCCACTTCCTTTGCTTGGTCATGCGTTGCATGACACCCCCAACCCCCTAAAGGGGGCTTTTTAAACCTTGGGCCTTGCCCAAACCCACTGGGGAACTCTTCCCCAGACCCCCTTTAAAAACACCCCCAACCCCCTCATTTTTTGAGGGGGCTCCCTCGCCGGTAGGCAGGAACAAACGATGTTTGTTCAATGCCAAGAGGGTCTTGGCAGAGTGAGTCTATCAACTCCTTAATGCTCCCTTCGGTCCGCTTACCGTTGACAGACGCCAAATGTGGCTATACTCCTTCTTGTGAGGAGTATAGCCACATTAAAAACCTCATATTAACTGTCCTTTCCAAAGAGGATATTGGCTTTATATCGCTAATATAAAAGCAAGAGGTGAATGTTATGAGCCAAACAAAAACTGATTTTGACATCCTAGATGATGTAATAGATATGCATGTTGAGTTAAAAACCAGTGACATTGCAGAAAACTTAAAAATGCCTGAAAGTACGGTAAGAAAGTATGTCACATTGCTAGAAAAAGAAGGATATGAACTAATCAGGAACGACTTGGATCACAGAATTTACACCAAGCAAGATCAACAAGCAATTTCTCAAATGTTAAAACTTAAAAAAGACAAAAAGGTTGGACCAGAAGCAGCTGCTGCTATAATCGCATCACATTATCGTAAGGCGACACAAAATGTATCGGAGGTAATCTCTTATGGGACAAGCACTCAAGATAAAAGTGAACGACATGAATTATCAGTTGTGGCGGAGCAAATAAGAACTGTTCAAACTCAAGTAGAAGGCCTTATGAATAAAGAACAAGGTCAAGCCATTCTTAATGCTTTAGAACGTATTGCATCTTCCAGTGAAGAAAGCCATCAAGAAATGCAGAAAATGAGACGAGATTATGAAGTTATGAAAGAAAAAATTGATATTGTTAATAACTTTATTCAAAAACAAGCTGAATCTAGAAACGAAGAATCGAAGAAAAAGAAAAGTGTAATGGATCGACTATTCGGTCGATAAAAAAAGAAGAACTTTCCTGATGTTCCCCCATTTCCTACACTGAGCTAGATTTTATACAATAATTGTTGTATAATGACTTTAATAAAACAATCGTTGCATTAAAGGAGCTAGATGATTGAATGGACATGTACAATGTTGATGAAGTGTTTGAATTGTTAAAAACCTATAAAATTACGACACACAAGGAAAGTGTTCGTAGATGGTTACGTCAAGGGGATCTCAAAGGAATAGCCCCTTCTTCTCGAAAGGAAGGATGGCAAATTCCGAAAGAAGCATTAGATCATTTTCTTCAACATCGTCTACCAGAAGGTTTTACAATAAATGTTGTAAAAGAATCTAACACAATAATTGTTGAAAAAGAAGTAAAGGAACAAATTCGAGCTGACATGTGGATAGAGATAGCCAATAAAAACCTATGGGAAGGACATGTGGAGCTGAAGAAAACACGTGTCCATGAATGCATCCAACATCGTCACTATTCAAAAGAGCTCGAAGCTGAAGTTTGGCAGCGATGTCTAAAAAATAGCCAAGCATACAAGAAACCCCGTATTTTCTATTTGCTTGAAGCGTTTGGTTTTGAGGGAAAACGCCTTTTACTCGATAAAGATTTTGAAGACCTAGAAGAGCAAGTGATTTTTGCCATCATTGAGCATGTGCGGATCTCTCATTCAAGATAACTTTTAAAACAACAAATATTGTATTAAACCCTTTATACAATATTTGTTGTTTTAAATCCGCATTTTGATACAAGTAAAAGGAGGATGTTGAAATGGTTATACAGTCAAATATGTCTCCAATAGCAATTGTTGATATTTGGGGGGAAACAGCAGAGGTTTTAAGAAAGTACAATGTACCACTTACAAAATAATCCTTAGAAACACTTATAGAGAATGAACTTTTACCTTCACTACTCCAAGAATTGAATTCAATTGTCGGTAGTTCTACTGGAACTTGCATAGAAGGTGGCTGACAAATGCCATTGAAAAAGGAGTAGGTTACTCCTTATTTATGCTTATTGAAGTAATGGGTAGCTTTAGTGAAAGAAGGGACTGCATAAAACGTCCTTTTTTTATGCAGCTGCCAGGCTTATGTAGAGGTTAGAAACGTTGATAAATCAAGGTTGTATAAAAAGGTGCATAAACGATAAAAACGAACACAAGCCAATCCCTTACGGTTCAAGGGATTGGCTCTTTTGCTCGCTTCTGATAGTTGGTCTTATGTTAACTAGATTTGTATATGATATACACACCTGAATGTTTGAGGTTTAAAACTTTAACTTTTAAAATCAAAAACGGTGTAGTATCAGCTAAGCAGTTTTTAATAGTACTTATTCATGAAAGAAGCGCCTACAATAATCAACAATATAAACAGTACAACGATTAACGCAAAATTGTTGTCTTTTTTCTTGTCAAAACCACCTTGATAATCACTCATTTAAGATTCCTCCTTCCCAATATAGCTACTATTAAATTATGTGGAAAGATTGAGATTGTTTGGACAAAGCCCTACGTTAACATAGTCCAAACTAGGATAATATCCTAAAGATGTAAAAGAAGATGTAAAAGAAGGGGTGACATTTTAAGTGAACAACAATATGCCAATGAACCTTCAACAAGTTCAGGGAGCTTACCAGCCTATGGGCGACGATGGCCTGACCATGTTGGGGTTAATTATATAACAACAGGAAGATTAGTTTAATATCAACCGTACCATAAATGCAAAATAGAACTAAGTTTCTTTCGAAAGTGCTTATTAGAGTATAATAAATTACCGTCACTACAGTTAGTGACGGCTTTTCATATTAAATACTTTAACAACAGAATTTTAAGGTTTCTTTAATATATAATTATCATGAACCATTATTAACATCAATAAGTAAGGGAGTAATGATATTTGAAAGTTACTAGAATTTTATTATATGTTTTTGTGTTAATTAATATATGCGGGTTGCTATATTGGATTACTACGATGCTAATAGATATATTTAACTAGTAGTGCGATTTAAGAGTTACTAAGCAACTTTTCTTTTTTAGATGGCATTGAGATGGTTGTTTGTCTTTTGTTTGTAAAAAGAGTATCTAAATTAAAATACTTATCAAGACTGAAGTGATAAATATTCGTTCTGAAGATGATTAACGAAAACGCACTTGTATAAAGGACAAGGCTCATTAAATTCATATTTCCAGAAAGGATGAAGTTAATGTGCATGAAGAGACAGACTAAGATCGATGGTATTGTAATGAATCCCATTATAATAAATACACCAAGAGTAATTTGAACGACAGGAATGACAAGATTTAAAGTCATTACATGTTCTAAAGCTAAGTTTTCAATGAAAACTTTATAAAACAATGGGACATCAGGATTTTCTAATGAACTGGTGAAATAGTAATTCAGAAATACCCCAGGTTCTTTAAACCACAATTTTTCAGTGATTTTGGTTACTCCAGCTAATAACCATCCAATTCCAAAGAGAACACGCATTAAAACAATAAGAGATGGAAATAACCTCGCTTTTATTTGAATATTCATTCAAATACTCCTCCTAATTATTTAGCCTATTTAGTTTTTCTTTTAAACAAGTTTGTTTCCTTAAGTAGGCACTTAAGAAAAATTCACCGACTTATGGATGTTTAATTATTAAATGAATTATATGCTTTATCGTCTAAAAAGTTTCCTCTACGCAAAATATTTTACCAAAACCAAAACTCATTGTAAATATTTTTCATTGTGAGCAATAATATTTATAAGCTGAGTTTCAACAGCCTTTGATCTTCCGTAAACGGGCGCTTAAATTGAACAAGCAGTAGAAAAGGATCTTCAATTTGAAGATCCTTTTCATTGCCGATAATACCTCATTACGTAAACTTCACATGTAGATAGTAATATTCATCTTTCTTTTACAGAACCTATTAAAAAATTTTCTTTACAAAAAAATAATATAATCGATATTGAAAATCATTATCAATTATATTATTCTATTCCTTTAGAACTTATTATTTTAAATTACTAGGGGGAAAGGTATGTTTATCAATATTTTAAGACAAAACAAAAATGTCTCTATACTTTTAGCTATGTTACGTGTATATCTCGGATATACATGGTTGATGGCTGGCTGGGGGAAAATAGCAGGCGGACAGTTTGATGCTTCTGGTTTCTTACAGGGTGCGTTGGCAAAAGCAACTGGAGAAAATCCGGCTGTTCAGGGATGGTGGGTTGTATTTCTTGAAAATGCAGCCATTCCTAATGTAGAGATCTTCAATACGTTAGTACCTTGGGGAGAACTATTGGTAGGTCTAGGTCTATTAATTGGTTGTTTCACCAAAACAGCTGTGTTTTTTGGAATAGCAATGAACTTTTCTTATATGTTTAGTGGTACAACAAGTACAAACCCTCAACTTGTTTTATTGTCAATGTTTATACTAGTTTCTGCTATGAATGCAGGAAGATATGGGATAGATGGTATGATAATGCCAACTCTTAAAGAAAAGTTATTTGCTAACAAAAAAAGAGAGGTAAGAGATGCCGCTTAGCTTTTAATACGCACAACAAAAAGAGCAACCATTAATAATGGTTGCTCTTTTTGTTGCCGATAAGCGTGATTATGTTAATTACATCCCCTTAGAAACAAGGTTTTGGTTGCCTTCATGGCAACCTTTTAGCCTTAACGGCTAATAACGAAAAATAAATAAAATTAGGCTTGCCAAATAAGAGCCGAATTGCTATTTAAATAGAGTGAGAAGGACAAACTATAAGAATGTAGATATATCAAGGGTTCATTAAGGGTAGGGTGTTAAAATATTTTAACACCTGTGTTAAAATATTTTAACACCTAAAAAATAGAAAATCCGTACTTATAAAAAAAACAAGTACGGATTTTAAAAAAATTAGAATAAATATATAGGCAAATTATGTTTTTTATCGTGATCTTTAACTTTAAAGTTCCTTAAAGCTTTTTTAAAAATACGTTTTGTTGCTTTATCTATACCATCT
>NZ_JAETXM010000045.1 GCF_024494465.1 Bacillus sp. V3B | reverse complement strand
GCCACAGGATGTGGCTTTCTGAAGCGTGATAAAAATCCGGGCGCAAATCCGGGCGCAAATTCGGCGGGGCGAATTTGATATATTAAATCTTTTAATCTCGATCCTATTTTTCAGAAAAGGAGAGTTCCCCCAACAAACTGACAAGAAATGGCTAAAACCATTCCTTGTTTTAATCTCTTTTTAATCTTCAATTGGAAACCATCCAGGTGTGTTGACAATCACTTGCCAAAGAGGATCTGGCACGACAAGACGAGATTGAGCGTCTTTCTTTAGTTTTATTTCAATTTCAGACTCTTTTCCCTGCTTAACTTTTTCAACCCAATCAGGGTCAATAATAAGCTCTCGTCCGATTGCAATCATTGAAACACCACTTTGAATAGATTTTAAAGCATCGTCTGCTGTGTAAATTGAGCCTACACCAATCACTGGAACACTTTCCCCAACTCTCTCCTGAATAATTTCAAGGCGAGAACGGGAATCTTCAACACCGCGTCTTGGAGTTGACCAGAACTCCATTAAGGAAACATGAAGGTAATCAAGCTCTTTACTTGCCAAAACATCCACTAATGCAAGAGTATCTGCCATTGTAATTCCAGGTGTTTCAGGCTCCTCTGGTGAGAATCTATATCCAACGAGGAATGGTTCTTTTGCATGTTCAGCCACTACCTTTTTCACCTCATCTACAACAGCAATTGGAAATGATAGTCTTTTTTCCAAACTGCCACCGTATTGATCTTCACGTCGGTTGGAATGTGGTGAAAAGAACTGCTGAATTAAATATCCATTAGCTCCATGTAGTTCAACCCCATCAAATCCAGCTTCGATCGCTCTTCGGGTAGATTCGCCAAAATCACGAATAATTGATTGAATTTCTGCCTCAGTCAAAGCACGAGGAACTTGATCTGATACTACGCCTTGTTCTGCCGGAACAGCACTAGCACTTACAATTTCTCCATCTGGAACTAATTCTGGAGGACACATCCTGCCACCATGGAAAATTTGCAGGACTGCTTTTGCTCCTTGTTCTTTAATTGCAGAAGCTATTCTGCGTAAGCTTAGAATCAAGTTATCATGATCGCTTCCAAATTCACCTTTAAATCCTTTTCCATTAGGTGTGACATAGGCACAAGCTGTTACAACCATTCCGACTCCATTTGAACGGCGACTATAATAGGCTACTTCCTCATCTGAAACTGTACCGTCTTGATTTGAAGAAAAAGTGGTCATCGGTGCCATAACGACACGATTATCTAATTGAATTCCGCTCCGCAAGGTAATTGGCTGGAATAGTGATATATATTTTGAATTCATAATTCTTGACCTCCGTATTTTAGTAAACCTCTTTATCATACTTTTACGATATAAAAGATGCATTAAATATGCTTGATGATAGTAGATTCTCAGTAAAGTTTATTTTCCTTAATATTTCATATAGTATATGTGATTCTTTTTCTGCTTTTCGTAAATTTGCTGACAAGGTCACTTATTTCTCTGTTTGTTCGTTTTTCAAAGTTTCAAATGAAAATGGAATGCCGATCATTTTAGCAGTTAACTCATCGTACGATACTAAATCTTTTTTTGACAACTCTTTTAAAGATCGTTTTCCCATCGCTCTTAACGCCATTTTCAGTTCTTCCGTACTTGCCGTTAAGAACTTCTCCGCTGATTTTACTCCATCTTCAACTTTAAATTGATCCTTGAATTTTCCGTTATACCAGACTGCTTGTGTTGGTGGTTCAAATGGAAGAGCATTTAAGGATTGAGTATGTGAGACAGTAAATAACATGGCAGAGCCTACGTATACAGCATCAGCCCCGAGTGCAAGCACCTTTAAAAAATGCCCAGGTACTAAAAGACCGCCTGATACAATTAAACTAATTTGTCCTTTCATATTTCTTTTTGCTAGATGATTAACAGCCCGAACAAGCCCGTGCAATGTTGGGATTCCAAAGTCATCGCATAAAATAGGAGGGGCCTCTTTCATAGCTGCTTGTCCACCGTCAATCGCAATAAAATCTACACCCATGTCAATTAAATGATCAATATCTTCTTCAATCTTTCCACCCATCCCAATTTTCACACCAATAGGAACACCGCCTGTCATCTTCCGGAGTTCCTCAACAAGTTCTTTCATATCATTTAATGTTTGGTTTTCAAAAAAAAGTTCACCGATCACGGCATCTTCATTTTCCTTAAGCCCCATCACTTCACGAGCGCGCCCTGTTAAATCTTTTGGTAAGATTTCTCTGCCCATCCCGACTACTGCACCTTGCCCCAACTTAATTTCAATCATGTCGGCACGCTTAATGACATCCTCTTCCTTTGCCCATTCTGTTTTGGAAAACTGTAAAATATAGTTTCCCGCGCTGTCTAATTCTTCAGGTAAAATTCCGCCTTCACCAGAATTAATCGCGGTTCCGACATTTTTTGCTGCTTTTGTTAAAGCAAGCCTTGCTTGTTCACTCATTCCAACCCCGTAACCCATCCCGCTGATCATCAGAGGAATATTAATTTTCATAGGTTTTTTTGCTTTTGGTCCAATAGTGATCGTAATATCTACTTCATCTTCACCATTAATTGGAAACGGTGTCGTCTGTGCAGGAATAAAGGTAATTGGATCCAAATGCGGCCACTTTTTTGCAGAGCCAGTAAGTGGACGTGGAAGGACAGTGCCTATTTCGGCACGCAAGCTATTTTCAAGCATATTTTGAATGCCCATATGCCGAAGTCCTGGCATCAACTCCATAATATTTTCTTGATAGCTGTCAGTTAAAATAATTTTTCCGGTTTTCTTCACTATTTGTTTCATCAACCAACGCCAACCAACAAGCATGAATAAAAATAAGACAAATAAAATGGTTATCATTGCAAAAGTCAAATAGTATAAAATGTTCGGCATATTCACTTCACCACCATTACATAAATTCAATTGTATTTCTCGCAGCGTCTATTATTAAGATGTTCTATACAATTTAAAGAGCAAGAAAGAGCATTTCATCATAACGATTTGAAGGAAAGTAATCATAAAACAGCTAACCGTTCAGCGTTCTTTTTGTTTGTCTTCCCAAGCTTCAAATGTAAACGGAATTCCAATCATTTTAGCGGTTAGCTCATCGTATGATACTAAATCTTTTTTTGACAACTCTTTTAAAGAGCGTTTCCCCATCGCTCTTAACGCCATTTTCATTTCTTCTACACTTGCCGTTAAGAATTTTTCTGCTGACTTTACACCATCCTCGATTTTAAATTGATCCTTAAATTTTCCTTGATTCCAAATAGCTTGTGTAGGAGGCTCAAATGGAAGCGGATTCAATGATTGAGTGTGTGAGACAGCAAATAATAGGGCAGAGCCTACATAAACGGCATCAGCCCCGAGTGCAAGGACTTTTAAAAAATGACCAGGTACGAAAAGTCCACCTGAAACAATTAAACTAATTTGTCCTTTCATATTTCTTTTTTCTAGATGATGAACAGCACGGACAACGGCATACAATGTCGGTATTCCCATGTCATCAGATAGAATGGGGGGTGCACCGAGTGCGGCTCCTTGACCACCGTCGATTGCGATAAAATCAACACCCAATTCAATTAAATGGTCAATATCTTCCTCGATTTTTCCACCTGTCCCCATTTTTACACCAATGGGAACACCTCCTGTTATGTTCCGAAGTTCCTCAACTAGTTCCTTTATATCTTCTAATGTTTGCTCTTCAAAAAAATTATCAAAAATCACGGCCTCTTCATTTTCTTTAAGTCCCATTACTTCACGAGCACGCCCTGTTAAATTAGTGGGTGAAATCCTGCCACCCACTCCAAATGTTGCACCTTGTCCAAACTTAATCTCGATCATGTCAGCACGCTTAATGATCTCTTCTTCCTTTGCCCATTCTGTTTTGGAAAACTGTAAAATATATTTTCCTGCTGTGTCTAATTCTTCAGGAAGAACTCCGCCTTCTCCAGAATTAATCGCAGTTCCTACATTCTTTGCTGCTTCCGCCAAAGAAAGCCTCACTTGTTCACTGAGTGCGATTCCGTAAGCCATTCCGCTGATCATAAGTGGAATTTGAATTTCCATTGGTTTTTTTGCTTTTGGCCCAATTGTGACCGTAATATCTACTTCTTCTTCACCATCGATTGGAAACGGTGTTGTCTGTGCGGGGATAAAGGTAATCGGATCCAAATGCGGCCATTTTTTTGAAGAACCAAGCGGGCGATGAAGCACATCGCCTGTTTCGGCACGCAAGCTATTCTCAAGCATATTTTGAATGCCCATATGCCGAAGTCCTGGCATCAACTCCATAATATTTTCTTGATAGCTGTCAGTTAAAATGATGTTTCCCATCTGCTTCACTATTCGTTTCATCAACCAACGCCAACCAACAAGCATAAATAAAAAAAAGACAAATAATATGGCAATCATTATAAAAGATAAATAGTATAAAATATTCGTCATACTCACTTCTCCACTATCAACATTAATTTAGCAGTTCATCCTTTTATTGTTTCTATAAAAAAGATAATTATGTTATCCAAGGAAATAATAACTACAATTTTATTGGAAGCAAGCTATGAGAGGATGATCATTTCATTGTTTCTCCAACGTTAAGTACATTTATCCCGCCTTAATGGGTAGTAAGACCCCTGCCTCAAGACTTAGAAAAAATTAAATAAGGACAATTAAAAAAATACGTTCTAGTCTAAAATCATAGAGCCATTCATTTTTTTAACTCAGGGCTAAAAAACAAATGCAAATTGTATCTGTTACAAAATGAATCGTAAGTTCAGTCAATGTTAGGTTTAGTATTTTCTGTATAAAATAACCAAAATAACAAATCATATACAAAAGAGTTAAGGGACCTGCAATAAGAGGGGGATTCAGCTTGATTCGTAATATAAATAAATTATTAAAGAAAGAAAAAGAAAAGAAGCCTCCTGTACAAAACAATCAGGAAGATTCTAAGCCACAGGATGTTCTTTATCACAGTTTTGATCAAAATATCGAAATATTTCGTTCAATTTATCAAAATTGTTCAGATGCCATGTTTCGTTCTTTTTTACTTTTCGGACAAAAGAGAGCCATGATTATTTATATTGAAGGCCTTTCAGATATTGAAGGAATAGAGAATTTTGTGCTTACTCCTATCATGCAGATAACACTCGATGAGTCTCAATCGTTAAATGAGTTTCTCGAAAATAAAATGCCTGTTTCGAAAGTGAAGAAAGTGAAATTAGTTGCAGATTGTATTGAGTCCATTTCAAATGGGAATCCCATCCTTTTGTTTGAAGGGGAGCTTAATGGATATTCGTTAGGATTGGCTAAATGGGAGAAGCGATCAATCGAAGAGCCAGTCGCAGAAGGCGGAATTAGGGGATCACGAGAAGGATTTAATGAATCTCTTGGGGTAGGTACGTCTCTATTGCGACGTATCATCAAAAGTCCTGCTCTTAAAATGCAAGGCATGACAATTGGAAGTTATTCGAGAACAAATGTCGTCCTTGCCTATATTGAGGGAGTTGCAGATAAAACGCTGATTGATGAGATGACGAATCGTCTGAAACGAATTGAAATTGATGGGATCTTAGAAAGTGGATATATTGAAGAAATGATTGAGGACAATCCTTACTCACCTTTCCCTCAAATCATGTCGACAGAACGACCGGATATAGCTTGCTCAAGTTTATTAGAGGGGAGGGCAGTGATTCTAGTAGAAGGAACTCCCTTTAGTTTAATTGCTCCGATTTCTTTTTTTTCTTTGATTCAATCACATGAGGATTATTATCAGCGCTTTATGATAGGAACTACTATTCGGTGGTTGCGTTATTTATTTTTTGGAGTCTCTCTTTTGTTCCCTTCCTTATATGTGGCTATTCTAACATTCCATCAAGAGATGGTACCAGCCCAACTGCTGTTAAGCATGGCAGCTTCTCGGGAAGCGGTTCCTTTTCCGGCCATTGTTGAAGCGCTGCTCATGGAAATTTCATTTGAAGCACTGCGGGAGGCAGGGGTTCGATTGCCGAAACAGATTGGCGCAGCTGTCAGCATTGTTGGCGCGCTTGTGATTGGTCAAGCTGCCGTTCAAGCCGGATTGGTTTCAGCACCAATGGTCATTGTCGTAGCGATTACGGGAATCTCTTCATTTATGATTCCTCGATATATTGCTGGAATTGCGATTCGGATGCTACGTTTTCCGATCATGCTGCTTGCCGCCACTTTAGGATTGCTTGGCATAACGATGGGAATCATCGCCATAGCGCTTCATTTGTGCACCTTACGTTCCTTCGGTGTGCCGTATTTATCACCACTGGCACCGCTAAAAGTCCGTGAGCTGAAAGACGTTTTATGGATATCTCCTTTGTGGAAGATGGATACACGTCCGCGCCTTACTGGGGAATCTAATGTATACCGTCAGTCCCCGGGACAGGAACCGGGTCCAAAAAAGGGTGGTGACACAGAGTGAAAATTGGAGGTAGGTGAACCAATATGTTGGAGAAAGGAAATGGACAATACTTTATGAAAAGTATCCTTCTTTTACTTTCGACTTTTGTGTCAATCCTTTTCTTGAGTGGATGCTGGGATCGCGTGGAGGTCAATGATTTGGCGATTGTCACAGGAGCTGCCATCGATAAAAAAGATGATAATCAACTCGAACTCACTCTCCAAATATTTATACCAAAAACACTAGGCGGCGGTGGGGGTGAAGCTTCTGGAAGTGGAGGGGGGCAAATGACATTCACAGCATCCCAAACAGGGAAAAATATTGCAGATTCTCTGTCAAAAATTCAAGGGAAAATTCCTCGTGAAATTTTTTGGGGACAATGCAAAGTATTTATATTTGGGGAAGACTTAGCGAAGCAGGGAATTCAAGAGCAGATGGACTTTTTGCTCCGTCATCCAGAGCCAAGGGGAAGAGCATATGTATATATCAGTGAGGGGAATGCAAAGAATATTCTTGAAATAGTGCCTAATATAGAAAGGTATTCGACGGAAGTTTTACGGGAAATATCGAATTATCGCGTTGGAATGCAGATCACCATCCAGGATATTGATGAAATGTTAACGGGCACAGCTCAAGCCGCTGCAGTTCCATACGTTAAAATTAAAAAAGAGCAGCCAAGTGAAGGAAAACCACTTAAGTATGTTCATATTGATGGAACGGCCGTTTTTCAAAAGGATCAAATGGTTGGAAGGATTACTGAAGCGGAAACAAGAGGTGTTTTATGGTTAAGAGATGAAATTAAAGGATATACAGTTAGTGTGGAAATCGAAGGTGAGGAAGGGCTTGTGTCTTTAAATCCAGTGTCAGCACGTGTGGATTTGATCCCTCAAATTCATGATGGAAAATGGAAAATGACGGTGAAGGTTGCTACAGAAGGAGCTATCGTACAGAATGAAACAAACTTGAGCTTTTCAGATCCAAAAGTGTTGAAAAAGGTAGAAAGTGCCTATCAGAAAAGTATTGAAAATCGTATCCAGGAGGCTCTTAAGCAAGTACAGCATGAGCTGCATGCGGATATTGTTGATTTTTCTAAAGAATTCTATCGGGAATATCCCAAGCAATGGAAACGAGTTGAAAACCACTGGGATGAGCTGTTTCCAGAAGTGGAAGTAAACATTAACGTTAAGGCTCATATTCGCAGGCGGGGTCATATAAACAAGCCAGGATCATTGCCAGACGAAGAGGTGAAAGAAGAGTGAGATGGGGAGCATTTTTTGGAACTACACTTATTATTACCATAATCATTTTCATTCAATGGCCAAGAATAAAACAATACTCTAAAAAAGAAAAATGGACCTTTTTCATTCTGCTCCTTATCGGTTGGGGGCTATCCATGTTCGATCTCCCGCATATAGCAGGCCCTGTGACATGGCTGAAAGCACTTTTTAAACCATTTGCACCATTAATGGAAAAAGAATGATGATTTTGTGTCTTCTATTTTGCGCACGGAAAGGAAAAAAATGATGGAGAAAGGCAAAATTTCATCCCTACAGATGGCACTCATGATATATCCTACCATTATTGCTACTAGTATTATTTCGAGTCCAAGTCTTGTGGCGAAATATGCTCAGAATGATTTATGGATATCGCCCATTTTAGCGTCCGTTATCGGATTTGTGACCATCTATATCGCATATGAATTACATAAACTTTATCCGAAACAAACGGTGATTCAATTGAGTGAACAAATTGTAGGGCGGTTCGCAGGGAAAATGATCAGTTTGTTTATTCTTTTCTTTTACATTTGGGCTACTGGACAGATCGTTAGAGGTTACAGTGAATTTATTGTTAGTTCTTTTTTGATTGATACTCCGATTAGTGTCATTATGGCATCGATGGTACTACTTTGTGCATTTGCTGTGCAAGGCGGAATAGAAGTATTGGGGAGAATTGCTCAATTGTTTGCACCTTTGTTTACTGTACCAATCCTCGTTGCTGTCGTTTTATTGAGCCCTGACTTCGATTTAAAAAATATATTCCCAATCTTAGGGGGAGGAATCGTACCCCCGATTAAGGGTGCTCTAGTGCCAGGAGCATGGTATTCGGAATTTTTCCTGATCATTTTTCTGCTGCCTTTTTTAACAGATGTGAAAAAAGCCAGAAAATATGGGATGTTGACTGTTTTAGCCGTCATGTTGACGTTGGTTGTGGTTAACTTGGCTTCTCTATTTGTACTCGGAGAAACGACAGCTTCTAAGGCTTTTCCCTTGATGAATGCAACCCGAAATATCCGTGTTGGAGAGTTTTTTGAAAACTTGGAATCGATCGCCATGGCCGTTTGGATTGTTGGAGCGTTTGTCAAAATCTCTGTCTTTTATTATGCGGTTGCTTTAGGTACTGCACAATGGCTAAATCTTTCAGACTACCGGGTCGTGATATGGCCATTTACCATTATAATTATGGAATTTGCCTTTTGGTCAGTACCTAGTTCGTCAGAATATGTTTCTTATCTTCTGACAGTACTTCCTTTTTATGGACCATTCGTGCAAACCATTATTCCATTTTTTCTATTAATGATTGCGATGGTACGTAAGAAAACTCAAAAGAAGACGGAATCAAGCTAACATTTAATAACGTTGTCATCTCTTTTCCATGTATTTTAGGGGTTCGGAAACGATTCTTAGATTGAGTGGGCTTTTAAATAAGTTTCCATTAGTAGTTTGTAACTAAATCCACAACAAAGACAAATATATACAGATAAATAGCTTCAAGGGCACGTATGATATTCTTCTTTAAATTCATAAACAATTAATCTTCCTTTCTATGTAGTAGTTTATCATTTTAGGCGAGAAGACTCTCACTTCAATTTTGTGAAGGGAAACTCCCAAAAATAAG
>NZ_JAETXM010000044.1 GCF_024494465.1 Bacillus sp. V3B | reverse complement strand
GAGTAAGAGTATCCTTTTTGGATACTCTTTTTTGCTATTTATTATTATTTAGATTGATTTAATAGGAACTGATAGACTAAAAAGGGACTTTTTTTAGCGGTAAGATTTAAAAATTGAACAATAAATGGATAGTCTTTGTTAGGCATTGTTTTTAACAACTCGCCCCACCACTCTGTTTCGTACCGGGCAATCATACTTAAATTATAAAGTAATAAATAATGTGAAATCATTTCTGGAAAGGTTGAGAGTTTCCCTCTTACAAATGGAAAACAGAAATGTTCATCTTCTAAATTATATTTTAAAGGTGTTAATGGAGGACTAATATTAGAATAGTCAAATAGAAGCGAGTCTGCTACACTTTCTTTAAAAATTAAATTATTAGATGATTCTATTTGTAAATAATCAATAAAACGATTCTCTGTCATATGAAAGGAATCAAGGATTCTTTTTGGAAAAGCAAGAGATTTTTGATGGCTACTAATTTTCATAAAGGTATGCTTTTTTTCTAATTGAAAAAATAATAAATCTAATTCTGGAATATGCTGTAGTAGCTCACCCATTGCTATTTT
Organism: Bacillus sp. V3B; assembly: GCF_024494465.1. Classification (GTDB taxonomy): domain Bacteria; phylum Bacillota; class Bacilli; order Bacillales; family Cytobacillaceae; genus Bacillus_BD. Next base: position 12,044 of record NZ_JAETXM010000044.1, on the reverse strand, counting down.
ATCACCTTCTAATCGTTTGATATTAAACATATTTTCTAACATACATGGAAATAAGCCGTTCTTTTGAAACTTCACTTCATCTTGGAAAAATTCATACTGCTGTTTTTTTCTTTTTCTCGTAGATACACCATGAGAAAGCATAGTTGTATTTTCCGGATAATTAGGGTCAGTTGTCAATAAGCAGGCTTTGATTAAATGGACAAATCCATAAAATAACAAAATTGGTTTTATTAATAGGGGCGATTGAATGGCCTGCTGATAATAAATTTGTGCATGTTCCAAATAATACATAAAAGGATAGCTGTTTTCATAACTTCTTTGTTCAGCTTGTTCAATGGCTAATTTTTGATAACAATTTTTTAAATATAACTGTGTATCTGAGGCTGAGAAAAATGGTGAAAAGGAGTGTAAATCTTTGTATGAGTGAATCAATAGTATAACCTCCGAATTTTCAGAAAGATTAAATTTAGGATTCTATCCTTGACAGTATTTTAACCAATTGATAACCTACTAATAATATTTTTTTCAGTGAGGGAGGTTTTTTTATGTGGGAAAGTAAGTTTGAGAAAAAAGGATTAACATTTGATGATGTATTGTTAGTTCCAGCGAAATCTAGTGTACTCCCTAAGGATGTTAGTTTGAAAGTGGATTTAACGGACAAGATCAAGCTAAATATTCCGTTGATTAGTGCAGGTATGGATACGGTGACAGAAGCTGCTATGGCTATTTCTATGGCTCGTCAAGGTGGTCTTGGTATTATTCATAAAAATATGTCAGCGGAACAGCAAGCAGAACAAGTAGATAAAGTGAAACGTTCAGAAAGTGGGGTTATTTCAGACCCATTCTTTCTTACACCAGAAAAACAAATTTTTGATGCAGAACATTTAATGGGTAAGTATCGTATCTCAGGTGTACCAATTGTTAATAATGCAGAAGAGAAAAAGCTTGTGGGCATTCTTACGAATCGCGATCTTCGGTTTATCCAAGATTATTCCATTAAAATTTCAGATGTTATGACAAAAGAAAATCTCGTTACTGCACCTGTTGGAACGACATTGGAACAAGCTGAGCAAATTTTACAAAAGTATAAAATTGAAAAGCTTCCACTTGTTAATTCTGACGGTGTTTTAAAAGGACTCATTACGATTAAAGATATTGAAAAAGTAATCGAATTTCCAAATTCAGCTAAAGATGAACATGGCCGGTTATTAGTAGGAGCGGCTGTTGGTATTGCAAAAGATACAATGAATCGTTTAGAGCACTTAGTTAAATCGAGTGTGGATATCATCGTGATTGATACTGCTCATGGCCATTCAGCAGGTGTTATTGAAACGGTTAAGGAAATTCGTAAAGCATATCCAGAACTTCCTATTGTTGCTGGTAACGTTGCAACAGCAGAAGCAACGAACGAATTGTTTTTAGCGGGTGCTGATGTGGTAAAAGTGGGAATTGGACCAGGCTCTATTTGTACAACAAGGGTTGTAGCTGGTGTGGGAGTTCCACAAATTACTGCTATTTATGATTGTGCTACAGAAGCTAGGAAGCACGGTAAAGCGATTATTGCTGATGGAGGTATTAAATACTCAGGAGATATCGTTAAAGCTCTTGCAGCAGGTGGACATGCTGTTATGCTAGGAAGTCTATTCGCAGGTGTTTCAGAGAGTCCTGGTGAAACAGAAATTTTCCAAGGTCGCCGTTTTAAAGTATATCGTGGTATGGGTTCAGTTTCTGCGATGGAAAAAGGATCTGGTGATCGGTATTTCCAAGAGGATAATAAAAAGTTTGTTCCAGAAGGTATTGAAGGGCGTTTACCATACAAAGGACCATTGGCGGATACGATCTATCAACTTATTGGCGGTGTTCGTTCTGGTATGGGATATTGTGGTGCAGAGGACTTAGCTGTATTAAGAGAAAGAAGTCAATTTATTAAAATGAGTGGAGCAGGTTTAAGAGAAAGCCATCCACATGATGTTCAAATTACTAAAGAAGCACCAAACTACTCATTGTAATAAACATAAAAGATTGTTTACTTAAAAGGTAGGGATAAATTCCCTACTTTTTCTTTAATTTTATATAAATGCTCAATAGTGAATTTAACTAAAGTAAAAAAGAAATAGGACATTACTCTGTCTATTTTTTCGCTAAGAGTTATGGTAAAATAACGAGGTTGTAGAAAAAGTTGGAGGGCATTAAATTGAAAAAATATTTTTTCCAGAAACAAATAGCTGGAATACTTACAGTTCTTATGCTATTTAGTCTATTTTCAGAATTTAATAGAGTAGATGCAGAGGATATATTGGGTATTAATGCAGATGCTGCTATTTTAGTGGATGCTGAGACAGGAAGAGTATTGTATGAAAAAAATTCTGATCAAGTACTTGGTATTGCAAGTATGACGAAAATGATGACGGAATACTTGCTCCTTGAGGCCATTAAAGAGGGAAGTGTCACATGGGATCAGGAGTATTCCATGAGTAGCTATGTATACAATGTATCCCAAGACTATGACCTTTCAAATGTACCTTTAAAAAGGAATGGGACGTATACGATTCAAGAGCTATATGAGGCGATGACGATTTATTCAGCAAATGGTGCAACAATTGCAATTGCTGAAACAATTGCGGGTTCAGAATTGAACTTTGTAAAAATGATGACGGAAAAAGCAAACGAATTAGGTTTAAAAGATTTTAAGTTTGTTAATTCAACCGGTTTAAATAATAGTGATCTTATCAATCATATTGACGATGGGCAGCAATTAGTGGGTGAAGACCAAGAAGAAAATGTCATGTCTGCACGGACTACCGCAAATCTAGCCTATCATTTATTGAAAGACTTTCCTGAAGTATTAGAAACAACTAGTATTCCTGTTAAGATCTTCAGAGAAGGAACTGATGATGAAATAGAAATGGAGAATTGGAACTGGATGTTTCCAGAACTTGCTATGAAGCATGGTACTCCTGCGTATAAAGGTGTCGACGGTTTAAAAACGGGTACAACTCCTTTTGCAGGTGCGTGTTTTACTAGTACCGCTTCTCGTGATGGCAATCGATATATTACAGTTGTAATGAACGCAAAGGGTGGAGATCCTCGTGCAGCAAGGTTTGATGAAACAAAAAAAATGTTGGACTATGCCTTTAATAATTTTTCTAAAGAGGAAATTTTCCCTGAACATTATCAAGTGAAAAGTAATAAAACTCTTTCTATTAATAAAGGAAAAGAAGATCAAGTAAAAGTTTATACAAAAGAAGCTGTTGAACTTGTAAGTAAAAAGAATGAAAAAGAAAATTATCAACCCGTACTTGTTTTAGATAAAAAGTTATTAAATGATGAGGGAGAGCTAACGGCTCCAGTAAAAAAAGGTGATAAAGTAGGCTATATGACTCTCGAATCAAAAGATGGTGAATCAATTGAATTTCTTGATGGAAGTAGTCTTAAAGTAGATGTAATTGCAGCTGAAAACGTTGAAAAAGCTAATTGGTTTGTGCTGAGTATGCGTGCAATTGGTGGATTCTTTAGTGATGTATGGGGAAGTATAGCATCAACTGTAAAAGGCTGGTTTTAATATAAGTATTGCTTATTTTTTAAAGGTGCTCCTATTTAAATGGAGTGCCTTTTAAATTTAAGATAATATTGGAGTTTTGCATAATCTTGTTGTAAAATGGAAATAGATAAAGTTGAATTATTAATTAAATTTCTTATAGTTTATAAAGCAATGAGAGGAAATAGTAACAAGTTAGTTGTCCTTTAGAGAGCCGGTGGTTGGTGAAAACCGGTGAACGACACTTGTGAATCCGTCCTTGAGTAAAGTATGGAAAGCCTAATGGCAAGTAAATACTTTCGGATAAAACCGTTATCGATTTAAGGTGGAAGGTGTATACCTTCAACTAGGGTGGCAACGCGGGTAACTCTCGTCCCTTTTTTGGGGACGGGAGTTTTTTGCGTTTTTTTAAATTTATGTCCATTACGAAAGGTTTTATTTTTCAATTGTGTATAGACGAAAGAAAAAAAGAAAATAGGAGGAGTTAGTATGCTGGATATTAAGCTTTTACGTACCAATTTTGAAGAGGTAAAGGGGAAACTTCAACATCGAGGTGAAGATTTATCAGAACTTGATCGATTTGAGGAATTGGATGTAACACGACGTGAGCTAATTGTTGAGACTGAAAAATTAAAAAGCAAACGTAATGAGGCTTCTCAGCAAGTGGCTGTTTTAAAGCGTGAGAAAAAAGATGCAGATCATCTTATTAAGGAAATGCGTGAAGTAGGCGATCAAGTTAAAGTGCTCGATGAGAAACTTAAAGCTGTTGAGGAAGCATTAGACAAAATCCTTTTAGGGATCCCGAATCTTCCACATGAGAGTGTTCCGGTAGGTGAAACTGAAGAGGAGAATATTGAAATTCGAAATTGGGGAGATAGGCCACAATTTCAATTCGAAAGCAAACCTCATTGGGATATTGCAGATTATTTAGAAATTCTTGACTTTGAACGTGCTGGTAAAGTAACAGGAAGCCGATTTGTCTTTTACAAAGGCTTAGGTGCAAGACTTGAGCGGGCATTATTTAACTTTATGCTTGATCTTCATACAGAAGAACATGGATATCTTGAAGTTCTGCCTCCTTATATGGTTAATCGGGCAAGTATGACAGGGACTGGCCAACTTCCAAAGTTTGAAGAAGATGCCTTTTTAATTGAGAAAGAGGACTATTTTTTAATTCCAACAGCTGAAGTACCTGTTACAAACTTACATCGTGATGAAATTTTGACCGGAGAAGAGCTGCCAATTAGCTATGCAGCCTTTAGTGCTTGTTTCCGTTCTGAGGCAGGTTCTGCTGGTCGAGATACAAGAGGCTTAATTCGACAACATCAATTTAATAAAGTGGAGTTAGTTAAGTTTGCAAAGCCAGAAGACTCATATGAACAGTTAGAAATGTTAACAGGACATGCTGAAAAGGTCCTTCAATTATTGAAATTACCTTATCGAGTGCTGAGTATGTGTACAGGAGACCTTGGTTTTACAGCGGCAAAAAAATATGATATCGAAGTTTGGATGCCAAGTTATGATACGTATCGGGAGATTTCTTCATGTAGTAATTTTGAAGCATTCCAAGCACGTCGGGCAAATATTCGTTTCCGTCGTGATCCGAAGGGAAAACCAGAACATGTTCATACATTAAATGGATCTGGCCTAGCTATTGGTAGAACCGTTGCAGCGATTCTTGAAAATTACCAGCAGGAAGATGGAACAGTTATCATTCCTGAAGTTTTAAGACCTTATATGGGGAATAGGGAAGTCATTACACAAAGATAATAAGAAAAGCGCAAGAAGGCTTTGTACGGGTTGTAGATCTAAGAGTCGATGACGTCTGGAATTAGGTCATGATCTCAGTTTAGAAAATTTATATTTTCTTACCTAATAAGCAGAATTCTAGGTGAAAAAAAATCACCTAGAATTCTATTGACATCTACTTTGTTGTATGCTATATTAATTTTTGTCTGATACGGAGGAATACCCAAGTCCGGCTGAAGGGATCGGTCTTGAAAACCGACAGGCGGGTCAAACCGCGCAGGGGTTCGAATCCCCTTTCCTCCTCCATTAATAAATAATCGCGCATAAATTGGAGATAGAATCGTTACTTTCGAGTAACGATTTTTTTGTTTTGAGAATGAGAAAGTATAAGTTTTTGAACATAAATAGTTATCTAGCTCTAGCGCCTTACCCCCTTGAGTTTACAAGTCAGTTTTCTTAGAAAAGGTAAAGAGCACCTTTCTGGGAGGATTGATTTGTGCTTATCGGGGGTGAACAAGGCGCTTACGCTTTTCATATTTAACGTCCAATTTTCACTACATTAAAATTTTCTGTAATTAACAACCAATTTTGTGGGAAGGAAAGGCCTAGTTTCCAGTAACTCATTCCTCTTATTCCAAGTTCTTTAATTAAATTAAACTTTGCTTGAATCGAACGAGCATCCTCAAACCAGACTTCATGCTGCTTTCCTTCATTATCCCAGTACTTGAAAAAAGGTGCTTGAGCACGGGTATCATATTCAATAGGAACATTATTCTCTGCTGCTAGAGTAATGGCTTGTTGGGGACTGACTGCTCTAGCGATGGTCCCTTGAACAAAAGGGAGCGTCCAATCATATCCATATAAGTTTTGTCCCATTAGTATTTTAGAAGCAGGCATTTCACTAATTGCATATTCAAGTACTTCCCGAACAGGTCCAATTGGAGAAACAGCCATCGCTGGACCACCACTATATCCCCATTCATAAGTCATAATGACAACAAAATCGACAATTTCACCATGGGCCTTATAATCATGTGCTTCATACCAAGCCCCTTTTTGCTCAGCACTTGTTTTCGGTGCTAGAGCGGTTGAAAGAAGCCACCCTTGTTCGCTAAAACGTGCTTTGGCCTTTCTTAAAAATTGAGTATAGGCTTCCCGATCAGCTGGGCGCAAATATTCAAAATCAAAATGAATATCACGGAAGCCATATCGATTAGCAGTTTCGACAATATTATTGAGAAAACGATCTTGAATGGCGATATCATTTAAAAGAATTCGGCCTAGTTCATCATTGAACTGATCGTTTTCTTGATTAGTAATAACCATCATTAATACATTATTATTCGCTTCAGCGATAGCTGGAAAGTTATTTAATAAAGGTTCTTTTAATGAACCATCTCTAAGGGCTTGAAAGCTAAAAGGTGCCAAGTAAGTTAAGTATGGAGCGGCATCTCGAGCACTCGTCTCTAATTCGGGTGCAACAGAGGTCCCTCTCGGTTCTACATATGCATTAAATTCAGCTCTCACCTTTGGTGGCTGTGGGATATAGAGTCTATAGCCTACTTGAAGAGGTTGGTTCACAGAAATTTGATTCACTTGAGCTAACTGTTGATAGGATATTTGGAATCTCCTGGAGATCGACCAAAGACTATCTCCAGGTTGCACCCAATAAAAGCTACCGACAATTGGAATCACTAATGTTTGACCAATAACAAGATTATTTGGATTAGGGAGTTCATTTGCTTCAACTATGTCAGTAACATTTGCTCCGTAAGTTCTTGAAATGGTTGTGAGCGTGTCATTTTGCCTTACCACATGTATTTGCATCTTTATTCCTCCTTAACTTACCGTCCATGTATTATGAATTGGCAAGGTATAATGATAAAATTTAGAGATAGACAAAATAAGATAATCACCTTTAACAATTTATGTTTGAAATCATAAATCATGATATTATTTTTTAAAATGAAAAGTTATTGAATGTTTCATTCATCTCTAACTATAGGTAAGGAAGGATATTGACAAGGATGATCGATAAAGATGTAGATTTTATGAAGGAAGCCATTAAAGAAGCAAAAAAAGCAGAGGAACTCAAAGAGGTACCGATTGGAGCGGTCATTGTCTTAAATGGGGAGATTATTGCAAGGGCTCATAATTTACGTGAAACGAATCAAAGTGCTGTTTCCCATGCGGAGCTTCTGGCGATTGAACAAGCTTGTCAGGTAACTGGTTCTTGGCGGCTTGAGCAGGCTGAACTTTATGTAACCCTTGAGCCATGTGCCATGTGTGCAGGAGCCATACTATTAGCTCGTATACAAAAGGTTGTTTTTGGAGCAGTGGATCCAAAGGGAGGTTGCGTCGGTACATTCATGAATCTCCTTCAGGATGAGCGTTTTAATCATCAAAGTGAGGTTGTCCCTGGAGTATTGGAACAACAGTGTGGCCAGTTATTGTCTAATTTTTTTCAAGAGGTTCGGAAAAGGAAGAAAGAAGAGAAAAAGAAAAGGCGAGAACTGCTCTTGGAAGTGAATACAGAAATTGACAGTGAATAAGCATTGCTTTTTAATTTAAAAATTAGTATACTTAATCATGCGTCAAAGATGACGCCTAATTATTTGGTATCAATTTTGTCGTGCTAGGCGGGGAGGTAGCGGTGCCCTGTACTCGCAATCCGCTCTAGCGAGGCTGAATCCCTTCCAGAGGCTGATCTCCTGTAGGGTCTGCCTTAAGTAAGTGGTGTTGACGTTCGGGTCCTGCGCAATGGGAACCCACGAATCATGTCAGGTCCGGAAGGAAGCAGCATTAAGTGGACCATCTCATGTGCCGCAGGGTTGCCTGGACCGAGCTAACTGCTTAAGTAACGCTTATGGGAATCAGTCGACGGAAGGTGCACGGCAGTTAAATTATACTTATAAGTAAAACCCATCCTTATATGGATGGGTTTTTTACTTTCAGAAATCTAATTTAAAAAGAAATGGAGTGAAAGGATAGAAGAAAATTTGATTTTCTATCATTTTTTCTTTTCATTTTGTAAAATAGAAAATATATACGTTATAATGAAGAAAGACAAAAAATAAGAAGGGGGCGTTTAAGTGAGTTACCAGGCATTATATCGTGTGTGGCGTCCGCAAAACTTTATTGATGTTGTAGGACAAGGACACGTAACGAAAACATTGCAAAACGCCCTACTTCAAGACAAAATATCACATGCTTATTTATTTTCTGGGCCACGTGGAACAGGAAAAACAAGTGCAGCTAAAATATTAGCTAAAGCAGTTAACTGTGAGCGGGCGCCTATTGATGAACCTTGTAATGAATGCCCATCATGTCAGGGTATAACAGACGGCTCAATTTCTGATGTTATTGAAATTGATGCTGCTTCCAATAATGGTGTGGAAGAAATTCGTGATATTCGAGATAAGGTCAAATATGCACCAAGCTCAGTAAAATATAAAGTCTATATTGTAGACGAAGTGCATATGTTGTCCATTGGTGCTTTTAATGCCCTACTAAAGACATTAGAAGAGCCGCCAAAGCACGTAATTTTTATTTTAGCAACAACAGAACCGCATAAAATTCCTCTAACGATTATTTCTCGATGTCAGCGTTTCGATTTCAAACGGATTACGGCTAAGGATATTGTGGGGAGAATGGAACTCATTGCTAAAGAGACAGGCGTGGAATATGAGGAGAATTCTCTTCAAGTTTTAGCAAGGGCTGCTGAAGGGGGCATGCGTGATGCCTTAAGTCTCCTTGACCAGGCTATTTCATTTGGTAAGGAAAAGGTAACGATTGAGGATGCTCTTACAGTGACAGGGGCCGTTTCACAAGTATTCTTGCTTAGACTAGCCAAAGCTATAAAGGATCATGATGTTGTCAGTGGACTTGAATCATTAGAAGAGTTGCTTTTTCAAGGGAAAGATCCGACAAGATTTATTGAGGATTTAATCTTGTTTTATCGTGATTTATTATTGTATAAAGCAGCTCCAAATTTAGAAGAATCATTAGAACGTGTAATGCTTGATGAGGAGTTCAGGTCCCTTGCGATAGACATAAGTCCAGAGGAAATTTATCAATTGATTAATCTTTTGAGTAAAACACAACAGGAAATGCGGTGGACAAATCATCCTAAAATTTTTCTTGAAGTAGCTATTGTAAAGTTATGTCAGTTAGAAAGTTCTTCAGTGATGAATCAGCAGCCTGAAGGGGATAATCTGAAACAAAGAATTATTCAATTGGAAAATGAAATAAGTGAATTAAAACAACAGGGTATAACGGTGACGGAAGAGGCACAGGTTCAGACAAAAGTGCAGAAGAAGCCACCTAGAACAACAAGAAAAGGATTTCAAGCATCAGTTGGAAAAATAAATGAGATTTTAAAACAAGCAACAAAACAAGATCTTATTGCGATAAAAGGGCGTTGGGCTGAAATGATTGAATTGCTTACGTCTAATCAAATGCGTTCGCAAGCAGCATTGTTAAAAGAAGCAGAGCCCGTTGCAGCTTCAAATCAAGCCTTTGTGATTAAATTTAAATATGAAATTCACTGTCAAATGGCGATGGATAATGTTAAATTTGTAGAGGCGATCTCTACTATCCTAAATAATTTAATTGGAAAAAAAATGCAGGTGACTGGTGTTCCTGAAGAACAATGGGGTAAAATACGAGAGACATTCTTAAATAGTAGTCAACAGGCTGATCATGGGGAAGATGCAGAATTTAACGAACCTGGGGAGGATCCGCTCATTGCGGAAGCAAAAATGCTATTTGGGGCTGACTTAATTGAAATAAAGGATTAACGATAAAGGTGCAAGGGTCATACTTTAGTAGCAAATAGTTGATTTTGTTATGAAGGACTATTCCCTTTATTAGCGAATTAATCCTTGAGTAAGTAGAGTAAAGGAAAAAATACTTTTTTTTGGAGGGAATACGATTATGCGTGGTGGAATGGGAAATATGCAAAAGATGATGAAACAAATGCAAAAGATGCAAAAGGATATGGCTGAGGCACAAGAAAAGCTTGGCGAAGAAAAAATTGAGGGAACAGCAGGCGGTGGCATGGTAACCGTGATTGTAACGGGCCATAAACAAGTCGTTGATATCATTATTAAAGAAGAGGTTGTTGATCCAGAAGATGTAGAGATGCTTCAGGATTTAGTACTCGCAGCTACAAATGATGCTTTAAAAAGAGCTGACGAACTTACAAATGAAAGAATGGGGAAATTCACACAAGGAATGAATCTTCCGGGAATGTTCTAGGAGGCAATAATGAATGCATTATCCTGAGCCAATATCCAAATTGATTGACAGTTTCATGAAATTGCCAGGTATCGGTCCGAAGACGGCTGCACGTCTGGCTTTTTTTGTATTAAACATGAAAGAAGATACGGTATTAGACTTTGCAAAAGCACTTGTAAATGCAAAAAGAAATTTATCGTATTGTTCTGTATGTGGTCATATAACAGATCAAGACCCCTGTTATATTTGTCAAGATCAAAGAAGAGATCGTAGTATCATTTGTGTTTTACAAGATCCAAAGGATGTTATTGCGATGGAGAAAATGAAGGAGTTTAATGGTCTCTATCATGTGCTACACGGATCCATTTCACCTATGGATGGAATTGGACCAGAGGATATTAATATCCCTACACTATTAAAAAGACTACAGGACGAAACCGTAAAAGAAGTTATTTTAGCTACGAATCCTAACATTGAAGGAGAAGCAACTGCAATGTATATCTCCCGATTATTGAAACCATCAGGTATTAAAACAACAAGAATTGCCCATGGTTTACCAGTCGGAGGAGATTTAGAATATGCTGATGAAGTAACCTTATCTAAAGCGATGGAAGGAAGAAGAGAAGTATAAGGTACGGGGGATTAACAGATGTTTTTTCGACGAAAAGGCTGGTTACGAGCGGAATTTGATGAAAAATTAATTGAGCAGATAAACGAAGCAAAAAAAAGATGGGATCATCAAAATATTTTATATAAAAAAAGTTTTGATCCTTTCGGTGAAATGGAATTACAAACGAAACTAGCACGAGCAAAATATCTTTATTTATTACGTGAAGCAAAAAGAAGAAGTCTTTCTGTCTTAAAATAGCGTCTATTTAAGAAGCGTAGCCTAGTTGTGTTTCTTCCTTTCTGGTCTATTTTGTACAGGCTATTCATAAGAATAGTAGTATGAAAAGTGGAAAGGGAGAATGATATTGGAGCCGATTGTCGTTATAGCCGTTTTGGGGGTTCTTGTTTTTCTGTTTCTTTTCCTTGGATCACCTGTTAAGCCTATTCGGTTCATCAGTCAAGGGGTTATAAAAATAGTAATAGGAGCCTTTCTTTTATTTTTTCTTAACGTACTAGGAAACCAGTTTGGAATACATGTTCCGATCAATTTAATAACTTCTGCCGTATCTGGCCTTTTAGGTATTCCTGGTTTATGTGCTTTAGTAGTAATAGAAATGTGGATTATGTAAATAGAAAAACCAGTTCTGTTAGAGATACTGGTTTTTCTGTTTTTTTGTTTGGTGTAATAGTTAGAAAAAAATATAAAAAAGTAGTTGACTTTAGGGATGAAAAAAAGTAAAATTATTTAAGTCGTCATCATTACATGTGATTATTAGTTAATAAAAAATATAAAAAAGTAGTTGACTTTAATTTGTAATGGTGATATATTATAAAAGTCGCTTTTGAGCGATTGCAATGCTCCTTGAAAACTGAACAACAAAACGTCAACGTTTTACATTTTAGTCTTTTT
>NZ_JAETXM010000043.1 GCF_024494465.1 Bacillus sp. V3B | reverse complement strand
CCTTCAAATTTTCGTTAGAAAATTAAGTGGCGGGTAGTTCAAAAACAGAGAATCCTAACTTTTAGTTTGATTTTGATTTTTAATGAAATCCTCATTCAATTTTATAGGTAAACTATATGCCCAGTTTACAAAGTTTTCTCCATGAAAATAAAGGTTTATTTTTTTCAAATAATCTAATGTAATTTGGATTTTTTCTTTTTCACCTGGTATTTCCATTTCTTTTTGTAAAAAGTCAAAAAGGGCATTACGATTATTCATCGATAATTTCCGTTTTTCATTTCCTTTATCGGTTAACTTTACATAAGAAAAACGAGTATCTTCCTTTTTCTTATAACTACTAATCAACTTTTTATTTTTTAAACGATTTAGAACTTGTGTAACGGTAGAGGAATCCAATAAAGTTAACTCTGCCATTCTAGATACCGTTGGTTCTCCTTCATAAAAGATGGTCCAAAGAAAGTTTAGCTCTGTTAAGGTTAAATCTACACTTTTAGCTGATTCATGTAAATCTGCATCCATTACCTTATTTACTCCACGTAGCAGGTTAATTAAGATTGGAAAATGTGCTTTATCCAAATTGATCCTCCTAAACACGAGCATATTAAAATGAATATCTTCATTATAAAAGTATATTCAAATGTTGTGATATCATGTTACGAAAAAGGTGTAGACGCTAAACTAAACTACTTGACGGTTACAAAAGGATTGAAAACAAAAACAGATAGAATTTATAATACATTGGTATTGCCTCAAAATCAGAAATAATTCTATCTGAAAGGAAAAAGTACAAGACTTGGGGGAGCGTCTTGTACTTGGATTCTATTCATAGATCATCTACATTTTTTTCATCAAGCTAGGTTCTCCTATAATTTTAATTTTTTCTTTAAAAATTCAATCATTGGATAAAATTCGCTGATAGTCGGCTTCAATTCTTGAATTGATTTATAAATACCATCTAGCTAATGCATAATTTGAATAAAATTTGATTCCTGATCTTGTTGTACAAGTGAGACAGTTGATTTTTTTTCACTTTTTGCTGAATTTTGAGCACCGAACATCATCTGAGAAAACAAATCCTTAACCTCATCTTCATTTTCCTGGAGGTTCTCCTTTCTTTGTTCCTCATTCATCCTAAACAGCCCCTTTTCTTTTATTATCCTCTAATAATTTATGTATATAAGAAAAAATAGGTTTGGACAAATACATAGTTCCAATCGGTTTATTTAAAAATATATTTATATGGAGTTTTATTTTATTGAGTTTTTTCTGAAAGAAAAAATAGTTCATTAACCTAACGTTTTAAGCGCCTTTACAACATCCACAAGGAATGAAAGATTAAAGTCTAGTTTAACTTCAATGATTGCTTTATCCGATAAGCCTAATTAACATAATTATAAGGGTTACAGATCAGAAATCACAATAATCAATATAACTAACAAAAGATGTGTCTAACTATAAAGAAAAAATAATAAATATTGTGTTTAATCTGCAAATGCCTTCCCATATAAAGTAATCATACATATATTAATTCTGAAAACTCAAAAAGGAGGGAAAAACTATGTCAGCTGGAGGATATGGAGGCGGTTTTGCGCTAGTCGTCGTTCTGTTTATTTTACTAATAATTATTGGAGCTTCATACGGCGGCGGTTATGGCTATTAAGAAAAAGAGTTTACAATATAGGTTGACTCCAAATCGTTAACCACGGCTCTTTGGAGTCAGCCTTTAAAGGGCAGCGTCAGCAAATTTTAGATTAGTAGTTTATATTCCACTAAGGTATTTGGCTTGTTTTAACGCCTATGCGATCTATAAAATAATTATAAAACAATAATTATTGTCCAATTGTTCTTAAAACCATGACGTCCGTTGATACAAGACCTTCTCACTATTCATAAGATACATAGAATATTTCTTTGAGAGGAGGTCTAGAATGTTCGGGAATCTTGAGAAAAAAACAGGGGTAAAAATGGAAGATATTATGAAACTGGTACACTCTGTTCAAAATACAAATTTTAAGGACGAAAATCAAGTGAGAACCATCATAAAGAAAGTCTCAGCATTAGCCAACAAACCCGTCTCTAAAGAAAAAGAAGAGATGCTGGTCAAGGCAATTACGAGTGGTAAAGTGCCTAAAGACATCAATGAAATCCAAGCAATGATGAACAAAAAGAAATAGGTAAAAAGGGGTACTTAGAACATTCAGATTATTCACCCCCTTTTTTATTTTTTGTAATTTTCCTAAAACTTGTAATTATATGTTATCAACATGAAAATGAAGTCATAATGGGTGAAAATTATATTTAAATAAAGCTCATATATAGTAGCCGACTTTAAAGTTATTGAATTTAACGTAGCTGATGCTACTGAAGGACTATATGCTGTGGTCACTCCTATTAAAAATATGTAATAAGACATCCCTTTTTAAAGGGATTTCCAGGAGCCTCCAGCAATGGGAGGAAAGGATACAGGTGCTGATCCACTTTCAACATTACTATCCGCGTTAGCTGGTTGTGAAAATGTCATTGCCAATTTTGTCGCAAAAGAAATTGAATTTGACCTACAAGGGATCGAGTTTGATATAACAGGAATACTGGATACAAGGGGATTAATGGGTGATCCTAACGTACAACCATACTTTGAAAAAGTAAGAATCAATGCAAAAGTAAAAACATCAGAAACTCAAGAACGGGTGGATCAATTACAAAAAATAACAGACGAACGCTGCCCTGTGTATACTACATTTAAAGCAGCAGGAATCGAATTAGTGCCTAATTGGACAAGAGTTTAATAAAAAGATTAAATAAATAGCCACATTTATATTTTCTGCAAAGAATTTAAATGTGGCTATTTTATTTCTGTGAATTTAAACTTGTAGAAGCCGTCTTCACCATACTAGCTGTAGATGGCTTTTTTATCATTTTAGGCGAGAAGACTCCCACTTCAATTTTGTGAAGGGCAACGCCCAAAAATAAGTGAGAGATGAATCGTCTTTTTGCGTAGCGAAACATGTGTTTGCATGGTATAATATACCTGTACAAGTTGTTCTTTGAAAACTGAAGATAGGAGGTTCTAGCAGGAAAAACGTCTGCTAGGTAAAATCTTCAACGTTCTTTCGTCCCATACGTACCGAAGTTACTAATCCTTAGCTAAAGTAGGACGTGTGGCGAGTCAACGTACAAGTTTGCATGACCGGCAGGAGATTAAATTAGTCGTTTGTACTGCTAACCGTCGGTGCGACGGGGTTAGCCTGCTCAATATCTGTTCGATAGAACGGAGTTCGCAGGAATCCCCCACTTCAAATTTCGTCAGAAATTAAGTGGTGGGTAGTTCAAGTCTTGAAATGTTTTCTTTATATCTTTGATTTATATTAAGAACTTTCTCATAAATTTTTGGTCGATTCTATTTTTAAATCTCCAAGCGAAATTTCCATGCAGACACCATTTTCCATATGTCAGTAATGCTTCCTTGTTTCCCGTTGAAAGAATAGCTAAAAAGTTTTTTTGAGGCTTAAATGGAAGACCTGAATCATCGACTAAATAACGGTTGATATTTCCCCATAAGATGGGGCCTTGTTTGACTGCATAAACGCCATTTTTAGGAAGTAAGTTATATTTACGTATGGTTACACAGTCTCCAGCTCCGAATATAAACGGAAATTTCACATTTTGTAAGGTTTCCTTAACAAGTAAGAATCCGTCATCACAAACAGGAAGATTACTGGTTCTAAAAAGTGGATCAGCGATAGGGCCTGTTAACCACAGGACTTGAGAGTGGCGAATTTCCCTTTTTTTGTTTGTGAGTAACACATTGTTATGTATATCTATCACTTTTTCATTTGTCACAACTTGCAGCCCTTTACGGATTGCAACGGATTCCATTTTTTTAGAGATTTGTTTTCCAAAATGAGAAAGTAACGGTGATGAGCTTATTAATGTTACATCCGGTTTTTCATTCATTCATTTTTGCCAGGCGAGGATAGAGAGAGCCAGTTCAACCCCTGATGCACCGCCTCCAACAATAACGGGGTGCTCTTGTTCGCGAAATGTTTGTATACTTGTATCAAATAGATAATTAGGTTTTATTGGAACTAACCATTCTTTAAATGTGGATATTTCTTCCGTCCGTTTGCAATCTGGACACCAGTTTGCATAAAATTTAATGACAATCAGTGTTTGACTAGTAATCACTTCTTCAAATTTCTGTAAACTATTAATTCTTGTCATAAATCAATTCTCCCTTCAGTGTACCTAATTTGATTAAAAAATAAGTAATCTATCTTACTAGGTTAAGAGTTGTATATTTTGAGAAGCAAAGCAGTAATATTTGAGGTCTAAAGTACTCTGTTTGATGTATTTCCAATTTTAAAAGTAAGTGGTGAACACTTCTTGAGGTGTTTGATTTATTAAACTCTCTAAGCAGAAACCTTTTGTTCCGCTGTTTTTGAAGGATAAAATTTATACACAATCGCTAATATTAGTGAGAAAAAGATATGAGTTCCTAAGCTCATTAATTGCTCTGGAGCAAATGCGTTAACAAGATTAGTTCCCATTCCTAGCATGAGAGGCATTACAACTAAAGGGCCAACAATCCAAATGAAAATTCCATACACAATACTTAATATAAAAATTCGATTCGTCATATTCGCTAGTATCCCGAATACTACGCCAAAAACCAAGCTAATTATCATATGAATAATCCAACCGACAACTAATTGTGAACTTCCAACCATCATGGCAACCATCGAAATCATACCCATCATTTGCATCATCATACCAAAAATAATTCCTCCAATAATTCCACCCCAAACTCCTGCGGTTACTGACTTTTTCAATTTCATCACTCCTTATTTTTGTAGTAATTTAATCATAAGAGATGAAGACGAATTTTTCTGTAAGGTGGATTACATATCTATAGATATCAGAATTATTCTCTTTTTTAACCATATATTATAAATCCCTTTTAAAAAAATGCTTTGTAATTAAACATTTATCCAAACAAAAAATGAAATCCTTCATATGGTATATAACAAAGGAACAATAACATTTTGTTCTTTGAACATTATCGAAGGAGTTGATATGTATGTCAGCAGGATACGGTTATGGAGGCGGGTTTGCATTACTCGTAGTATTGTTTATCCTATTAATTATTATTGGTGCTAGTGCCTTTGGAGGCTATGGCGGATACGGTTACTAATTTAAATACTTTCCTTTAACGAAATATAGACCTCTCAAGTTCAAAATACACTAACTAATTGTTTATTTAAATAAGATTAGTGTTTGAAAATCGGGAGGTTTATTTTTCCTTTATCATTACAGATCTTCCGAATGAGAAAGCCCATGCAGGTCGCAGACCGTCTTTAGACAGGGGATGATAGTGAGGTCAGATGCGATGTATAGATAAATACCGAAAGTATGTTCTGTACATCGAGCATCTGAAGTGGTAAAATATGCTTATAGACAAAAACCAAGTCTATAAAACATTTTTGTTCTTTGATCATTAGATATTGTATAAGGTTCGATAGCCTCATTCATGCTATTGGTAAAACAATAGGTGTCGTTATGTGAAAGACGATAAAACACTTATACTAATTCGGTCGAAGGACTGAACGTTTTCGCTGGCGGGCAGCCAGTTTGAGCTTGGTGGGGATACAGGAAGTATCGTATCCATCCTTCTTTTCTCAAAGGAGAAAGGCGACCCAAGAAAACCACACAACCACAATTCGTCTAATCGATTCGTAACAGCTTTGGGGTAAGAATCCCACTGCTTTAGCTGTGTGGAGTGTCAAATAATTAGACTAGACCTTACCTTTATATTCAACATATTTTTTAAAAGTGATTCAAGCGCCTATCCCCTCTTAACTTTGTTTGAGTAAGATATAAACGACTATAGTTATGAAGGAGGATTAGAATGTCTAGTGATAAAAAGGAAAGAGTCATTCATGTGGATAAGTTAGTGATTCATGCAAAGAGAGTAGAAGTCATTCATGATCAAAAAGAGGATGATTTTCCGCGAAGAGACCCGTGGGGATTTTGGGGAGGAAGACCGAGAGCAATAGATGATCAACATTCGGACACTCAAGAAGAACGAACAGAATCAAAAGATGAAGAAAATGAACACGCTTCTGATGTTACAGAGAATGATGTACCAAGGGGACCTAGGTGGATTTAGTAAGCTATCAAACAATATAAGGATAAAAAAGGGGGTTTATTCCTTCTTTTATTTCCTTTATTTATGCCCCTTCACCAATTAGAACCGTTAAAGGTGTGTGTCAATTTTGTGCAGGGGCGTTTGGTGTTGAACAGGAAGTGAAACAATCTGGATTATCATCATTAGGTGAAGTAAATGGTCATCCAAGCCTTGCACAGTTGGTAGCAGAAGATTATCAAATTATCACTCTATAAACACTCAAAGTGGTAAAGGTTCATAATATGAGTCAATTTCACTATAAAAAACAGCCAAACAAAGATTTTACTGTGTTTGGCTATTTTTCGTTTCCGGATTACCAAAAAAATACTGATGCTAATGCTAAAGAGGTTATAGCGGTTAATGCAATGGGATAACCGTAGCTGTAGCCGCGATAACCTCCGTAGGGTCCATAACCTCCGAAAAATCCATAGCCAAAAAACAACCTAGGTTGTTATGAGCTCTGTAAGGATTTATAAATACATGATTTGGAGTTACTTTAGTTATTCTTCCAATATGGATTTTTTCAAATTTATCGTTTATCCTTACATTTTTTCCGTGATACCTATAACAGGGTTTGTAGTAAGAGATTTATCATCACTTCTTTAAAACCCGACTTTTCTTTATCGTATTGATTAAAATAAATACTGCTTTTTTGTTTTACCTGTTCTTATAAGTGGTGTATTTAACTTCATTCAGCAGAAGTCCTCCACTTCTGTAAGTGGGGGATGAATGCAAAAAGCTCTCTGATTCAGTGGGGGTTCAAACCCCGACTGAATGAAGTTAAGCCTCCGGCGGATGCCTCGGATTTTTTAAAGGTAATTGATCGAGCGAGCTCGATAAAAATCCGGGCGCAAATTCGGCGGGGCGAATTTGATAAGTTGAAAATCAATATCTACTTCAAAAGTTAGGTGTACCAAATTTAAATTATTTGAATAACTTCTTATAGAAGGGAGATTTAACGATATATATCAATATGTAGCCTACGGGCCCTATATTATAAGACTACTAAATATTGTGTATTAGAATCCCAAACAAATATATATCGGAGGAGGCGATCTTCATTTCCGATCAAAACAATTATTCCGCTACTTTGGTGTGCCTAGTATATATTATCTTGATTTTAATTGTGATTAGTGGTGAAGATCACCTCATTCTTAAACATGTTAATCAAGTAAAGATTATTGCCCATCGAGGTGCATCAAGCCTTGCCCCAGAAAATACATTTGCTGCTTTTGATAAGGCCGTTGAATGTAATGTTGATTATATTGAACTCGATATACAAATGAGTAAAGATCATAAAATGATTGTGATGCATGATGTGACTGTTGACCGAACGACAAATGGAAGTGGTTCAGTGTTTGATTTGACCCTAAAAGAGTTAAAGAAATTAGATGCTGGTGCATGGTTTCATTCATCCTTTTCTGGCGAACGTATTCCTACATTACAGGAAGTGTTCAAGAAATACATGGGAAAGACTGGTTTGTTAATCGAGATAAAACATCCGCACTTATATCCAGGAATTGAAAGTAGATTAGGAAAGGTTTTAAAAAGTCATAAAAATATCCAAGAGAAAATCATTATTCAATCATTTGACGCGAATGTCATTAAAAGAATAAAACAGCATCTCCCAAACATACCTACATGTTTGTTGTTGACTGGTTTAGAAAAAATAACTGAGGAATCCTTAAGAAACTATTCCAAGTTTGCCAATTATGTAAGCCTACCCTCCTACATGTTAAATAGTATTTTAGTAAAAAAGATTCATTCATATGGTATGAAGGTGAT
Organism: Bacillus sp. V3B; assembly: GCF_024494465.1. Taxonomy (GTDB): domain Bacteria; phylum Bacillota; class Bacilli; order Bacillales; family Cytobacillaceae; genus Bacillus_BD. The sequence continues at coordinate 5,143 of NZ_JAETXM010000043.1, read as the reverse complement.
TACTTGGAATGTTCACAGTAAAAGGGAATTTCAAAACGTATCATCAATGGGTATCGAAGCCATTGTAACCGATAATCCTTGCTTAAAGAATGCGAAGGAAAGAACCATCATTCAACATCAACAAGATAAGGAAATAGATATATCCGAATTAGTGTCAAAGTTATTTGGCTATTTAAATAATTTGTTGCATTACTTAACATAAAAGAATTGAACGATAGCAGGAGTTGAATCTAAGCATACCGTTAAACCTTTAGCTGAAAATGAAATGTCCTCTTATTGATTTAATGACCTATCAATCACGGATAAAGTTATTTCTTGTTATTTTGGATTGCAGTCCAAACATCTTTAACTTAAAGACATAAGCTAGTACTGAAAAGAACTTTAACAAACATTTGACTTAATCATAAGGGGGCGAGTATATTTGCCTGCATTAATAGAAAGGGTTTTCATTGGAAACGTTGCAGGTGGAACTGTACAATTCGGTGATATCCTAAACCAATCACCTAAAAGCAATTCGAAATCAGTCAATGGTTCAGGGTCAGGAAATACCGGGGGGGTTATCATTACAAATAATGGGCTTAGTAGTAATAATGTATTAGATGGTAATGCCGTGGACCAACCGACCGTGGGCAATAATTAGTGTTCATAAACCTTTATTTGACTCTAATTTAAATTGATTTGACCATGTCTCTTTACGAAATAAAAAATATAGAAAGGTGGTGTTTTGTCTATGAGAGGGAGAAGGGATGGCAGAGTGGGATTTTGTATTTTCCCTGGGTACAATTGGTGCGGTCCCGGCTGTAGTGGTCCGGGTGCCCCTATGAATGAAGTAGATGCCAGTTGTAAAGCACATGATGAGTGTTACCGACGGTACGTTTCAAGGTGCCAGTGTGATCTTGAATTTCTTCATCGTCTTCGTTTACAAGCAAATCCTTATACTGAACAAGGCAGAAAGGCTACATTAATGTATAAATATATGAGAATTCAAAGCTTTTTCACTTGCGGTTTTTAAAATTGGTCATGAAGGAAAATCGTTGAAGAAAAAAGATAGACCATTTTCCTAGGAAACCTACATCCTCTTCTTTAAAGATTAGATTAATAAACCTTAATGGATGGAATACGCTTTTAACTTACTTTTCATTATTTCTATGCTTCGTATTATTTAAAGATAAGGCAATAAATATTCAATTTAATCCATCAGATAATGGAGTCGACTTCTCCATTTATAAAACTTCCATATCATTAACATAAACAATATATACCCGATGAAAGAATAATAATGTTTCCACTGGTTACTATACGTAAACAATCCAAACACTTCTGCTTGCTTTTCAATCACCGTTATGAATAGGCTCAACGTTATAATAAACACTACTCTTGTTAAAGACGACATCTTGTTAGATAAATAGAGAAAGAGAAAAATATACAGTGGAAGTCCAACTATAGTGAAGGCAATGTTAATTGAAAAAATATCTGGGAAGGGTCTTTTGGGAAATTGATATACTTGTTTCCCAACAAAATAAAGATCCAGATAAGTACCGATCCAAGAAGCCAACAAAAGTGTTGAAATGTAAGCTGAAAGATTTTTTTCTTTTAGCGGAAAATGATCTTTTTGGCAAGAATGGCAAGTTCCATTTTTTCGAGTGTTTCGCAGTATTCATGGGTAATCTCTCCATCTACTTCATCATTTTGTTTGTTTAAATACTGAATGATTTTCCAATCATCAAACCAATCTTCTATTTCTGCTTTTTTATGTTCAATATCTTTCCGTGCATACATAAGTCTAGGGCTATAAATTGGACTAGCCCCTTGTCGTAGATGAATGAAAAAGGAATGCAAACTTTAAGGTTCGCATTCCTTTTTCATTTTTAAATGCCACTGTTAACATCTGACTCAAACTCATATAAAGTATTAAATCGTTTATGATAAAATACCCCTGAAAAAACAAACAATGATACTCCAAGTAATATTTGCAATGGATAAAACCAGACGTTTTGTAAATGGATAATTGTTGGCAGCAATGAAATTGCGGCTGCAGGTGGAAATGGTAATTGAATGATCCTAAAAATGAAAATAATAGTAAAAACAATCAAGCTTGCAACTATCCATAATGGCATGTGAAATATTTGATACAGAAATACATAGCATATTACTCCCCACAAACTAGACACAAACATTAAAGCTATTAAACGGATAGGTTTTTTACTTAATACTGAATTTTTCTTAGTAAATTCAAATAACATAACAATTAAGGGAGGGGCCATTAAGTATAACCAACCTGTTTTAGTGGCTAATAATGAAACAAAAATTAATAAAATACCTGTAAACGACCAATGAATAATATCCTCGATTCTAACCCAATTTCTTTTTTTTGGCTTTAGCGATGATTCTTTCGTTATGGATGAATCACTTTTATGGTTATTAGTTATTACTTTTACTAAAGCTATAATAATGGTAAAGGATAATACAGATAACACATAATACCAACTATTTACTTCGAGTAAAACAGGTAACAGGGCAGCTGATAAAGAAGGAGCAACAAGTGAATTTAAAACATACAGCATGTTTGCTGTTAAAACATATACAATAATGATTAATGGTAAAGTTTGCATAAACGGAAAAATGAATTGTATTCCAACACCTATAATCGCAGCTATTGTTGGAGAAAACCAAAAGTGAAAATGATTCTTTGTCCATTCTTGATTTGAATAAATCCAACTTCCAATAGCAAGAGCTGCAACTTCTGGAAAAATGATCTCATCTTTATTTGTCCATTCACCCAAACCATACATTACTACTACTAGAGCTAATGTGCACAGGATCCAACCAACTCTTATCATTCTTCAATCTCCTTTGTGATAGAACCATCAATCGTATATAAAATCGGCTTCACCTTTAATTCCACCTAATACTACTTTATAACTTATTTTTCCTGCTAACAGTAAGCTACATTACACTGAATTTTATTTTTAAGGTTTAGTAGAATCTAAAATAGCAAGGGGATTGCTTATTTTTGGCTTCATTTGAACAAGCATTAGCTGTATCACCCGAGGCTCATCCTCTTATTCATAGTGATCGAGGATTCGAGTATACATCACATGGATTTAAACGAAGGATAGATAAAGCTGAAATGACGCAAAGCATATCGCGTGTTGGAAGATGTATTGATAATGGACCAATGGAGTCTTTTTGGGGTACCCTCAAGTGCGAAAAGTATTATTTGTATAAGTGTGATACGTTTGAAGAGCTTTGTAAGGCGATTGATGAATACATTCAGTTCTATAATTATGATCGATACCAAAAACGACTAAACGGCCTGAGCCCTATGGAATATAGAGCTAAAGCCGCTTAGACTACTTTTTATTATTTCCACTGTCTACTTGACAGGGGGGCAGTTCATTTTGTTTGGGCTTTTAATTTTGTTTTTATTATTTTGAAAAAACTATTGGCTTTGCTTACGATTATATTTTTTATTAAAGTCTTTTCCATCTAAATCTGGATCTAGTGTAAGTGGTTCTTGACAATACATACACATGTCTACTCGACCGAGTATTTTCGTGTGTTTTCCACAGTTCGGGCAGATAACTTGTACGGTGCTGGTAGAGAGCATGCCAATCCAGAAATAAACAATGGTGCTAGCGATAATACATAGTAATCCGAGTAACATGAAAATAGTCATAATAATAGGGTGATTTCTAAAAAAGATACCAATATACATAACAAAGAATCCGATAAAAATTAAACTGAGAGCAAAGGTACGAATTTTATTGATTTTACTCGAATGTTTTTTAGCCATTAATGTTCCCCCCTAAAGCAAACTATATAGTATATATTCAAAAAAATGAATCATTTTGTTTGAGTAGCAAATCAGAAGTCTCTTTATTTTTAGAGTTAACATTAATCTAATAGAATAAATTAGGTTAGCCAGTAAATTTGATAAAATTATTGAAGGATTTTATCAAATTTCGTCGAAATTATAAAAGCTAGAAATAAGAGTCAGCCAAGTATACAACTTGGAATGAGGGGGATTCATGGTGGAAGACATTCTTCGTCCAATCTATCAGGAACGTGCAAGTCAAGTAAATACATTAGGCATATTAATGATTGAAAAACGGGAAAAGTCAATTCCTTTTACCGATACTTTTGATGCAATTTTGCTTATTGTGGTAAAAGAAGCGGAACAACCTGTACTAATTAAACATTATTCGTATCTAGAAAAAAAGGCTGCGATGCATACTGTCACAGAAGAGCAATTGAATGAATGGCTTTTATTAGGTTCTAACCGTAAAATAGTGGAATGGATTTATTCAGGAAGAGTGCTCTTTGACCGTAATGAATTTCTACAAAATTTAAGGGATGAACTTAAAGAATTTCCGTTCAATGGACGAAAATTAAAAATGGGTTTAGAGTTTGCAAAACTCATTCGTCGTTATATGGATGGCAAAGCCTTTTTTGAAAATGGACAGTACTTAGATGCATACAATGATATTCTTCATTCTTTACATCATCTTGGAAGATTATCTTTAATTGAAAAAGGTTTTCATCCGGAAGTAACAGTCTGGAAACAGGTTAAGCAAATTGAACCAGACGTTTTTAAACTATATAATGAATTAGTTAGCAGTGAGGAAGAATTAGAAAAAAGACTAGAATTATTATTTTTAGCAAGTGATTTTCTTATTCATTCTAGAACAGCGGTGGGAATGGGACATTTAATTGAAGTCCTTAAGAAAAAAGATTCTTGGTCTTTTAATGACGTTTTATCTCACTCTGAATTAAAGTTATATTCAGTGGATTTAGAAGTGCTTTTTGCGTATTTAATTCAGAAAGATTTTATACAAGTTGTAAATATAGAAACGAAAAGTAAGGGTCTGTTTCACAGACATTATAAAGCAGCAGAAAAATTATTTTAAAAAATAATAATAGCTGTTGACGTTTATATAAAAAGTTGGTATATTAATAACCGTCTCTGCGAAACATTTAAGATAACCTTTCGTAGTTAACGGTTTTTTTTTTTTGAAAAAGTATTGACGAATAAAACATCACATGTTATATTAATAAAGTCGCTTCTGAAGCGGGTGCAACAAATTGCTCTTTGAAAACTAAACAAACAAAAACGTCAACGTTTTAAATTTTAGTCTTTTTT
>NZ_JAETXM010000042.1 GCF_024494465.1 Bacillus sp. V3B | reverse complement strand
CTTTACTTCAACAAAGAAAGGCGAATACCTTGTTCTGCATTCGCCCCCCATAAGTTCAATAAGAGATTATCCATTATTCTATTTAATTTCGCTTTAATCAAATTTAAAATAATTCCTTTTTAACAACCTCGGTTTTCTCATTAATTCATCAAATGTTAATGAGTTTTCTAGAACTTTAGTGTTGATTAAAAGAAGCTGTTCTTCAATTTGCTCGATAATTTCTTCTTCTTGATAGGACATTCCACAGTCATAACAACTCGTACAAGGAGTCTCTCTAATTTCAATTGCTTTTGTACCATCAGGTAACTCCCAAAAGACCGAAACCGCTTTTTTCTTGATATTTTCAGAGGAACACCATTCGCAGCCCATGTTTATTTCCCCTCTCCAGCATCTTCTTGATGTTGTTTTTTCTGTTGTGCCACATATTTTTTGTTCTTTAACTCATCCCGTTTTTCACGTTTATCCTTTAAGGAAGTATGTGCTGGATTTTCCTCATATTTATGCCTTCTTTCCAAGCGTTGCAGTTTTTCTGGGACGAGATTGAATTGGCTTTCATTCATAACGGCAGCTATGCCGACATTAGATTTATATTTCTCGTAATCAGGATAGACCCCTTTAAAATATTCCTCCGCCTTGCCAGGAACATAGTTTTCAGGCTCTGGATAGGAAGTGATGACCCCTTCAAAATTTCTAAGGACAACCTTATCGGCACTTTGCGAAATTAAATAATTGGGCTGAAGAGCAATTTTCCCACCGCCACCTGGGCTATCGATCACGAAGGTAGGTACAGCATATCCGCTTGTATGACCGCGCAATCCTTCAATGATTTCAAGTCCTTTTGAAACTGGCGCACGGAAATGGCTGATTCCTTCAGACAAATCACATTGATAAATATAATAGGGCCGTACTCGAATTTTCACAAGATCATGCATCAATTTTTTCATGATCGAAACACTGTCATTAATTCCTGCCAAAATCACCGATTGGTTTCCGACTGGTACACCTGCATTTGCTAGCATTTCACATGCTCTCTTCGATTCCTCCGTAATTTCAATCGAGGTATTAAAGTGGGTATTAAGCCAAACAGGATGGTACTTCTTTAATATCTGACAAAGGTTTTCTGTAATTCGTTGTGGGAATACAACAGGTGCTCTTGTGCCAATCCGGATGATTTCAACATGGTCAACGACACGAAGTTTTTTTAAAATATATTCTAGAATTTGATCATTAATAAGAAGTCCGTCACCACCAGAGATCAGAACATCACGAACCATTGGGGTTGAACGGATATAGTCGATGGCTGCATCCAATTGCTTTTTCGGAACCCCCATGCCAATTTGACCTGAAAAACGGCGTCGCGTACAATAGCGGCAATACATGGAGCATTGATTCGTTACTAAAAAAAGGACTCTATCCGGATAACGGTGTGTTAATCCTGGAACAGGTGAATCTTCATCTTCATAAAGAGGGTCTTCCAAATCATACTTGGTTTTATAAATTTCGTTTGAAACTGGAACAGATTGCATTCTGATCGGGCAGCGAGGATCATCTAGATTCATCAATGAAGCGTAGTAGGGGGTAATATTTAATGGGATTGTTTTAGTAGAAATACGGACACCTTCTTCTTCATCAGGAGTCAAATGGACCACTTTTTTCAAATCATCAAGTGTTCGAATTGTGTTAGTCAGTTGCCAAATCCAGTCATTCCATTGCTCATCTGTTACATCCTTCCAAAGTTCGATATCCTTCCAATGACGGTCGGGTTTATATAAAAACGGCTTCACGGAATTTCCTCCTCATAAATATAGTAGAATTAAATCACACATTCGACACTATATCATATGGGTAACCACTCATAACGTACTAAAAATTAAACTTTAGATAAAGAAGGCTTCCATCAGTAGGGATTTTCTTTATCCCCACTGATGATTAGCCAAGCAGAGCCTGATTGAGTTTTCTAAGGGCTTAAATAAAACCTTAAAAAATTTCTTACTACACTTATTGGATCTTTACGGACAGTTGATTCCTCCCCATCAAGTCTTTAGATAGCGGGCTTACTGCTCGTTAAGATAGGACAAATCCTTCACCCACATATTCATGTTCTCAAGCTTGTCAAAAATATAACAGTTATTCATCAATCTCCCCCGGTATTCATAGCCAAGTTGATGAAGAACAGCATTCATCCCAAACGATTGTGCCCTCGCAATGGAATACGCACAATAGATCCTATTTTTCTTTAATTCTCCTGCTAACTTTTCCAGAACATGCTTCATTAATCCATACTTGCGATAGGATAGTAATGTGGCACAATCGGTTAGTTCTGCATTATGATAACGATCGTTCACTTCTGCTGATGCTGCACTGACAATATTATCCTCATGAATAAACCCATAGTAGATTGTTCCTCGTTCCATCGTTTCTCGAATATACTCTGGATCATGAAGCGGTGTCGGATAAATTTGAAACACTTCTTGATAAAGCTGTACTAAAGGCTTTGCATCCTTTTTATAAAGTTTTTTTAGTTCATAACCAGTAGGAATGACTTTTTTAGCTTGGTTTCGTGCTAATTTACTCACACTCTTTATTGTTCTATCCTCAATGATCCAATGTGCATTCTGTTTTCTTTCCATACTGGAAAATTTCGTAAAGTAGTAAGCATCAGAACCATTAAAAAAATGATCAACCACTGCCTCGCATTGAAAAGCCTTTTCTAGTAGACTAGTATAATGTTCTCTTCTCCCTATAATAATCATTTTTTCAGACTTTAGATGAACCGCCAATTCCTCCACTTTTTCAACCACCTGACTAACATCACCTCGATAGTCATCGACACGTAAGCGTTTATTATAAGGGTCAATAAAAAGATCCATTTGAAAGTGTTCTCCTGTTATCCTCTGAACATGCTCAACTTCACTCACGTTCATCTCCCTCTCTATTAAAATAAGACTGCCCCACTTTCTTCCTGAGTCAGCCTTTTATGTTTACGCACCCTATTTATATCAATTTTAATCGAAAAATTGATATATAATGATTTCCAATTGTAAATCCGCCTTTTTCTCCGATAAAGACTTTTTTTGCTTTTAAACCAATAATTGCTGTCAGCATATTGATGCCCTGATGATCTCCTCTCTTACGCTTCTACACCGCACCAATCTAAAAGTGTGCTCGCAATAATTTCTGCTGTCTCAAATACATCTTCTAATACAATATGCTCATTCGTATCATGAGCAACCTCCGTAATCCCTGGACCAAAGACAACTACTGGCGTGTCTCCAATAGTCGATAGTATCCCTCCATCCGTCCCCCATGGTGAAGCTTCAATAATCGGTTCCTTTCCTGTTGTCTTTTGAAAAGAATGGGAAACACTTTCAATTAACGAGTGCTTATTATCCAAGTTTCCTGGTAACCAAGTTCCACCAAACCATTCGATCGTAGGCGGATATTCCTTAAACCAATGATCCTTCTCTCCTAATCTAGCTAAATAAACATTCATTTCGTTTTTTGCAGCCTCCAATGTTTCATCTGGCGCGACTCCCATTCGTCCCTCGATCACAGCTATATCAGGAACAGAGGAGGGCCATTGGCCGCTATGGATTACTCCAATATTAATCGGAATAGGGATCGGAATTCCTGCATACAATGGATCTGTCACACGCTGATTACGTTCTTGTTCTAATAATTGTAGTTGACTAATCAAGAGCATCATTTTTTCAATAGCACTCACTCCTTCATACCTTGTACCTCCATGTGCAGAGCGACCTTTTACTTTAATGCGAAACCACATCGATCCTTGTTGCTTCGGAAACAACTTCATATTTGTTGGCTCAGGAATGATAGCCCCATCTGCTTTGTACCCTCGTAAAACAGCCGCAAGCGTTCCAGCTCCACCACTCTCTTCTTCGATTACACTTTGAAAAATGACATCACCTTTAAGCGTTATGCCACTACTTTTAATAGCTTCAATGGCCAAAAGGAGGGCAACTGTTCCACCCTTCATATCAGTTGACCCGCGTCCATAAAGCCGTCCATCTTGAACCAAACCACTATATGGATCATGCTCCCATTCATCTAAATCCCCTTCAGGAACTACATCAATATGACCATTTAAAATGATGGATCTTCCTCCACCTGCTCCCTTCCAAATCCCCACAACATTTGGGTTTCCCCGAAAATCTTTCCGATCACTACAAAAAAACGAGTGGTTTATCAGTTCTGTGCCACCAATTTCCCAAATATCAAGTTTCAGACCGATTTCGCGTAATTTTTCAACGATAATCGCCTGTGACTTACTTTCATCTCCGCGTACACTCCGTTCCTGAACAAGCCGTTGTAAAAGCTTGATCCCTTTTACCCGATTATGAGATAACCATATTTTGATTCTATCCTCTATCTTCTCCATCGGCTTTCCCCCTTCACCCTGTATGAAGAAATAGTCATAATTTCTTGTACTCCCAAATTAACGATTATCCCCCTCGTTCTTTTTATTTCATGCGAATCATTTTCACACCTTCATGAAGCGTAAATGAACAACCTGTCACTCTTCTAATCTCATCAATCGTGAAACCTTCACTATATTCATAGAGAACAAGCCCTTTCGTTTCAACTTGAAAAACAGCCATTTCAGTGATGATCATATCGACACAACGAGCTGAAGTTAGAGGCAATGTACAGTTTTGTAAAATTTTTTCTCTTCCTTTTTGATCCGTATGACTCATAAGAACGATCACTTTTCGAGCCTTTTGGGCCAACTCCATAGCTCCTCCCATACCCGGCACTTTTTTCCCTGGTACAATCCAATTGGCAAGATCTCCTTTTTCACTAACTTGTAAAGCACCTAGAATGGTTATATCAACTCTTCCCCGACGAATCATACCAAAAGCTACAGCACTATCGCAATACGAAGCTCCTTCCACGACCGTAACAGGAAATCCACCAGCATTACATATATTTTCATCTTCTTCACCTATCCTAGGACTAGGACCCATTCCAACAATCCCATTCTCCGCATGAAACATCACTTGAATATTCTTTTCAAGATGATTCAGAACGAGAGAGGGGATTCCAATACCTAAATTCACGACCATGCCTGTTTTGATTTCTGAAGCAGCCCTTTTAGCAATCTGATTTCGAACTTTTATTCCCATACCCATTTCCAGTTCACCCCCCCAGACTGAACCAAAAAATCTACAAATACACCCGAAGTGATAATTTCATCCGGATGCAGGTTTCCAAGTGGTACTATTTCCTCTACCTCTGCAATCGTTACATCACCTGCCATTGCCACAAGTGGATTTGTATTCCGAGCACTTTTATCAAATAATAAGTTACCATAAGGATCTGCTTTTTTCGCATAGACAATCGACACATCTGCTGTCAGTGCTGTTTCAACTAAATATGTTTTCCCCTCTATCATACAAGTTTGCTTATTTTCTGCCACCATTCTATTATCCATTCCAACATCTGTTAGAATGGCCGCAATTCCTACTCCACCTGCCCGAATACGCTCAACTAACGTTCCTTGTGGAGAAAATTCAACAAAAATCTTGCCATCCATCATTAATTTTCCAGCAATTGGATTTGACCCAATATGAGAGACAATTAGCCTATTTACCCTTCCCTCATTAACCAGCTTCCCAATCCCAATATGCGGAAACCCAGCGTCATTTCCAATTAACGTTAACTCACGTAAACCTTTTTTAATCATGGCGTCAATGATGGTCGGTGGTGATCCTACCCCTCCAAACCCCCCAAACATGACCGTCATCCTATTTTGCAAATTCTCCATGACTTGATCGACGGTCTTTATTTTTCCAAAAGGGTTATCCATCAGTTGGCTGAACCTCCTTTATGACTGATTTCATTTATTTCTTGAAAAGTTTTCGCGAGTTTTATCAATAATCGATCGATTTCTTCTATAGAAATAGTTAGTGGAGGTGAAATAATAATCGAATCTCCATTTATTCCATCTATTCCAGCCCCTGCAGGATATAAAAGTAATCCATTTTTCGCCGCTGCTTTAATGATCTTTTGTGTAAAGGCTTCTATTCGCAGAAACGGTTCTTTCGTGTTTTGATTTTTGACAAATTCAATCCCGATTAATAAGCCCTGACCCCGTACATCCCCTATAAAGGGAAACTGTTGCTGTAACTGTCGAAGCCCACTAAATAGATACCGACTTTTCACTAGGACATCTTTCATAATATTATTTTGTTCCAAATACTGGATAACAGCAAGGGAAACTGCACAGCTTTGCGGATTTGCACTTAAGGTGTGTCCACTCATAACGATCTTGGAACCATTTAGAATCGACTCCATCACACGGTCACTGACAAGTGTTGCGGCAATGGGTGCATAGCCGGCACCCATTCCTTTTCCAAGGGCAACGATATCTGGGATCACATCCCAATGCTCACAGCTAAGCATCTTTCCCGTCCGTCCGAAACCCGTCATGACCTCATCTGCAATAAATAAAATATTATGACGCATACAAATATCTACTATCTTTTTATAATAGTCTGGTGGCGGTGTAATCGCCGCACCCGCAGCCCCTATCACCGGTTCTGCAATAAAAGCAGCAATATGTTCTGCCCCGATTCTTTGGATGGCAGTTTCCAATTCTTTGGCACACAGATAATCACATTCAGGGGCCTTTTTGTTATATGGACAGCGATAGCAATAGGGAGGATGGATAGTAGGAAAATCTTCAAGGAGTGGAACAAAGCGTGCTCTTCTACTAGCGTGACCCGACATCGATAAAGCGCCGAGCGTAATCCCATGATAGCTAACCCAACGCGATAAAATTTTGTTTTTCGTCTTTATACCTTTTTCCTGCCAGTGTTGAATGGCGACTTTCATCGCCGTTTCTGTTGCTTCAGACCCACTATTAACAAAGAAACTCCAGTTTAAGTCTCCGCCAGCAAGCTTGGCGATACTTTCTGCTAACTGTTCCGCTGGTTCGCTTGTAAACTGGGATCGATAAACGAATGAAACTTTGTCAGCCTGCTTTTTCATCGCTTCTATAATGTCTTTAACACCATGACCAATATTAGCTGTCACAGCTCCAGAAGATGCATCCAAATACTCCTTTCCTTCTACATCATATAAATAAACACCTTTCCCATAATCGATAATCGGATAATCCTCATCCAACATTGGTTTAATTAAATACGATCGCTTCATCCTCTCACCCCATGTTTTCATCTATAGAAAACATTTACTCACACAATCTAGATCATTAATTAAGTATATGTATAAAAAGGAGGAATCTTTCTTATATTCTTTCATTAGTAAAAAAAGAAAGTGTATTCATCCCTTTTTTTCAGGTACCCAAAATTAGAAACAACAATAGTCCTATCTATGATGGGATAGGACTTCTACTTTATTCTAACTATTCGTTCATAGACATCATGCAGCGTTAAACAGCCTAATTCTTGAACCTTCTGGATATAGATACTCCACAGTTCAGCGGTTAACTTAGCATCTCCTAGTGCATGATGGCGGTCTACAATTGAGATGTTATGATGCTCACAAAATTCTTCTAATCTAATAAATTTTACATCAGGTTCTGCAATTCGATAGAGGAAAGAAGTATCAACAATACGATACTTAAATGGAGTGCGAAAAAGCTTCCAGTTAGCACTTTGCAAAAAACTTTTTTCATGATTAGCGTGGTGTGCTACAAGTGTGGAATTTTGGACAAAACCAAAAAATTGGATCAGAACATCCGAAAGAGGTGGTGCATCTTTCAATTGCTCATTTGTGATCCCTGTTAAATTCACAATAGTCGATGGGAGCTCCTTTTCATAACGAACGAGGGAATAGAACGACTGCTCAGCTAGCTTTTTTCCTCCAATTAATTTAATCGCTCCAATGGAGATAATTTCATGACCTTGCTCAGGAAAAAAACCGGTTGTTTCTATATCAAACACCACTACATCCAATTGTTGTAACGGAACATGTAGGGCTCCATCCTGCTTCATTTCTTTCTGCAATTGTCTGACATAAGCGATTTGTTTCGCATCTTGCCCCCCGTGCGCATTCCCAAGTCCACCATTATTTAATTTTCCTTGAATCCCTCTCATAAACTGAAAAAATGGTTCAAATGCCATCATTAACACCCTGTTTCAATGAGTTTCGTAACAAATTGATGAAGCCTTTTCCCCTCTTTAAGAATTCTCTTCAACTCTCTTTTCTCCGACCTATTTAAGTTTTTTACTTTTAAAAAATGTGTGTCTTCGTAAGAGTTAACTTTTTCTAATAAAAGACGGTAACCTAATAAAATATAAAAATTAGCTGTACACATTTTCAACACTTTACTATATCCCTTTACTTGTGACAAGATTTTGAGTCGATCGAGAGTAGACGTCTCACTTAATCCTTCCTTTATAGCTAAGATCCGAATCGCATTGACATACGGAATAAAGGCAGAATATTTGAGATTAATCGAGCCTCGATGTTTTCCATGTTCTTCTACAATAAATTGACCAATAGGACCTATTGAATTTTTCACATACATTACACTTTCCATTAAACGCTTAATAAGAACTGGGTGTTCTTGTTGGAAATCATATATAAAGGACTTTAGTGACTTTACATAATCATCTGCCCCCTTTAAACATCTAGCATCATAAAAGATCTGTAAATTCCGGATAGACTCTAAGCTTCTCTTTTCCATCCATGCAAGCAGTTGTCCCTTCCATCCATCGATTGACTTACACCAAAGAGGGTTTGAACTCATGATATTTCCGTGACAATATGGATATCCAACCACCTCTAATCCATATGAAATTTCCTTACCCAGTTCTAAAAAATATCTTTCGTTTTCCTTATTTGGTATTTCAAAGATTATTCCATGATCTTGATCACTAATGAGGCCTTGTTCAAATCTGCCTCCACTCCCCGTAATAAACCAACAATAACGGCAAGGGGGAACCCCTTTATTTAATCGGATAATGGAGAGTTCAAACACTTTATCCATAACAGCATCATGAAATTGATTCAATGAAAAAGTATCGACTAGATATTCAGAAATATGTTGTTCCTTCCATTCTCTTATCGAATCATAAGAATTAAACTCATTTGACACCATAACACTTCCTTAATAAGAAAAGCGCAAGCGCCTTGCCCACCCCCGACAAGCACAAGATGAGTCTCATGGAAAGGTGTTCTTTACCTTTTTTGGGAGGACTGACTTGTGACCTCGAGAGGGGTAGGTCGCTTGCGCTAGACCGTTCTCTATGTTCAGAAAAGATATAAATTCTGATATTAATGAAAAAACAAAAGCCTCCTTTAGAGAGGCCTTTGCTTATGAATTTAACTTTGTTTCGCTTGCAGAAAATTGTTCTGGATATCCATAGCTTCCGTGCTCACTCATATCCAATCCCATAATTTCTTCTTCTTCTGTTACACGTATTCCATTCATAACTTTCTTTAGGACAGCTAGAATAATGAAAGATACGATGAATGCGAAGGCACCACATGCAATGACTCCCATCAATTGTACACCCAATTGTCCAAATCCACCACCGTAGAATAATCCTGCTTGACCGCCAACTGAAGCTGCAAGTTCTGGTGTAGCAAAGAAACCTGTTGATAAGGTTCCCCATACCCCTGCTGCCCCATGGACAGATAAAGCATAGATCGGATCATCAATTCTTTTCTTTTCAAAAAATCTTACACTATAGAATACAAGAATTCCTGCAATAAAACCGATGACAACAGACGCCCATGTATCAACGAACGCACATGATGCTGTGATCGCAACAAGCCCTGCTAATGCACCGTTTAATATAGTTGGAATATCTGATTTCCCTAGTACCATCCAAGAAATTAATGTAGCTGCAACTGCACCCGCCGCTGCTGCAAGAGTTGTATTTAAAGCAACAAACCCAAAGAAAGCATCATCAACTGCAACTGTACTACCTGCGTTAAATCCAAACCAACCAACCCATAAGATTAATACACCTAAAGCTGTATACACTTGATTATGTCCTGCAAGATTGTTCGATGAACCATCTTGATTAAATTTCCCGATTCTCGGTTTCAATAAAATTGTTGCCGCTAAAGCTGCCATAGCACCTGTTAAGTGAACAACGGTTGAACCTGCAAAGTCTTGTTTCCCATGATCTGCTAACCAACCACCGCCCCAAATCCAGTGAGCTACAACCGGATAAACAATAATTCCGAATAAGATCGTAAAAATAACATATACTGGAAATTTAGCTCGTTCAGCAAATCCTCCTAATGCAATCGTAACTGCAATTCCTGCAAAAGCTAATTGGAAAACAAAGAATGCAGCTGTTGAAAGACTCTCGCCTTCAATTTGCTCTCCTGAGTAAAAGAAATCAGTCATCCCAACAAAGAAATTCGCGTTATCACCGAAAGTAAATCCATAACCAAATGCCCAGTAAACTAATGAAGCAAGACCGAATGTGAAAATAGTCTTACCAGCAATATGCCCCGCATTTTTCATTCTAGTTGAACCAGCTTCGAGTAATATAAATCCACCAATCATAAAAATAACTAAAATTGCACCAAACATAACCCAAAGACTATTCATTAAAAATATTGGATCCATATTCATTCTCCCCTTTTTTATTTAAGTTATATAAAATAACTTTATAATGTTAGGTTATATAACATATATTTGATATCTCTTATTCTATTTGAATCATCTCCTCTTGTCAATACTTTCTGAAAAGTAAATGTAAGGAAAAGTGACATAGATAAATTTACTACAAGATCACTATTTATCTCCTTAAAAGGTTTTTATCACTTTTCATTATTTTCTTTATTAATTTTAGATCCCCGGAATTGTAACGCTCCATTAGAAATCCCTTGTCATTATCTTTCTATACCTTTATACCTTTTTGCTACAGTCAAAAAGGTTACTTTTTTCATAGACTTTTTTTAATGATATTAATTTTCAGATAAAAAAAGACCGACCTAAATAGGATAGTCCTTTTGGCTTATGCAATATCATAAACGATTTTCTTATACTATTAATGATGCTTTTTTAATAGACCCTTTTGCTTTTTCAATAATATCTCGAGCAACCCATACACCACATGCCCCAACTTGAGCCAAACCACGGGTTATACCTGATTTCAATTGGACGCCCTCCGCACGCAAACCATTCTCATTTCGTTCTGTTACTAAACCTTCCACTTCCGTTTTATAGGACACATCAATCTTATCTGTTAAATATTCGTTTTATGAACAAATAAATAAATAACTGCCCGACTTGGACAGTTATAAACGGGAGAATCTTCTTTTATTTTCCGTAGCAGCTTGCACCAATAATAATTAATAAAATAAACAACACAACAATGAGGGCAAACCAATTTTGCCGTCCTACTCCAACGCCCCCTACTGCTGTTGGGTAACCATAACCATATCCTTGATAGCATGGGTCAAATCCACAAGTATCTCCGTAATGCATTCCCAATCACTCCTTTATAATCTAGGTCATTCTCTTTAATAACCTATTCACTAGGTGCTTGACCTGACTGTGTATCCGCCTATCATACAGTAGACTATTTATAAACAACTTTTACCGCATTACATTGGATAAAAGAATTGATTGCCAATTATATTTAACTTCGAAACATGAAAAAGGAGCGACAAATAGGCGTCACTCCTTTTTCATGTTTCTATTCTTCAAAAAGCTTAACATACTCCGCAAAGCCCGCTTCTTCAAGTTTTTCTTTTGGAATAAATTTAAGTGAAGCTGAATTGATACAATAGCGCAAACCCGTTGGTGCTGGGCCATCATTAAATACATGGCCCAGATGTGAGTCAGCACTTTTACTTCTTACCTCTGTTCGAACCATAAAATGACTACGATCACTTTTTTCAACCATTTCTTCCTCTGTTAATGGCTTTATAAAACTTGGCCAACCACAACCAGCATCAAACTTATCCTTAGAGCTAAATAACGGTTTGCCCGATACAATATCTACATAGATTCCTTCACGAAAGTCGTCCCAATATTCATTCCGAAATGGCGGCTCTGTCCCGCTATTTTGCGTAACTTCGTATTGAATCGGTGTTAATTTTTTTTGTAAATCATCCTTATTCACCATAATTATTCCCCCAATGTTGTTCGATAAAGGCTTTTCTTCCTGAACCGAGTTGATATCGTCCATAATGATCCGGGTTTTTCTTGTAATAATGCTGATGATAATCTTCCGCAGAATAAAATGGCTTCGCAGGAAGAATCGCCGTTGCAATCGGCTTTGAAAATTTCCCACTCATTTCTAATTGTTTCTTGGACTCCTCAGCAGCCAACCTTTGTTTTTCATTATGATAAAAAATAGCTGTTTGATACGATTGACCACGATCATAAAACTGACCCCCTGCATCTGTCGGATCAATCTGCTGCCAATAAACCGAAAGCAATCGTTCATAGGTAAACACTGTTGGATCAAACGTAATTTGCACGGCTTCGTAATGACCAGTCATCTCAGAACACACTTCTTGATAGGTCGGATTTTCCTTTGTTCCCCCTGTATAGCCAGATACAATTTTGATGATACCTGGTTGTTCATCAAATGGTTTAACCATACACCAAAAACACCCGCCGGCAAAAGTCGCTAATTCATAATTGGTTTCTAGCATAAAAAAACACGCCCCTTTATAGATCCTATTTTTCTCTTTTCTACCTGTTCATACTTAGAATTCGATAGACTGTTTCAAAAAAATGATTATTCAACTAAATGCCCTTTAATCCATTGGTAGTTGTAAAGAAAATATAATCTGATCATTTTTTAAATTAAATTCATCCACCCTAACCTTTGAATCACTTTTCAATTTCAAATCTTGTAGTGACACATATACTTTTTCTTCATTCGGCTGGATCGTTACCCATTCTGGAAGTGAATAGTTGTTCTGAACAAGTTTCAACACAATTGGAACTGGCAGGTTCCATTGCCCAACGGAAATATTTTTCTGGCGCAATTCTAAATCACCATTTTCAAGGGCGTATGGTTCAAAAGTCAATTTCACATCTACATTGCTGCTGAAAACAGGTAAGGTGCCATACAATTCCACTTCATCTGTCAAAAGTACTTCATAATCAAATCCCACAGAAAATTCCTCTTCTAAATAATGGTCAATCACACGATTAAGATCTTGTTTGTTTGTTTTTATTTGAAAGAACACATCGTTCTGAACCGTATTTTGCTTTGGAATTTTTGTTTCTTCACTTGGACTCTTTAGCATGATAGCCAAAAAAACAAACAAAAATAATAAAACGGCTGTATTGATTCCTAAGAGAAGAAAAAATAATCTTTTCCAATGATGTTTCTTCAATCGGCTTCCTCCTGTTTTTGGACAATCCATTTTTGTTCTACAAGGCGGTCAATCGCATCTTCAGATAGTTCCTCAAATACTTCTTCTGCAATTAATTCATACCCTCTATTATTTGGATGAAAATAATCGGTGTATAATAATTCTTCTTCCTCGTTTTCAAATACATTTATAATATCAACAAAATACGTATTGGAATATTGCGATAGGATTGCTTGACTTGCTTCATTCCATTCATTCACTATTTCATTCATCTCTTTAATTTCAGGAAACCATTTATGAAATGGGTTATATAAACCTACAAGGACAATATGCCCTGTTTCATTTTCCTGCTTAATGATATCTATCGTTAAGTTTAAATTGCGTTCGAATAGCTTCTTTTGTTCGTCAAAATCTGTTTTCTCTAGGCTTGCAATATTTTCACGAACAACTTTCATCATATCGTTTCCACCAATTGTTACAATGACCATATCTGCATCACGAATCGCTGTTTTTACCTCATCTGTTTGCACTTTCTTTAACAGTTGATCTGAGCGATTCCCTTTGACACCAAAATTATAAAAGGTTGTTTGATTAATGTCTTTTTGATCTTCTAGCAATATTTGTAAATAAGGGAGATAGCCACCATTTTGTGTTGTGTCTCCAACCCCTTCCGTTAATGAATCACCTGCCGCTACAATCGTCAAATCCTGTGGAGTAAGCGTTACCGGTGCCGGTTCTTTCAAAGTTAAACTTGTTGCCTTTTCAGAATGATTTTCTCCCTTTATTATCAAGTACAACCCAATACATGATATCAATAAGAGTATGGCAAGAAACAGAAAGATGAATATTTTTTTCATCCTATCACCCGCCTTCTTGAAGTACTTTCATTATAACACGCCAGTAGGATTCAACTATAATAATATGAAATAGATTAGCTTTCCCTGCTTTTATTATATTTTGAAACAGAAAGGTATTTTCAATTAATAAATCCTAAAAAAACAAAAAAATAGACCTTCATGGCCTATTGTAAACTCTTAATATCTTCAATCAGTTCATCCATCGGAATATCAACCAATCCCGTATAATCCTTCATGACCTTTCCTTCCTTATCGATTAAATAAAAACTTGTCCCATGTAGCACCTGATCTCCTGCTTCTGGTTTTATCGCCACCGTTGTAAATACTTCCATAGCAAAATCCGCTATATATTCTGGTGTATAACCTGTAAGAAAATGCCAATTACTGAAGTCCACACTAAACTTTTCAGCGAAATCAGTTAATACTTCGGGTGTATCAACGGCAGGGTCCACACTAAAAGAGACAAACTGAATATTTTCTATCCCTGCTTTTTTTACTTCATCTTGTAATGTTTTCATATTTGCCGTCATCGGTAGGCATACATCCTCACAATTCGTAAAGATAAAATTAGCAACCCACACCTTTCCCTCTAAATCCCTTAACCCAAACGGTTCTCCGTTTTGATCTGTATGCGTGAAGTCCGGTACCTGCCAATTATGAGGATTTTTAATTCCGTTTACCCCGGATGCCTCTTCCTTTTGATCTGCATGCGTAAAGTCCGTTACCTGCAAATTATCGGGGTTTTTAATTTCATTTACCCCACAAGCAGATAGAAAAAGAATCATAACCATGAACAATAAAAACACTCGAAAATTCACACTGTTACCTCCATTTGCACAATTCGTAATTATCATTATTGTAGCAAAATTTAATACAAGAAGAAAGAAAAAGGATTACTTACTCACAATCAAATCATTCAACCTATAGAATTTATTCCCAACGTGGAACATAAATCTTAAAGGTGGTCCCAATACCCTTTTCACTGGTTACCTCAATTCTTCCTTTCATTCTTTCAATAATCTGATAACAGACAGCTAACCCCATACCCGTTCCCTTTTCTTTTAAAGAATAAAAAGCTGTACCGAGCCGTTTCATCTCTTCTTCCGTCATTCCGATCCCCGTATCACTTATTTCAAAAACACCATACTTCCCCTTTTGATAAAGGCTAAAATGCAATTGTCCCCCATCTTTCATTGCCTCAATCCCATTCTTTAACATATTAATTAGCACTTGCTGAAGTTCGCTTTTATTTCCTTTGATTGCAACTTCCTCTAAAACAGGTGTTTCCATCGCAATATTTTTTGACATCATAGCATATGAATTCATTAAATCCATTGCTTTTTCTGCTAATTCTCTTCCTGCAATACTTTCTGTCTGCTCCATATCAGGCTTTGCCAATGAAAGATAGTCATTAATAATGATCTCCGCACGATCCATTTCCTCAATCATCAACCGTATATACATCCGCTCTTCTTCACTCATCTGTTCCTTCGCAAGGAAAATTTGTAAGAATCCCTTTACAACCGTCATAGGATTTCGAATCTCATGTGCAACAGATGCTGCAAGCTGCCCAATCGCATTCATTTTCTCTGCCCTCTGCAGCTCGCGGAATAATTTCGATTTCTCTATCATATTATCCACTTCATCAAACACTTCTTCTAAATTATTCAACATGATATTTTGAGGCTGTGAACTCAACTTTTCGGAAGTGTTTTTTAGCTTTTCAATAAGAATAGACAACTGTTGGGTCATTAAATTAAACCGATCACATAACAATCTAAGTTCTGAATGATCCTGCACATTTAAACTCACATCAAAGTTTCCTTTACTTACTTCATCAAACCCATTAATTAATTCATTTACAGGCTCCATAATCCTGATTAGACCTTTGTTTACAATGTAGTAAATACAAGGCGCTATGATCAGAAATAATGAAACTAAAATGAATGCATATTTCTTTTGAACTGCTACGATAGAATCAGCATGAATATCAACTCCAAACAATGCGATCATTTCACCTTTGTCATTTTGTATAGGAGAAAATGCCGTAATCCAAGTACCATTAGAATCATGGTATACCTCACTATGTGCCAATTGTTTGGAATGTAAAGCTTCATGGAAACCTTTCATCCATTCTTCGTTTTTCTTATAACTAGATAAAGAAAGCCACTCTTTAGTGGGCTCTGTTTGATCAGACGCAACCATGAAGATTTCACCTTCATCCATCTGCTTGCCTTCAACAATAAAGCTATTTAAATGAATCGTGTTTTTTTCATTTAAAATAGACAGACTTGTTTTTAGATTAGATAAATGAGGGTCACTTTCATTTTTTGTATCTATTACAGATTCTACATCTTCATAATTGATCGTTGTAGCCCATATGGCAGCTGTATCTAGTGCATGGTCTGACAGAAGATCTTTCATTTGCTTAGACTGCAAATAATAGCTAAATATCACTGTAATAGTTATAATCATAAACGTAATTAAAAATGATAAAAGTAAAATCTTCTTAAACAGAGGTATATTTTTGAAATAGCCTGTCATAAACCAATCCCCAATTCCTTTACAAATCTCTATAAATAAGTGGCTTATAGAAACAAGCCATAACCAATCCATTGTTAATATTTTTTAAACACTTTTACCTTCTTCGACAATCTTTGATGTAAACCCTTCTTAAAAAGGGTCCTTTTTTAAAATTATTACTATTGATTTATTTTAAGAAAACTACATTTTATTGTTGAGAAACTATTACTCTATTGTTTTTTAATTCTCAAGCTTTAGAATTAAAAAACAAAAAACCACCTAAAGTTTCCAAGTGGTTTCTCCCTTGTATTTATTCAAAATAATACATAAATCCAATAGCACCTATACCTGTATGAGTACTTATAATAGGTGTTGTTTCTTCAATTTTAATTGATTCGTAACCCGTTCGTTCTTTAACCACTTCTTTAATTTTCAATGCGAGTTCATTTCCATCCGCATGGACAAGACCAACCCCTTTTATTACAGATTTTCCGAACGAGAAAGCCCATTATGGTGCGACAGCACCCCCTTTAGGGATGGGATGATAGTGAGGTCAAATGTGGAGTACCACTAAAAACCGTAAGATTTGTGGTACTTCAAGCATTTGAAAATATCACTATCTTTTTCATATCCATTTGTTGTAGTTTTTAATGTTAACTGATACAATAAAAGT
>NZ_JAETXM010000041.1 GCF_024494465.1 Bacillus sp. V3B | reverse complement strand
CTTATTTTTGGGTGTTGCCCTTCACAAAATTGAAGTGGGAGTCTTCTCGCCTAAAATGATAACACAAAAGAGGAGTCTGAGGTTTGCTTTATTGACGTATGCGAAACTAGCGATACGTAAGTACAAGCAATCACTAATGTAGCCTACTTGATCGCCG
This sequence comes from Bacillus sp. V3B, assembly GCF_024494465.1. GTDB lineage: Bacteria > Bacillota > Bacilli > Bacillales > Cytobacillaceae > Bacillus_BD. Next base: position 17,716 of record NZ_JAETXM010000041.1, on the reverse strand, counting down.
ATAATACCTCAATAGCTGATGATTGGCTACAGAAAACGGCATCCAATTATACCAAAACCCACTAGTCCCTTTGGATGAGTTACTATGGATTTTGGTTGTCTTTACTATGTGAATTTAATATACAGTTGTATCTACTTCGATCCACTTCGTCTTTTCTGTAAAAGAAACTCTCTTTCCCTCCCGTTGAGGAATGTCTGGATAACCGATGTAAATAAATCCTAACACCTCATCCCGTTCCCTTAATCCGAATAATTTTTTCATTTTTGAATGGTAGGCAGGCTTTCCTGTACGCCAAATAGCGCCGAGTCCGAGAGCATGAGCAGCTAAAAGCATATTTTGAATCGCAGCGTTTACTGCCCCTACCTCTTCAATATCTATGACTTTCGGATTATCAGATGGAGTTACTGCTACTGTAATAATAACAGGTGCCCGAAACGGTTTTTCCTCCGCTTTTTTTAACTTCTCTTGATTTTCCTCTGTTGTTGGATCATCCATATTTTCTTTTGCAATTTCAGCTAATGTTCTACCTAGAGGGCGTCTCCCATCCCCAGTTAAGACAAAGAATTTCCAAGGTTCTGTATGATAATGATTCGGAGCCCAAATAGCTGCCTCAAGTAATTTTTCAATTTTTTCTTTCTCAATTGGATCTGGTTTCACTTTGCCGATCGTTCTTCTTTGGAATATTGCCTTAAATATATCCATGTTAGAGCCACCTTTCTTTTTCATACATTCATGTCTTTCATTATATTTTCTTATACTATACGACTTACTCAGATCTACTTAAAAATCAATGAAGAGATAAGATCTTCCGGTTCTTGAACACTACACCAACCTTGTCAATACACAAACCATCCCGATGATGAACAGAACAGAAACGGCGTCAAAATGATGCGCTTCCCAACCAATCATTAAACTTCCTAATTGATACTCTTTTGTTTGAGCGTTTAATTAATCAGTTATTCCATATGTAACATTGTACCTTTAAAATATCATTATTCTTCACTTTATTAATTTCTAACCTTTGACTCCTTACTTTTAATTGGGCAATTGCCACAATAACCGATTTTTTCAACATCTTCTTCTAATTTATAGTACATGCAGCACGTTTTCCGAAATGGATTCAATTTAAGCTCTTCTCCTATTTTTAAATAATCTTTAATCGGATTCTCTTTTAAATTAAACAAATCTCCACTTGCATTTTTTAGGAAATTGAAGTCACTGTTTACCCTTTCAATTTTAATCGGATCCGATTCTTCCGCTAGTATTTTCCGATAAATTGAGTTAATTCGAATGGCTACGTTTTCCCACAATATTGATGCAGGAACGCGAGCTATTTTTTTTAATATGTCTAAAACCGGAGTAATATGAATTGAAATTGATAATGTAGCAATACCTAAATCAAATTAATACTTTAGTGTGAGGATAATAAAATACTTTTCCTAGACTCTTCATTTCTTCCAACCCGTCTTCCCTTTCCGTGTGGTATACATAAAGGAGTCCCGAATATCGGGCCTTTAATAATATCACAATTCATATGAAAAACATCTTTGACCATATCCGAAGTTATTACTTCTTCTGGTCTTCCCTGTGAATATACCTTTTGATTACTGACAGCCACAATATTGTGGGCATAACGACATGCTAAGTTCAAATCATGTAGAACCATCAGAATGGTTCGGCCCTCTTGCTCATTTAGCTCAAATAAAAGGTCTAGCACTTCAATTTGATGAGCCATATCTAGGTAAGTCGTTGGTTCATCTAATAAAATTATATCTGTCTTTTGAGCCAAGGTCATCCCAATCCAAGCTCGTTGCCGTTGGCCACCCGATAATGAATCCACTGTTCTTTCGGAAAATTCCTTCATTTGTGTTGCTTCCAGTGCTTGATTAACTACTTCTTCATCCTCCCTAGACCATTGCTTTAACCAGCTTTGATGCGGATATCGTCCCTGTTTGACTAACTGTAAAACAGTAAGACCTTCTGGAGCAATGGGACCTTGAGGTAAAATAGCAAGACGTTTGGCAACTTCCTTTGTTGATAGATTTCCTACAACATCGCCTTCCAATAAGACGTGACCTGACTTTGGCTTTAATAGACGAGCAAGCGAACGCAATAGGGTTGACTTTCCACATCCATTTGCCCCAACAAAAACTGTTATTTCTCCCTTAGGAATTTCAAGATCAAGATCTTCTATGATAATAGTGTCACTATAACCTAATGTAAGGGAGCTTACTTCTAATGAACTCATACTACCAACTCCTTTTTAGTGATACAATTACATTACATATTTCGATTCTTATATAAAAGATAAATAAAAAATGGAGCACCTATACCAGATACGAAAACCCCTGCTGGTAGATCCATTGGTAAAAAGGCTGTTCGCGCAACTATATCTGCCAATACCACAATGATCCCACCTACTAAAGCTGAAACTGGAACTAAACTTCCAAATGATCTACCAACGAGTTTTCGTGCAATATGAGGAGCAATTAACCCCACAAAACCTATTCCTCCGGCAAATGCAACTGCAGCGCCAGCCAAAGCCACACTAATACATATTAATCCAAATCGAGTCAATTGAACTTTTAATCCTAAACCTTGTGCCAGATCATCCCCTAGTTCCTGCACATTGACCTTTCGAGACAATAGTAATGAAAGTGGAACGAAGATTAACACCCATGGCAACATTGAGTAAACATTATTCCAATTTGCTCCATAAACACTACCTGTCAACCAAATATAGGCTTCACTAGTGGAGTACGTAGGGCTAAGTACCATTAACATCGTCACAATAGCTCCCATTGCAGCTTGAACACCTATACCAATGAGTACAAGTCTTATTGGTGTTACGCCCTTCTTCCAAGCCAAAACGTATATAAAGAGAGAAACAACTCCTGCACCTATAATTACTATAAAAGGAAGCAACTTAATACTATATTCTGAAAAATAGGTAATAAATAAAACAGCTGCAACTGCCCCTCCACCCGTGATCCCAATAATATCAGGGGAAGCTAATGGATTTCGGACCACTCCTTGCAAAATAAGGCCAGATACAGCTAGACAAATCCCTGCTAGAAAAGCAAGTATCATTCTAGGAAGTCTTAGAGTTTCAAGAACAAATGAATGCTCTCCATTCCCCATTCCCAGTAAATGTTGAAGGATTAATAAGGGATTGATCATCGTACTGCCTACTGATAAACCTATAACAAATAACAACAAAGAACTGCAAAAAAGTAATATGAATACAAAAACTGCTTTATTTTCAATCAAAATAGAAACCGTACCTGATCGATTCCGTATCGTAGTATGTTTACTCATTCCTTATTGAACCCCCTTCGTGCAATATAAATGAAAAATGGTGCACCAATCATGGCTGTCATTACTCCAATCGGCATTTCTTCTGGCATAATCACAAACCGAGCTAATATATCAGCTAGCAGTAACAAACTAGCACCAAAAATTGCACAGTAGGGGATAATCCACCGATAATCAATACCAACTAAGCCACGAACTATATGGGGTACAATTAATCCTATAAATCCAATTGAACCACCTACTGCCACAGACCCCCCAGCTAAAAAAACAATTACAATTCCCATTAGAGTTTTAACTAAAATAGTTTTTTGTCCTAATCCTTTTGCAATATCTTCTCCAGTAGTTAAAATATTTATGGAGTTTCCTAAAAGGAAGGATAAAATACCTGCCCCTAACATGAAGGGTAAAACTGGTGTCAACATATCCAATGTTCTACCCGCAACTGATCCACCTATCCAAAATAATACCCCTTCTAAACTTTGTTCATCTATCACAAGCAACCCTTGAGTGAATGAACTAAAAAAGGCGGTTAATGCAGCTCCCGCTAATACAATCTTAATTGGAGACAAACCATCTCTTCCAAGAGAACCAAGTAAAAAAACCATAATTGCAGCAAGACCTGCTCCCAAAAATGCGATCCACATCAAATGAATGAGTGAATTAACAGAGAAAAAAACTGTAGCAGTTACTACAAAAAATAAGGCACCTGCATTTATTCCAAAAATACTTGGTGAAGCAAGGGGATTTCTAGTTAGAGCCTGCATGAGTGCACCAGCTATTGCAAGGCCTGCTCCAATTACGGAAGCAATTACTGCCCTTGAAAGACGAGTCGTTGTAATAATAATATGTTCTGTAGAAGATTCATCAAAATTAACAAAAGCATTAAAAGCAGTTTTAATAGATGTCGGTGTTTGACCAAACACAATACTTGATGCAAAAGAAATAAACAAAATACATAGACCAATCGAAAGTCCAAGAATCTTTAGTGAGGTTCGAGGAAAGAAGGGTTTCATAATCTCACTCTTTTCAATATTTTTTTATATGAAAAAATAGGGGGAAATCCCCCTACCTAATCTAACAGACAACTATTTTTCTAATTCAAAATGGTCATAGATTTGATCTAACATATCGTTTGCACCAATATAACCACCTGCCATATTCCATGCAACCTCATCTATCATGTAAGTTTGACCATTTTTAACAGCATCAAGGTTTTTCCATAACGGATGATTTGTCCATTCATCATAAGTCTGTTGGATTGCTTCTGCGTCTGCATTGTGACCATCAGCATTAAAAATGAAGAATACGTCTGCATTCATCGAAGGAATACTTTCCTTAGTTGTTAACTTTAGAACTACATTACCCTCATCGGCTGCCTTTTGTTGAGATTCAGGTCGTACAAACCCAAGCTCACCTAAAATATCACCAGCGAAACCTGTAACATAAATACGTGCGTGGTCTGTTCTAAAGTTAAGAACGGATACCTCAATCGGCCATTGATCTCCTAACTTATCAGTAATTTTCCCTTTAAAATCTTCTACCCGATTATCCCAATCTACTAAAAGTTGATTGGCTTTTTTTTCTTTATTCATTGCTTTTCCCATTAAATCAACAGTTTCTTTAAATTTAAACACTGTTTCATGTGTTACGGTTGGTGCAATTTGGGATAATTGGTCATATACTTTTTCATGACGTAATTTTGAAGCGATAATTAAATCTGGCTTAAGTTTAGCGATCTCTTCTAGGTTTGGCTGTGTTTCCAACCCTACCTGTTGAACACCCTCTAAATCATCTCTTAAATATTCATATACTGGTTGTTGTACCCAAGATTCCACAATACCTACTGGTGTTACACCTAACGCAACTGCAACATCGGTAGCCCCTTGGTATAAGGTTACAACTCTTTTTGGTGTTCCCTTAATTGTCGTTGTTCCCATTGCATGAGTAATTTCACGGGAACCTTCTGACTCTGCAGCTTGCTTTCCTTCAGTTCCTTCTTTCTGTTCTGTCTGTTCCGCTCCTTTATTTTCTTTCGATGCTTCTTCTAATGATTGACTTCCGCACCCAGCTAAAAACATTACAAGGGATACAAAGATTGCAAGCAAAGAAAATGCATACTTTCTTTCAAATGAGTATGTAATTCCAGACATAAAATTTCCTCCTTTTAATAAAAAATAATTGAAATTGATAATCATTATCAATTATAATAATAGTATAATTTGATATTTTAGTCAATATCAGTTAATCAAAAAATCAAAATTGTCTTGCCATTCATATCCCCTCCAAATAAATGATAATCATTCTCAATAAAAAACAAAAAAATTTAAAGCTTTACTACACCTTTAAGTGCTTTATAGATTGAACACCAAGAACGCTTAGCATAATAAATGGGAATGGAGTGATTTTTAGCTCGCTTCTTTATAACAGTTGACAGATTATGATTTACGTAATCCGTTAGTACAAGAATACAACTGATTTTTTCTGGTATATCTTTTTTAACCATTTGTACTTTTCTTCCATTAATATGTAAGACTTCATCAAATCCAACAGATGATAATTTGTCTGGAATAAAACCTAAATGATCTGCACCTATGATAAGTAAAGAACTCATGAATATCACCTCCATAATTTAAATCGTTAACTTTCGGCTGTTTCTACGTCGTCCACACCACAACATAGACAATGATAATTGCTATAATAATCCTCAACAACATCCTCATTGTTAATAAAACCACACCAATCACAAATGATAATTTTAGTCATTTCCTTCCCCTCCCCATATATTTTTCGTCTTCCAATCTACATGTGTGTTTACTATCTGTTTTTATGTATTCTCACATAACTTTTTCTTATAATTGTTTAAGTTGTTGCCGATTCCCCCCTCGTTAATCTAATCTATTTTTTATAACATTTTTCTTATTAACAAATTTAACTATCCTTTTTATTGAAAAGTTTCCTGTCTTTAATATTTAAACTAGAACCCATTTTCAGAGATCTGTATTAGTAAGTGGGTAAAAACAGTTTTTTACGTATTCTCGGATATCCAAACATAAATGATAATTATTGTCCTTGTTTAATTAACAACTTTAAATGAAAATGATTATCATTGTCAAGTGGGATAATGTAATTATTTTCATAACTCAAACTTCGTAGACTGAACTCGGCAAATAAGCCTTGATATAATTGGGAAGGTCGTCGATCCATTACTGAAGTTGACTTTTGATTAGTTTTTGAACTTTTTTATTGGTCTTGTTTAACTTCATTCAGCAAATGCTTTTTGTACCGAAAGTTTGCGACAGGTACAGAAGTCCTCCACTTCTGTAAGTGGGGGATGAATGCAAAAAGCTCTCTGATTCAGTGGGGGTTCAAACCCCGACTGAATGAAGTTAAGCCTCCGACGGATGCCTCGGATTTTTTAAAGGTCATTTATCGAGCGAGCTCGATAAAAATCCGGGCGCAAATTCGGCGGGGCGAATTTGATGGTATCTTCAAGAAGCTCGATTAATTGCTGTAGAGCTACAGCCCAATCAAGTTCAGATACTTCATCGTAAAGTTCATAAAAAAGTCCTCCTAATGCACCCTGATCCGTGTTGCAGCGATTCTACCACGACAGGAGACGATATAGTGAGCAAATACAATGATTGTGTGGCTAATGAGTAAATCCTAAGACGTCCCTTCGAACTCCTTTTCCAGACGTAATAGCAATTTTTTCGCCTTAAAGAAGACCTCAATATCCCATCACATACCATAGATTCCTACAATTCCCTGTTCGAAAAGCGTACAATCGGTGCTGAAAATGGCAAGTCATTTGCTCTTTTTATTACGGTTTTGAATAAAGATAACCTTCACTTGGACACCGTTGGCCATCGCTGTGTGAATGGAACGCAAAATCTCTTTCTTGCCTTGTACAGGTATCGCTACTTTATACAATTCATTCAAGGAAAGCCTGTGGTTGTTCACCAAATAACGTTGGTTGCCTTAACCATGCCAATCACATCCAGACCGATTTCCACGATGGATTGGATAAGAGGCTGTTGCGTAAACCAAGTTATCCTGTCCATCAACACATAATCAACTGACAAACCTGCTTTTAAGACGCGTTCAATCATATATGGAATCGTCAAAGATCAATACTTTTGGTCGATTTGAATCTGTAAGGACACTGACCATTTGAATGGTGCTAACAATCAAATTCGCCCCGCCGAATTTGCGCCCGGATTTTTATCGAGCTCGCTCGATCAATTACCTTTAAAAAATCCGAGGCATCCGCCGGAGGCTTAACTTCATTCAGTCGGGGTTTGAACCCCCACTGAATCAGAGAGCTTTTTGCATTCATCCCCCACTTACAGAAGTGGAGGACTTCTGCTGAATGAAGTTAAAAAGCGACGCCAAGCAAACTTCGAATGATTCAGAACATGATAAATAGTATCTTTGCCGGAATAACGATCCCCTTTCTTACTTTGTAAGAGAGTAAACCAGCTTTTATGATGAAAAGTGAGACAAAAGACAAGTATCAAATTCTGCCTACTTATTTAAGTGCGAAGTTTGAGTTAATAATTTTTAATTTATTCTTGAAATTTTAATTGATAACTATTATCATTAGTATTGAAGAGAATGATAATAGTTATCAGTCAATAAATTAGAACTATATTTAAGCTTCATCATTTTTAAAATGAAAAGAAGAAATATGATTTCGAAGATATGACAAATCAAATACATCTTTTAAACAACTTAACGCATTAAGATCAGAGAAATAATTTTAAAGTTCATATGGAATACTTGCTAGATTTATAGAATTTTGTTTCAGGGATGTTTGGGAGGGAGAGTAACAGGGATGGATTTAATTGTCACTGATAAAAACGGTATTGAGGTAGAGTGTTTATATTATGGGTACAAAAAAGAGAACCTTGTGAGCAATTCAAAAACTTTACAATGTGGAGATGTTTTAACCATTTCTAACCAGGGAAAATATATTTTAGGAGTTGGATGGTTTGTTTTAATAAGTGTTAATGAAAAAATAAAAGACTATATATGGGTCAAGAAACTTGAAGAAGCGATTAACTCTGATAAAGCCATGCCAGTTATTGATTGTATGCTCGATTATTTCAATTTGTCCTTTCAATTAGATAAAGCCTTAGAATCTCGTAATAAGCAACTATTTTTAAGCCTTTCAGAGAAAAAAAAAGAGTTATCTTTTCTTTATGATAGAATATCCGGCAAAATACCAGTTGGATCATGATGGTTACGATCATATTATGAGGATAGGGAGAGAATAGAAATGAAAGCGGTTTATTATTGCTGTAAAAATGATTTTCAACTAAAAAGATTATTCAAAATATTAATAGATCTCTATCCAAATGTAAAAATGAAAGAAAAAGGGTGTCTTGGGAAATGCAAAATTTGTAAGTCCAAACCATTCATATTGATAAAAAAACTCTCTATTAAAATTGGAAAGCACATTGTAAAAAAAGAGGCACTCTAACTTTTTTCAAAAGAAAGGTAATCTATTTCATATTAAATCACGGTTATAATTAATTATAACCGTGATTTAATATGAAATACTTTTTATAAAATAATAACGATAAGCTAATAATTGTGATAAAAACCTTTTTATAGTAGACTTAAACTATTACATGAAAGGGGGATTTTTTATGTTGTCAAAACTAAATAAAAGTGCAAGTACAATGTTATCAGCTACCTTATACGAGGCTTTAACTGATCAAATGAACTATGAATTTTATTCTTCCCATGTCTATCTTGCAATGGCCTCTTACTGTGAAAATGAAAATTATGATGGTTTTGCAAAATTCTTCCACGATCAAGCTGAAGAAGAAAGAGCTCACGGAATGAAGATTTATAAATACATTCAGAATCGCGGAGAACAGGCGAGCATTTCTGGTTTTGAAAATCCAAATAATAAGTTTGAGTCTGTTTTGGATGCTTTTGAAAAAGGACTCGAACATGAAAAAGAAGTGACGAGCCGAATTTATAACCTCTCTGAAATTGCTGGGGATGAAAAAGAATATGCAACGATTTCCTTTTTAAAATGGTTCCTCGATGAACAAGTAGAGGAAGAATCTTCATTTAATAATATCATCCAAAAATTAAAACGAATGAATAACGACCCTAATTCTTTACTGATATACGATTTGAAAATTGGCGAAGCAAAGTAAGACAACATTTGCTGAATCATACTTCATTCATTTCCTTCACAATATGAACAGTATCTTGATCATTTAAATGCTACTGCCAATTGAAGTCCGAACCGGCTTCACTAGCCTATGATCTCCAACAATTAGGCGCTTTCTTTAATAGGGAAAGCGTCTTTTTTCTTGTATTTCAAGTGTTCTCATGATTCATTAATTTTTTGTTTTCTGCGATGGTCATGATATTTAAAGGAGGCTTATTAAGCGTAATAATCACTAACTTGTTCTTTACTTCAAAATCAAAGTTATTAATATTCTTTTTGTCTTACGTAAAAAAACCAAACCTTCGGCACAGGCTAATGACCAATAGAATTGTATGGCTATCATTTTTACCATACAGAAAGAAATCCTTGTGGGGACAGCAAGTTATGCAAATGATGAAGAATTCTCGTGATCAAGCTTATCGCTACGAATTTCGAATTTTTTATAAGATTAATAAAAGGTTCAAAAGTGAAAAACTTTTGAACCTTTACTTGATAGCCACGGAGACATCCTCATTTTAACGTCTAGTCTATATCTGTCTATTATAAAACCCAATCTTCTATTTTTAATTTACTTTTTCCAAAGATGAATCTACTACCCCCTCTAGTTGGGCTCTGTTTCTCTTCATCATTAAAAGTGGTAGGAACGCAACAATTAAAAGCACTCCTATAAAAAGCATTCCGCCCGTTAAATCAAAATACCCTAAAAGGATTGGTCCGACAAAACCACCGAGACTTGCCAACGTATTAACAGCAGCAATTCCGACAGCCGCTTGTTTTTCGCTTAAAGATAATGACAACATCGCAAAAAATGGACCGGTAAAACTATATAATCCCATTGATGCCAATGTAATACAAACTATAGCCATCAAAGGACTACTAACAAATCCCGTACCGGCGAATCCGAATGCTGCCAAAATCATTGGGAGAATGACATACATTTTCTTATCTAATTTCCTATCTGAGCATCTTCCCCAAATAATCATGGAAGGAATAGCAGCAAGAGAAGGAATCATCGCAATAAGACCAATCGTCGTATTTGATAATTGTCCTGAAAAACTTCCAATAATCGTTGGAAGCCAAAACGATAATGCGTAAACCCCTGTATAGACAGAAAAGTAAGTAAAGGCAAATGACCATAATATAGGGTTTTTAAACGCAGCCAGCTTAGATGTTTTTTCTGTTTTTTTCGTTTTTTGACTCATTTTTTCATTTTCTAGTTCTTGCTCGATCCAATCTCGTTCATCACTTTTAAGCCATTTAGCATCTCTTGGACGATCGGTTAAATAATAAAAACACATGATCCCTAGCGCAATGGTTAAAAGTCCTGCAATAATGAACATCCATCTCCATCCTGATAAGGAAAACCAGCTTATATTATCCATAATCCATGTAGAAAATGGAGCCCCGATCAACCCTGCAAGAGGCATAGAAATGAGAAACAATGAATAAGCACGTCCTCTTTCTGTTGATCTAAACCAGTACGTAAGATAAAGAAGAATTCCTGGGAAAAAACCAGCTTCTGCCACACCTAACAAGAAACGTGCAATATATAAATGGGTGGCTGATTGTACAAAACCAGTTAAAACAACAACGATTCCCCAAGTAACCATAATTCGAGTAATCCAGACTCTTGCTCCAAACCGTTCCATTAAGATGTTACTTGGAACTTCAAAAAAGAAGTACCCAAGGAAGAAAATACCAGAGAGAAGCCCAAAAACTTCTGCTGACAAAGCAAGTTCTGCATTCATTTCAAGTGCGGCATATCCCATGTTGACCCGATCTAAAAAAGCAATAATATACAGTAGTAATGCAAAGGGCAAAATTCGTTTCATTATTTTTTTTACCGTTCTCTGCTCTAAAGAAATTGTTTTTTCGTTCATATCTGTTCATCTCCAGTCGTATTTCATCCCAATAATAATAATTTATTAATTGCGATTATTCTAATTATTTTTCTGATTAATAAATTAGGAAAGAGCCTTTTGCTTAATGACTTGCTTATACCTATCAAATTCGCCCCTCCGAATTTGCGCCCGGATTTTTATCACGCTTCAGAAAGCCACATCCTGTGGCTTTCGCCTGACTAGGACGTCCTGTCCGTCGTCGAGCTCGCTCGATAAATGACCTTTAAAAAATCGAAAGGATCGCCGGAGGCTTAACTTCATTCAGCCGGGGTTTGAACCCCCACTGAATCAGAGAGCTTTTTGCATTCATCCCCCACTTACAGAAGTGGAGGACTTCTGTACCTGTCGCAAACTTTCGGTACAAAAAGCATTTGCTGAATGAAGTTAAACAAAGCTCTTTCCTAATTATCCCTTATACCCTTGAAAATCAAATCTCTAAACCTACTATTTTGTTATGATTGGAACGAAATAATGCTACCTACTATTCTGCTTTACTTAAATATTTTTTTTCTAACCTTTCTTCGATTTGTTCAATTGCAGCTTGATCACGTAATAATTCAAGTTTATTTTTCTTAACAAGCTCCTCAAAAGAATGCTTTTTTCGTTTATTCATTTTTAATCCATCATCCTTATTTCCTTATTGGCTAAGGAAGAATTTTTTAGTTATATGCAAGAGTAAAGTTTTTCTTTTCTTCAATAATATTTTTAAGATTTCCCCATTGTTCTTGGAATATGGTTGGATCCATTGTTTTCAAGTTTTCAGCAATTAATGGTCTGAATTCCATCCAGTCAATAATATCTTTTTCCAGATCTAGCCCTGGAGCAATTTCAATTAACCTTAATTTTCCGTCTACAACATCAAAGACTGCTCTTTCTGTGATGTATAAAACCGGAATGCCTGCTTTCGATGCATATTTTCCGCTGAATGTAATCTGTTCTACATGATCGACGATCTTTTTTCCTTTTCCATGGTTCTCGATCACCATTTGATTATTTTCAAATTTTTCTTTTGATCCCACAGTAAACTGACCCATGAACACAACCTTTTTGGAAGATTGACTAATATTAATAAATCCTCCCGGCCCCATGACTCTTGGACCAAATTTGCTGACATTGACGTCCCCATACTGATCAAGCTGAGCCATTCCTAAAAATGTAACATCAAGTCCGCCACCATCATAAAAATCGAACATTGCATCATGATTAATAATGGCATCCGGGTTATAAGAACCGCCAAAATCCAAACCACTGGCAGGGGAGCCTCCAAAAAGACCAAACTCTACTGTTAATGTCATTTCATCTGCAACTCCTTCTTCCGTGGCAACACTGGAAACTAACGAAGGCATTCCCACACCTAAGTTCACAATAGAGCTTGGAGATAATTCCATGGCTGCACGTCTTGAAATGACTTTTCTCGCATCCAACTTAGCCGGTTTTATGGAGTCAAGTGGCACTCTTAACTCTCCTGAAAGGGCCGGATTATAATCCGTTGCCATTGTTTGGTAGTGATATTCCGGATTTTGTGATACGACAACATAGTCTACCATGACACCAGGCACTCGAACCCGTTTTGGATTAAGAGACCCTGCTTCCGCAATCTTTTCAACTTGTGCAATGACAATACCGCCATTATTTCTAACAGCCGTCGCAAGCGCTAGAATTTCAAAATTAGCCACTTCACGTTCTGTTGTAATATTCCCATTTACGTCTGCTGTCGTCCCGCGAATAATCGCCACATTGACAGGGAGATTCGCATAATGAAGCCATTCTTCCCCATTCAATTCAACGACACTGATCAAATCTTCCTTTGTCACCGCGTTGATTTTTCCACCTTGTATTCTCGGGTCCATAAGCGTGTTTAAACCTACCTTTGTAATAACTCCCGGCTTTTTGCCTGCGATTGACCGCCAAAGCTGAGTGATAACTCCTTGCGGAAAAAAATATGCTTCCACTTTATCCTCAGTGATAAACCGTGACATACGGTGGGAGAAACCTGCATGACCAGAGATAACGCGTTTGATCAAACCTTCCTGTGCAAGGTAATCCATTCCTCTTCCTTCTGTATTAATTCCGATTCCAGAGCCATTCATGAAGGTGATATTTTTCGGGCTTTGTTCTTTTTTATATCTTTCTCCAATACTAGCAATTAACTCTTCAGGTAAACCGGCTAATCCCGAAGTACCTGTTGTCGCTACGAAGTCATGATCTTTTATTAATTTCGCTGCTTCTTCTGCTGAAATAATTTTACTCATGCTTGTCATCTCCCTTGTCTCTTGTCTATATATTCAAATAAATACTGTTTATAAGGAGGTACCGTGCTTAGTCATTACACTAAGCACGGGTATCCTACTATTTAAGCATTTGGGTTTTTCATTAATAGGGCAATTCCCATACCGCCGCCAATACATGCACTGGCAATCCCGTATCTCGCGTTTCTTTCAATTAGTTCATACATTAATGAAATCGTAATTCTTGTTCCACTCATTCCTAGCGGATGACCCAGGGCTACTGCACCACCATTTACGTTGATCCTGTCATATAATGGGCTATCCAAATACATCTCTAATTCTTTCATACAACCAAGCATTTGGCCTGCGAATGCTTCATTGATTTCATATAAATCAATGTCTTCTTTTGCCATTCCTGTTTTTTCAAGAAGTTTTTGAATCGCAAACACTGGCCCCAGTCCCATGACTGATGGATCAAGTCCTGCTACAGCGAAATCAACAATTTCAGCCATTGGAGCTAGTCCTAATTCGTTTGCTCTATCTTCAGACATGACAACGACTGCTGCACCGCCATCATTTAGTCCTGAGGCGTTACCTGCCGTAACACTACCGTCTTTTTCAAAGGCTGGTCTTAGTTTAGCAAGAGCTTCTAACGTCGTATGTGGTTTAGGATGTTCATCCTTATTCATAATGGTGACAGCACCTTTTCTGCCTTTGATTTCTACTGGAACGATTTCTTTCTCAAATCTCCCACCTTCGATCGCAGCTTTGGCTCTCATTTGGCTATTGTAAGCAAATAGATCTTGATCTTCTCTTGAAATTTCATACTTGTTTACAACATTCTCTGCAGTGTTACCCATATGCATAATTGGAAATTGCGGATATGGTTGACAGTTATGATGATACTTCGTATTTGCATCTCTTAATTCTTGATTCCCCATTTTGAAACCACCGTAACGTACTTCTAAAGGAAGATAGTAGGGAGCCCTTGATAAACTTTCTGCCCCACCAGCTACAACGATTTCGGAATTCCCCGTTAAAATATCTTGTGTTGCATTCACGATTGATTGAATACCTGAACCACAAATACGGTTAAGTGTATAACCTGGTACATGGTCTAATCCAGCGAGTAATGCCGCATTTCGCCCTAAGTTTGGTGCATCACCAGATGACTCAACATGACCAAGTACAACATCATTGACTAATTTGGGGTCAAGATCATTAGAACGTTTTAAAGCCTCTTTAATAGCGATTGCCGCTAATTCTTCAACGGGAACTGTTTTTAAACCACCAAGAAAAGCTCCTACTGCTGTTCTGGCTCCACTTGTAATGACTACTTTACTCATTTATTACACCTCTCCAATTCATTACTTTTCCTATGTGATTACTCAATTTTATCTTAGAAGCTTATTCAGTCTTCTAGATTAAAGCTGGTGAAGACTTTCCTTACATATACCACCCACCGTTAACAGACAATACTTGTCCAGTCATATATTCAGTTAATTACCTAATAGGACCTAAACAAATTTTTGATACCGTTTCCATTTTTGTTTAATAGATAATAAAACCTACTACTTTTAATCTAAAATGATCGACTAATTTCTATCAATAACTTACACTGTAATAATCCCACAATTCTAAATAATTTAAAAATACCTTTATATATATCGAAAGTATAATCATTTTGTTATAGATAAAAGAAACAAATTAAGAAATGTATCTCTCTAAACCTAATTTTTCAGTTAATAGTAAATTTTACACGTATCGTTATTAACTATTTTCTTGAAATAATATAACTAATATGGAATAAAATTTATAACTTTTATATAATAATTAATATATTTTTCTAAATTTTCGTTTTTTATAAAAAATTGTAAAATATCGATTTGAATTTATTATATAATAGATTTAACTTTATCCTTCTTTTAAGTAACCATTTAAAAAGTATATTCCAAATTGGAACCTTTAATATAACTAGAATTGATACAGAGGAGATTTATATGACAAAAGATTTATCAAGTGAATATTTACGAGCAATTGCTGAACAAGGGAATTTTTCCAGTGCAGCTAGAGCTTTATTTATATCCCAGCCCTATTTAAGTAAATTTATTAAAAAATTAGAGGATGACTTGGGGGTTGAGTTAATTAACAGAAATGAAACTCCAATCACTCTTACCTATGCTGGTGAACGGTATTTAGCCTATATGGGTGAAATCGAAAAAACCTATCGAAATATGAAATATGAAATAGAAGCCATTACCAATATGAAGAAAGGCCGTCTAACACTTGGGATTAATCCTATTTTAGGCTCTCATACACTCTATGATTTATTGCCACAATATATTTTTACTTATCCTGGGATCGAAATTGATTTAGTTGAAGAAACCTCTATTGTCATTGAACAATTATTGCTTCAACGTAAAATTGATATTTGTTTAAATATGTTGCCTATTTTTAATCCCGATATCACGTATGAGAACTTATATGAGGAAAAAATATTCCTTGTGGTTCCCGAAGGACATAAGTATTATTCTTCAGATCTGGGCCACAATATCGTACATTTTCCTATGGATACCCAAAGTTTAACGGGGGAAAAATTTATTCTACTGAAACAAGGGCTTGGTTTAAGAAGACTAACAGATCAATTTTTTTATGACCATTCCATTAAACCTGATATTATTTTAGAAACAACCAATATTGAAAATGCCTATCGATTAGCGGCTAACGGAATCGGTTTAACCATCATTCCAGAGGTGATTCTGAAAAATAACGAACTTTCCAAATCAAATATTTATACAATTGGTAAACCACCTATTAAATATAATGTGGTTGTTGCTTATAAAAAAGGTGAAGTATTATCAGCTCCGGCACTTGCTTTTCTCAATATGGCAAAAGATAATTATAAAGGCATTGATTAATTAATAGAAGGAAACAGAATATAAAAACAAAAATACCACAAATGTTTTTGTGGTATTTTTGTTCATAGAATCTTTTTTCGGTTCTGATGCAAATACTAAGACTAATTTACATTATCAAGACCTAAAAGTAAAAAGTCATAAAAAATAAAGGGTGGTACATATTATACATGACTAATATGTACCACCCTTTTACTTCTTGTTTAACAAACGCGCTCGATTCTTGAAAAGAGATAATATCATTAAAGGTTGTTGAAACCGAAACCGGCTCGCATTTATTGAACTTTGGCACCAAATAGCTAAATAAAATAACCACAGAAATTGCCCTCTCCCGTTAGACAACTTCTGTGGTTTAATCAATGTATTTTATATTTTCTCTAAAAGATACGGTTTATACATCAATTTGAAAAATAGGAGTTATGTGTACATTTTAAGGTTAAGGCCCCATGCTCTGTTCTGTTACTGTTTCCCAACTTGAAAAATAATACAAACTTCCATACTGCTTTCTAATTCATTAATTATCTTGCATAATCTTTGAGGAATACCTTATTTATATGAACTAAAGGGGCAGCCGAGATACATATAATTTTGGGTCATAGCTTGTATTTTATTTTCAAACACACAAAAGGTCGCCTGCTATATTGCCAAAAGCCATTGGTTTTTGTTACTTCCTTTTTTTGGATTCTCGTCCATTGTTTCATATTCTTTATTCAATATCTATTTAGGTTACACCGTAAACAACCACTTAAGCATTATTGTTAGTTTTGAGTGTATGATTAGGGTCTCTATTAAATAGATTTGTAAAAGGAGAAAAATTACGTAATGAAAGTTGCTTATGCTAGAGTTTCTACTGAAGATCAAAATTTAGAACGGCAAGTTGAAAACTTGAAAAGTTTTGGCGCAGAAAAAACATTTACAGAGAAGAAACCTGGTGCTGCAGTAAATAATCGAGAGCAATTCCAAAAAGCTCTTGATTTTGTTCGTGAAGGAACTGAAATCTGCGAGCTCTTAAACTATTTAATAGTAGGAATAGCGTCAGGAAAGTACGGGTTTACAACATTAAGGAAATTCAAATATAAAAAAAGCGCCCTATTGCTGAAGATCGAAAAATTTAAAAGAACTTCAAAAATTGTTCTTAGTTATTGAGCTAAAGCACTCGTTAGATCA
>NZ_JAETXM010000040.1 GCF_024494465.1 Bacillus sp. V3B | reverse complement strand
ATAGCCTTTCCTGCAGCTGTACTGGTGTCAATCTTATCTTGGATGCTAACAAATTTTACTTCTTTTTCTCTAAGTGTCACTTTAGGAGTTATTTTGCACTATAAGGGGTACTGCCACATGCCCATCAAGCTAAAGAAACCAATTTCCTCCAAAATGAAAAAAACGTTATTCTTTTAGTAAAATACTTGAAAAGGATGACGTTTTTTCATGGACCTCTCACTTTTTGAAGAATTACATCTATTCTCACAAGAATTACAACGCTTTCTATCTCAATCGCCCTACAAAAAATTGCTAAACAGGTTGGTTTTGTGCAGCGATCTAGTAAGTATCAAGCAGACGAACTCATCGCCCTTTGCGTTTGGCTCAGCCAAGAAGTCGCGAGTACATCGCTTACGCAACTATTAGTCGGTTAGAAGCTTCGACAGGCGTACTCATAATCCCAGAAGGTCTGAATCAACGCTTTAATCCAGCAGCTGTCGCCTTCCTCCGAAAAGTCTTTACTTCGCTTCTCACACAGAAACTTTGTGCGACACAATCGCTACCTTCAGACATCACTTCTATATTCAAACGGATTCGAATTTTGCATCGAACGACTAGTTTATAAGACTTTTTCTATTTCATTTTGTTGTAGGCATTTCTCAGACGTAATTTATGAATAATTAATGAAGAAAGTTATGTTTCAACTTTTTATTTAGTAGCCTTTAGGCTGCAATTTCTTTTCGGAATAAAGATTTAGTGAAATAGAGGTTAAAACAATGAACTTCAGAACCTTGCAGGATTTTTTTGTTCAGCAATCGGACCATTTTGTGAAGTAACTAAAACCTAATTTCTCACTTACAACATCGAGAAATTAGGCTTTTTATATTTGGATTTTCTTTAACGTCGTTAACCCGCATTTTCCTGATGTTACCTATGTGAAGGGATCTGGGTTTTTAAGTTATTACATTCAATCATTTATAGAATATTGTGATCAAATTAGTAAAATGTGATTATTGGAAAAAATTACATATCAATATAGCTTTTCTTAAAAAATCTTATTTTGAACTCCAATTGGTAATAAAAATTTACAAAAAAAGATTTGAATTTTAGAAAGAATTTTTGATATAGTTAAAAAACAGACCGGTTGGTATGGAGGGATGCACCGTGGTAATCGATACAAAATCGCGAATAATTGACACCGCGACAACGCTTTTCCAGCAGAAAGGATATATGAGCGTAGGGGTAAACGAAATCTTAAAAGCCTGTAATATTAAAAAAGGTGCTCTCTATTATCATTTTCCTGATAATTACTCATCGCCAGTCTTAAGTCTATGAATGAGGCCATTAATAGCGACATGGAGGGGATTTTTAGCCAATATCAAACTACTCAAGAAGCCATTCAAGCAATGATTGAAAATTAGTAGACGACTTTGACCGTGAAGGTACGCTTACTAGTTAATACATTCAGTAGCATTGTTAGTGAAATGG
Source organism: Bacillus sp. V3B (assembly GCF_024494465.1). Taxonomy (GTDB): domain Bacteria; phylum Bacillota; class Bacilli; order Bacillales; family Cytobacillaceae; genus Bacillus_BD. The sequence continues at coordinate 17,676 of NZ_JAETXM010000040.1, read as the reverse complement.
CATCACTAAGTGAACCTCTAAAAGTGATTTCACAGTTATTACAAAAGCCTGGTCAAATTAATTAAAAAGGAGACGTTTATGAGTATACAAATTCAAGTTAAAAATCCTAAGATAATGGCATTTATCTTAATGTTAGGTGCTTTTATTGGATTATTTGGTGAAACAGCATTAAATATGGCATTATCAAATGTTATGGAGCAATATGCTATCACAGCTGCCACTGCACAGTGGTTAACAACAGGATACTTATTAGTCTTAGCCATTTTAGTTCCGATTTCAGCACTTTTAATGAAATGGTTTAGCACAAGACAATTAGTTATCGGGGGACTTATTATCTCGCTGTTGGGAGCGATTTTAGCAGCGTTGTCTTTAGATTTTACGATGTTATTAATTGGTCGTATAGTTCAAGCGGTGGGAACGGGTATTCTAATACCGGTCATGACAAGTGTTCTTTTAATTATTTTCCCGGTTCATAAACGTGGAGTTGTAATGGGGATTATGGGGCTTGTTATTACATTAGGTCCAGCTTTAGGACCAACACTATCAGGAGTTATTATTAGTACATTGGGTTGGCCGTATATTTTCTGGATAAGCACTATTTTATATGTATTATTGACCCTTTTTGCTGTAGCTAAAATTGTGAATGTTTCGGAAATTACGAAACCCAAAATCGATATTTTATCAGTTGCTTTATCAACAATCGGTTTTGGCGGATTAATTTATGCTTTGGCAACGAGGGCAGAAGCAGCTTTTTCATCTCCTAAAGTATGGGTACCTTTACTTGTAGGGATTATCGCACTTGTATTATTTGGCACTCGCCAAATGAAAATGGCTCAGCCTATGGTTAATTTACGTGTTTTTAAGTATCCTATGTTCACATTAGGAACATTGATGATGTTTCTTGGCATTTTAACCATTTTATCCACTGGAATTCTATTGCCAATGTATTTAAAGGGTGCTTTATTATTGAGTGCTATGGTGGCTGGTTTATTATTACTTCCTGGTAATGCCGTCAATGTTATTATGTCACCGATTGTTGGAACCCTATTTGATAAATTTGGAGCACGTCTTTTCGTAATTCTTGGCTCTTTAATTATAGTGATTGCGAATTTCATGTTTATGTCCGTCATTTCAGCAACAACACCTGCTTGGCAAATAATAGTGGCATTTATGATTTTATTCTTTGGGTTAACGATGGTAATGATGCCATCGCAAACAAATGCGCTTAATCAATTGCCACGTGAGTTGTATGCAGATGGATCTGCGGCTATGAATACATTGAATCAAGTAGCTGGGGCAGCAGGTACAGCGATAGCGATTACGTTATTTACAGCTGGTCAAAACGGATATGTTATTGATTTTCCTAATGCTTCTCAACAGGAGGTATTAGCTGCTGGAATAAAATATACCTTCTACTTCCTTACTGGGATTTCTGTTGTTACATTAATCTGCTCTTTATTTGTAAAAAAATCAGATGTAAAAGAAAAATCCCAAGCTTCGGTAAAAGCGACAGAACCTGTACGCCAGTAGTGTATTTTGCAAATTAATCGATGTTGAAAAATGCAATGAAGAATTACAGATTCACCAAACGAGAAAGCCCACTTCTTCAGATGTGGGAGTGTCAATATATAAACGTGGTAAACGTTAATCGATACTTGTTCATTCGAATCTTATGACCGTTCTTGAGCTTTTCATATGCAGGTATTTGGCTAAAATTATTGTTATACGATTTTCAATTAAAGGGAGCTTTATAAAGAAACTAAAGCCTAATTTCTCAGTTGTAAGCGAGGAATTAGGTTTTTTATATTTGAATTTCCTTAGCTTGCCTGAGAATATTGTTTTATAGATTCTGTCTTCCTCCCATGTACAAAATAGTATAGAAGGATAGACAAAAATACAATAATAGCCATTGTCATATACATTCCACGATACCCAACTAAAGGTACGATGATCCCTATTAAGATAGGTCCAACACCTGACCCGGCATCCATGGCAATATAATACGTTGATGTGGCAAGACCGACCCGGTGACGTGGAGCTTTTTTCACAACAATCGCTTGGCAACAAGAAAATAGCGTACCATAACCGAGCGCTACAAGTGCACCCGCAGCTATAATATACCAACCTGCGTCTGCTTGGCTAAGGAAGATCAGTCCAAGTGTAAATAACACTAATGCAGGATAGATCACGATATTATCTCCTTTTATATCTAAAATTCTACCAGTAAAGGGTCTAGATACTAACAAGAACACGGCATAGATGATAAAAAAGAAACTAGCAGCTGTCGTTAAGTTAATTTCAATCGCATATGGATTGATGAAACTGATAATACCTGAGTAAGCAATTCCCATGATAAAAATAAGAGATGCCATAGGAATAGCCTTTTTCTCAAAGAAATCTTGTAGTTTAAAACCTTTCATTGAATCGAGTTGTTCCTTTGTCATAGGCTCTACAGGTATTTTAGCAAATAACATCACAGCGATACTCAGCACTGAAAATACCGTACATGCAACGAAAATCATATTAAAGTCTGCGTGTCCGATAATGAAAATGCCTAAAAACGGTCCAATGGCCGTTGCTAGAGGTGTGCTTAACGAATAATAACTGGTTCCTTCGCCTAGACGTTCTTTTGGAATAATGCTCATAACAGCGGTTGCCATGGTAGTAGAAGCGACTCCAAATGCTGCGCCGTGCACAAATCGGACAATTAATAATAGGGTTAAACTATCTGTTGCGAAATACATAATAGATGATATTAAAAACAATATTAAACTACCGTATAATAATTTTTTACGCCCGATGACTTCAATATATTTCCCTATGACAATGCGTGCTACGAGCGCTCCAATCACAAAAATACTAGAAGCAAGACCTGCTTGTGTTTGGGAAGCGTTGAATTGTTCAATGGAATACACCGTTAAGGTTGTCATCAATAAGTAAAAGGTCAGAAAAACTAAAAAGGTCGTAACGGTAATCATGATAAAATCCTTTGTCCAAAGCTTTGATTTACTCAAAATTTTCATCTCCAGATTTGTTGACATTTTGCATTATTTTAAAGAGTGTTTGAAAAGTGGTATCTAGTTCCTCATTTGAAATTCCTTTAAAAGCCTTGCTTTCAAATTGTTCCTCAATTCGATCGACAATAGGAATCACTTCTTTTCTTGAATCGTCTAGTTTAATTCTTTTTTCGCGATGGTCTGTAGATGGCACTTGTTCAATATAGTCACTTTTTTCTAAGCGATTTACTATGCGTGTAACCGATGATTTTTCAACGTTCAAGTATCGTGCAATATCGACTAGCGAAGAAGAACCGGTATTTTTAATTAAATATTGAATAATAACAAACTGCGCATGTGTCAAATTATATTCTGCCATGTCTTTATTTAAATGGCTTGTCATCGTTCTAGACAGTTGGAAAATCTGATGAACTAATTCTTTTGGATTGCTCAAACTCTTACCTCCTTAAAATACAGTTGCATAAGCAACTATATGTGTTTTTTTCTATAGTGTCAATTCATTTTTAAGATCCGACCAAAATTTAGTCTTTTTAATACTCACATTCTTACGTTACGTTTATTAGGAATTAAAGCACCTGAACAAATGTAATTGGTCTTTTATCAATGATTAATTTAATAAAGAAATTGTACACTCACATGGGATTTACCTTACTCCAGAATAGGACGCTTTAATGGCCATAAGGATCACAGAAATGATCAAACTTTCAAAGCAACATATACTTTATTCGCTTACAATGTATTTAAGTTTATACTCTGTTAGCTGACAAATAAATGGGTATTACGAATTAAACCTACAAATAAAAATATTTTAATTAAAGATATTGGGTATCGTTTTAGTGATGTAGTATATTTATCTGGAATTAAATAGTTATTAATTAAAGATCATTTAATTAAGTGCATAAAGTATATAGAGGGAGTTAGTTTGTTAAAAGTTTAATAATTGATAGGTATAAAAGTTTTATAGTTTATAAGAAAATGAAGAAACCCAGCTACCTTCATGTGAAGATTAGCTGGGTTTCTTCATTTCGACCATAATGGCGACCGCTATGGTTGGGTGAAAGGAGTTCAAGGAAGATGGCATTTTACGCTGTTTGTCCAAGGAGGCCGCATTACAGATATTGATGACTACAAACTAATGACGGGCCTGCGCGAAATTGCCAAGATCCATACAGGTGATTTCCGTCTGACAGGTAACGAAAACCTGATCATTGCCAATGTATCAAGCCAGAAAAAGAAAGAGATCAGTAAATTGATCGAGCAATATGGTTTGACAGATGACAAGGATTATACGGCCCTCCGTCGGAATTCGCTGGCTTGCGTCGCTTTTCCGACATGCAAATTCGCGATGGCGGAAGCCAAACGCTATTTGCCGGTTCTACTTAAGAAGATTGAGGTTATTGTCGATGAAAATGGCCTAAGGGATGAAGAAATTACCATCCGTATGACCGGCTGCCCAAACGGCCGTGCACGACATGCGCTAGGCGAAATTGGCTTTATTGGCAAAGGTCCAGGCAAATACAACTATTGGATCGGAAAAAGTAATCTCAAAGCAAGTTGAAAAACTATGTCGTAGTATTATAAAAGGTCATGTAGAACGGTTTGATGGAGATACATTGCAACAAATCGCAGTTCATTTTTCTAAAAATAAAAGCAAAAGAACAGAAGTAGGTTGGGGGAGAAATAAACAAGGAAAGGGAGATGCATTCACTTTTTTTAGAGCAGATTGGAGATATGCTATGATTTCTTCTCCACTTTCTCATCTAGGAAAGCACACACCACTTCTTCCATTACCTCAAACTACATTATCAAAAGTATATGTCAATTACCTTGAATTCCTAAGACCCCGCGGGAAACATCCAGAACCACCATTTATGCATGCATTCATATTAGGAGATTTTGATCTTGTTCCTTTCCAAACCCAGCTACAAATAGAAGAACATATTCAATTTAAAGAAATAATGAATGATTCAATGGGGAATCATTTGAATCAGCATTAAAATACTGTTTTTTGAGGGGAGTTTGTTTTGAAGAGATTGTTTTGCTGCTTTTAGTCATAAGTAAATATCTCCGTTTACATGTGAGTTATAGAGCCAGAATAAAAGTCCAGTAATTTGTACTGGGCTTTTTTCTTTTTGGTTGGAATGTATTGCCTGTTTATTAATCATTACCTAGCAAACAATAATAAAAAATTAAATAAAAGGAGTGAACTATTATATGACAACAGTTGTTGATTCGTCTGTTCAGCAATTTCAAACGTGTATTGATTCTTGTAACAAATGTATGCAAGCTTGTGAAGAATGTTTGACTTCATGTCTAAAAGAAGCTGATGTACAGGCTCGAACACATTGTATCAACATGTTAAGAGACTGTGCAGATATTTGTTCTATGGCAGCCCAATGGATGTCACGTGGAAGTATGTATGCAAAGCAATTTTGCTAGCTATGTGCAACAATTTGTGATGCTTGTGCAGTTGAATGTGCTAAATTCCAGGATGCACATTGTCAAGCATGTGCTAAATTCTGCCGCCAATGTGCTGAAGAGTGTCGTAAAATGTCAATGTAAAGTGGAGAGGCAGGTAGCTTTTGTTACCTGCTTTGTTTTAACAAATTGAGTATCAGAAAGGGGGGAAGCCAAATGGGTATCAAAGAACTAAGGAAATTAGAACGACCTATGCTCATTTTAATGCTAGGGGTGTTATTATCTCATTTAGGTACATATATGGTTGTCCCAATTCTACCCATAATGTTAAGAATTGAAGCAGGATTTTCACTTGTTCAGATTGGAACTATTCTTGCAGCTATTGCTATTTCTTTTCAATTCGGCAGTATTATAGGTGGCTTTTTAGCTGACCGAATTGGGAGAAGATTTATTATTGGTTTAGGAGCGTTAATTGGTGCAAGCGGTCTAATAGGATTCGGACTGTTTACTTCTTATTGGTTACTTTTATTAATGGCTATTACCATTGGAGCAGGGAATGGATTAAATGCACCATCAACCAAAGCGGCAATAGCGGCTTTAGCATCAAAAGATAATCAAACAACTGCTTTTTCTCTTCGTGGAATTGCTGCTAATATTGGAACAGGAACAGCTGGACTTATTGTTTTCTTTTTAATAACTGGTTCTTCGAAAATTATTTTTTGGGTGGCTGGGACTATTTATTTAGTGCTTACTTTAAAAAGTTGGCTGTTACTCCCAAAAAATTGTGGAGATGCCTCATGTCCAGACATTCCACCAGGAGCCTATCGAGAAGTACTGAAAAATAAACCATTTATTGTATTTGGTGCGGTTAGCATTTTCATTTGGGCTTTGTATGCACAGCTTGCTCTTGCTTTACCTTTGCGGGCAGCTGATATTTTACCTGATCCTAAAAATGTTGCCTTAATTTGGACAATCAATAGTGCGATCGTAATACTTTCACAGGGGATCGTAACAAATAAGATTATTAATCGTTTTCATCCATTCACTGCACTTGGGTTCGGAATGGTTTTTATTGGTTTTGGCATTGGTTCATTGTATTGGTCTAGTTCTTTTATCCATTTAGTTATTAGTGGTGCAATATTTGTACTAGGTGAAATGTTAATCCTACCAACCATTGATAGCACTGTGTCACAACTATCAAAAGCAGAATTAATTGGTATATTTTTTGCACTAGCTAATGTTGTATCAGGTATTGGGGAAGCAGGTGGAAAGTTTGTTGGAGGGAAACTCTTGGATTTAGGGACTAACGTTACTTATTTGCCGTGGACCGTTTATGCAGTAAGCGGGTTGTTTTTATTTATCATTGTAGTGTTTATATTAAAAAGATGGGGACCGCTTCAACTTGCTTTACAAGAAGCTGCGAATAAACCTAATGGTCCAAAACATGCACCAAAAGTATCAATTAGTCCGAATAAACACTCTTCTCATCCCTATAACGGCTGTGAGCCAGAAGTGTTTTGGCGAAAACGAGGAAAAATATAAATCATTAAGAATGAACAGGAGGAAGAACAAATGGAACAGCATCATGAACAACATAATGGGGGTCATGAACACCACGCAATGACAGAAAGTGAAATTAACATTACTGTTTCATATAAAAACGACTTATTAAGTATTCATTTGGAAGATAAAGAAGGTAATGCTCCTGAATTAGATATTACTCATGAAGAGTTAATACACCTAATTGTAGTAAGTGAGGATTTAAACGAATATTTTCATTTACATCCTATTCAAATAAATGATTACATATTTGAGAAAAAAATCGATTTAACTGGTCATTCATATAGAGCATTTGTGGATATTAATCCTAAAGGAAAAAGTTATGTCATTGAACCAATTCCATTTAAGGTAGATTCCGTCTCTCATATACATTACAACGATGTACACCCTTTTTTACAAATTGACCGAGAATTAAAAAAAGAAGTTCGTGGAAAGATGGTTGAATTCAAACATGATCCCTTTCAAGTTGGAAAGGATATTAAACTGACTTTTAACATTGACAATGCGATGCCTGAACCGTATCTAGGGGCATTAGGTCATGTAGTTATCATTGACAATGAGGTACAAGAGTTCATTCATGTTCACCCTATTTCGGATAAGGAAACAGTTTTTGTAGCTCATTTTAGTAAGCCAGGGATCTATAAACTTTGGGCTGAATTTAAATTTGATGGAGAAGTAATTAATTTTCCTTACGTCATTGAAGTTAAGTAATTACCTATTTCAGTTCAGCACTTCCAATGAAAAGGGGAATCTGAAATTTTCTTATGCAAAAGGGAAAAAACTTTTGTTTTTTATTCAAATAAAAAAATTGTGATGGGTAAACTAACAAAGGTAAAAAGGAGGTGTTTTTAATATGGCAACAAAGCAACAAATTCAACAATGTATAACTGATTGCACGAATACAGCTAACATGCTTCGCACATCAACGAATGCTGTTTCTCAAGCGGCAATCAGAGACATGCTTACTCAAGGAGCCAGTCATATCGAAATGTGTATTCGTCAATGTGAACATGCTTCTGAACATGCACAATCTTAAATAAATAAATGACCGAAAGGAGTGTTTTATGATGGCAACCAATTCAACAAATGATGTTCAACAGTGCATTCAACAATGCCAACAGACCGCGCAGCAAATACGTACTTTAGCGAATCAAGAAACCGTTCCTCATGTTAAAAAGATGCTTAATGAAGGAGCACATCACCTTGATCTATGTATAACAGAATGTCAATTTTCCTTAAATGAACTCCAAGCACCTACAATGGTTTAAAACGGGTAGCAGGTGGTGTTTGGTGTTATCACCGAACTTTTCTTTTAGAACATAGTAGCTATACAGTGGTTTATTAAGTGTCCCTATCTAGATTTGCTATTGATACGATCTGGATTTCTATAATGTGAAATGCACTTTAGAAAAAATTATAGACCACTTGATTAAAATTGTTTAAAAAGTATATTTTAGATAAAAACTAAAAATACATCTGAGAATAACAACGAGAGAACCATCAAAAAAAGAGTTGAAATAAATCAGCTCCTTCTTTTTAATTCTCAATTTTCACTTTTAGTTTTAATGCCAGTATCTTCTACAAATCAATAACCTAAAGGATCTCTTTGTCTATTTACACTTTGTATTGCAATTACTTTGTCTTCATTCCTTTTTTTGTAGCTTTAAAAACTCTATATCCTAATTTATCTGAATAATCCATCATCATTTGGCTATGAGTGTTTAAAGTTAATTCGATATTAGGATTTAGGTTATTCAATTCATTTAAATTGATTTGATCTTCTTGATCAAAAGTATACTCTAACAGTTCTTCAAGAATAGAATTTGTTTTTAATATATTAACTGTTTCAAAACCTGCTTTGTTTATCGCAGCAATCCATTCATCTTCTGTCGGTATTTTCTTCATATCATAAAACTTCTTAATCGCCATTTCTTCTTTTTTACTTAAGGGACTTTCTTTCGTCATTTCAATACAAAGTAGTGATCCACTAGACTGGAGAACCCTATACTATTCCTTCAATGACTTCTCTATATCTCCAAAAATTATTGAAGATTCTGTAACAATTCAATCAAAAAAGCCGTCTCTAAAAGGTAAATTTTCAATATTACCTTTCAGCACTTTAACGGTTGTTTTTTCCTCTTCAAATCTGATGACTAATATAGATTTTATACGAATTGATACTACTAATGATATTAAACATTCATCAAAAGTTCCAAAAATTCTACAAATAGTACCTATTCCTCTTTCAAGAAAATTCTAATGAGCGTGTAAGGGAACATGGAAAACATGTGAAGAAATAGGTGAACCTCCAGAAACAACCGTGGTCTGTGGCTGCTGATAACCCCCATAAGGATAGAAAGGACTATATATATACGGATTATAATAGTCAAAAGGTAAGAATGGACTAACAGGAAAAAATTGATATGGACTGTAATATTGACGAAGCACCAGTTTTCATTCCTTTCAAAAAAATTTAAAAGTGTAATAAGAGTTAAGTTTATAATTTAGGAAAATATTGAACTTTTATCTTTTAATACAAAAGAATATCAGTATCCGTATGGATATCCATAACCATATCCATATGGAGAAAGTAAAGCTCCAGCTAATAAACCACCAGCTAATCCACCCAATAAAAGGTAGCCGAAACCAAATCCACCGAATGGTCTACCGAAGCCAAACCCACCAAATGGTCTACCAAAAATCCTTTCATCTGGATTTCTTACTCGTTTTTCCTCAAAGTATATATTAGGTGGAAATTACATTTCTGGATTTATTGAGAAAACCTCCTACTTTATTATCGTAAGCACTATCAGCTATACAAATTTTATGCAGACATTGCAAACGCACGACATTCTTGGGTACAATGCAAGCAAATTTGACCACATCTTTGAGATTGTTCATCGGAGTGATGTAAACAATGATTTCCACAAACTTCACAAATTTGTGTATATAATGAAGCGATAGACTTTGCAAAAATGCTGCAACGTGCAATATACTTTGCAGTTAAAGTGCATATGTCAGCACAATCCCTAAGTAATCTTAATTGCTCACTTCTATGGCTCGAACCTCCCATTTGTAGAATCGAATACTCAGTAAATTCACAAATAGCTTCACAATGTTGAATCATCTCTAAAACTCAATGATGGGACATGTGACTTTGATCAGCATGATACATTTTATTTCCTCCTTAGTTTTTAAAACTGTAATACAATTTCATCCTATGTGTAGGTGCTTGCCTATGCTTTAGGCATCAATCTATTTTTGAAAATTCTCCTTCGTTCCAAATACGATCTTGTAATAATAAAAAGAGAAAATGGCGTTTTGCACAGTTAAAATTGCAACCATGAACCTACTATTGAGTTAGGAACATTTCGCACTAACTATCTGACCCTTAAACGAAAACAGACGCATTTCTTGTTAGAGAAACGCGCCCGTTTGTTTAAGTACATTTCTTCACAAAAACCGATTATGCTTCGAAGATTATAAAAAAATATCTTTTAGTAAACTATACCTGTTCATAATCAGTAATAAAAAGGCTTGAAATTCATTGAATTATTTTTGTAACTTTCCTCATACTAACTACTGCCATACACGGCAAACACAAAATTACTAGGGGGATTTTTTAATGCCAAACAACCAACAAGTACAACAAGCCCAACAAGCAGTACAACAAGCTCAACAAGCTATTCAGCAAGCTCAACAACAAGCTAATCCACAACAAATGCAACAAGCTCAACAACAGTTGCAACAAGCTCAACAACAAGTACAACAAGCTACTCAGCAGGCTAACCCACAAGAGCAACAACAGTTACAGCAAGCTCAACAACAACTGCAACAAGCTACTCAGCAAGTACAACAAGCTCAACAACAAAAAAATCAACAACAATAATACTTTCTATTTAGAAGCTGACTATAAAGGTCAGCTTCTAAATAAAAGAATTTAAAATGAGTAATTAGTTTGTAAAAAGGTCATTATAAGAATGTCGTTGGGCTATAGCCAAGCGGTAAGGCAACGGACTTTGACTCCGTCATGCGTAGGTTCGAATCCTGCTAGCCCAGTCATTTATTTTTAAACATAGTTTATGGTGTTACCTCGTAATATCATCTTACTGCAATATAAAAAGCCGACAAAATGCTGACTTTGTTCTCTCATCAGTATTCAACATATGCATACTTGTTGAAGTAATGTGTTGAACCTACGTAAAGTTCACTCTTTTCCTTCTTCAAGTATCGTCGCAGATTGTGGAGCTACATCTTTAAAGAAAACGAGATACCTATACTGAAGTATAGTGAAATTTTTTATTTTATATAATTTCTGTTAGGATATAGATAGAGTATACTTTGTAGGGAGTTGAATGAAATGGATCAAGAATTAAAAGATAGCATTATGAGTGCTTTAGAAAATGTCGTTGACCCTGAAATTGGCATAGATATCGTCAATCTAGGGTTGGTTTATGATATCAAAATAGATAAAGATGGTATCATTACGATTGACATGACTTTAACTTCTATGGGCTGTCCGATGGCTGGTATGATCGTAAACCAAGTGCAAGAAGCCGTAAAGGATATCCCGGAAGTAAATGCTGCAAATGTCAATCTTGTTTGGAATCCACCTTGGAATAAAGATATGATGTCCCGATATGCCAAAATCGGGTTAGGAATTAAGTGAGAGTAATAGATGAATTAGCATCTCAATATAAGGTTTTAACCAGTTTTTAGCCGGCTATTGTTAACAATTCAAAATGAAAGCATTAAACGTGGAAATTTGAAGCTCTTTTAAACTTTTCGATCTTCAGCAATCGGCGCTTTAATTGAGGAAGGATCGTCAAAAGACGATCCTTTTTTTGTAAGAGTAAACAAAATCGTACAAATGTTTACTTTCAGAAAGTCTGACAAGGTATACTTTTTGGACAAGTCTAAAAATGATGTTGTTGATGATGTTTTTGTGCTTGTTTTATGTCTTGTCACTTTAGGAGTTATTTTGTACCTATTTTAATCGCTATTTTGCACTATAAGTAAATATAAAAAGCCCAATTTCTTAAGAAATTGGACTTTTATCGTTACTTCGGAAAAGCACCCTTTCGTATTAAAAAATGCTCAAGAATTATCGGAGCAATTAGGATATTCACGATAATTTTGGTAATGCTTTCAGCTTCTTGTAAGTAGACAGCAGTTAGATATATTTATTCTGTTCTCTTTAGAGCTACCGATTAATGTAATAGATTATAAATATATAAAAATAAATAACCGCACATATTAGGATTTGTTCTAATATATGCGGTTTTCTGTTCTGTTTCTTTTTAAATAACTGGCTCCAATATTTTAGTTTCCCCCTGATATATTCAATCTCATATCTATACCATGAGATGGCCCGTTTGCTGAGCGAAATGAAAAAGCCCTCTTTAGCTATCTGTTATTGTATTTCATAAAAAAAGTTCTATAAACGGACATTTATTTTTTAACTGTAGATAAGCGTCCCTTATCTTGAATAAGATTTTAGTGATGATTTTCTATCTTAAGAAAATATCTGTAATTTTATAGTAATTTTGTAAAAAGTATTTTAATTTTGGGGAATTTATTACATAATACTACTTGTATACAAGGTGATATTTTGTTGTAAAAAAAATTAATAGATAAGTTGGAGATTCTATATAATGCTTAAAGAGATCAATGAATTAGAAGACATGATCGATCATTTGAAAAATGAATTAATCCAGGTTGCTGAAGCAACAGGCTTAAATAGCCATCATACCCTTTGTTGTAGTCAGAAATTAGACGAACTCATCACGATTTATCAAAAACTTTCTTACGAAAAACAAAAAAATAGGAACATGTTGTTAAATGACAATAAAGCTGTTTAGGAATTAACAATTCAAACAACTTATTTTGTATTTACTCTAAATCTAGAATGTTATTATGTGAATTTGACATTTGAAAATTAAATGACTTTATCGTTACTCCATAGCGTTAGAGGATGTTATGAAAGCGATGGGTAGCGTTAGTTTATTAAGAGTGGCCGTCGATGACGGTCATTTTTTATGTGAGAAACTATAAAATTCATACTTTCACCGAAGATAGAAAAATATCCTTTTTTAATTAAAAACATAAATGTTATACTAAAAAAGTTCATACTAAATAAATTTCCGTTAAACACTTATTGGAATGTTTTATATTATTTAGTTAGCTATTGATAAAACTAAAACTTAAGAGGAACTTTTTATGAAAAAAACAGGCCAAATCACTTCTATAATTATTGCCATTATTGTTGTAATTTTTTTCGAATTCATTGAATTACTATTTTTAGGTGAATTTTTAAAAAGGGAAATTATAATTGATTTATTAATAGTAGTCCCTCTTTTTTGGTTTATAGGTAGACAATATGACAATATGAAATTTTATATGGAGAGAATGAATGAAAGTGAAGAGAATTATAAACAATTAATTGAAATTATACCGGATTCCATTTTCATCCACTATCAAGATATTATTCTTTATGTCAATGAAACTGGAAAAAGTATGCTTGGCGCTCAAAAGAAGGAGGATATTGTGGGTAAAACCATTTACCAGTTTGTTAGTCCTCATTATAAAGAATTAGCCATGAAACGGATGGAACAACTTCGTAAAGAAAAAAAGATTACGAATAATGTTGAGCAAAAACTAGTACGTCTGGACCAAAAAAAAATTTTTGTTGAAATGTCTAGCCGTCTTATTATATATGAAGGTAAAAAGGCGATATTAACCATTTTTAATGATATTACCGATAAAAAGGAGGAAACAGAAGGTCTCCTTCAAAAATCAGAAAAACTGGCTCTTGTAGGACAAATGGCTGCGGGGATTGTTCATGAAATTCGGAATCCTCTTACTTCCATCAAAGGATTTATTCAGTTATTCAAAGAAAAAGATACCAGTGAAGAAGAGTATTTCGATCTTGTCTTATCAGAGTTAGACCGAATTAATCAGATTGTTAGTGAATTCTTAGTATTAGCAAAACCAACTGCTATTGTATTCAAAGAAAAAGAAATACGAAATTTATTAAAAGATGTTGTGACTCTTACTAACACGCAAGCCATTATGAATAATATTCAAATCTTTGTAGAATTTGAATCAGATATTCCTATGATTGTGTGTGAAGAAAATCAATTAAAACAAGTGTTTATTAATATTTTAAAGAACTCCATTGAAGCGATGCCAAATGGTGGAATGATAGATGTAAAGGTAAAGGTAAAGGCAAAAGACAAAGTATCCATTTTCTTTGTCGATCAAGGCATTGGTATTCCAGAAGATCGAATTCCAACACTTGGTGAACCGTTTTATACAACAAAAGAAAAAGGAACAGGTTTGGGATTAATGACAAGCTATAAAATTATTGAAAGTCATGATGGGGAACTAAACATCTCAAGTAAAATAAATGAGGGAACCACGGTTGAAGTTATTCTACCTACGGTTCCTCAGGCCCATGTAATAAAGTAACTTAGAGAATAAATTACATGAGCCTGAGCATTAATTTAACATCACAGTTGGTATTGTTTTTTTATTGCCAATAACAATCTATTATGTAAAATAGGCAAATAAAGAAAGGTACTCTCTTATTCTGCTATCAGCTAATAGAAGTTATGTTGAATATTCAAGAATAGGGCGCTTTTCCGAAGTAACGGCAAAAGTCCAATTTCTCAATACAATGTACCCTATTGGTAGACTTTTTTTGGTGTCTACTCAATAGGGTACATTGTAAATTTTAATGCTGAGAAATTGGGCTTTTTATATTTACTTATAGTGCAAAATAACTCCTAAAGTGACAATTAGGTTTTGAGTGTATGATTAGGGTGTCTATTAATAGATTTGTAAAAGGAGAAAATTTCGAAATGAAAGTTGCTTATGCTAGAGTTTCTACTGAAGATCAAAATTTGGAACGGCAAATTGAAAACTTGAAAAGTTTTGGCGCAGAAAAAATATTTACAGAGAAGGAATCTGGTGCTGCAGTAAATAATCGAGAGCAATTCCAAAAAGTTCTTGATTTTGTTCGTGAAGGAGAGTATTTCATGGTTGAAGCGATTGATCGACTAGGAAGGAACTACCATGAGATAATTGAAACGGTTACTACTTTAAAAAATACAAATGCAGGTTTGATCGTGACGAGTATGCCTATCCTAGCTGAAGCGATTGGAAACCCATTGTTGGACCGATTCATGAAAGATTTGATTGTTCAGATTTTAGCAATGGTTGCAGAAATTGTTACTTTTAAATAAAGTTTGATTAAATTGATACTCATAACCTTGATAAAATAATAAATAAAAAGAACATAGTTTTAAAAAAGATTGATTAAAACATGCTCTTTCTATATTCAAACGAATTATTTTTTATAAAAAAGTTTGATCATTTCTATGATCCTTATACCATTAAAGTGCCCAATCGTATAAGAGGGGTCCAATTAATTCTATATTCTTCAATCTTCCACTATTCTAGATTTTGGGTTACCGCTTGTAAGATGAGCATCAAACATATCAATTATTTCAAGGAATCTATCAGCTTCACGGAAAACATGGTCTGCTAAGAGTGGATGAATGATACTCTTTATTTTACATTGCTCAATTAAATCACGTGCCGTTTTCTTGAAGTCCCGAAGAGATGCGACCGACACACGGTTTTGATCCAGGAATTGATCTAAAAGAGGAACTGTCTGAGAATAAGGTTTCATTCCCTCTAAATCCCTAGCTTGAAAAAGCAATTCATCAAAATCATTACTAAAGTTCCGGGCCATATCGACAAGCTTTCTTTCTGATGGATCAAGGAGGTGTCCGATAAATTTCGCATGATCTGCCATAATTCTTAAAAAGAAAACATTTTCTTTAATAATGGCATCAGCAAGTGGTTTTAATTTCCCTTCGTTTAATTCAATTAACCGTTTTCTAAAGTAATTAGCTTCCCTACTTATATGATCAACTAACAATGGAAAATTATTTGCCCCTGGTAATTTACATGTGAGAATTAATGCTAGTACTTTTCGTTTAAATGCGAAAATATTAGTTGCAGCTTGCCCTACTTCTGTATTAAATCTTCTTATTTGTTCAGGATCTGTTTGATTGGTAAAGGAGTGCGCAGTTTGTTCTATTTGTTCAAACAATTGAAAGAATTGATTAGCCTCTTGGATTAATTGAGTATCTTCTGCTCTAAAACCTAATCGAAGAAATAAAGAGTGCTCTTTCATAATCCTAGACCAAAAGCGAATTTCATTTAACGATCGCTCAACAAACATTCCAGATGTAACACCCGTATCAGCATGTAATAAGTTTTTATCCCCATTCATTCCAAATCCTCCCCAGTAAATACTTCATTCGTTCTATTTCTATTAACAAAGTCATACAAATATACCAACAACAAAGGCTCAGTATAGATTAAAAATAATAAACTAAAATACACCTTTACCTTTGTTCTTCGACAGTCACACCGTCGAAAACCTTGGTTCCCTCACAATTTTTCTTCATTACGGGAATGCTGCCCTTTAGTCCAATAAAAAAGAGTGCTACTCCTTCTTAAAGGAAAGCACCCGTTAGTAAAAATTTTAATCATCTTTTTCTTTCAAATAATTTTCATAAACTTCTTTAGCTTTATCAGGTTTTTCTGTTATTGTTGAAATTCTTTTATGAATATCACTCACTAAATATAAAGTTCTGAACAGCACCCCCGCTATAATCGCACCAGCAACGATATAACCAAATGGTATAAAAAATAATATAGTCCCTAAAATTCCACTTAAAAGAATTGAGAGTAATAATGGCATAAACATCCCCCCTTTTCTAAACACTTTACCATAAAAATGTAAAACACCTTCTTCAACAAACCTGCCACGTTCAACAAGGCCCCAAAAAATCAGATGAATACTTTATACAAAACTAGTTAACATAAAGTCAACTATCAGAAGCTAGCAAAAGAGCCAAACCCTTGGTATTCATGGGTTTGGCTCTTTCCTGTTTTTTATTGTTTATGCATGATTTTATACATGGTTGATTCATCTTAAAGTTCTTTAAAAGTATTCAAGTTCAACGTTAATTCTGAAATCAGAACAGATAATAAAGTTTTTTAAAACATAATAAAACTTTTTAATAATGTTCATCATGTTATTCCAGAATCGGGCCAGATTATGGAGCAACTCCTTTTAAGTAAATTAGATATATATGTTAAATTTTAAAGAGGATTGTGAAATTATATACTTAAAGTAACGTAAGCAGGTTAATGCAATAAGAATAAGTTATAATTTGTTATATACAATACTGTTTTAGGAAGTGGTCTAAATTCTTTATGCAATTGTTTTGTTTATACTCGCAGGATTAGCTGAAATTGGCGGAGGTTATTTAATTTGGCAATGGTTAAGAGAGGGTAAACCATACTATTGGGGAATAGGTGGAGGAATAGCCTTAGCCTTATATGGTGTTATTGCTACATTGCAATCATTTCCATCATTCGGTAGAGTTTATGCTGCCTACGGAGGAGTATTTATCGTTCTTTCTGTAATGTGGGGATGGGGAATTGATAAAAAAACACCTGATTTATACGATTGGGTAGGTGCAGGAATATGCATAGTTGGTGTTGCAGTAATGTTATTAGCACCACGCCAATAATAAGGAATAACTATACATATTTTTTCAAGTAACGTGCGCGTTTCTCAAAAAAGAGATACGTTTAT